>CAJUNJ010000009.1 GCA_910587825.1 uncultured Christensenellaceae bacterium
GGTATAGGGCGGATTCGGAAAACAGCCCTTACCCCTTAAATAAATTGAAATTTATCGTATCAAATAACTTTTCCATATCTCAATATGTAGTGAGAGGAATTTTCGTCCACAACGACAAAACCATTTCTTTCATAAAATTTCTTTGCAGGATTACTCTTAAAAGTATCCAAAAATATCGGTTTATTTAATTCATCTGCCTTTTTAATAAAGCCTTGTAAGATTAAAGAGCCTAATCCGTTGTTACGATATTCGGGCAACAAGGTAAAAACATCTACTACAATTTTCGTATCTTCTTTATAGTAAACATACCCAGCGGTTTGATTTTTGACTGCAATTTTAAGAAGATTAGGTTTTAATTGTTTCAAATGATTTTCCATAATAGCCATATCGCAAATCCCAAAGAACTCTAATATATACTTTTCAAAAGCGTCCATTTGGCACTTTATATAACTGTCGTGGTCTGCGTCGGTATATGGAACTAATTCATAGATATTCATTATAGGTCGTTTATAATTCTCCGCTAAATTACTGTTTATCGTACAATCATTATATCACGAAAAATGAAAGAACGCAACCGATTGAATTTTGCGGGAAATATAAAACATATCTATATCTCACTAGGCTACGAGTAGCCTAGTTCGTCCACGAAAAAAAGTACAGAAAAGGCACAGCTTAACGCTATGCCTAAATCTTTTTATTTGCATTTTATTAAATTCCCTATGGGAATTACCGTAAACCGCAAACGTTTTTATTTGTGTTCTATTTATCTATTTCGGAATATTTTCCGACAAGAGATAAAAATTCGCGCTTGTACGGATCGGTTGCGGTGTAGTGGGCAAGGTCGGCAAGCCGTCCCGTTACGGCTTTAAGAGAAGCCGTTCCTTTATATTTTGAATTTCTGAGAATAAGTCCGAATTCCGCCACGCACCCGACAAAGCGCATATCGTCGGAGGAGGGAGTGGAAATAGTTACTTGCGCTGCGGCGCTTGAATTTTTTTCTTCCGCGCCCGTGACGTCCTTAAACCTGATTTCCACGTCGGCAAGTTTGCCGTCCGCGCCGTCCGAAAGCTTAATTTCGTATAATGCGCTTACGCAAAGATTGCTTCCGAGTTCGCCCGCGTCGGCTTTTTCGTTGTTGAAGTCGTCTTCCGAAATAAGCTTTGTGTCGTAACCTATAAGTCTGTACTGAGATACCGCATCTGTAAATTTAACGCTTGCTTTCGCATCCTTTGCAACCGTCTTCAAAGTTCCGTTAAGCTCCTCAACCAGAACCTTACGCGCTTCGGTAATATTGTCGAGATATGCGTAATTGCCGTTGCCGCAGGTTGCAAGCGTGTTCATAATATCGTCGCGCATATTTCCCATACCCACACCGAGTACCGAAAGGTAAATTCCGCTTTGCGCCTTGTCCTGAATAAATTCTTTAAGTTCGTCAGTGTTGTTTATCCCCACGTTGAAATCGCCGTCGGTAATAATTACAACCCTGTTGTTGCCGCCCGTAATGAAATGTTTTTTTGCAACCTTATAAGCCTGTTCCAGTCCGCCGCTCCCGTAGGTGTAGCCGTATGCGTTGAGCTTGGAAATTGCATTTTTTATTTTTGACTTGCCCCTGCCGTCGCATTCTCCTCCGTCTAAAAGCACGTCTACGCCGCTTGCGTAGGTTACAATCGATACAAGGTCGCCCCCGCCGAGTTCGTCGACAAGCATATTAAGTCCCTGTTTGGCAAGTCCCAGCCTGTCGTCGCCGGACATAGAACCCGATACGTCGATAAGGAAGACGTAGTTTGCGTTTTCGGCTTCAAGCGAGTATTCTACGGTCTTCATACCTACAAGCATAAGCCTGTTGTCTGAGTTCCAGGGACAGTCTGAAAGATAAGCGGATACGCTTACCGTCTGTCCGTCGGCGGGAGTCGGGTAATCGTAACCGAAATAATTAATCATTTCTTCTATGCGTACAGAATCGTACGCCGGCTTATACCCGTTTTCTATTTCATAGCGGACGTGCGAAAAACCCGCCGTGTTTCTGTCCAAAGAAAAGTAGGACGTGTCGTTTTCCGTAACGGAAGAAAAGTCCTGTTCTATCACGCTGTCGTAACCGAAATTTCCGTCGGGATCAAGTGCGTCGGGCTCCGATACGCCGCCATTAAATCCGCCGCCGTAACTTCCGCAAGCCGTAAGACAAGCGCAGGACAACGCAAGAGCCGTAATACCCATTAAAATTTTTTCATAATTTTCACCTCTTTAAGCGTTTTGTATAATTAAAACGAAAGGCGGCGCGCGTTTGTCCCGCTTATTTTACAATTAATTGCAAATATTTTTTATACGCGTCTTCGTCGGACGAGGTTACGTTGAAGTAATACTTTACCCCGCCGTAACTTAAATACAGTTTGTTTACGGGCTCGCCGTTGACGGCTACGCCGCGGGTCAGATAATACTGCGTATTTTTATATTCGGCTTTCGTCCCCGAATAGTATTCTTCAAGGGGAGAGTACACGCCGTCGGCAAATTCTATATATATGGAAGTTTCGTGCCGCGTAAGACCGTTTATACTGCTTACGTCGGCTGTGACGAACGCAAGGCTATCGCCGTCGTACGCCGAAGAACAGTAATTTATTTTTGCGTTGTCTGCGCGCGCAAAGTCTTCGATAATTTTAAGCGAACCGTTTAAATCGGTCAGATATGCGGCGTTTTCGGCTTTGAAACTAAGCCGTTCGTCGCCGTAAACCCTCATGCCGCGGGAGGGGTTAAGGTTAAGCGCAATGACGACGGCGGCGGTACATACAATCAAAACGCTTGCCGCAGCCGATATAAGCCCGATGAATCTGCCGTGCCCGACAGATTTCGCCTTAACGCATTTCTTTGCGTCGGCGGTAATATCTGCGGGCAGGTTTGCGCCCTTGAAATATTCTTCGAATTCTTTTTCGAGTCTTTGGTCTTTCATCTTACACCTGTTAAACGATTTATCTTATTCGTTTGTCCCGCCGTCAAGCAGAATTTTAAGATTGCGTTCTGCTCTTTCTACAGTACGTTGAATTGAAGATTTTCCGCATTTTTGTAAAGAGGCTATTTCCCTTACCGTCATATCGAGATAGTATTTTAAGTAAATTACCCGTCGTTCGTCCGGTTGAAGTTTTGAAAGCGCGCTTTCAATCAAAACGGCGTTTTCCCGCAGTTCGGGCGAATAGTCGGAAGAAGACAGACTGTAAATTTCTTCTATGTTTACTTCCGCCTTCGACTTTTTGCTTCGGACGAAATCCAGCGCGGTGTTGCGTACGATTTTCATAAGCCAGCCGTACGGGTTGCTTCCGTCCGAATAGCGGTAAGCAAAGCGGGCAATTTTTATAAAGCTGTCGTGAAGCACGTCCTCGGCGTTCTCACGCCCCGCTATGCCCGCGGCGACCGCAAGCATACGCCCGCCCGCAAGCGCGTAAATGCCGTCAAGGCAGTCCGCGTGACCGCGGGCTACCGCAACTATCAGTCTGTCAAGTTTTTCTGCGTCGCCGTTAACCATACCTTTTTTATTTTGTAATATAACTTTTTATTTGTCAACGGAAATAATTGCAAAGGTTAAAAAAAACGCTTATAATAAAGAAAAAGATAAAACGGAAGGCAATATGAAATTTTATAAAATGCACGGCATTGGCAACGACTATATCTATTTTGACTGTATGCGCGGCGAAATAGCCGAACCGGAAAAACTTGCAATAAAACTTTCGGACAGACATTTCGGGATAGGGGGCGACGGAATAATTCTTCTGTGCGCTTCCGACAAAGCCGATTGCAGAATGCGTATGTTCAACGCCGACGGGTCGGAAGGCAAAATGTGCGGAAACGGTATCCGTTGCGTGGGGAAGCTTGCGCACGATCTGGGTTACGTTAAAGGCGGTAATTGTACGGTTGAAACCCTTTCGGGCATTAAAAAGCTTGAATTTTTTACGGGTGAAGACGGCAAAGTCGAGAGCGTAAGGGTGGATATGGGCGCGCCCATACTTGACGGAAAGTCGGTACCCTCTACGATAGACGGCGAAAAGGTCGTCGGCTATCCGCTTGAAGTGGGCGGTAAAACTTACGGCGTGACGTTGGTGTCTATGGGCAATCCGCACTGCGTGGTGTTCGCCGACCCCGATACAACAGACGTGGAAGGCTTGGGCAGACAGTTCGAAAATCATCCCGCTTTTCCCGACAGAATAAATACCGAGTTTGTAAAGGTTACAGCCCGCAATAAACTTAAAATGCGCGTATGGGAGCGGGGAAGCGGAGAAACGTTTGCCTGCGGAACGGGCGCGTGCGCCTCTGCTGTGGCGGCTGTTTTAAACGGTTTTGCGGATATGGACGTGCCCGTTACCGTGTCGCTTCTCGGCGGGGAGCTGCAAATAGAATATACCGGTCGGACGGTATATATGACCGGACGCGCAACGCTGGTGTTTACGGGCGATATTGCGCTTTAAATTTATTTTTACTTTAATAAAATTTAAGGCGGCGCAAGCCTTGCAATAGTTGGTGGTTTGTGTTATAATTACAAAGATTTTTAAACAATGGAGATATTTATGACAAAATACATTTTCGTAACGGGCGGCGTGGTGTCCGGATTGGGTAAAGGCATAACGGCGGCTTCGCTTGGCAGGCTTTTGAAGTGCAGGGGGTATAAAGTGGCTTCCCAGAAGCTTGACCCCTATATCAATATAGACCCCGGCACGATGAGCCCCTTCCAGCACGGCGAAGTGTTCGTCACCGACGACGGTGCGGAAACCGACCTTGACCTGGGTCATTACGAAAGGTTCATTGACGAAAATTTAAACAAATACTCCAACCTTACTACGGGTAAGGTATATTGGAACGTTTTAAACAAGGAGCGCAACGGCGAATATCTCGGACAGACCGTGCAGGTTATTCCGCACGTTACCAACGAAATCAAAACGTTTATATACAACGTCGGCAAAACTTCTAACGCGGACGTCGTAATTACAGAAATCGGCGGAACGATAGGCGACATAGAAAGCCAGCCGTTTATCGAAGCGATAAGGCAGGTCGCCCGCGAAGTCGGCAGGGAAAACTGCTGTTTTATCCACGTAACTCTCGTGCCGTATATTTCGGGTTCCGAAGAATTCAAATCCAAGCCCACCCAGCACTCCGTAAAGGAATTGCAGGGAATGGGCATTACGCCCGACATAATAATGGCGCGCGTCGACGAAAGTATGCCAAAGGACGTTAGGGCGAAAATCGCAATGTTCTGCAACGTTGAGCCCGAATGCTGTATCGAAAATTTGACGCTCCCCGTATTATATCAATGCCCCATTATGCTTGAAGAAAGCAACTTTTCGGAGATAGTCTGCAAGCGCCTCAATCTCGATCCGAGGGTTATAGACCTTACCGAATGGAATAAAATGCTTGAAAGAATAGCCGCGCGCGACAAGACGGTCAAAATTGCGCTTTGCGGAAAGTACGTACAGCTTCACGACGCATATCTTTCGGTTGCCGAATCGCTTGCTCACGCAGGTTACGAAAACGGCGCGAAAGTCGAAATTAAGTGGGTCGACACCGAAGCGCTGACGGATGAAAATATACAAAGCGAACTCGGCGGAATAGACGGTATAATAGTTCCCGGCGGGTTCGGCAACAGGGGAATAGAAGGTATGCTTCTATGCGCCAGATACGCGCGCGAGAACAACGTGCCTTACTTCGGCATATGTCTGGGTATGCAGACGGCGGTAATAGAGTATGCGAGAAACGTGTTAGGTTATGCCGACGCAAACTCTTCCGAATTCGACCCCCAGTCCAAACACTGCGTTATAGATTTAATGCCCGACCAGCACGGCGTAAAGATGGGCGGAACTATGAGATTGGGCGCATATCCCTGCACGGTCATAGGCGAAATTATGAAGAGGGCTTACGGTGAAGAAAGCGTGTCTGAACGTCACCGCCACAGATACGAGTTCAACAACGAATTCCGCAAACAGATAGAAAAGGCGGGTATGAAGATTGCGGGTACGTCGCCCGACGGACTGCTTGTCGAAGCGGTTGAAATTCCCGCAAACGATTTCTTTATCGGCGTTCAGTTCCACCCCGAATTCAAATCCCGTCCGCAGTCTGCTCACCCCGTCTTCCGTGAGTTTATCAAAAGTGCAGTTGCATATTCAAGGAAAATATCAAAATGAAACTAAATACGAATTTCAACAATATAAAGGAAAGCTATCTCTTTGCGGAAGTCGGAAACAGGGCTTCGGCTTACTCAAAGTCGAATCCCGATAAAAACGTGCTTAAACTCGGCATAGGCGACGTAACCCTGCCCCTTGCGCCGGCGGTTGTGGAAGCGCTTCATTCTGCGGTCGACGATATGGCGAAGCAGGAGACTTTCAAAGGTTACGGCCCCTACGAAGGCTACGACTTTTTGCGGGAAAGTATACGCGGTTACTACAAGTCTTTCGGCGTCAATCTTTCTTTGAAAGAAATTTTCGTGTCGGACGGGGCAAAGTCCGACCTCGGAAATATTTTAGACATATTTTCGAAGGATAACGCCGTTCTCGTTCCCGACCCCGTGTACCCCGTTTACGTAGATACAAACTTAATGGCGGGAAGAAATGTTATTTACGCCTGCGCAAACGAGGGTAACGGCTTTCTGCCTATGCCCGAAAAGGGGGTTAAGGCAGACGTAATTTACATATGCTCGCCCAACAACCCGACGGGCGCGGCTTATACAAAGGCTCAGCTTAAAGAATGGGTCGATTACGCAAATTCAAACGGAGCGGTCATCCTGTACGACGCCGCTTACGAATGTTTTATAACCGAAGAGGGGCTTGCCCGTTCCATATTTCAGATAGACGGCGCAAAGACTTGCGCGATAGAGTTTTGTTCGTTCTCCAAGACGGCGGGCTTTACGGGTACGCGCTGCGGATATACCGTCGTTCCCGAAGAACTCAAAGCCGACGGGCTTAACGCAAACAAGATGTGGTTAAGGCGTCAGGCTACCAAATTCAACGGCGTGCCGTATATCGTACAGAAGGGAGCGGCGGCTGTGTTTACGGAACGCGGACAGCGTGAAATTCAGCAAAATTTGGCTTATTACAGACAGAACGCAAAGCTTATAGCGGACTGTATGCAGAGGCTTGGCATATGGTATACGGGCGGCAAAAATTCGCCGTATATCTGGCTTAAATGTCCCGACGGGTTGGGTAGCTGGCAGTTTTTCGACCTGCTTTTAAACGGAGCGCAGGTTGTGGGAACGCCCGGCGCGGGCTTCGGTGTAAACGGAGAAGGATTTTTCCGGCTTACCGCGTTCGGTAGCAGGGAAGTAACGCAACAAGCGGTGGAAAGGATAGAAAATCTGTTAAGGAAATAAAATACGCGGTTTTGCGTTTTTCGGGTAACGGAGAAATATTATGGAAGTATTATACGAAAGGGGCGCAGGCGTTCTTTGCCATATATCGTCGCTTCCCAATAAGTACGGAATAGGTTCTTTGGGTAAAGAAGCATACGAGTTCGCCGATATGCTTAAAAGGGCAAAAGTAAAATACTGGCAGATTTTGCCGCCCGTACAGACGGGGTTCGGCGACAGTCCTTACCAGTCGGTTTACTGCAATTCAGGCAACCCCTATTTTATCGATCTCGAAGGGTTGAGAGAAGAAGGGCTTTTGGACGACGAAGAGCTTCAATCTGCGGAAATGCCGCAGGGCGCCGTCGACTATGAAAAACTTTACAATACGCGTTTTAACGTGCTGCGCGTGGCGTACGCCCGTTTCAACGTTAAAAACAAGGAATTTACTGCGTTTGTCGACGGAGGCGAATTTGACGACTACTCGCTGTTTATGTCGCTTAAAACGCGTTACGGCGGAAGCTTTGACACTTTCCCCGACTCATATAAATTCAGGGAAAAGCTTGCAATGCTCGAATTCAGACGTTCCGTACAGAAGAGCGATTATCTCTTCTGGCAGTTCGTACAGTTTATGTTTGCAAAACAGTGGAAGAAACTTAAAGACTACGTCAATTCGCTCGGAATAAAGATAATAGGCGATATTCCGCTTTACGTCGCTTACGATTCCGCGGACGTATGGGGGCATCCCGAACTTTTCAAGCTTGACGAAAATCTCAAACCGACTGCGGTTGCGGGCGTTCCGCCCGATTACTTTTCGGAAAAAGGTCAGCTTTGGGGTAACCCGCTGTACGACTGGGACGCAATGTCGGCAAGCAATTACGAGTGGTGGATACGCCGTATAGAAGCGGCGGGAAGGCAGTTCGATATTATCAGAATTGACCACTTCCGCGGGCTTGACAGGTATTACGCCATACCCGCAGGCAACCAAACCGCCGAAGAGGGCGAGTGGCTCCCCGGACCGGGTATGCGCCTATTCAACGAAATTAAGCGCAGGCTCGGCGACGTGGAAATGATTGCCGAAGATTTGGGCGAGATGGACGCGGGCGTTCTGCGCCTGCGCGAGAGGACGGGCTTCCCCGGTATGAAGATTTTGCAGTTCGCCTTCGACGGAAATGACGACAATCCGTATCTTCCGCGAAATATAGAGGAAAATTCGGTAGTATACACGGGTACGCACGATAACGACACCACGCTCGGTCTGCTTAAAGAAATGTCGGAAGCCGAATTTGCGTCGTTTAAAAAACTTCTCCGCGCCGAGCTTCACGGCAAGGGTATAGAACTTCCATTTGCTTCCCGAGAAGAAGCATCGCTTGCGTTAATGATATGCGCGCTTTCGACAGACGCTCGTATAGCCGTCATTCCCGTACAGGACTTAATGACGCTTGACGGCGCTTCGCGTATGAATGTGCCGTCGGTTCCGCAGGGTAACTGGCAGTACAGAATGTCGGCTTTCCCTTCACGCAGGGACTGGGCAGTTTTAAGAAAATCGATTGAAAAATTCAACAGATAATTAATATCCGCAGGTGTTGCTTATATTTGCTGTTATTATAGCGTTGTAAAAGGGTTTTGCCGTTTTCGGCAAAACCCTTTTACTTTTCGAAAATTCTTGTACAGAGAACCGTCATATCGTCGGATACGGAATTTATACGGCTCTTTGCTCCGTCGAGTATAGTGTCGGCAAGGTTCTGGGGGTTGAGCGGTTTAAGCTGTTGCAAAAATTCGTACAGCTCGGTGGCGGATGAAAATGCCGAAGTTATTCCGTCGCTCATAAACACAACTATGTCGCCGTTTTTAAGCTGTTCGGTGCAGACGGTGGGGCGCAGACTGTCAAGTATTCCCAAAGGCAGGCTTTGGCTTTCAAGCACTTTTATCTCGCCTTCTCGCATTATAATTCCCGCGGGCGAACCTATCTTGACGAATTCTGCAATGCCCGTGTTCAAATTTACCGCCGCAATATCTATGCAGGTGAAACGTTCGTCGCGGTTGAACGACAGCAGTTTGTTTATGGTTTTAAGCACCGTGCCTTCGGGCATTTCCGCGCGGTAAAACGCTTCAATAAGTGAAATTGCCGTCGACGAAACTTTCTTTGCGTATACGCCGCTTCCCATACCGTCCGAAAGCGCCATTAAAAAACTATGTTCGTTTATCTTTATTACGGAATGGGTGTCGCCGGAAACCTTTTCTCCGCTTTTAATGGCGTACGCCACGCCGAACGCTGCGTCAAGTCGCGGCGGACAGCCGAAAATATAGCAGGTCTTTTCCCCGTCGTAACAAATTTTGTCCTTCAACAGATATTTGGTCTGCGTTGTGTCCGTAATTATTTGGGTCATAGCCTTTATGTCGGCTTTTCCGCATATGACAGCGCTTATTTCAAGGTCTTCGCCGCTGACGTAAAGCTCCGGGCAGGAAATCCCGTGTGAAGAAAGTTTTGTTTTTACGCTCTCTTCAAGCTGCGAATATTCCGAATAAGTTTTGCAAAGCTGTACGGCGCAGGTCTTCATAACTTCGGCTACGCCGTGCGCCTGGTCTGCAAGCAACGCCCGCCCGCTTTTGGCGTTTTCGGCTTCGGTGATAAACCTGCGGTATTCTGCAAGCAGACCGTTAAGTCTTACCAGAACGTCGGTGGGGTTGGCGCAGTTTACGGTTACTTCCGACGGCAAATCTATAAGGTTTACTTTGCCCTTTATACAGCCCGCGTCGATAAGCTTTTTAAAGCCGGAATATACGTTTGTCTTGGAACAGCGTTTTAGCCTGTCGCAGTTTTTACAGCACTTATCGTAGAGGTCTGTAAACATACGCTCACGCAAGGCGGTATCGTCAATCTCTTCGTCCAAAGCGTTGAACGCGCACTCTATCTCGCGGAAGACTTCCGAAATACGGTAAAGTTTTTCGCCTGTCCGTTTACGGCTTCTGTCGACGGCTGTGTCCGAAAGTACGTCGCGCACAAGCAGTCTGTTTTTAAGCGATGCGAGATATTTGTCGGAAGGCACGCAGGGTATTGCGCACGAAAACAGTATAAGCAGGGCGCGGAAAACTATAAATACCGCCGAACAGTCGAAACAGCCTTTTAAATAGCAGTACAGGGCGATAAGTACGGCTGTTACCGCGCCGGACGCAATTCTTCCCGCTCCCGAAAATAAAAGCGAACATATGCAAAGAATTACAAAAACCGTAAAAGGCTGGGGCGATAGCCCCGCAACCGCGGACGGCATGGCAAGAATTAAGGCTGGTATGACGGCTGCGGGGGACTTGGACAGCCTTACAAAGAATATAAGCGCGCCTGCGGCAAGGGCGGTATATACGTAAAAACCAGTAACGTTGTAAAGTCCCGTGCCGAATGCAGTGTAGGTTACGGCGCAACAAACAAGCTCGTCCTCTCTCAGACGGCACCGCATCGTTCTGTATAAAAGCGCATATACGGTTTTGAAAGCGAAAAACGCAAACAGCATAACAGCGGCGGCGGCTATGCCCTTTAATGCGTATTCGTTGTCAAGTATATCAAACTTAACGCCCTTCCAAGGGGCAAACGCGATAAACGGCGCAAGGGCTATGGCAAGATACGCCGCGGCTTCTATACGCATTTTTCGTTTTGTCTTGCGGTATAATAGTGTTACGGCAGACAGAAAGACGCCTTCGAAAAGACAGATAAGGCTGTTTATCCAGTTAAGATGTATAATAGAGGCAAGGACGTACAGTACGGGCGTGACGATAAGATTTGTCCCGCACGCAAGCATACCGAAATACAGCCCCAGCGACAGATGCACGCCGTCCACGGCTTTATTTGTGAATACCATTGCAACGGCTGATATTACGTACATTAAAACGCTTTTTGCGTTGATTTTAAAAGTCATAGCACCATTTTAAATGGTTGCGGCGCGAATAATTTGTCTATTAATATATTAAATTGTATATTATTACACAAAATTAAAAATTAATAATTATCCGATTATTAGCAATAATATTTATAATCGGATAAAGTCGGCGCAAACGATTGACATAATTCGGCATAATGTGTAAAATATAGTTAATTTAAAAGCATTGGAGGAACAATGGAAGACAACGAAATCGAAGAAAGCGGAATATCCATCGGCGATATTTTTCGTACTATTTTCTCGCAGAAGTGGATTGCGCTTGCAATAGCAGTTTTAATTACGCTTGCAGGCACGTTGGCTTTATATTTTATAGGTAAATCCAAGGAAGAATACGTTATCGAATTTACTTTAAATCTTCCGGAAGCCAGCGCAACCGACTCGTATTATACCTATCCCGACAGGACAAGGTTCTATTACGTCGATTACGTATCGGCAAAAGTGCTTGAAGAAGTAAAGTCTGAAAATTCGGCTTATTCGGATATCAACATCGAAAAGATTGTCAAAAACGGAATAAGTTTTAATGAAAAATTCAACAAAGTCGAAACATTGGATACCACCGCGGTTACGGTCAGACGTGAATTCGAAATAAGAGCGAAAGCGTCTTCTTTTGCAAACGAAGACCTTGCGCGTAGCTTTCTTTCCGAGTTGGTAAGGTATCCCATAAGTTATTATTCCAAGATGAATATTAACTACAACATCTATCTCAACAAGAAAGACTTTGACGAAGCTTTGACGTACGAAACGCAGATAAGTTATATCCGCCAGCAGGTTGACGATTTAAGTTCGCGTTACGGTTCTTTGACGAACGTTACGGACGATGACGGTTATCTCGTTGCGGGCAAGCGCCAGCAGTTCAACGCCTGGGTTGAACGCGTGGATTTGAAAGCGTTGCTTACCGAAGCCCGTGCAAAATTCTATTTAAAAGATTGGAAGTCTTCAATAGAAAAATATATGAACGAGCGCGTAACCTTACAGGAAAGTATTGACGACGCGAAGCACAATCTTGACGAAGTTACAAGGTATATTACAGGCGATAATGTCCAGTCGGACGACCTTGCAACGGTTATTTCCGATTTGCAGTCGCGCCTGACAAGTCTTAAAAGACAAATGACCACTATTAATAGTTATATAAACGCATACTACACGAACGGAGCAGAGAATGAAGCGCATATAGCCGCCACCGAAGCATATTCGGCTAAAATACAGGCTATTTACGACGAGCTTACTTCCGACGACGGGCATATTGCGGGTTATACGGAACTGAGCAAGTCCGTTTACGAAAAGGAAGCGTTTATATCATACCTTACCCCCAATGTTATTAAGGTTGCGGAAGGCGGTACGGGTATACTGATGTCGCTTATTATAAGCCTTGTGGCGGGTATTATTATTGCCTGCATCGTGGCATATATCGTCGGTTGGAGCAAACAGCGTAAAATCAAAGCCGTTGCGGTAGTAGAAGCGCCGTTGTTTGCCGAAGCGCGGGCGCAGACCGCGGCAACCGAAGACACCTCCGACACCGCCGGCGTCGCAGACAAAAAAGACGACAAATAAATATAAAAATTTCATTTAATCCGACGCTTAACGGCGTCGGGTTTTTACTATATTTATTTTTGAGTATTGATTTTTTTTTGCGGATATGTTATACTTAGCTATCAACAGGTGATTTATGACGGAGTTTGAAAAACTTAAAAACTCAATAGATCCGCACAAAACGCCCGACAGGCAATTTTATCTCGATTTGTTGGATGCGGAAAAACAGAAGGAATATGAGGATTCGCACGTCGCGGCGGTTATGCTTATGCTTAAAGCGCTGTATATAAACAGACTTAAAGCAAAGATAAGTTCGGCAAAAAGCGAACGTCATTCGCGCAACTCTTTCCCCGAACACGACGCGGAAAGTTACAGACGCGTACTTGAATTAAATGCCGAAATTTCCGCGCTGAACGAAAAATTAAATTCCTACAAGCCGTTTTTCGACGAACCGTATTTTGCGCGAATGGATCTTGAAGACGGGGTCGAGGGATACAACAGCTATTATATCGGCAAGCGCGGAGATACTGGGCTTGAAATCGTCGATTGGCGCGCGCCGCTTGCACGGCGTTATTACCAGAAAAGTCTGACGGATTTTAAAATAAACGACTACGAATACAAACTTATACTGCGCAGGGCAATCCGCACATGCAACGGCAAAGTTGCGGACTTTAAAAACGAATATCTCAGCGTTAAAGGCTATTTGTCCGCGGAAGAGATAGACGGGCGGGACGAGTCGGTAATATTCGACCCATTTTTAAAAGAAATTCTCGAAAGCCGTAAGGAAAAGCGGGAAATAACGGATATAATAGAGACGATTCAGGAAAAGCAGTACGAAATCATCACTCTGCCCGAACGCGCCGAATTTATTGTTCAGGGAGTGGCGGGCAGCGGAAAGACAATGATTCTTCTTCACAGGCTGTCGTATATACTTTATAATAACGAAAAACTCCGTCCGTCGGATATTATGGTCATAACGCCGTCCGACTCTTTCAACAGGTTTATCGACGAACTTGCCGCTATACTCGAACTCGAAAGGGTAAAAACTTCCACGCTTGAAAGTTACTTTATAAACCTTTTAAAGAACGCGGGCGCGGATGTAAGCGGCATTCTCGATTTATCGCAAGCCGTACCCGAAAAATTTCTTTCCTACGTCTATTCGGAAAAATGTGTTGCAGACGTCCGCAGAAAACTTGAAAAAGTTTACGACGGAGTGTACGGAATGTTTGCTTCCGAAGACTGTAACGAAGTCGGGGACGCGGTGTCCGCCGCGTGCGCAAGGCAGGAAGAAGAGTACGTTTTTATAAAGAACGCCTCTCTTAGGGTAAGGCGTTGCGTGCTTGGCGAAATAAAGGAAAAGCCCGACGGCGGGCTTTATTATACCAAGCAGTTCAGAAATATGTTCAACTGCGTATCCGAAGTGCGTGAATTTTTAAATTCGTTTACAGACGCGCGTATGCGCAACTATTCATTTTTTTACAGGCAGCTTTTGTCTTTCTATAAGGCAATGAAATTTTTGCGCAGATATTCCGGAAAAATATGCCTTAATGCAGTTGCGGATTTAAAAGAGCTGTCTTCTGCGGTGGAGCGGGAGATAAACGACCTTAAACGCTATAAAATAAACGTCGGCGGAAAGGAAACGCTGACCTACGCGGAGAGGATAGAAAAACGTGAACAGCTTAAAAAAGAGATAATTTCCGTGTCGGAAAGAATTGAAAGGATAAGTAACAATTTCTTTTGTCTGTACGATTTTGCCGACGTTCTCCGCGGTGAAAGCTATCTTGTAGCGCTGGGCAAGTGCGAAAATACTTACGAAGTGCTTAGGTTTTTCTATCGCGAAACGGTTAAAAAAGCCAAAATACGCTTCGGCGTCGCCACGAAAAAACTGTGCAGGTGCGACCCTTTCTTACTCTGTCTGATTTTAAAGGAACTCGGTTTTTCGCTTTCGCCCAAATACGCGTTTGTCTTTGTCGACGAAGCGCAGGACATTTCCGACGCCGAATACGGCGTTTTAAAAGCGGTAAACGACAGGGCTTCGTTCAATATTTTCGGCGATTTAAAGCAGAATATAACCCCTTTCCGCGGGCTTGAAAGTTGGGATAAGTTAGGGTATAAGGAGTATAATCTCAATCTCAATTACCGCAACACCAACAACATAGTAGGTTTTGTTGCAAAAAATCTCGGCATAGATATGCGGGCGATAGGCTTTTGCGGCGATGAAGTTGAAATGATAGGCGAAAGCGCCGTAGGCCGCTGGCTTTCCGATAAAAAGGGACTAAGGGCGGTAATCGCTTCTGAAAGTGAATTTGAAAAATATGCTAAAAAAAGTTATAACAGGGTAGGCGAGACAGGCAGAATTTCAAAGACGAAAATTAACGTTATGACCGTTTACCAGAGTAAGGGGCTGGAATTTACCGCCGTCGCCGTTGCGGACGGGGATATGACCGCAAACGAAAAGTATATTGCATATACGCGCGCGCTGAAAAATCTTGCACTGATAAGATAAGCAACTTATGTCAATAAATAAAATGGCGTTTTACGCTTGCCCTTGACGGGCGGAAGTGTTATAATAATATAAGGTCGGCTTAATTGAACTGCCCGTTCATAAAAACCGACGGTAACTTTAATTATTATAAATTCATACAAGAAAAAATTTTGGCAAACGGACGATATTATGGCAAACAAAACAAAAAAACAACTTGACTGTATCGAACTCGAAGGCGAACTTTTAAACTCGGTAAACTACGCAACTTATTTTTGCCGTTTTCCGCTGTTTACAACGCTTAAAATTTTAAACCGTGCGGAAGAGAACATAAGCGAAGTCACTCTCGTAATAACGGGTTCTACTCCGCTGATTATGCCGTTTGAAAAGACTCTCGACGAAATTCCGCACCAGAGCAGTATAGAGATTTCGGCGGAAAATCTTCTGAATCCCAAGTACCTTGCCGACCTGGAAGAGCCTGCGGTATGTAAGGTAAAAATATGCCTTTCACAGGGCAAAGACGTATACTGCACGTATACCACGGAAGTGCTTGCCCTTCCCATAGATAGCTGGTGCGGGCTTTCCGGCAATGCCGAAATGCTTGCTTCGTTCGTCCGTCCGAAACTTGCCGACTGCCAGAAAATTCTTGCAGAAGCGGGTTTACAGTTAAAGACCTGGGGATATTCTTCCGAATGGAGCGGGTACGCAGGCAACGACAAAAACGCGGTAAGAAACGCCGCCGCGTCTATTTACTCGGCGATAAGGCATTTAAATATCGAAAGCGAAGAGGCGGGCGATCTCACTGGTACGACGCGTGCGGGCGACATAAGCAAGATTATAAAAAACAAAAAGGCGACCCCGCTCGAACTTGCGCTGTTTGCGGCTTCCTGCTTCGAAGCGACTAAGCTTAACCCCGTACTCGTTCTCGGTAAAAATAAAGTAGGCGTAGGCGTGTGGCTTTACGAAAGTTGTTTTTCTTCGCCCATACAGGATGAAATGTCGGTTGTGGAAAAGTACGTTGCGGAAGGCGTGAACAACCTTGCAGTGTTTGATGCGGACGACCTTTTCGCCCATAAAAACGCAAGCTTTACTACAAGTGCGTCACACTTTATAAACTATCTCAAAGGTAATTCTTTCGACGTCTGCTTAGACGTAAAGCGTTGCCGGATAGGCGGTGTCTATCCTCTGCCTTTAAAAGTCAAAACCGCGTCCGGATATGAACTTTTAAGCGACAAACAGCTTTCGTACAGCGAAAAACCCCGCGAGGTTTTCGACGCGGGCAAATATGAATATTCCAAATCGGCTTCCAAGGACGCTTCGTGGCAGAGAAGACTTCTGGATCTTTCCCAGAGAAACAACCTTCTCAACTTCCGATACCGCCGCGACTGTCTGCACATTCTTTCGTCCGATATTTCTGCGTTCTGCGCAAGGCTCGAAGGCAGGGATAAGTACAAACTCAATCCCCCCTCTATGCCGATAAAGGACGAGGTGTTCTTCGGCGGAAATTTAAAAAGTTTGGAAGAGCTTATCGCAATCGAAATGAAATCGGGCGTAATCCGCTGCTATTCGGAGCAGGAAACGCTTAACGATATTGCGGGAAATCTTATAAGAAAATCGCGTTCCGCCGAAGAAGAGGCGGGCGCAAACACGCTGTATCTTGCGTTCGGCTTCCTTAAATGGAAGGATAAAAACGACAGGGAAGACAAGTATGCGCCGCTTGCGCTTCTGCCGGTAAACGTCAGACGTTCCAAGACGGCGGGCGTATGGATGGAACCGGGCGAAGGGTACGAAGTAAATACGACTTTGCTTGAATTTTTAAAGCAGGAATTCGGTATAGACGTTCGCGGCGTCGAAGACAAGGGACTTACGCCCAAGGAAATAATCGCCGTATTCCGCGCAAAGACCGCCAATATGAAGGGCTGGTTCGTCTACGAAGATATTTATCTTGCCCAGTTTACATTCGCCCGTTACGCGATGTGGGCGGACGTCAAGACGAATATTTCCGAATACAGGAAAAACCCGCTTATCGCAAGCCTTCTGTCCAACACCAACAAGCTTTCGTCAAACAAACTTTCGGGGGCGAACGAAGACAACGGCGACCCCTGTGAAATTATAACTCCATTGCCCTGTGACAGCACACAGTATGCCGCCGTTGCGGAATCGGCAAAGGGTACTACCTTCGTGTTGCACGGCCCCCCGGGAACGGGCAAAAGCCAGACCATTACAAACATAATAGCAAACGCCGTTTACAGCGGAAAACGCGTGCTGTTCGTTGCGGAAAAACAGGCGGCTTTGCAAGTCGTTAAAAAGCGTCTTTCCGAGATAGGCATAGGCGAATTCTGTCTTGAACTCCATTCCGGTAAGTCGGCCGACAAGGGTGAAATTATACGCACTATAGAAAACACCCTTTCGCTTGCCAAGACGGAAAACGACGATAAGTTCGACGGTACGGGCAGGATGATAACCGACGTAAGAAAATCGCTTAAAGCTCCCCTTGACGCTATGCACAAAAAGCGCAGGTTGGGCTGTTCGGTTTACGAGGGCATAATTTATTATCTGCAAAATAAAAACGCGCCTGAGCTTGTAAATATAGAAAGCACGTTCTACGACTCGCTTACCAAAAACAAACTCGAAGAGTGCGAAAAAATGCTGTTAACCGCGCAGGCGGCGGCGGAAGAGTGCGGCGGGGTTTACCGTTCGCCTTTCACCGGCATAAATCTTACCGAATGCGACAAGTATACCCGCAGGGCGGTGCTGTGCGCCGCGGAAGTTGTGCTTGCCGAACTCAAACACCTTAAAAATTATCTCGGACTCTTCCTTGATACGTTCAACCAACGCGTAAGTACGTTTACTTATAAAAAGCTTAAAAGCCTTATTGAGATTGCGAATATTTTAAAAGGCGACGAATTGAACGAATTTTTCGAATGCGACGAAAAGGAATTTTATAAATTCTATAATGCGAACGTTAAATACGATAACGCTGTAAAACACTGGCTTTCCTGCTTCCGCGTTCTTCCAGACCTCGGCAAACTTGCGGATAAAATAGAAGCCGAGCTTGAAAACTGGGGCGAAAATTATCATTCTTCGAAAGTTTTGCTTACCGTAATAAAGCGCATAAACAAGTGCGGCGACAAGCCCGTTAAAGAGAGCGAGGAATTGGAGTGGATAAAACGCGCCTACGAAATGGAACAGGCAAAGTCGCGTATATTCTCCAATACGGATTTAAGTTCCAATTTTACGGGGCTTGGCGGAAGCATAAACGACAAGAAGCGCGACGAGTTTTTAAGACCGTTATACAACCTGCATAAAAACTGTGCGCACGTGTTTATGGACTATAACGCCGACGCGTTCAACAGCGTGTGCGTACAGTCTGCGGGCGGACAGCTTAAACCGCTTATAACGGGGCTTATTTCCGCCGCTACGTCCTTTAACAAGGCTTGCGACAATTTCCTTAAAACCGTAAAAATAGAGAAGTCCGAAATTCACGACGGCGACTTGTTCGAATATTTCAACGCTAAGTGTACCGCGCTTATAGACAACATCGATATGCTTTCGGGCTGGTGCATTTACAAAGCAACCGCAAAGAAGCTTAACGACAGCGGGCTTACCTTTATTACCGACGCAATGGAAAGCGGGCGTATAAGCGGAAAGCAGATACTTTCTTCCTTCCGCAAAAACGTTTACCGCAACTTTATCCAGACCAATATACCCGCCGACGAAGTGCTTTCCGGTTTTTCTGCAAGCGTACACGAGGCAAACGCCCTCAATTTTTCACAGCTTTTGGAAGAATTTGCTTACCTTACGCGCGAAAAACTGCGTTCGGTACTCATTTCGCGTCTGCCGGAAGAGCAGACCGAAGGCGTTCTTGCGCTTGAACTTATGGCGTTCAGACGCAGTATTTTAGGCAATCTCCGCGGGTTTAATCTGCGTTCGCTGTTCACGGAAATACCCGAACTTATGCGCGTCGTCGCGCCGTGTATACTGATGAGTCCCATAACGGTGTCGCAGTATCTTCCGCCCGATCCTTCGCTGTTCGATATAGTTATTTTCGACGAAGCATCGCAGATGCCCACTTGCGAAGCCGTTCCTTCGCTCGCCCGCGCAAAGAGCGCGATAATAGTCGGCGACCCCAAGCAGATGCCCCCGACAAGCTTCTTTATGACTTCCGGTCAGGACGAAGACAATCCCGAAACCGAAGATTTGGAATGCGTCCTCGACGACTGCCTTGCGCTGGGTATTCCCGAAAAGCATCTTATATGGCATTACCGTTCCAAGCACGAAAGTCTTATCGCTTTCTCTAACATAATGTACTATTCCAGCAGGCTTTGCACCTATCCGTCGCCCGACGCGCTTGACAGCAAAGTAAGGCTTAAACTTATCGAAGACGGCGTCTACGACCGCGGCGAAAGCAAGTGCAACAAAAAGGAAGCGGAAGCTCTCGTAAACGACGTTATAAGGCGTTTAAAGGACGAACGGCTTAAAAATTCGAGTATAGGCGTCGTTACTTTCAGTACTCCCCAGCAGGTCTATATCGAAAGACTTTTATCTAAAAAAATAAGCGAAAACAGACTTGAAGAAGCCGCATACGAGCGCGAAGAACCGCTTTTCGTCAAGAACCTTGAAAACGTTCAGGGCGACGAAAGGGACGTAATACTTTTCTCGGTATGTTACGGACCGGACAAATTCGGTAAAATTTCTTTGAACTTCGGACCTTTAAACCAGATAGGCGGCTGGCGCAGGCTTAACGTAGCCGTGTCGCGCGCAAGGGAAGAGATGGTTGTGTTCTCGTCTATGCGCTATTCTATGATAGACCTTTCCCGCACGACTTCGCGCGGAGTGGCAGGGCTTAAAAGTTTCCTTGAATTTGCCGAAAAGGGCAGGACGAACATTTCGCAGAAGAGCGATGAAATTATAGTAAACAAACAGGGTATAGGCAAGTTTGTCGCGGAAGAACTTTCGGCTTACGGTTACGACTGCCGTTGCGACGTCGGTGTGTCCGACTTCAAGATAGACGTTGCCGTCGTCGACCCCAAGAACAGACAAAACTTTATCCTCGCCGTGCTTTGCGACGGTTCGCAGAGTTCGTTCTCCGTAAAGGACAGGACGGTGTTGCAGATTCAGACGTTAAAGCGCAACAACTGGAACGTGGTAAGACTTTACGCACTTAACTTTTTCAATAATCCCAAGCGCGAAATCAAGAAGATAAAGGACTATCTCGATAAACTTACTTCCGACGGCAAGCCTGCGGTAATCAACTTTAAAAAGCCCTACCGCTTTGCCAAAGCAGACGCAAAGACGGTTGCTCCCGAATATATTTTAAACGGCGAAAACGATGCGGAAGTCATTCGTACGATAAAGACGGTAGTCGCGGCGGAAGAACCCATTTCACAGCAATTTCTGTTAAAGCGCACACTTGCGCAGTTCGGCATACAGAAGTACGGCATAAAGCTTGAAAATAAAATAAACGGTCTTATAAGCGCCTGCGGTTTTGCAAGCTGTTCGATGCTGGGCAACGTCTATTACTTCAAGGCGGACAAATATTCGGGCTTTGACAGATACCGCGTCGAAGACGGCGCAAACGTGCGCACGTCCGATACCGATTTTACGCCATACGACGTGATTTCGCTTATCAGGGGCATACTCATAAACAAGGTAAGTCTGTACGCAGACGAACTTATTCCTATGGTTTTAAAGGAGCTTAAAGTACCGAGAGTATCCGACAAGCTTACGGCTTTCGTGTCGGGTTGCATAGGCGAAGGGGTAAAACGCGGAATATTCATAAGCAGTATTTCGGACAAAATAACCCTTGCGTAAGAATAATAAAGGTTAAACGCTCATAGATTTAGTCTATGAGCGTTTATCAGTTAAAGGCTGGGGAAAGCGGTGAAATAGTTAAAATAGATATTTCGGGCGGGGCGGCGGCGCGCCTTGCTTCTCTCGGAATAACGGTAGGCAAGCGCGTAACAGTGCTTGCTTTTTCGCTGTTTAAAAGCAGCGTTATGATAGGCTGCGGGGCGGTGAGGCTTGGAATGCGCGCTTCGCTTGCCGGACTTATAGAGGTAAAAAAATGCCCGTAACGATAAAAAAATCTCAGGTAAATGAGCTTACGGCAAAGCGCGTAGTGCTGGCGGGAAATCCCAATGCGGGCAAGACCACGCTTTTCAATTCGCTTACGAAAAGCAGTCTTCGCACCGGCAATTTCCACGGCGTAACAACTTCGGCTTCCGAAAAGACGGCGGGAGGGATAACCTACGTGGACGCGCCGGGGCTTTATGCGCTTTCGTCCTATTCTATGGAGGAAAACGGCGCTGCCGAAGAGATAAAAAAAGCCGACCTTATAATAAACGTCGTCGACGCGTTAACGCTTGAAAACAGCCTGAATTTGACACGCAGTCTTATAGGTACGGGTAAACCGCTTATAATTTACGTGACTAAATTAAACGCCCTTAAAAAGCGGGGCGGGCGGCTCGATACGGATAAACTTTCGGCGTCGCTCGGCATACGGGTGTATGCCTGTACGCCCCGTCAGTTAAAAAAGGAGATTGAAGGGGGTATTAATTTCAACGTTGCAAAAAATACGTTACCCCTTTCTTCGGCGTATTCGGGCGGGCGCGAAGGACTCAGCCGTGCGGACAGACTGTTTTACAACCGTTGGTTTGCGCTTACGTTTTTTATAGCCGCCGTGTCGGCAATGTTTTTCTTTGCTTTTCATCCCGCTATGGTTGGCGCGGTCTTGAAAGATTTGACCGAAGGGCTCATATGCGATACCTTTGCGGGATTTTTGGCTTCGAAAATGAGTAATGCCGCCGTAATTTCTTTGGTATGCGAAGGTATACTCGGCGGTGCGGGCGGGGTAATATCGTTTATACCTCAGCTTGCGGTGCTGTATTTATTTCTTACATTGCTTGACGAAAGCGGGGTAACTTCGGCATTGGCTTTCGCCACCGACGGACTCTTCGAAAAGGTAAATCTTTCCGGCAGGACGGCTTTTTCGCTTGTGTCCGGCTTCGGCTGTACCGCGGCGGCTATAATGACCACGCGGGGATATTCCGCCCCGTCCGCGCAAAAGCGCACAATCGCCGTGCTTGCGTACATTCCCTGCGGGGCTAAGCTTCCCGTATTTTTAACCTTTCTTGCTCCGCTGTTCGAAAATCCCTTTCCAGTAGTAACCTGCTTTTACTTCGTTGGCATTGCAGTTTGCATAATCTTTTCATACCTTTTAAAGGGCGGGAAAGAGGGTATGCTGTCCGAAGTTACACCCATAATATTTCCCGCCCCGTCGACCGTATGTAAAAAGTTGTATTTTTATATCAAAGGGTTTATAATAAAGGTGGCGGGAGCGGTTACGCTTTTCTGTGTGCTCAGCTGGTTCTTTTCGCACTTTTCGTTTTCGTTTGAATACGTAAGCGCGGATAAGAGTATGCTTGCCGCGTTCAGTAAAATTATTTTGCCGCTTTTCTATCCTATGGGTATAACCGACTGGCGTCTGGCTTACGCCGCGCTTTGCGGATTTATCGCCAAAGAAAACGTTGCCGCCACAGTGGCTATGCTTATGCCGGCGGGCGCGGGTTTAGGCGTTCCGTCCGCACTTGCGATGTGTACGTTTGTGCTGTTATGCCCCGCGTGCGTGTCGGCTTTTTCGGCTTCGTGCAAGGAAGCGGGGGTAAAATTTACTTTAAAATGCTTTGCCGTGCAGTTGCTTATTGCTTTCGTCGGGGCATATTTGATAAATTTTTTATTCGGGTTATGAAAACTTTTAAGGTTACGCAGTATATTGGTTTAAAAGATTTTACTGACAGCGTTTATCCGCAGGGCGCGTTTTGCCTTGCGGCTTTGTTGCGTGCAAAAGACGTAAAAGTCAACGGTATTCGCGTGTCTTCCGACGTAAAGCTTAAAAGCGGGGATACGGTCGTTTACTATACCAATGCCGTGCAGGAAAGCAAAACCTCGCACACGGTCGCGTACGAGGATGAAAATATATACGTTGCGGACAAGCCGTCGGGCGTAAGCTACGAAGGGTTGCTGTCAGAACTTAACGGCAGAGGCGAATTTTACGGCGTCCACAGACTTGACAGAAATACAGAGGGGCTTATTGTGTTTGCAAAAAACAAGCCCGCCGAAAGCGCGCTTTTGAAAGCCTTTAAAAACCGTGCGCTTGAAAAGACGTATATCGCGCTGTGTAAAAACAACTTTCCGAAAAGCAAAGATTTACTTACCGCATATATCTTAAAGGACGGAAGCGGTAAAGTCAAGGTTTACCATTCGCCGCACGCGGGTGCGCTTACCGCCGTGACCGAGTACGAAGTGATGGAAGAGCGGGGCGACACGGCTTTGGTGAAAATAGTTCTGCATACGGGCAGAACGCACCAGATACGAGCGCATATGGCGTTTATCGGCTGTCCCGTGTTGGGCGACGAAAAGTACGGCGACAGGGCGTATAACGCAAAATACTCCGCAAAACGGCAGCGCCTGATTGCGAAGTATCTTAAATTTAACGTAGGCGGTATTTTGAAAGACGTTGAAGGCGTAACTTTCGAAAGTAAGTTTACCTTTTTGCGATAGGTATGTATTCGCGCCTGTCTATCACGCATTCGTAAGCGGGACGTATAATTTTACCGCCGGATACAAGTTCTTCCATTCTGTGCGCGCACCAGCCTGCAATTCTCGCCACGGCGAAGAGCGGGGTATACAGCGCGTCGGGCAGGTTAAGCATAGAATATACGAAGCCGGAATAGAAGTCTACGTTGGGATTGACGGGCTTGTCAATGTTTTTCTGCTGGCAAATCAGTTCGGAAGCGGCTTTGGCAACGGTGTTGTAAAGCTCGAATTCTTCTTCCAGACCCTTTTCTTCGGCAAGCTTGCCTGCGTATACTTTAAGAACTTCGGCTCTCGGGTCGGATACCGTATAAACGGCGTGCCCTATGCCGTAAACAAGCCCTGTACGGTCAAACGCCTTCTTTGCAAGTATTTTCCTTACGTAATCGTAAACGTTGCTCTCTGTGCGTTTTTTGACGTTTTCCTTTATGTTTTCAAGCATATGCATAACTTTTATATTCGCACCGCCGTGTTTGGGACCTTTCAGCGACCCTAACGAAGCCGCCATTGCGGAATAGGTATCTGTTCCCGTCGATGTGGCAAGATGGGTGGTGAAAGTCGAAGCGTTGCCGCCGCCGTGGTCGGCGTGTAGTATTAAGCATACGTCGAGAACCTTGGCTTCAAGGTCGGTGAACGAGCTGTCTTTCCTTAAAATATGTAATACGTTTTGCGCCGTAGAATACTCGGCGACGGGTTTATGTATCACAAGCGAACCGTCGTTGGTGTTGTAATATCTGTATGCCCTGTATGAGTATGCCGAAATCATAGGAAGCTGTGCGATAAGCTGTAAGCCCTGCCTTAAAACGTTTGAAAGGGATACGTTGTCGGGGTCGGGGTCGTAACTGTAAAGGTTAAGCACGCATTTTGCAAGCATATTCATCATATCTTTCGACGGAGATTTCATAATTACGTCGCGTACGAAATTTCTCGGCAGAACGCGGAATTCTGAAAGCATTTCGGTAAAGTCGTTAAGTTCCTTGTCGGAGGGAAGCTTTCCGAACAGCAAAAGGTAGACTGTTTCTTCGAAGCCGAATCTGTTTTCTTCTACGCAGTTGCGCACTATGTCCTTTACGTTGTACCCGCGGTAGCACAGCACGCCGGGGACGGGCGTTCTTACGCCGTCGATATTTTCCCAGGAAGTGACTTCCGAAATTTCTGTAAGACCGCAGACTACGCCCTTGCCGTTTTTATCCCTCAGTCCGCGTTTAACTTCGTATTTTTCATACATTTCGTTTTCTATATTGTTGTTTGCGGCGGCAATTTTGGTGAGTTCCGAAATTCTGTGCGAATATTTAACTATAAGGTTAGCCTCGTTAAAATCCATTTAATGCACCTCCTAAAATACTGTCGGCTTTTCTAAACTTAGTGTAATACCCTATCAGTATAACATAAACCGCACCGCTTGTCAAACTGATTGCCGTAAGCCGTTTTGCGGGGCAAAAAACTGTTTATAAATTATTAGAGGTAAAAAAATTATGCAACAGGTAAAACTTATTTCAACCGACGGTAAACTTGAATTTTCGCTTTCGGGCGAGATTGATTCCGCCACGAGCGAAGATTTTTACGCCGAAGTCAGAACGGCGTATCTTCACGATAAAAAGGACGTTGTTTTCGACTGTTCCGCGCTTACGTTTATAGACAGCACTATGCTCGGCACGTTCGTCAAAATTTTGAAGGAGCTTAAAGCCGACGGCTACGTTATGTCGCTTAAAAACGTCCAGCCGAGGATAAGAAAGCTGTTCGAGATTTGTTCGCTCGACACCATTATGGAGATAGGACGATGAAAAAGTTTTCTGTTGAATTTGATCTTTGCGACAGCGAATATATGACGGCGTTGAGGCTTGTCGCGGGCGCAGTATGCTCTGCGGCGGACGTCGACGTGGATTTGCTTGAAGACTTTAAAGTATGCGTTACCGAAAGCGCGCTTATACTTAAAAACTGCGGTTTCGAAAGTGTAAAGGCGGTATTCGACGCGGACGGCGGCGTGTCTGCCGAACTTAAAGGTTACGGCGGAAAGCCCGCCGACGGCGATAACGAACTTTCTCTTGCACTGATAGGCGCGCTCGTGTCCGAGTGCGATATAGGCAAAAAGGGCGGAATAATCGACAGGGTAACGCTTAAAATATGATTGACGCAAAAGAGGCTGACAGGCTTTTCCGCGAATACCGCGCAACGGGCGATATTTCAATAAGGAACAAGCTTGTCGAAAATTACATATACGTTGCCGAAATTCTTGCCAAAAAATTTGCGGGCAGGGGCGTGGAGTACGACGATTTGTTGCAGGTTGCCTCCGAAGCGCTTATTTCGGGCGTGGAAAAATACGACCCCGATATGGGGGCGCAGTTCACCACATACATAACCCCGACGGTTACGGGCATAATAAAAAATTATTTCCGCGACTATTCGCGCGCGGTACGTCCGCCGAGAAGGGTGTATGCGTTGGCTTCCAAAATCAGGGCCGAGTCCAACGAATATTTCAAAGCCCACGGAGTTAAACCTACGGTAAGACAGCTTTCCGAAAAGTTGGGCGCGTCGGAAGAACTTGTTATGGAAGCTTTGGAATACCGTTCGCCCGTAAGTCTCGACGCAAAAATTACCGGCGGCGACGGCGAAGGGCATCTCTACGACGTAATTCCAGATTCCAAGGACAACTTCGAAGTTTTCGAAGATTCGGAATCGCTCCGTGCGGAGATTGCAAAGCTTGACCCGACAGAACGCAAAGTGGTTGCGCTAAGGTTTATTGAAGGCAAATCGCAGGCGGAAGCCGGCAAAATTCTCGGTGTAAGCCAGATGTTTGTATCGCGTGCGGAAAGAAAGATTGTCGAAAAACTGAGGGAAAGTTTGCTTTAATGGTAACGTTTAAGGTCAACGATTTAAAAAATATGAATTCCCAGCTTAAAGCCTTTTCGGAATTTCTGCGGCTCGGCGGGGCGTGTGACGACGATATTTTTGCAAGCCGTCTTGTGTCTTGCGAGCTTATTACCAACGTCATACGCCACGGCGGCGACGAAGCCGAATTTACGGGTACTATCGCAGGGGATAAAATAATAATAACCGTTGCGGCGGACAGTTTGAAGGATATAAATTTAAACCGTCCCGCGCCCGACGTGTTTGCCGAAAACGGCAGGGGGCTTTACATCGTAAAAAGCTTCTGTTGCGAACTCTGCCGCGGAGAAAGCGGAGAGGTTAGGGTTGTAATAAGAAGACACGCAAAGTGAATTTAAAATATAAATAAACGCCCTGCGGAATTTTTCCGCAGGGCGTTTACCGTATTTCTTACAGCATATTCAGTTCTTTATACATTTTGTTTAACAGGCTTTCCGAAATCAGTCCGCGTATTCTGCCGAGATAGATGAATACCGACGAGAAGAAGGCTTTGTTGTTTCCGCCTATTCTGTATTCGGGTATATTACCTATCGACCCCTTTGTCCTGTCGATAAAGGTCATTGCAAATTCAATCTTTTCGTCGTTGGTAAGCTTTCTGATAAAGTCGTCCGTAGGACCGCCGTATATGGCGTTAATCGTATATATATGCGGTTGCGTCTGGGGTTCGGGCCGGTATGCCGGACGGACGCTCTCCTGCCTTGTATAAGCGCTTTGGGGCGCTTCCGTGCGGGGATAAGCAGGCTGACTGTATTCCGTACGTGCGGGTTCGGGACGCGCAGGCTCGGGACGGACGGGTTCCTTCGTGTAAACGGGTTGAGCGGGTTCCGTACGAGTATAGACGGGCTGTGCAGGCTTTTCTTCCGGTATGGGAATTGTCTGCTGTATTCCGCCGTCGTCGGTAAGTTTTTCTTCGGGTTCCGCAGCTTTCGGCTGTTCGTGCACTTCGATTCCTTCAAGCGGAATACTCTCCTGCACGGGCGCTGTTTCGGCGACGGGTTTTATTTCCTGTACGGGTTTAATGCTCTGCCCGTTGTAATCCTGACGGATGTTGTATTCGGGTTCGGGTTTATGCACGTATGCGTTTTTGTTTTCTGCCGCTTCAACCTCAATGGGTTCGGGCTTTGCCTCTATCGCTTTAACGGGCTTTGCATATTCTTCGGGGGGAGGGGAAATAAGCTGTTTGGGCTGTTTGACCGGCTTTACGTAAGTTACGAATTCGTCTTCGTCGTCAAACACGTTGTCTGCGCGTTTTATGGATAAAACAAGTCTTGCAACGCTTATTGCAAGCTGTATAAGCGCGACCGCCGAAAGTACTATAAGCAAAAGACCGAAATTGAATTTGCATACCGCTACGGTTATAATAAGCGCTACTAAGGCAAGTACTTCAAGTCCGTATCTTACAACGCACACTGCGTAACCTTTGCGCTTTGCGTTGGTGGAAAGGCTTACTGCGTCTATGAAATAATTTAAAAGCACCAAAAGCGCAACTACTGCGCACAGCATTAACGCGGCTTTGGTTTTCGCGTCGGGCAGAAGCGCAAGCACGTCTGAAATTTTTGCGCCGAACAGAGAGTTTAACCCGTCCGTTCCCGAAAAGCCCATTTCAGCAGAACCGAACAAAAGGGGATATATTTTAGACGATTCCCAAAGCTTTTTAAGCGGTTCGGTAAGACCAGGGATAATTGCGGCGATGTTGAAGAGAGTAAGAAGGGCAACGCCCGACATAAGGAAAAGTATCGACTTTGCCACGCCCGTACCCTTTTTGTTTGCTATGCTTAAAACTATAAGCATAAGAAGGCTTCCGCCAAGCGCGACGAGGGGGCTGTATGCTATTTTGATTTTCAGGCTTTCACCGCTTATATCGTAATTTTGCAAAGCGCATATAAGATAGAGCGACAGCGAAATTACAGCCGCGACTTCAATGACGTAGGCTACGACCGAGGAAGCGGACGTTCCGCGTTTTGCGCTTATCGCAACGGGAATTATGCCTATCAGAGATATTACGGTTATTACGGCATAAAGCAAAAGCGCAAGCGCCGAAAAGTCGACGGCGGCTTTTTCTATACCGAAAAGCGGTACGGTAAAAGGCTGTGTAAACTCTTTGCCGAAGCCTAAAATCTGACGTCCCGCAAGGCTGTTCAAAGCCGAAGGAAGCTGTACGGCAAGCAGTTCTCCGTCGAATAAGGGGAGAACCAAGCCGAGGATAAGGCAGACGACGGCAATCAGGTATGTAACCAGCGCCGTGTAACCGTTAGTTTTTTTTATTTCGGAAATTTCCATAAGAATTTCTCCTGAACGCGCGTTAAAAATTTAAAAATTCGTCGTTTGTTCGAATATATGTCGCATTGTATTTGTTATTTTTAATTGTAATACAATTTATGCAATAAGTCAAGGAATAATTGAAAAAATTTGTCTTTGGGGGTAATTTTTGCCAATTACCCCCGATATATGCGCCGTCCAATTAATTTTCCGTTATTTTTTAAGGACAAGTCCTTTTTAATATTTTACGCTGTAAAAACGTAATTATACCCGTTAAAGCCAATACCTTAAAATGTATTGCAAAATATAAAAAAAAGGTTTATAATAAGTTGCCGAGGTACAAAATAATGAGTGAGCAAGACGGTATAAAAAGGGGAGCGAAACAACCCGAAAATTCAAATTGGGGCGGGGATATGCTTGAACGAACGGGGGTCAAACCCGAAAAAATATCCCTTATTGAAATTATTTCACAGCTTACCAAATCCCAGCGCGAAAAGCTTATAGCGGGATACGATTTAAGAAATTTCGCAAGAATATTCGAAGACAGCGACACTATGGCTATGGTCGACGGTTTTTTGGAAAACGACATGAATATTTCGGAGACCGCCAAAAAACTGTATATGCACAGGAATACGCTTATATACCGTCTGAATAAGATATATGTCGAAACGGGACTTGATTTGAGAAAGTTCGATATGGCGCTTACATTCGATATATTGCGTATTCTATATACTATGAGGTGACTTAATTGAAAGGTAACGTAGCAAAAAAAATATTAAGCGTAATTCTTGCGCTGGCGGTGATAGCCGCTTCTTTTACGGCGGGCTTTTTTATCCGCGGTTGTTCGCGAGGAAGGGCGGTGTCTTCCTACGAATGGGGGATAGACGTCATACGCAAAAACTACTATTTCGGCGACGAAGCCGACTTTGCGGGTATGTCGCTCGGCTCGATAGCCGACAGATATCTCGACAGGTATTCCGAATATTACACCGCCGAAGAATATCAGGCTGCGCTTAAAAGCAATTCGGGTTCCAAAAGCGGGTTCGGGCTTAGTTATTCGTTTGTCGACGGCAGGGGAGTTTACACCGCTTCGGTTATCGGTAATTCCCCCGCGTACAACGGCGGACTTCGTGCCGGCGAATGGCTTACAAGCGGTTATATATCTGAAAACAGTACAGTCGAATTCAAGTCTTCCGCAGACTTTCAGAAACTTTTATCTGGCGTGCCCGACGGCGGTGAGGTCAACCTGGTGTCGGAAAGCGGAAAGGTTTACACCGTAGGCAGGTCGGAATACACGGCAAGTTATACTTACCTTTGCGCGGGCGGAAGCAGGTGGATATTTACTGACGCCGCGTCGGGCGGGCTTGCGCTTAAAGAGGTTGCGGGAGAAATTTCATATCTTCCCGAAGGCTGCGCCTACATCAGACTTTCGCAGTTTTACGGTTCCGCCGCCGAGGAATTTTTCGTGCTTGCCGAAAAGTTTAACGCGCTTAACTGCACTTCGCTTATTCTCGATTTGCGTTCAAACGGCGGGGGCTACGTCAGCGTAATGCAGGACATAGCGGGCGCGTTTGCCGACGGCGGACAACAGCTTGCAATGCTTTCCCGCGATAAAGGGGGCAGGGAAGAGAAGTATTACTGTAAAAAAGTAAGCGACCGGTCAAAGCGCATTTCAAAGGATACACGCGTCTACGTTCTGGCAAATTCGGGAACGGCAAGCGCGTCGGAAGCGCTTATCGGCGCAATGATTTGTTACGGTGCGCTTGAATACGAAAACGTGTTTTTGTCGGACTATTCCAAAGAGTATCTGGACTGGCTTGGTTCAAGCGGGCAGGACGTAAAGACCGCGTCTACCTACGGCAAGGGAATTATGCAGTCGACGTTTGTAAACAGTTTTACGGGCGAAGCGTTAAAACTTACCACGGCAAAAATTTTCTGGCCGGACAAACAGACGTGTATACACGATATAGGTCTTACTGTTAAGGATAACGGCTGTACCGCCGTTGCCGCGCAGTGGCAGCACACACTTGCGGACGAAGAGCTGCGTTCCGCCGTCGAAATTATAAAGACAAGATAAAGTGAAGCCGCGCACTCTTAAAACGAGCGCGCGGCTTCACTTTTTTACTGTACCTTTTTGACCGATTTTATTCTTCTTACGGAAGCGAGAACGCAGACGATAAACCCGTCGTCGGAGCGGGTAAGTTCCAAAGACGGACTGCCGTCGGCTTCGAAGTATTCGTCGTAAACCCTCTTCAAATCTTTTAAAAACAGTTCGCGTTCAAGGTCGCTCATATCGTCGCGGTCGAGTGACAGAAGTCTGTTCGCGTTCATATTCTTTCCCTCACTTTTCTTTTAAAATAACCGTTTATACCGAGATAAGGTCTTATTACGTTGCACACGGCTTCGCGTTTTCCGCTTATCGTGTCCGCCGCGGCTTTAAACGCCTTTAAAGTCGACTTTCTCCATCTGCCGAGAGGAACGCCCAAATCTTCGGGTATTACGGCTTTTAACGGAATGCGCAAAAGGGAAGCGATTTCCTGCGCGGTCATTACGTCGCCGTTTAAAATCTGTCCGCCGTTAAGTTTGTTTACTATAAGTCCTATGTCCTTGATGCCGCCGTCGGAAAGCTTTGCCTTGCAACAGTCTGAAATTTTCAAGGAAGCGGCGTAAGGTTCGGTTACTATTAGGGCGCTGGCGCACTTGCCCCTTGCGGTTTTGTCAAGCAGTATGTAATCGAAAAGTCCGTCCAACTCTTCCACGGCGCGTTCCGCTGCCGATAGGTCCTGCAAGCCGAGCGACGATATAAACGAAAGGTTGACGGCTTTGGGGTGGGAAGTCAGGGTCTGTTTTGCCCTGCACGCGCCTTTTTCGTAGTCGGCAAGGGTGTAAACCTGCATATTTGCGCAACCGCCTATCTGCATTGCGCAGGCTCCGTCGCGGTCGCCGTCGATTATAAGCGTGCGTTCGCCCGCTTCCGCCAGTGCAAAGCCCAGTCCGACGCAACAGGTTGTAACGCCCGTCCCGCCTTTTAAGTTTGTCATATATATTTTTTTAGCCATACCTATCTCCTTTTTTTAAATTATATATTATAGTAAAACAAAAATTTTGGCTATTTTTGTTAAATAAGTTATAATTTTAAGGACGGTTGTAATATTTTTTTATTACAATGTATCAATTTCATTTGACAGTGTAAGCTTAATAGGGTATACTTTTAGACAGTAAAAAGGAAAATCGGGAAATAATTATGAAAAGAAAAGGTAAAAAGATAGCGTTAATAACGCTTGCAAGTTTTCTTGCGGTGTTGATTATCGCCGTGGGACTGTTCTTCGGAATAGCGTCCTGTACGGGAAGGAGTTCTTATATCGACCCTCCCGCGAAAGGTTCCACAACTGTGCGCAAGCCCCTGCCTGCGGACGGTTCTTTACCTGTACAGCATTCCCCGATTGAAAATATAGGTTATATGGCTACCGTTCTCGACAGCCAGCCTTTTTACCACGTTTACGCGCACAACTCGACCCGCTCGACTGGATACGAACAGGTTACGAGAAGCTGGAAAGATTATAAAAGCGCGGAACTAAGCGGAATCGGTCAAAGCGTTATGGTCTGTTCCGACCTTTCGCACTCGGCATTGGTGCAGTCTTCAAGCCAGTCCTGCTTTGTCGGAAGCAACGCGGCTTACGTCCGCAGCGGAAAAAAACCGTCCAAAAATTCGATGCCCGAAGACATTCAGTGGAATACTTCCACGCCGACCTTTTACGATAAGGAAAGTTACCTTACCGCGTACGGCGAATTTTCAACCGAACTTTCGGTTTACGTCATAAACGAAGATACGCTTGAAAGCGCGGAAGACGTAATAGACAACGGCGACGGAACTTATTCGCAGAAGTATATTTTAAAGCCCGAAGCAGCCGGTTGGTACCAATACGGTATGAAGACGAGGGGCGGACTTAAATCTTTGCCCGACTTCAAAAGTATTGAAATTACTTTTACTTTCGACGCGGGCTGGCAGGTTTTAAGCAGTTACTGCGAAGAAAAGGCGGAAATAGCTCCGTCTGCGCTCGGCGGATTTCCTTTGGGCAGTAATTCCAAAACGACGACGACTTTCAGCTACGGCGAAAGTGAGTTCGGCAATTCAAATTACGAATATTTCGCAACTTATTTCGAACAGTATCTAGGTACGGTAATTACACCCGAACCCCCCGCAGAACAAAAACCGGAACTTCTTGACGTTCTCGGCGGCGGCTTTGCAAAAGTAGTTAACGGCGTAGGTCAGCAATTCGGCTTGTCTTTGACGCTCGGTCAGACGAAGTACGACGGAAAGCTGTATTTAAGCCTTGGCGACCTCGGCGACGTAATAAATTCGTTAAACGTACGTCTTGCGCTTGAAAAGTCGGGAAGCGGTAAGCAGGATTTGTTTATCGAATTTGCCGACGGCAAAATCAAAGTTTATTTCAGCGACGGCTTCGCAATGAGCGCAAGCATTGACGGAATATCTTCTTCGGTAAATAAAATTACCGACTTTATAAACGGCTTCAACGGCAAGGTCGAAGCGCAGGATATTGCATACGCGCTTATCGGAAGCGAAGATTCTTCTTTTGATTTAAGCCAGCTTTTAAACGTGCTTGACTTTACTTATGACGACACTTCGGCGACAATTTCGCTTAAATCCGACGACCTTCTCAATCTCGGCATAGGCGTTGACGCCCGCCTGGACTTTGACAGAACGGTAAGCGAAGACGGCGATGTTTACGCAATAAAAAATATAGTGCTTAATTCCCTGTCGTACGGCGGGGAAGGCGTTGACCTGTCGGCGGAAATCAAACCCGACGACGGGTCGGAAATAATTTCCCGCAACCCGTCGGAATCTTATGCCGAACTCGAAGAGTACATAGACAGCGTGCTTGCGCTTTTAAATTCGAATTCATATAAACTCGGCTTAAAGCTTGACGATACGCTTGTCGAAGGTCTTAACCTCGACGCCGACGTATCGGTAAGCCTCAAAGGCGGGGTAAGCGCATTTGCCGGAGTTCAGGCGGAATATAAGGGCTTGACAGTTGCGCTTGACGTGTATTACGTATACGACAAGGACTACGGTAAGGCTTATATAAATCTTACCGAATTCAACGGCACGGCTTATAACGCCAAAGTTTACTGCGACATTAAGGAACTTGCCGACACAATCGGCAAACTTATAGGTTCCGTTAATTCCGTTTCGGAAGAACCCGCAAACGAACGGACGGAAAGCTTGCTGGTATCGGTTATCAACAAGTTGCTTGCACTCGACTTCGGCAAAATTATAACCGATATTAAGGGCGACGGCAATTCGGTCGGCGTGTCTGTAAACGTGGACGAGATATTAAAAGCGTTCGAAATAGATTTAGGCATAGAGATAGGCGAAATAAATCTTGCTTACATAAAGGACAGTTCGGAACTTGTCGGTAGTGCGCCGTCGCTCGGTCTTGACCTTGCGCTTACGGGAAGCGACGAAGAAGTGACCGCCCCCGCGGACAAAGAAAATTACGTTGATATAGTCGGTTATATCGAAAGCGTATACGCATTATTGAACAGCCAAACATTGAAGCTTGAAATAGGTTTGGACGGAACGCTGATCGAAGGGCTTAGGATAGACGCAACGGCATATGTAAAATACGGCGACGAAACAGCAACCAAAGTTGCGGTAGAAGCCGAGTATAATGGCATAACGGTTGCGCTTGACGCATATTACGTTTACGACGGCGGATACGGCAAAGTATATCTCAATTTAACCGAGTTCAACGGCAAAGTGTACGACGCGAAAGTATACTGCGAAATAAAGGAAACAGTAGAAGCCGTACAGAAGCTTATCGCGCTTTTCGGTAAAGAAAGCGGAATTGCAACGGCAGAGGAAGAGAGCACAACTCTTGCAAAGGCGCTGGAAGTGCTTTTGGCGCTTGACTATAATCAGATATTAAAAGTAAACAACGAAAAGCTTGAAGTAACCGTCAATGCGGACGAGATATTAAAAGCGTTCGAAATAGATTTAGGCATAGAGATAGGCGAAGTAAATCTTACATACATAAAGAACAGTTCGGAACTTGTCGGTAGTGCGCCGTCGCTCGGGCTTGACCTTTCACTTACGGGAAGCGACGAAGAAGTAACCGCTCCCGCGGACAAAGAAAATTACGTGGATATAGTCGGTTATATCGAAAGCGTGTACGCATTATTGAACAGCCAAACGTTGAAGCTTGAAATGGGTTTGGACGGAACGCTGATCGAAGGGCTTAGGATAGACGCAACGGCATATGTAAAATACGGCGACGAAACAGCAACCAAAGTAATGGTAGAAGCCGAGTATAATGGCATAACGGTTGCGCTTGACGCATATTATGTCTATGACGGCGGATACGGCAAAGTATATCTCAATTTAACCGAGTTCAACGGCAAGGCGTACGACGCGAAAGTATACTGCGATATAAAGGAAACGGTGGAAGCCGTACAGAAGCTTATCGCGCTTTTCGGTAAAGAAAGCGGAATGGCAACGTCAGAGGAAGAGAGCGCAACACTTGCAAAGGCGTTGGAAGTGCTTTTGGCGCTTGACTATAATCAGATATTAAAAGTAAACAACGAAAAGCTTGAAGTAACCGTCAATGCGGACGAGATATTAAAGGCGTTTGAAATAGATTTAGGCATAGAGATAGGCGAAGTAAAACTTGCGTACATAAATGGCAGTTCGGAACTTGTCGGTAGTGCGCCGTCGCTCGGTCTTGACCTTGCGCTTACGGGAAGCGGCGAAGAAGTAACCGCTCCCGCGGACAAAGAAAATTACGTGGATATCAACAGATATCTTGACGAAGTAACGCAGTTGATAGCTGGCAGGAAGTATGCCGTAACGTTGAATATCGACGGTACGAAAGAGAACGACGAAAAGATAATTTCTTACCTTAAAGGCGTAAAAGCCGAAATCAACGCAAACGTGCAGCTGAGCGAAGATTTCAAAACGGTAAGCGTAAATCTTTCGATAGCCGCAAGCTATAAGGATTACTCGGTAAAACTTAACGCTTACTATTGTGTTGCGGTAGACGGCGGAAATTACGGCAAAATATACCTTAACCTTACCGAAATCAACGGCAGAGTATACGACGCAAAAGCATATTGCGAAATAAAGGAAACCGTAGAAGCCGTACAGAAGCTTATTGCAATGTTCGGCGCGGACGGCGGAGTTGCGACCGCTTCGGATGACGGCATAAAGCTTGCCGAGGCTGTAAGCCTGTTGCTCTCTCTCGATTACAATAAAATCGTAACCGTGACCGACAGTTCGCTTAACGCAACGCTTGACGTTGACGGTATACTTGCGGAATTGGGCGTAAATATCGGAATAAATATAGGCGAAGTCAAGTTTGAACTTACTCTTTCCGACGGGGAAAACCCCGCAAAACTTACGGGCGAAGTACCCGCATTGGGACTTATAATTGCGCTTGAGGGAAGCGAAGAGGAAGTAACCGCTCCCGCGGACAAAGAAAATTATATTGACGTCGCTTCCGTTATCGCGCTTGTCGAAAAAACCGTAACCGAAGTAAAAGAAATTATTGCGGCGGAAGATATTGCGTTTACGGTAAACGGCAATGCGGTAATAGACGGAACGGCCGTAGCGGTAAGCGGAGAGGGCGAAGTTATATGGACTGAGGGCAAAGTACAAGTTGCCGTCGCGCTTGAAATTACCGTAGACGGACAAAAGATTGCGCTTAATTTCGTATACGATATGACAGCCGTCGAAAACGACGACGTCAGACAGCCGCTGGTAACTCTTACGCTTGGCGAAGTCGGACTTAAACTTTACAACAGCGAAATTGACAACCTTGCGCAAAGTTTTGAAAAGATTTTAGGCGCGTTTACAAAGGGTAACAGTGAAAAAATCGAAAATCCGGCTGCTGTTCATTCGCTTGACGGGCAGACGGTAGACGGTATTCTTGAAAACGCAAACGTTAAAAAGGCTATCGGCGCAGTGTTGGATATTCTTTGCAAGCTTACCGTAGCACTCGAAAGCGATAATCTCAATGCCGAACGGCTTGTAATAGGTTTTGCAAAGGACGGAAAGCTTACTTTATCGTCGGACGGCTGTATTGCATTAAGTTTAACAAAGGACGGAAAATACGATATCGGCGCGTCGGTTGAGGCGGGCGCGGGACATACCGTGCAAGCGGTTTCGGAAAAGTTTAAACAGGAAGGCTACGTATTCTACGACATCGAAGGATTTGCAAGGTGGTTGTACGGCAAAGTGTTTGACGTCATCGACGGTTTAACGCTTACCGAAGTATTGGGCACAGACGCTTACGAAGTTAAAATCGGCTTCAACGGAGCAAACAGCGGTATAGAAGCAATAGAAAACGTAAACATACAGCTTAACGGTTATTATGCCGAAGGCCTTACGGGCGGAAAAATAGGCAACAAACTTATAAAGACCAATTTAAAACTCGATATAGGCGGAACGCTTGCAGAGGCTACGCTTGCTTATTCGGGCAGGGTGATATATGCAGAGCTGTTGAGGGTAGGCGCAACCACTTTCGGCGATTTGCGCTTCAAGGCGCAGGCGGAAGATTTGTTCGACATAGTAAACCTGCTTGTAAGACTTGTTGTCGACACGAATATTCTTTCGGTTATCACTAACGGAGCGGTTGCGGTTGACGCAGACAATATCGCACCGCTTGCGGAAGGAGAAAACGGCTCACGCCTTACGGCTGTGCTGTATTCGCTGTTAAATCTCGATCCGGAAAAATCTTTTGTTTTCGATAAAAATAACGGCACGGCGCAAATTAATATCGACCCCGTGCTTCAAAGCGCGTTCGGTATAACGATAGGCACGGTATACGCCGAATACGACGGTATTAAAAAGACTGTTTCCGCAAGCGTTAAAAACGATGCGGAAGCCCCTTGGCTTACGCTCAACGCCAATCCCGCAAGCGAAAGCGTCAAAAACGAAAACAATTCGCTTGACCCCGATAGGTATATGGATATTAAATTCTTATCCACGCTTATCAACGACTTGACGAATACGGCGTTTGACGAAAGCAAGCAGATGTATACGCTTTACACCTTTACCGGAAATATAAACGTAAACATTATTAAGTTAAGCGATATCAATTTCGAAAACGCAAGGCTTACGGCAGGCTTAGGCGCGGACGGTAATTTCTACTTATCGCTTAAAGCTCACGTCGGTTCTGGGCTTGCGGTAGGCGAAGCGTGCGATATAAGCATAACCTATTCCAACGGCTATATTACTCTTGGCAGAAAGGTTGATACCGCGGAAGAAGAGTTTAAAGTAATGACTTTGGAATATATGCTTGACCACTTGCTTACAAGCGATTCTGTTTTGAAATGGCTTCTCAAAACAAGTGATTTTACATGGAGTTTAGCGTCTTTGGCGTTCGGAAGCATAAACTTAAACAGCGGTCTTACAAAGCCCGGCGAATACGCGCTTTACGAAATGCAGCAGTTGCAGACCGAAGGCAGATTTAACCTTTCAAACTACATTAACGGCTTCTCGGCTTATGCCGACGGCGAAAACACGACGTCTTTCGGCAACGGCGCGGCCGGTGCGATAAGCAGGTTTAATTTAACTGATAACTACTATGCCGTCGATATTGACGCGCGTGCGGTTACGGGAAATATTCTCACATCGCTTCAAGCGGCAATTTTGCGCGACGGTTCGGGAATTAGCGGAATTAAGGCTTACGGCGCGATAGACAGTTACGTTACGTTTAACCTTACGTTCGACAATTACTTAAAGGGCGAAAAGCAAGACGTTACGCCCGACTATTTCGAACGCGTGCGCGACAACTACGGCTTTGACGCAAATCACGTATTTACTCCCGAGGAGGGGAGCAACGTCACCCCGATATTCGGGTGCTATTCCACAAACGGCAATTCTTACGCGTCATCGGACGTCCTTGAAGAAATATACATTGACGTTTACGACGGAGAAAGTCTTGAAAAGACGGTTGGCGTAAGGTACGGTTCGAAAGTTCACTTGACCGGCGACTTCCCCGAATTTGCTTCTGACGGCAGAAAGCTTATCTATCTCAACGCAAACGGCGAAAAATTGCCCTCTGCCGTGACTGTGGCCGACGGCGAGGCGGGGCTTATGTTAGAACGCGTTGACGGCGTGCGCAGGATAAGATTATTCAAATCTTCCGAAAGCGCGGTTGCTGTCAGGTTCAGAATGGGCGGACTTATAAACGACGTTACCGCGGCGTTTGGCGAAGACGGTTCGCTGCCCGCTTACAACCTCAATAACTACACCCTGCTCGGCTGGTATAACGACCCCGAATTTACCGTCAAAGCGGAAAACGTGGCGGAAATAACAAATTTCGAGGACGGCGTTAGGACTGTTTACGGCTGGTTTGTGCAAAGCGAGTACGTAATAAACGGCGTAATTTACACCTTCTCTGCGGATAACGGAGGAAGCTATACCGTGACGGGTTACGACAGTGCGCTCATCGAAAAGTTTACTTCGGCTGACGCTACGCTGGTTTTGGAAAACGTAATTATGTCGGGCGGTAACGCATATCCCGTTACGGCAATCGGAGCAAAGGCGTTTGAAAAGGCAAACCTTAAAAACGTCGTCGTTCCCGAAAATATCGTCGCCGTAAACGATCAGGCTTTCCTTGACAATTACGGTATTCTTACGGTTGTGTTCCTTGCCGACAACGTTACGCTTAAAGGCGGCAGCGATAAGGAAGGCGTGTTCTACGGCTGTTCGGCTTCGGACGGCGGAACGAGTACAAATCTCAACGTTTATTACAATAATATAACCTGCAACGAGGGAGCCGACGCCTGGCGTCATTTCAGAACAAGCGGAGTTATAAAGAAGAAATATTATATTGGCGACAACGGCGGTTCGTACAATAACGGCGGTTGGGCTTATGTGAATTATACGGTGGAAGCCGAGGGCGGCTTTAATGCGGAAAACCTTTCGCTTGCAAGCGGACTTATAACTTCGTCGGCAATCTGCGACAACGACGCTCTTATCGCTCATCTGCGCAATACCGTAGATTTTGCGTCGGAAAGAACTTACGGCGCAATCAACGTGTATTCGGTTGATACCGAAGGCGTTCTCGCGCTTGACGGAAAGCTGCACGATGTAAAAGTCACGGTCGGACTCAATCCGGAAAACGAATGGCTTTACGGCTTGACCGTGTCGGTAGACGGAGACGGTGTTGACGTCGTCACACGGCTCGACGGACATTCGGCTGTATTCAACGGTAAAACTTACGTGAACAAAGATGCGAAAATTGTTCTTTCTCCGTCTGCGACAAGTCACGTCTTCGATAAGATAACGGTCAACGGAAAAGAGATAACTTTTGCAGAAGAAGTGTCCGAATACGTAATAAACGGCGTAAATTCGGAAACGGTCGTATCCGTAACGTTCAAAGCTGCCGTTATAGACGAAATAACCCTTATAAGCCAAGTAGAAGCGGCAGGGTACGAATATGCAGACGGGCTGTACACGTCTTGCGTAAATGCGGACGAATTTACCGTAGACTTGACCCCGACTGCGGACGGTTATACTTTCGCTGGCTGGGCGTATACCGATAACGGCAAGCTTGCGGTCATAGACGAAAGTTCCGTATCGCACACGCAGTACTACGCGCTTTGGGCAGAAAACAGGGACGGTGTGACTTTGGGCGGAAGGCTTAAAGCGGGAACCGACTTCTACTCCGCGGATAACGGACTTACCGCCGAAGCGTCGGAAGGCGCGCTTTACGGCTGGTATACCGACGGTGATTTCACGTCGCAGTCGGTAAGCGGAACGTCTACCGTATTGTATCCGAGATTTAGTTATACCGCTTACGTCACGTTGGAAGGCGCTAATACAGATTTCTATTACACGTGCAATGCGGCGGGCGGTTATACCGATATGACAATTTCCTGGGGCAGTGTAAAGGGCCACGACGGAACGGTAAAATCGGGCGGCACTTTCGAAATTTCATCTGTTCCCGAAGGATACGGATTGCAGGTTTACCGTTATTGGACAAATGCGCTTGCGGTTCGCGTTTACGACGGCGAAAATCTCATTAAAACATATTTGTTTAAAGCTCTTAAAACCAACGGCGCTTCGCGTAGCTGGCGTGATATGTGTAACGATGCAGACCATTACATACAGTTTAATTCCGGAAATTGGACTGTACCGGATAACGTAATAAGCGGAGCAAACGGGTATTACCTGTCCGGCGGCGAACAGTTATTCGGAACCTGCCGTGTAACAGGCAATTCTGCGATGACGTTAAAAGTTTAAAGTTTAATACTTGCCCCTGCGCGGTATCTCCGCGCAGGGGCTTTACCATATTATAGTATGTCATTATAATTCGTCGCTTAACTTTGTTTGCCGTCAATTCGGTAAAAAGCTTTTTGTGCTCTATTATAATACCGTGCGTTACGGCATAAAATACTGTATGAAACTTTTAGAACAAATTTTGTCGGAACTCGGCGCAGACACTTTAAAGTCGTTTTCGGTCGTTCCCGACTTCGGCGGTTATTTCAGAAGCGTAAAGGGGGTATCCGAGTACTCTCCCGAAAAAATAGTTTTATCGCTGAGAAAAAATTTCATAACGGTGGAAGGCGAAAATCTTTCGCTCGGCAAATATTTTGAAGAAGATTTGCTTATCCGCGGTAAGATAAGGTGTATAAAAATTGACTGACGTTACAAAAATTTGCATAACAGCTACTGCGGAAACGGCTTTAAAAAAACTCAAAAAGGCGGAAATAGGCGTTTATGACTGCAAAAAGGACGGCGCAAGCTTTATATTTTCCGTAAAAGATAAAGATGTTAAAAAAGTTTTTGCAATTTTCGCAAAGCCGTGTTATAATATCAGTGTAACGGGTGAAAGCCGTAAAACCCGCTTTTTTACACAGGCTTTAAACAGAATAGGTCTGATAATCGGCGCGTTTATATTCGTTGCGGCGGCGTTTATCTCCAACATGTTTGTTTTCAGGATAACCGTGACGGGAAGCGGAAGCTACCTTTCCTCCGAAGTCAAGCGTATAATTTACGAGTCGGGCGTAAAAGAATTTTCATATTTTTCGGGCTTCGACTCTCCCGCGGCAACGGGTAAAATACTTGCCCTTCCGCAGGTGACTTTCTGCAATATAGAAAAACGCGGAAGCATTCTGCACGTCGACGTTCAGGTGGATGAAGAGCATAACGGCTCCGTCCGCAAAGCTTCGCTTACAAGCGACGTCGACGGGGTAGTAAGAAAAATTACGGCAATATGCGGAACGGCTTGCGTGTCTGCGGGCGACTTTGTAAAACGCGGGGACGAACTTATTTCGGCTTATACCGTCGTCGGGGAAGAACGTAAGGAAAGCATAGCCGTAGGGTATGCGCATATAGAATGCGACGGAAAGTATGAATACTTCGCGCAAGCAGAAAGCGACGAAAGTCTGAAAGAGGCGTATGCTGCCGCGCTTATGACGTCGGACGAAATTTTATCCCGTTCGCATACGGTAAGCCCTGCCGAAGGCGGAGTAATTTATTTAATAGAATTTACATATTTGCATAAGTTAAATATAAATATGGAATAGCCCATAACGGGTTTATAAATCGGGTTTATGAACAGAACGGTAAAAAGGGTCGAAGCCGCGGGGGTGGACAAACTTCAAAAAATCCTCGGCACGTTCGATGAAAATTTAAATATAATAATGCGTGAATTCGGCGTTCTCATACGCGTAGAGGGGCTTGAATTTATTATCGAGGGCGAAGAGGAAGGCGTAATCAATTCCGCATCGGTCATAGAAAGTCTGCTTGCGCTTGCCGACATAGGCGAAAGCGTGGACAGAAGCAGGGTAGAGTACTGCATAGAGCTTGCCCGCGACGGCAAGGCGCAGGATATAACCAAACTTTCTTCCGGTACGGTTGCCGTAACTTACCGCGGAAAGCCCGTAAAGTGCAAGACGGTCGGGCAGAAAAAGTACGTGGACAGCATTAAAAGCCAACCTGTCACTTTCGGTATAGGTCCCGCGGGTACGGGCAAAACTTACCTTGCCGTCTGCCTTTCGGTGCAGGCGTTGAAAGGCAGGCAGGCGGATAAAATAATTCTTACCCGTCCCGCAGTGGAAGCGGGGGAAAAGCTCGGTTTTCTTCCCGGTGATTTGCAAAACAAAGTAGATCCCTATCTCCGCCCGCTGTACGACGCTTTGCAGGAAATGTTGGGGCTGGAAACTTACGTAAAATATATGGAACGCGGCACAATAGAGATAGCTCCGCTTGCGTATATGCGCGGAAGAACGCTGTCCAACGCGTTCGTCATTTTAGACGAAGCGCAGAACACCACGCGCGAACAGATGAAAATGTTTTTGACCCGCCTCGGCGACGGCAGTAAAATGGTAATTACGGGCGACGCGACGCAGGTCGATTTGCCCGACGGCAAGTCAAGCGGGCTTCAACACGCCGCCCGCGTATTGGAAAACGTAGATGGCGTGGGTATAATTCACCTTACGGATAAAGACGTCGTCCGCAACCCTATGGTTATGAAAATAGTCAGGGCTTACGAAAGAGACGGCAACAGGAGGTCTGAAATTGCAGACGTTGACAAAGCTGACTAAAAACGACATAATCAAGAGCCTTGTATCCTTTATCGCGGGTACCGCCGGTCTGTACGTTTTAATCGTGCTTATGATTTTGCTTAACGCGGGGGCTTCCGGGTTTTCGGAGTACTTCGTCAAAAACCAGCAGGCGCTTTTAACGGTAGCGGTATCTATCGCCGTTTTGGAAGCAATGCTTTACTGCTACTTTTTCTTTGAGAATAAATTCGTACTTTCGCGTTTTTCGAAGACGACGGAAATATTTTTAATATTTTACGTCGGGTTTATATTTGCGTTTGTTATGAAGTATATCGACCCGCTTGCCCAGCTTGCCCGCCCGATAGCTTTCGTTGCGCTTATGTGCGCGACTATGTTCAGGCGCAGGGACGCTATTTTCATCAACACAATATTTTCGCTTACAGTGCTTACGGTGGACAGGTTTACCGACATAACGGGTATCGCCAACGAACATATATATTACGCAAGCCTTCTGTGCAGCTTCTGCGCGGGTATGGTCGCGGTGTTTGTGTTCGATTCCATAAAGACGAGAATACAAAGCGTGCTTCTCGCGTTTATTCTGCTTATCCCCGTCGAAGTAATAAACTGTATAATAATTATTCCCGTCGGAATAGGCCAGTACACGGTGTCGCAGATTTTCGATATTCTGATATTCGGCGCATTAAGCTGTATTCTGTCGGTTATGCTGTATATGTTCATACTTCCGCTGTTTGAAACGCTGTTTGCCGAAATGACCGTTTTCCGTCTAAGGGAACTTACCAGCGACAGCGCTAAGCTTATAAAAAAATTAAAAGAAAACGCGCCCGGCACGTACAGTCACTCCGTAGTAGTCGCACAGCTTGTGGAAGCCTGCGCAAAGTCTATAGGCGAAGATGCCGAACTTGCGCGCGCGGCGGCGTTCTATCACGACGTGGGCAAACTTAAAGGTCCCGAAATGTTCGCCGAAAACCAGACAGAATATAACTTCCACGACGACATCACCCCGGAACTTTCGGTGGATATAATACGTTCTCACGCGCGCAACGGCGCTCAACTTATAAAAAAGAGCCGTCTGCCCGAATTTTTCGCCGACGTAGCGGTCCAGCATCACGGCACTATGCCTATAAAGTATTTCTATTACAAGGCGCTTAAAATGAGCGACGGCGAACTTAATATAGAAAATTATTCCTATTCGGGACCCGTTCCGGAATCCAAGATAGCCGCCCTCATAATGATTGCCGACTCTTCGGAAGCGGCTACGCGTACTCTGCCCGACCGCTCGCCCGAAAAGGTGGAAGCTTTCGTAAGGACGCTTATAGAAGAAAGGCTTGACTTGGGTCAGTTCGAAAACTGCAATATAACAATGCGTGAACTTACGATAGTCAAAAGCACGATAGTCAACCAGCTTACGGGCGTTTACCATTCGCGCGTAGCGTATCCCAAACTTACGGTGTCCAAAAAGAAGTAATTATGAAACTTTTAATAAACAGTCAGCGGGATTTTGCCCGTCTTGCGCAGGCGTTCGAAGGCGAGTTTGATAGCGACTGCAATCTGTCGCTTGAAATTGTTGACGTGGACGAAGCCGAAATAAGACGGCTTAACCGCGAAATACGTTGCGTCGACGCCGTCACAGACGTTCTCAGCTTTCCGGCGCTTGACGGCATTTGCGGCAAAAAAATCAATAAAAAAGATTTTCCGTTCGACTTAGACGAAAACGGCGACGTCTTTTTGGGCAGTATCGCAATATGTATAAAACGCGCCGAAGAACAGGCGGAAGAGTACGGACATAGCTTTATGCGCGAACTTAATTATCTCGCCGCGCACGGCATATGCCATCTGCTCGGTTACGACCACGTAGAAGAAAGCGACAGGGCGTTAATGCGCGAAAAGGAAGAAAAAGTTTTGAAAAAGATAGGCGCCGAAAGATGAAAAGCGGATTTATAGGAGTAATAGGTAAAGCCAATGCGGGCAAAAGCACGCTTATCAACGTGCTTGTCGGTGAAAAGGTTACAATAGTATCCCCCAAGCCCCAGACGACGCGGGACGCGATTATGGGCATACTTACCAAGCCCGACTATCAGCTTGTGTTTGTCGATACGCCGGGCATTTACAGGGCGGAAAACCGCCTTTCCGACGTAATGCTTAAAACCGCGGAAACGGCGGCGAAGGACGTTGACTTCATACTGTACGTACACGACGGACACGGCGGGATTTCGGACGGCGATATCGCGCTTATCAAACGTTATCTGTCAGGCTCGACGCCTATGGCTATTGCCTATACGAAAATAGACATTATGCCCAAGGAACGTATTCCCGAAGACGTTAAAAAACTTTACGAAAACGGGATAGACTGCGACGTTCTGCCCGTATCGGCAAGAAAATACACAAATATCGGCAAACTTGAAGCATATCTTGCCGACAAAATGCCGTCGGGCGGTAAGGTTATAGAAGATGATATAGTGTCGGACAAGAGCGAACGCTTTATGATTTCCGAAATTATGCGTGAAAAAATCCTGCTTAAATTCGGACAGGAAGTTCCGCACGGCATTGCAATATCGATAAACGTGTTTGAAAGACAGCCCAACGGAGTTTATGACATAAATCTCGATATTATCTGCGAAAAGCCCAACCATAAAAGCATTTTAATCGGCAAGCAGGGTTCGGCAATAAAGGAAGTGTCGTCATTTGCCCGTAAAGATATGGAAAAATTTCTCGGCTCCAAAGTTTTTTTAACGACCTATGTAAAGGTCAAAGAAGATTGGAGAAACAGACCTGATTTGCTGCGCGATTTCGGATACAAAAATTAGAAAGGCTTACGAAAAATTTAATTCTATTCCGCGCCTGTTAAAGTTTTAAATTTTTGCTATGCCTGCATTAAATATATTTTTTTGCGCAATCTTTTAGTATGAAAAGAGATAGAGATGCCGCAGAACTTGCGTGGAAAATGTTCGAAAAAACGGGTAACGTCAGTTATTATATGTTGTATAAGCGTTTGGACGGCAAAGACTGAAAAATTCCGTCTGAGATTTGTATAGCTGTTAAGCTTAACTTTACGTAAGGCTGTGTGTTGCCGGACAGACAACGCCGTAAATTTATTGGCGATAACTTTTAACGGAAGATAAATATGCAACACGTTGTAAACGCCGTAATGTTGAGGGCGTCCGACTACAATGAAAACGATAAAATACTTACTCTTTTAACCGCCGAAAAAGGTAAAATAACGGCAGGGATAAAGGGGGTTAAAAAGGCGGCGGCGAAGCTTAAATTCGCGGCTCAGCCTTTTTGTTTTGCCGAATATGTTTTGTCGGAGCGTGGCGGAAGATACACAGTCGTAAACGCGTCCGAATGTGAAAGCTTTTACGACCTGCGTACCGACGTAAACAAATTCTATGCGGCTTCGGCGGCGGTTGAAGCGGCAAACGCGCTTACCTTCGAGGGCGACGACTGCCGTGAAATGTTTACCCGACTCGTACGCGCGCTTTCGCAAATATGCGGCGGCGGAGAAAGTCAGGCGCTTATAAGTTTTCTTTCATTCGCCCTTAAAATTTCGGGTTACGGAATAAACGCGGAAAACTGCTTCGAATGCGGCGCTTCTTTAAAAGACGCCGCGTCGCTTAAATTCGATATGGACTCCGGTTCGTTTACTTGCGGCGAATGCGGTAAGGGGCTTGGTGCAAGCCGCGTTACGTACAACGTTTTGAGAAAGGCGGAGGATAAATCTTACGACGCGGATTTTATTACTGCCGACGGAGAGAAGCGCGCACTGCGGCTTATCCGCGAATATCTGTCCTATAAGCTTAATATTGCTTTCAAAAGCCTTTCCGAATACGTAAGACTTATTTGATTACCGCACGATTTCAAAAAAGTTGTGCGGTTTTTTCTTGCTAATTTTCTGCATTTTTTATATAATTGAATTATGGATAAAAAGAATATACGCAACTTCTGTATAATCGCCCACATAGACCACGGCAAAAGCACGCTTGCCGACAGGCTTATGGAAAAGACGGGGCAGGTGTCTTCCCGCGAAATGGAAAACCAGCTTCTCGATTCTATGGATATAGAACGCGAGCGGGGTATTACCATAAAACTTACGCCCGTCAGAATGTTTTATACGGCAAGCGACGGGCAGGAGTACGTTTTTAATTTGATAGACACCCCCGGACACGTAGACTTTACTTACGAAGTGTCGCGCTCTCTCGCCGCGTGCGAGGGTGCGATTTTGATTGTCGACGCGTCGCAGGGAGTTGAAGCGCAGACTCTTGCAAACGTTTATCTTGCGTTGGAAAACAATCTTGAAATACTGCCTGTTATCAATAAAATAGATTTGCCTTCCGCCCGTCCCGACGAGGCAAAAGCAGAAATTGAAGACGTAATAGGTCTTGACGCTTCATATGCCCCGCTTGTATCGGCAAAGGAAGGGTTGGGTATAGAAGACGTTCTCGAAAGTGTGGTAAAATATTTTCCCGCGCCCGAAGGCAACGACAACGCGCCTTTAAAAGCGCTTATATTCGACAGTTATTACGACAATTATAAGGGCGTAATACTCTTTGTACGCATAAAGGACGGTACGGTAAGCGTCGGCGACAAAATAAAAACTTTCCGTTCGGACAAGGTTTACGACGTTGTTGAAGTCGGCGTATTCAGCCCGGGGCTCGTACCCAAGGACAGATTGTCCGCCGGTGAAGTAGGCTATATCGCCGCTTCTATAAAATCTATTCTCGACGTAGCCGTCGGCGACACGGTCACAAACGCCATCCGTCCGGCTGCCGAGCCTCTTCCCGGCTATAAAAAAGTGCAAAGCGTGGTGTTCTGCGGTATATATCCGCTTGACGGAAGCAAATTTAACGATCTTAAAGAGGCTATTTTAAAATTACAGCTCAACGACGCTTCACTTATATTCGAACCGGACAATTCCGTTGCGCTCGGCTTCGGTTTCCGTTGCGGGTTTTTGGGGCTTCTGCATATGGAAATTATACAGGAGCGTATAGAACGTGAATTCGGACTTGAAATTATAACCACCGCGCCGTCTGTAAGCTATAAAGTCGTAAAGACGGACGGCGAAGTTATATTCGTCGATAACCCGTCGCATCTGCCTGCGCAGTCCGAGATAGAGCATATGGAAGAACCCATTGTCCACGCCGACATATATTCCCCGCCGGACTATTTGGGGCAGATAATGGACTTGTGCCGTGAAAAACGCGGTACCTTCCTGCAAATGACCTATCTCGATAAAAGCAGGGTAAGGCTTGAATACGACTTGCCGCTTAACGAAATTATATTCGATTTCTTTGACAGCATCAAATCGCGCACACGCGGATACGCCAGCTTCGATTACGAGCTTAAAGGATACGAACGCAGTAATCTTGTCAAACTCGACATACTTTTAAACGGGGAGCCGTGCGACGCTTTGTCTATGATAGTACACGAGGATTCGGCATACACGCGCGGAAGAACGCTTTGCGAAAACCTTAAAGAAGCCATTCCCCGCCAGCTTTTCGAAGTGCCCGTTCAGGCGGCTATCGGCGGTAAAATAATTGCCCGCGAAACGGTAAAAGCCGTAAGAAAGGACGTGCTTGCCAAGTGCTACGGCGGCGATATTACCCGTAAAAAGAAGCTTCTCGAAAAGCAGAAAGAGGGTAAAAAGCGTATGCGTTCGATAGGCTCCGTAGAGGTGCCGTCGGAAGTGTTTATGCAGATATTAAAAACAAACAAAGATTAACATAGTTCACAAAAATTTGCTTTGCAAATTTTTCGTGAGATTGCTGTGGTCGTAAATCGGCTTAACGGTCGAAGTCAATCCGACCTTGCCGATTTTCGGCATTATCTAAAATAAATAACGGCGCAAGCAGGGTTTCCCTGCGCCAGCTTCTCGCCGACTGTAAGGAAAACAGTCGTCTCGGTCACCGTTCGCGCGTGCTTATGCGCTCACTCATCTCAAATTGCAAAACAGTACACTGTACTGTTTTGAGAAATCAATTTTCGACTCAATTTGCGCATACCTGCGCCTGAGCAGATTGAATTTGCGCGATTATATAATAGGTTTGCCCTTAAAATCGCGCAAAGAAAGACAGCGTCTTTCAAACTCACGGAATTTTTATTTCGCAGAATAGAAATAAAAATTCGTGAACAATGTCTTATGTCTGATTTTTTTAACAGAGTGTATGAAATCGTAAAATCTATACCCGTCGGTAAAGTAGCGACGTACGGCGACGTCGCGCGTGCGGCGGGCGCACCGCGTTCAAGCCGTCAGGTCGGTTGGGCGCTTCACGTAAATCCTATGCAGGGCGTCATACCCTGCCACCGCGTGGTGTTCCGCGACGGAAGCCTTGCTTCGGGCTTTGCGTTCGGCGGTGCGGGCGTGCAGAAAGCTATGCTCGAAAGCGAGGGCGTTACTTTTTTGCAGGAAGACAAAGTTGATTTGTCCGTATGTCGGTTTGACTTTCAAACGGCGGACGGAGAGGAGATTTAATGGCGGGAATATACGTACATATACCGTTTTGTAAAAGTAAATGTTCATATTGCGATTTTGCGTCTTTTCCGGACAAGCTGTGTTTTGCCGAAAGTTATATGGCTTGCGTTTACCGCGAAATGGCAAAACGTTCGCCCGAGCTTAAAAATTATTCTTTCGACACGCTGTACATTGGCGGGGGAACGCCGTCGGTTATCGACGCAAATTATATCGCAATGCTTGTCGCTTCGGCAAAAAAGAACTTCAATCTTTCGCCGTCGGCGGAAATTACCATTGAAATCAATCCGGGAACGGTCAGCGCAGGCAAGATAGATATTTATAAAAAAAGCGGTATTAACCGCTTTTCCGTAGGCTTGCAGACGGCAATCGACAGCCAGCTCCGCGACTTGGGCAGAATACATACCTTAAACGAATTTATATACTGTGCAAAACTTCTTAAAGGTGAAAACTTCAACGCCGACGTTATGATAGGTCTTAAAAACCAGACAGCAGAAGACATTGAAAAAACAATCGAAACGGCGTCTGCGTTCGGCGCAAGTCACGTGTCTATGTATGCGCTTACCCCCGAAGACGGCACACCCATATATACAGACTATCTCAACGGCGAACTGCCCGACGGCGATACGGTTGCCGAAATGTACGCCGCAGGCGTAAAAAAGCTTGCTTCTCTCGGATATAATCGCTATGAAGTATCCAACTTCTGCAAGAAGGGCAGAGAGAGCCGACACAACGTAAATTATTGGAACAGGGGAGAATATATCGGCTTCGGCGTGTCGGCGTCGTCGTGCATAAACGACGTGCGTTTTACCAACACTTTCGACCTTGACGAATATTTCAAATGTATTCTGTCCGACAACTACGCCGTAATCGACAGCGTTAAAATAGAGGGCGACGACAGGGAAGAGGAGTATATTATGCTTCGTCTGCGCACGTGCGCAGGTATTGACCTTGCCGCATTCAAACGTCTTTTCGGCTGTGATTTCAAAGAAAAATATTCTTTGCAACTTGAAAAACTTGCAAAATATTTATACTGCGACGAAAATACCGTCCGAATTAAAGACGAATACCTTTTCGTCCAGAACAGTATAATAGTAGATTTTTTCGGTTAAAGAATTGGAGGGCGCATATCGGTCGGTACGATAGGCAATTAAAAACAGACGATGATAATAATCCACCCGCTATGCAGGTGGATTATTATTTCTTTTACTTACATTTACATAATTATTTCTCGTCGTTTAACCGTTTATCTCTCTCGTCGCTATAATTTTACCGCGTTCGCCGTCGACAAGGCAGGCGGTAATCTTCTTATTTCTGTCGCACACGCCGACGTAGTAGTAGCAACCGTCGTCGTATAACAGCCTTACGTAAATTTCACCGCAGAAGACGTTGTTTTGCGTAAGCGAAGCAAACAAATCTGCATTGTGTTCCACAACGCATTTTACCGCTTCGTCGCAGCTTATAACCCCGTCGTAAAGCACGCTTATTGCCGTAAAGGTCTGGTTGTTTCCGCCGTAGCTTAAATTTACTTCGACGTTAGAGTTAGGTATTTCCCCGCCGGAAGAACTTAAATAGTAACAGTTTTCAACCGCACGGTAGTTCATTTCGCCTTCTATATTTCCCGCTTTAACGTTGACTTCGTCGCAATTTTCGGGCAGGGTGACGAATATTTCCGTCAATGCGCTCATCTCGCCTTTTACGCCGTCGGCGGAATAGGGGGTTTCCTTTTCGGAACGGTAAATTTTGATTTCAAGCCCGTCGTTCGAATACAGATAAATATCCGTCCGCTTTTCGGATACGTAAGTAAGATAGTCGACTTTTTTGGCGCAACCGCTTAAAAGGCAGAGCGCCGCGCATATGCACGCGATAATAACAGTAATTTTTTTCATACTCTAATATATTTTTCCCGTCGGCGAATAAGAACGCAAATAAAAATTATGACTGCGCCTGTCGAATATATTTCAAACACTTGCATTTTGTCTGCGGTTATGTTAAAATACCTACAATATACATTTATCGGTTTATTGTATGAACAAGCTTGTTATCAGAACCGCGCTTATTACGGTTGCAATTCTCGCGTTTTCAGCGCTTGCCGTGTTCTCTCTGTGGATACTGTGTTCTCCGCAGACTATGGCTTCCGCTTGCGAAAGAACGGGCAACTACCCGTTTGCCGTAACCTGCGCGGACTTACGCTATAAATACACCAAAAACGTCGGCGACCTTGCGCGTTGTGCCGAGGACGGCATTCTTTCCGGAAAGGACGGGCTTATCGTCAGATACGGCGGGTTGCTTATCGCCGATAAGGACTTTGACAGTCTTTGCGCGAAAAAGGACGAAGCCCTGAAAGACGGGCAGTACGGCGGATATACGGCCGATTATAAAAGTTATATCTGCGGTCATCTTTCTGCGGCGCAGTACCGTAAGGGTGATTTTTCAGAAGCGCTTAAATCTGCGGAGTTCGGCGATAGCTATAATAAACTCGTTCTCGAAATAGTGACGGGCGGAACGAAAGCCGAAGCCGGAAAAGTATTGGAAAAGCTTGAAGGAAGCGGCAACAGTTTAATTCCGCTTTTAAATAACTTTATAAATAATACAGGAGATGCAAAATGAGTAAAATTGTCAAAGAAGCGCTTACGTTTGACGACGTTCTGCTTGTACCGGCGGCGTCCGATGTACTGCCGTCTACCGTTGATTTGCGCACTACTTTGTGCGAAGGTATCAATTTAAACATACCTCTCGTCAGTGCGGCGATGGACACCGTTACCGAAAGTAAACTTGCCATAGCTATGGCGCGCGAAGGCGGTATCGGCGTAATTCACAAGAATATGTCCATTGAAGAGCAGGCTATGCAGGTGGACAAGGTAAAGAGAAGCGAACACGGCGTCATAACAGACCCTTTTCATCTCACGCCCGACCAGCCCGTAAAAGCCGCTTGCGAGCTTATGGCAAAATATAAGATAAGCGGCGTTCCAATTACGGAGGGCGGTAAGCTTGTCGGAATTCTTACTAACCGCGATCTGCGTTTCGAAACAGATTTCGAACAGCCCATAGTCAACGTAATGACCAAGGAAAGGCTTGTTACCGCTCCCGAAGGCACATCGCTTGCCGAAGCTCAGAAAATACTCGGCAAACACAGAATCGAAAAACTGCCTATCGTCGATAAAAACGGTATGCTTAAAGGACTTATAACCATTAAGGATATAGAAAAGTCCATACAGTATCCCAACAGCGCAAGGGATAAAAACGGCAGACTGCTTGCCGCGGCGGCAATCGGCGGTTCGCCCGACGTGCTTGACAGGGTTGCCGCTCTCATTCAGTCCAAAGTCGATATGGTCGTTCTCGACTCGGCACACGGACATTCCAAAGGAATTGTTGCGGCAGTTGAAAAGGTTAAAAAGGCTTATCCCAAACTTCCGCTTGTTGCGGGCAACGTCGTCACCGCAGAAGCCACGCACGACCTTATCGAAGCGGGCGCGGACGTCGTCAAAGTAGGCATAGGTCCCGGTTCTATATGTACCACGCGTATCGTTGCGGGCATAGGTATGCCGCAGCTTACAGCCGTTATGGACTGCGCCGAACAGGCTGATAAAATGGGTAAACGCGTCATTGCCGACGGCGGTATAAAATATTCCGGCGACATAGTCAAAGCGCTTGCCGCAGGCGGAAGCGCGGTTATGATAGGTTCGCTATTCGCGGGTACCGAAGAATCCCCCGGCGAGCTTGAAATTTATCAGGGCAGAAGCTTCAAGTCCTATCGCGGAATGGGTTCTCTTCCCGCAATGGCTAAGGGCAGCAAGGACAGATATTTCCAGACCGACGCCAAAAAGTTCGTTCCCGAAGGGGTTGAAGGCAGGGTACCTTTCCGCGGACTGCTGTCGGACAATATATTCCAGCTAATGGGCGGACTGCGCGCGGGTATGGGATACACGGGCTGCGGCACGGTAGAACAACTCAGAAAGAACGCAAAGTTCGTAAAAATAACTTCGGCTTCGCTTATTGAATCGCATCCCCACGATATAAGCATCACCAAGGAAGCACCCAATTACAGCCCTAAGGGCTAAAATAAACGACCGCATATTAACTGAGTTTTTCTGCGGTCTTTTCATTTAAAATTAAACAAAGGAGAGTGACAAAGTTGACTCATCAGAAAGTTTTGGTTTTGGATTTCGGCGGACAGTACAATCAGCTTATCGCAAGAAGAGTCAGGGAACAGGGCGTTTACTGCGACCTTATGCCCTGCGAAATGAGCATAGAAAAAATTAAGGAATATTCGCCGATAGGCATAATATTTACGGGCGGACCCAACAGCGTTTACGAAGCGGAAAGTCCCAAAGTCGACAAGGAAATTTTCGGATTGGGCATACCCGTACTCGGTATATGTTACGGCAGTCAGCTTACCGCGCAAACGCTCGGCGGGACGGTGGAGCGCGCTTCCGCTTCCGAATACGGCAAAGCAGAAATAAATTACGTCTATTCCAAGCTTACAAAGGATATGCCCGTGCAGTCGGTGTGCTGGATGAGCCATACCGACAGGATAGTAAAACTGCCCGAAGGATTTAAAAAAATAGCTTCAAGCGACAACTGTCCCTATGCGGCGTTCGGCGACGAGGAGCGTAAAATTTACGGCGTACAGTTCCATCCCGAAGTAAATCACACACAGCACGGCACAAAGCTTTTACGCAATTTCCTTTACGAAATCTGCGGGGCGAAGGGTGACTGGACTATGTCCAACTTCGTCGCAAGCCAGATTGAAGAATTAAAGAAAAAGCTGGGCGGTAAAAAAGTACTTTGCGCTATGTCGGGCGGGGTTGATTCCGCAGTAGCCGCAACGCTTATACATAAAGCCGTCGGCGACAATCTCACCTGCGTATTCGTCGACCACGGTCTTTTGAGAAAGTACGAAGCCGACGAAGTTATGTCGGTCTTCAAAGACGGGCTTAAAATGAACCTTATAAAAGCCGACGCGGGCGAAGTGTTTTTAAGTAAATTAAAGGGCGTTACCGACCCCGAAAGAAAGCGCAAAATAATCGGCGAAGAGTTTATACGCGCATTCGAAGCGGAAGCCAAAAAGATAGGTAAAGTAGATTTTCTCGTACAGGGCACTATCTACCCCGACGTCATCGAAAGCGGTAAGGGCAAAAGCGCAGTCATAAAAAGCCACCACAACGTCGGCGGACTTCCGTCGGTTGTAGACTTCAAGGAAATAGTGGAACCCCTTCGCGACCTTTTCAAAGATGAAGTAAGAAAAGTCGGCTTCGAACTCGGGCTTCCCAAAAGCGTTGTAATGCGCCAGCCTTTCCCCGGCCCCGGTCTTGCCATAAGAATTATGGGCGAAGTCACCGAAGAAAAGCTTGAAACGTTGCGCGACAGCGATTATATCCTGCGCGATGAAATAGCAAAGGCGGGTCTTGACGAAGATATTTGGCAGTACTTTACTGTAATTACCGACAGCAAGACGGTCGGCGTTCAGGGCGATTTCAGAACCTATGAAAACGTTATTGCCATACGTGCCGTAACCTCTCTCGACGCAATGACGGCGGATTGGGCGCGTATTCCTTACGACGTTCTCGAAACAATTTCAAACCGTATCGTCAACGAAGTAAAGCACGCAAACAGAATTGTTTATGATATAACGTCTAAACCGCCCGCAACAATCGAATGGGAGTAAAACTCCGTCTGAGCTTCGCATAGCGGTATCGCGCTACTTGTTTTGTTCGCTTATACGAAGTTTTTTGTCGGCAACGTAAATTATAAATCAAGGTAAAAAATATGCTTTGTAAAACATTAAACAACGGTATAAAGATACCTATGCTCGGTTACGGGGTTTTCGAAATTCCCGACGCAGATTGCGAAGAGTGCGTATTGCAAGCGTTGGAGTGCGGATACAGGCATATTGACACGGCTCAAATTTACGGTAACGAGGCGGGAGTCGGCAGGGCTGTCGAAGCCTGCAACCTTCCGCGTTCAGAGCTGTTTGTAACTTCAAAAGTTTGGGTCAAACAGTACGGTGAGGGTAAAACGCTTAAAAGCATAGAAGATTCGCTTAAAAAGCTTAAAACCGATTATATCGATTTAATGCTTCTGCACAGACCCTTTTTCGACTATATCGGAGGTTGGAAAGACCTTGAAAAGGCTTATGAAAACGGAATTGTAAAGGCAATCGGCATAAGCAATTTCAACATAAAACAAACGTCTGAAATTCTCGGCATAGCAAATATACCGCCCGCGGTCAACCAGATTGAACTGCACCCGTATTTCGGACAGATAAAACTTAAAGATTATCTCGCAAAAAACGGTATGGAGGTAGAAGCCTGGTATCCTTTGGGACACGGCAACAAAAAACTTCTCGGCGACCCGCTTATAACAAAGCTTGCCGCAAAGTATTCCAAAACCCCGTCGCAGATAATTCTCCGCTGGCATATACATTGCGGCAACATTGTCTTCCCTAAGACGCGCAGCGCACTGCATATGCGTGAAAATCTTGAAATTTTCTCATTCGGGCTGTCCGCGGAAGATATTGCGGCGGTAAGCTCGCTCGATAAAAACAAACCTCTTTTTTCCGTTCCCGACTGGGTTCAGAAACTTGCGTTGAGATTTAGCAAATAAAATAATTAATTTCGTTAACAGATTTATGGACGTAAATTCAAGACATATAGCAACCGACATCGCCGAATGCGCGTTTTTCATAGTACTTATGGTTGCCGCAACATACATACAAATTCCTTTTCCGCTTGTTCCGTTAACCTTTCAAACTGTGGTAAGCGTGCTTGCGGGACTTATGCTCGGCGCAAAAAAGGGCATAATAAGTATGGCGGTATACTGTTTTATGGGGCTTGTCGGTCTGCCCGTATTTACCGCAGGCGGAGGAATTGTCTACGTTTTAAAGCCTTCGTTCGGCTATATACTCGGCTTTATTATTTCCGCAGGCGTTGCGGGAGTTATTGCGGGCAAGGCAAATTTACCGCTTTGGCGTTACGTTGTGGCGGGACTTGCCGCATTTTTAGCCGATTACGCAGTAGGTATACCATACTGTATGATTGCCGCAAAATTTCTTAACGTAGAAAATCTTACAGGTTTGCTTGTTACGGGAAATCTTGTTTATATGCCCAAGGACGCGGTATTAAGCGTGCTTGCCGCATTTCTTGCAAAAACCGTTCTGCCGGTCGTAAGAAAGGATAAGAATATAAAAATCAAGACGGGTAACGCGGAACTCAAATAAATTCTACTGCATATAATTTACGGTATGCAAAGAACGTTATCGGTAGTTAATCTTACCGCAATCAGAGAAAACGCGCTTAAAGTAAAGTCGCTTGCGGGCAAATCCAAGTTTTTTGCCGTGGTAAAAGCCGACGCTTACGGTCACGGGGCGGAGAGGGTTGCAAGGCATATCGAAGACGTTGCCGACGGCTTTTGCGTCGCCTTGATAGAAGAAGGCATAAGCCTGCGCGTTGCGGGCATTACTAAGCAGATACTCGTTTTAACCCCGCCTTTGGACGGTTACGACGTAAGCCGTGCAAGGGCTTATAATTTAACGGTCACCGTCAACAGCGTCGGGTGCGCCCGCCTTGCAGGCGGTACGCCCTGCCATATCAAAGTCAATACGGGAATGAACCGTCTCGGCTGTAACACGGACGAACTGCCCGACGTTTTAAGGGCTTTACCGTCCGAAAGCGTAGAGGGGGTATATTCGCACCTGTTCGCGCCGCAGGACGAGGCCGCAAGCTTTAACCAGCTTAAAATTTTTGAAAGAGCGGTTAGGCTTGTAAAGACTTTCAAACCCAACGCCTGCGCGCATTTGTCGGCAAGCGGCGGAATTTTACGGGGCGGAAAATTTCTTTTCGACGGAGTGCGCTGCGGAATACTTCTCTACGGATATAACCCGTCGGGCTTTGATTTCGGCGTTACGCCTGCGTTAAAGGTTTACGCCCGCCGTACGCAGACTGCGGAATTTATCGGGGGCGGAGCGGGTTACGCGTACGCAAGCAAAAACTACAAACGGCTTTCGGCGTACAGGTGCGGCTATGCGGACGGCTTTAAAAGAACGGTGGCGTTAGGCGAAAACAATTTGTGTATGGACGCTTTCGTGTCCGAACGCGACGACGATATGCTCTGCGTGTTCGGCAATGCCGACGACTATGCGCGCAGGTGCGGAACTATTTCTTACGAAGCGCTTACGGACGTTACACGCCGTTCGGAAATTATTTATGAAAGATGAACTTCGCATACAGCTTAAAAAATTGCGTTCGGCGTTCGGCGGTCCGGACCGCAGGGACGCCGACGGGAAAATATTCGAAATTTTTATGAATGAGTTCGGCGGCGCGGACAGTTTTTTTATATATAACAGCTTTGCTTCCGAAGCCGACACAAAGCGCATAATTTCCGCGCTGGTAAGTTCGGGCAAAAGCGTATATCTTCCTCGCGTGGACGGCAAATTTATGTCCGCCGTGCCTTACGGCAATTTGAAAAAAGGGGCGTTCGGTATCGGTGAACCTACGGGACAAGCCTTTAACGGCGATGTTGATGTTACGGTAATACCCCTGTTGGGCATAAACGGCAAGGGTTACAGGATAGGTTACGGCGGGGGATATTACGACAGATATTTAAAGAACGCGCATACGCGCAGGGTAGGGTTGGGTTACTCTTTCCAGACGGTCGCATTCGATGAGGACGGCTGGGATATACCGCTTGACTTATTCGTATGCGAAAAGGGAATATACCGCTATGAGAATAATTTCGGGTAAATACAGGGGGATGGCGCTTGCACAGTTCAAGGGCGGTGAAATACGTCCCACCGCGGACAGGGTAAAGGAAAGTCTGTTCAATATACTGTATCCGCGAATTGCGGGCGCACGCGTGCTTGACCTCTTTTGCGGAAGCGGAAATTTAGGCTTAGAGTGTTTATCACGCGGGGCGCAAGCCGTTAGGTTCAACGATATTTCAAGGGACAGCATTGCAGTATTGAAAAAGAACCTTGCGCGCATTTCGGAAAATAACTATTCTGTTACGTCGCTTGACTATTTGGCCTGCCTTGCGGATTGCGGCGTATACGATATAATTTTCATTGATCCGCCTTACGCATTGGATTGCGGTGTAAACGCTTTGAAAATTATAGCGGATAAGGACAAGCTTGCGATTGACGGAATTGCCGTATTCGAGCGGGACAGAAGCTTTTCCGGCAATATAGAAGGGCTTGAAATGTACGATGAAAGGAAGTACGGCAAAACCTATTTAAGTTTTTTTAAAAGGAGCGGCGTTCAATGAAAAAGTGTGTGTTTGCGGGTACGTTCGACCCGCCTACGGTAGGGCATAAACACGTCGTAGGCGAAAGTCTTAAAATATTCGACAAGGTAGTTATTGCGGTAATGGTCAATACCGACAAAACTCCGCTTTTTACCGTTGAAGAAAGACTATATCTGCTTGAAAAACTTTTCGGCGGCGACAAAAGGATAAAGGTAATATCTTTCGGCGGTGCGGCGGTAGACTTGCTTGAAATGGAAAATACACCCTTTTATGTGCGCGGCGTGCGCGATTCTATAGATTTCGAATACGAAAACCGCAACTTTTTCGCAAGCAAAAAATTAAAAGAAGATATGGTTGCCGTATATATCCCCGCAGTTCAGGAAGAATTGCAGGTAAGCTCTACGCTTATCAGAAATTCGGTAAAATTCGCAAAAGATTATTCGGCATATGTACCCGATGAAATACTTGACGATTTAAATAGAATTTTGGAGAAGAAGAATGTTCGTAAAACAGATTAAGATACCCGACCCCGAAGAAATATTGGAAAAAATGCCCCTGCCTGCAAGCCTTAAAAGTATTAAGGCTGAGCGAGACGCGCTTGTATCAGACGTCATTTCGGGCAAGAGCGACAAGCTTATGATAATTGTCGGACCCTGTTCCGCCCACGAAAGCAAGCCCGTTTTGGACTATGTGGAAAGGTTGGGCAGACTGAACGAAAAGGTAAAGGACAAGTTGGTTTTGGTACCGAGAATATACACCAATAAGCCGCGTACCAAGGGCGTGGGATATAAGGGAATGTTCTCCCAGCCCGACCCGACTAAGTCGGAAGACATTTTAAAGGGCATATATTCGATAAGAGATTTGAACATAAAGGCGATAGAGGCCAGCGGGCTTGCCGCCGCCGACGAAATGCTTTATCCCGCAAATATACACTACGTCGACGATTTGCTTTCTTATATAGCCGTCGGGGCGCGTTCAAGCGAAAATCAGCTTCACCGCCTCGTCGCAAGCGGAATAGACGTACCGGTCGGTATTAAAAACCCGATGAGCGGTTCCATAATGGTACTTTTAAATTCTATCTACGCGGCGCAGAGCGGGCAGGTTTTTAAGCTTAACGGCTGGCAGGTCAAAACAGACGGAAATCCTCTCGCACACGCAATACTCCGCGGAGCGGTAGACAGTTACGGCAACGATATACCCAACTTTCACTACGAGACGGTTATTCAGGTGGTGGAGGGTTATGCACGGTCGGGGCTTGAAAATCCTGCAATAATAATAGACGCTAACCATTCCAACAGCAGTAAAAAGTTCAAACAGCAGATACGCGTCTGCGAAGAAGTAATGCAGAACAGGCTTTACGACAAAGATTTCAAACGCAACGTAAAGGGCTTTATGATAGAAAGCTTTATCGAAGAAGGCAATCAGGCGGAAGACAAGGTTTACGGCAAGTCGATAACAGACCCCTGCCTCGGCTGGTGCGACACCGAAAGGCTTATTCTCGATATCGCCGACAAGGTATAAAAATGGAAAAAATAGGTTATCTCGGACCCGAGGGCAGTTACAGCAACGTTGCCGCGTTAAAAATGTGTCCGTCGGCGGAACTGTACGCTTATCCGTCTTTTCCGCGTGTTATGGCTTCGCTTACTACGGGACATACAGACGGAATAGTCCTTCCGATCGAAAATTCTATTAACGGCGGTGTATTGCAGAATATGGACTTACTGCAAAGCGCCGACGGCGTTTGCGCCGTACGCGAGGCTGTAATTAAAATAGACCACAGACTTGCAACACTTAAAGGGGCGGACGTAAAAAAAATAACCCGCGTCTATTCCCACCCGCAGGCGTTGGAACAGTGCGCGGTCTACCTTGCCGAAAATTTCCCCTTTGCGGAACTTATCCCCGTGCGGTCTACTTCCGCGGGCATTGCGTGTATTTCGTGCGATACTGACGCGGGCATTGTCGGCGCGCACGTAGTAAATGAAAATCTTTGGCTTTCGGAAAAAAATATCGCCGATGAAGACAATAATTATACCCACTTTCTTCTCGTAAAAAGGGGCGGGGTACAGGAAAAAATTCCGACGCGTAAAATATATTTTTCGGCTACCTGCTTAAATAAATCGGGTGCGCTTCTCGCGCTGTTGCAAAGCATTGCTTCACGCGGGCTTAACCTTACCAAGATAGAATCGCGTCCCGTCAAAAATATTCCCGACGAATACCGTTTTTTCATTGAGACGGAAGGCGACTATTCCGACCCGAACATAAGGCTTGCCATCGACGAAATAAAAGGGTCGGCAATTTCGTTCAAGCTTCTGGGCTGTTACTGATTTAAGCAAAGGGTAGAAGCATAAGAAAACACACAAGCCCCTGAATAAACTTTACGGCTACAAAATACGCGGGTTTTACTTTGGCTTTGGTAAAGTAACTAAGCTGTTGAAGTATAATCGATATTCCGCCGAAAGTAATTAAAAAGCCCGCAAGCGGAACGGCGAGTTTTGCGCCCGATGAAGATAGGGCGCGGCAGCCCGCTGTTGCTTCTATAAGCCCTGTGCATACCGCAAAGGAAACTTCTTCGCCGAACAACGGGCATAAAATTTTTTGTAAGGGCAATAAAATATTAAAATCTTCAATCACTTGCGCGGTAACGCAGAAAAAGGCGATAAACCCGCCTGCGACGGCAACCGAAATTACCGCCCCGTAAAAGCAGTCGTAAATTAAATTTCCGCCGGACGAACGGCGCAAAGGTTTGACGCTTTCTTCCTTTTTGGAAAACAACGCAAGGGCAAGCCCGATAATAAGTACAGAAAGTATATGGGCTGCCAGTATCTTCCAGCCCGCCGCCTTGTCTTCGAACATCCTGACTCCGACGCTGCCTATTATGAACAGCGGGCCCGAGGTCGAACATAACGCCGAAAGTTTTTTGCAGTCGGTTGAAGATATGTAACCGTTTTCGTAAAATTCTGCAACCGCCCGCGAACCTGCGGGATAGCCCGAACATATACTCATAACAAGGCAGACCGCGGCGGACGGCGGAAGACGGAATATACCCGTAACCTTTTTAAGGGGCAAAGCCGCCTTTTCGGCAAAGCCCGCCTTTATCATTACAAGGGTTATTACCATAAACGGGAACAGCGACGGCAGAACACATTCCGCCCACATTGCAAACCCTTTTAAGCAGCATTCAATATAACGTTCGGGGTAAATTATAAACGCCGCCGCAAGCAGCGTAAGCGCGGCGCAGGGTATTACCGTTTTTATTGCGGTTTTAATCTTCATTACTATAAATTATTTTCAAGGAGCTATCAATATGAGTAAAACGCTGGGTCTTGCGCTCGGAAGCGGCGGTTCGCGCGGGGTTGCGCACGTGGGTTTTCTTCTCGCGCTCGAAGAAGACGGGGTAAGACCCGACTATATATCGGGCTGTTCTATGGGCGCAGTTGTCGGCGGGTGTTACGCGGGCGGTATGGGGCTTGAAGAAATGCGCAAAATTGTGCTTAAACTGAGAAAGCGCGACATTATAGACATAAATCCCAGCATTTCGCAGATGTCGCTTTTGCGCAGTAAAAAGATACGCGATTTGCTTGTCGAACATCTCAAAGTTAAAAATATCGAAGATTTTCCCATACCCTTCAAATGCGTTGCGACAAATCTCCTTACGGGCGGGTTGCACACTTTCGAAAGCGGCGACGCCGCGCTTGCCATACAGGCTTCGAGTACAATACCCGCCGTGTTCCGCCCCGTTAAGACGGATTTCGGGCTGTTCGTGGACGGCGGATGCCTTTGCCGCGTTCCCGTAAGGACGGTTAAGGAAATGGGTGCGGACGTTGTAGTCGCTGTCGACGTGCTTAAAAACTGTTCGGAACAGGTTGAAAAGTTGGATAATATTCTTGCAATGGTTTTAAGGGTTTTCGACGTAATGGACGCTCACAATACGGCTATGTTGAGAGAGCGCGACAGGGATATTTGCGACCTCTTGGTGGAACCCGAAATGAAGGGTATGAGCCAATACGTAATAAAGGATCTTGACCGCGCTTTCGAAGAAGGTTACGTAGCGGGCAAAGCCAATGTAAAAAAGATAAAAGAACTTCTCGGTTGACGGTATGAACGATTTATTTGATTTAAACGGTAACGAAGACAGGGCGAAACCCCTTGCCGAGCGTATGCGCGCAAACAATTTAAACGAGTTTGTGGGGCAGAAGCACATAGTTGCGGAAGGCTGTCTTTTAAGGCGTGCAATAGCTACGGACAGGCTTGGAAGCTGTATTTTCTACGGCCCTCCTGGGACGGGCAAAACCACGCTTGCGAATATAATAGCTTCCACCACCCACGGCGAATTTATAAAGCTTAATGCCGTTCAGGCGGGAGTTGCGGACGTAAAGCGCGCCGTCGAAGTCGCGCGGGCAAATCTCAAAATGTATGGCAAGCGCACTTATCTTATGCTTGACGAGTGTCACCGCTTCAACAAAACCCAGTCTGACTCTCTTTTGCCCGCGATAGAAGTTGGTATCTACTCCGTACACGCAAAATTACATCTATGTATCGCGTGATATACCTTTAAATATGTATAAATCGCTAAAAACCGTCAACAAGAAAACCGGTTTGACGATTGAAAATGAATTATTGGATTATTGTGTTATACCAAGAAGTATCTCTGAATTGAAAGATTTTTTAGGGTTAAAAGACAAAAAGATGGTACAAGGTAGATTTACTAAACCGTTATTGAAAGAAGGAAAATTGAAGTTTGTTTATCCTGAATCGCCAAAAAGCAATTTGCAAAGATACTTAAGGGCGGATATAGAGATTACGCCAGAAATGCAAGAATTGATTGACCAGCTCTCCAAGACTGAAAGGCATTTAGAGTTGGAAAAGATGACTTTGGAATTTTGTAAAGTACCGCGTTCCCTAGGAGAAATCAAGGAACACATTGGATTGGCGGGATATGATATTGTAAGAAAGAGGGCGGTTCAGCCGCTTATTGATCAAGGTAAAATAAAGTTAATTTATCCGCATAATCCGCTATATAAAATGCAAAAATACGTAGTGTCCGAGTCAAATGTTGATTATCCGGCTTTTACAGAAGAAGAGATATTGACGTACTGTGAGACACCGCGAAGCAAAAAGGAAATAGAAGATTATTTTGCTGTAGGGCAAGAGTTGCTTTACAAAGTATTGAATCCAATTATTGCTGAAGGTAAATTAGTTTACACAAAAAGCACAAGAATAGGAAATCATATTATACATAGGAAGTTAG
>CAJUNJ010000010.1 GCA_910587825.1 uncultured Christensenellaceae bacterium
GACGCTTGGGAACAGCGTAAGTTTAAAGAAAGTGTTGAAATTGAGCGTGGAGGCTCGCCAAGACCTATTAATGATTATATTACAAATGAGCCTAATGGTTTAAATTGGATTAAGATTGGCGATGCGCCAGAACAAGGGAATGTAATCGTAAAAACTGCTGAAAAAATAAAGCCTTCTGGATTATCAAAGACACGTCAAGTACAAATTGGCGATTTAATACTTTCTAATTCTATGAGCTTTGGAAAACCCTATATTATGGGCATAAATGGCTGTATTCACGACGGTTGGTTGCTAATTCGTGATGTTCAAGGTGCATTTGATTTAATCTTCTTATGCCAATTACTTGGTACAGATCAAATGCTAAAACAATATAAAGCACGTGCAGCGGGAAGTACGGTTAATAATCTCAATAAAGAGTTGGTCGGTAATACTCTTATTACAGTACCTACCAAGTGTGAACAGCATAAATTAGGGGGATTATTTCAGAAGTTAGACGACCTTATCACCCTTCATCAGCGTAAATTAAAAGATTTTCACGGAGGATTTTTATGACAAAAAAAGAAGAAAAGACAGAATTATTTTGCGATTATTTCGCACGTTGGATTAGAGTGTATAAGGAAGGCGCTATAAGAAAGGTAACCATGAACAAGTATTATCTTGCACTTGATTGGTTACGCAGATTAGTTCCCGACTTAAGGCTTTGTGATTTGGATAGGGTTGCATATCAGAAACTTATGAATGATTATGCCAGACGACACGAGCGTCAGACAACTATGGATTTTCATCATCAGTTAAAAGGGGCAATTCTTGATGCCGTTGATGAGGGCTTAATTGCGCGAGACCCGACAAGGAAAACAATTATTAAAGGTAAAACCCCGCGGGATAAAAAGCCTAAGTATTTAAGTCAATTTGAATTGCATTCGCTCTTAAAAACTCTTAATTTAACGCCCGAAATTAATTTTGATTGGCTTATACTTTTAATTGCAAAAACAGGATTGCGTTTTTCGGAAGCATTGGCAATTACGCCTAAAGACTTCGATTTCCCGCATCAGAGTTTATCGGTTGATAAAACGTGGGATTATAAAGGTAATGGCGGATTTCTTCCTACTAAAAACAAGTCTTCAGTGCGCAAGATACAGCTTGATTGGCAAACTATCGTGCAGTTTTCGGAGTTGATTAAAGATAAGCCTGAGAATGAACCGCTTTTTGCTAAAGAAGGTGTAAGCGTATATAATTCTACTGTAAATGATTTACTTGTAAGAAGATGTAAAGCTGCGCAGGTACCTGTAATTTCTATTCACGGGTTGAGGCATACACATGCATCGTTGCTTTTATTTGCGGGTGTTACCATTGCCAGTGTTGCTCGGCGTTTAGGACACGCAAGTATGACTACTACTCAGAAAACTTATTTACATATTATTCACGAATTGGAGAATAAGGATATTGATTTGGTAATGAGGGCATTATCAAGCTTATAAATTAAAGTGCTGATATGAAGGGTGTTAGGACAAGGCGGTTACATTTTTGTAACCGCCTTATATTGCAAAAATAGCAGAAATTGCAACGAGTGAGAAATTATTCGTTGGGATTTTAATGTATTTGTGTTATAATTTGTTTGAATATAAAGAATTGGTATGAGGAAATGTTTATGGAAGTCTTGTTATCAAGTGTTACTACTATGTGGAAAGACGGAAAAGGCTTACTTGGCGAGCTTATAGCGACAGATGAAGGCTTGATTTTTAATAAGCGCGGTTTCTTTGCTACTTATATAAAAGGCGGTTTAGTGAAAGGTCTTGCTGAGCTTGCTTCTACTAAAATGTTCTATTTGGTTCTGACGTATGATGAAATTAAAGCGGGCGTGAAAGGCAGATTTAGACTTAATAGGAAAGCGCTAATTGTTACGCTATTGAGTGGTGAAGAGATTATTTTTGCTGTGTCAGATAAACATAAAAAATGGTTTGCTTTAATGGAGCAATATGTAAATAAAGACAGCATAAAAAAACCGGGAGTTGAAAATTCCCGGCTTTAAGTGTATTATAGAATTTTAATTATATAAATCGACATTACTGAAATCTGCAAAACCGCGGATATTGAAATATATATGCGGGTGTTTTCCAAACGCTGTACAACTCTTGCGTTAAAGTATTCTGATGCTTAATTATGGCGGGAACGCCGGCGAGTGCTAATTGCAAGTAAGTCATATGCACGCAGCGAATATCTATATCGGCACATTCGATAAAACAGTCCATAGCGTAATTGACATTATAATCGTTTTTGAGAACGTCAAGTGCGGCTATTGCTAAACCGCCTCCACCGCAACATGGATCACAAACCGTTATTATTTCACCCTGTTTAATATCGGCGTCGGTTATGGCCATTTTTGCCATTAGCGCGGATATATGGTAGGGTGTAAAGAATTGCCCTGCATATTTATTGCCCTGATTGCAACGCATAAACAGTTCGCCTAAGTAATCATCAAACTTCCCATTATCGTAAACTACGGATGAAGAAAGCGCGAATACCTTGCTAAATATTTCAACAATTAAATTGCGCTCTTTGGGGCTGTATCCGTTCATAATATCTTTATACCGTTGTTCACGTTCATCGTATTTAGTGAAGTCCACCATATTTGAGATTGCCATAGCGCCACACTCAAACACGTCGGATATAAGCTGACTACGGTTTACTTTGTAGGCTGAGCGGTCTAATATTTTTATAATTCCGTCAACGGTAGGAATCGGATAGGGGCATAAATTAACACCGCCGACAATCACTTTCTCCGTTTTTACGGGTTCGCTGGTTGCCGGCGCTGTAATTACTATATTTTCCGTATTATGCTCTAACGTTATATCGAATAGCGAAAGCTGTTGTCCGTTTGATTTTTTCATACTTCTTCTCCTAAATTGAATAAGTTGTATTCATCTGCATTTATAGATTTTCCGTTGTTTAACCACCATTCAAAATACTCTGTTCCGGTTTTAAAAGATTTTTTGTTTTTCATCTGTATATTTCGTATTTCAGTAATGTCATCACAGAGTTTTATAAATCGGTCTTTGAATTTGGGGTAACGTTCAAATTCTTTAATTCTACCTTCTACACCAGCCATAGGACAGCCAATGCAACCTATACGGCTGAATCCGCATTGATACAACGGATTAATTTCTATCCTTTCGCTTTCGATATAATCCCATAAATAATCGTCAGACCAATAGGCGAGAGGGTTTACTATAAAATAATTGTTGGTATAGCAGGCACCTATTTCTTTCACTTGTTCTGTATTGTCAAAATGAAAACGTTGCTGATCGGAATAATCTTCTTTGTTGCGCGTTTCTATGCTGTCACGCAATAATAAACGTTTTTTACTTTCAGCCTTACGAACACCAAAAGAGCGTATAGATTGTTTAAGTTCTGGAATTTGTGCTTCTTTCAGCACTGCGCAACAAAAGCGGAATTGTCGTTGCGGCAACATTTTCTTTTTAAGGCACAATGACCAGAAATTTGTATCAGGGTAATAGATTTTGCAAGGTATTCCTCGTTGTTCCCATTCACTGAATTTGCGTTTGATGTAGTAAACAGTTTCGGGCATATCAAGAGTGGTGTGGTTGTGTACTATACAGAATTTCACACCGGCTCTGATAAATAGACTAACGAGGACGTCGCTATCTTTGCCTCCGCTATATCCGACTACATAGCCGCGTGGATTACGTGATAAAGCGCCGTTTTCAAATTCTTTAATGAGCTTAATGCTTTTGCTCAATAGCGATTGGTCTGTGCCATCAAATATGGATAATTGTCCTCTCATATGTAATCACCTTTTAGGCGTGTAGAATTTGCCGTTTATGTTGACGGTGCCGTTTTTATATGTCGGCTGTCCTTTTGCGCAAGCACGCAGAATTATATTTTCCGTATCTGCTTCCGCGGGTTCGATGTTACCGTATTCAAATTTTTGGTCGTTCCCGACTTCAAGCACTTTCACACCCTTGCCTATGAGAGCTGCGCTAAATTCCCAAATTTCTTTGTAAAGCCCGTTGCTGTCGGCAATAAAGCATATGTCCTTAGCGGGGTAGTAACCTGTAATTCTGAAATAGTTGTTCATAATTTATCTCCTTATGCGGCTATGATATTAGCCTTTTTAATTTTATTTAACTGTTTATTTGCGAATGGAAGCCATTTTTTATTAACGAAATCCATTACCGTTTCGTCAGGTCTATGGTTACGGTCGCCATAGCATTGAAGTACTTTCTTTTGGGATAAAGAGTATTCGATAGTAACGAACGGCTTGTCCGGTTCCGCAACCGTCCTAATAAAGAAAATGAGCGATTCTTCACGCACCATTTTTTGGTCGTATCCCATTCGTCCTACGCAATGGTGAAGAGTATTACCTTCTTTGATAAGCTCCGCAGGACTTTTCGCTATTATGCAGATATAAGCGTCGTTTAAGTTGCGTTGCATAGGCAGATATTTTTCTGAAACTTTTGCAAACGATTTATAGAGTTTTTGTCGCTCTTTTTCGTCTGCAATAGCCTTTGCCGTCATATATTCGTCAATGCGAATGTCGTGCCAACGATAAAAGTCGTGCGGGAAGCGGTTTTTATCTTCGGTCATATCGAGCTTTAAATAGTTGCACGCTTTAAGGTAATCAAGATAACTGTTTTCACTTGCGCTTTGCTTTTTTATATAAGAAAAGAACTGTTCAAGGAGTTTGCCCTTGAACAGTTCTCTAATAGGATTGTAATATTTATCTTGGCAGATTTTCTTTTTCCAACTCAAATACGTTTGTGCTTCGTCAAGCGGTTTATTCTGTTTGAATGCCGCTATAATTGTTTCTGTATAATAATCGTGTGTTGCAAGTTCATATCTGTTTTGTATAATCCAGCGTCTGAATGCTTTGTTTTTTGCAAGTAATGAAAGGATAGTTTTATATGTAGCTAAATTCGATAGCCCGAATTTCACTAATAACTCTGCTTGCGGATACTGTTTATATAAACGCAGGTATTTGAATACGTCAACGTATCTGTATTCTGTTACGGCGCTGTATTTGTATTCGGGGAATTTGAGTATGTATTCACGGTTGACAATGAAAGCGTAGGGATCGAAGTACTTATCTTCTGCAACATCCCATTTACCGTCTTCGTACCATTTTTCATATTTTTGTATGCCTTCTGCATACCAGCCTACTTTATAACCGCCAATAAAATAAAAACCCATATCTTTTACAAAACAGTTTATTGCGTTTAAGCCGTGAACAGCAACCTGTTTGTAATACCGTTTACCTTTATATTGTTTTACGGCGACGGTTATTTTTATAATCTCTCTTTTATAACGGGATATGTAAGCGTAAAATCGTGTTGTACCGTCGGGCTTTTTATAATCTTCTTTATCTTTTTTTTCTATAAGTTTTTCTATGTACTTTGGAATTGGTTTTATATCGTTAATGGTCATTTTCTTTCTCCTTAAATGATTGTAATTTTGTCATCAAACAGTTCTTGCAAGATTATCATTGATTCCAAATCAAATGCTTTTATTTTCTGGCGTTCTTTTTCTATGTCAAAATCGTCATCTGATATTTCAGACTGAATATCCGCGGGACTATTGAGCAAGTCAGCTATTTCGTTTGCGTCCGTATCATTTTCCACGGGTGATTCGCCTATAAGTTTTGAAACAGTCATCAGCTCTTCAGGCTCGCTCAAATCTCCATCAAATTGTCGCATTTCTTCAACGCTTAATTCTCCAATATCGTCCGAAAGAATTTCGCCCGTATCGATTTCAACAGTTTGGTTATTTTGTGATATAAAGCGGTGTATATCATCTGCACTTTCAACAATAGCCAACTTATAGTCGTGTTCTGTAATTCTAGCTATATAGCTTTTAATGGCGTGTTGAGGAATACCTATCATGGGAACACGGCTTTCGAGTCCGAAATCTCTACCCGTCAATGTCATATCGAGGTCGTCGGAAATTTTTTCTGCATCTTCGCCAAAGATTTCATAGAAATCGCCTAAACGGTATGCAATAACAAATTCGGGGTAGAGTTTTTGTATTTTCAGATATTCTTCATAAATAGGACTGATTTGTTTAGTGGGGTTCTGTATTGTTTGCTTAGGTTCAGGTCTTTCATTTATGGGTTCTGCACTGCTTGCCAACATATCAAATATATTTAATTGATGTTTCGGTGCAGGTTTTGGGGGTGTATATGAGGTTGATGAAGTAGTAGTAGGGGTTACTGTCTTTTTAGCGGGTTTTGGCGGCTGATATTCCGTTCCGTCTAAATTAAACAGTTTGCCGTGTATGCTATCTTCTTCAAAGTAATGAATAGCAATACCTAATATATCATCGCCCTCCATACCGACACACTGTTTTCCGTGCCGGTCTTTTTCGGGTATTCTGTTTTTGGCTTCCTCATACAAATAATCCATAAATGTGTTAAGGTCTTTTTTGCTTATAAGCTCTTTATTGTCTTTCGTGACGCGCACACCATTATTGATTTTTTCTGCGAGCACGTCACTTATAAGCGGCGTAAGATGTTCTAATATAATCTTTTGCTGATTATCGTTTGCGGTTAAATTTAATTTAGTCATTGCAATCACATTCCTTTTTAAGTATTTCTAAAATTTCTTTTTCTGAATAGCCTCTTGAGCAAACATAAATAAATGTTGCAAGGCGTTCAATGGGCGCACCAATTTTACACTCATTAAAAAGCAGTTCGTATTGAAAGGTATCGCCGCTTGTGTACCACTGATATTTGTTGCAGAGGTAGTACAGCTTATCGGTTGATATTTTTGTGTATTTCATTTTTATTTCTCCTTAAATTTTTTTATAAATTAAAAAAGCCGTTCACGTCAGAACGGGCAACCGCGCCATAAGCGTTTATATTCGATATAAGTTTTTATAGGAACAATAACCCAAATAACGTTTTCTAACGGACGTTTTGTATCACTGTCCGTGGGTGTGTGTTTTTTATACCAGCGTATATGCCATTCAGCAAGGTCGTAAGTGTTAGTTATTAAATAGATTTTTAACTTCTCTTTACCTTGCTTTCTATAACAGACTTTGTAACCGTATTCATTCATTGTTCGTACCAATATAGAGCTTTAGCAAAGCGGGGGAGTGCCGAGTAAAAGTTCGTTTTCATAATTGTGTTATGTAATTCGCGGTCATTGGCAAAATAGTTTTTATTTGCGAGTTCATAGCCTTTACGGGTTAGCTTTTTAAGCTCATATCTGTCTGAACCATCGTGATGGCTGCCTTCTATTATTAGGTGCCCGTTTTGGTCAATAATTTTTATATCGTTCAAATGTTCAGTGACGTCTAAAAAATCATCTATGGATTTAATGAATTTCCCTCCGTCAAGATTACCTCGCCAGCTTCCTAAGTACCCTGTTAATAAGTAGCAATCTTCGTCTAATAATGAGGCTAAGCAGTCCGTAATGTCTTCCCATAATTCACAATTTTGAAGTTCGATTTCGTCCAGTACGCGTTGTTCGGGGATTGCTTCCGGCGAAGTCCATTCATCGGGATAATCTTCAAATAAAAATTCTCGAGTTTCTTTTTCTCTTTCTGAGTCGTAATATGTATCGAATATAATAGTTTCTTTTGATTTCATAATTTTGCTCCTTACCAATCACAGTTTTTTAAATAATTTTTTTCTGCTTTCTTTAAGCCGTGTAATAAACGCTTATCGGCAACAACTTGTTCTTCTGTAAGACCCAGCGCGTCAAAGGTTTCGTCGTATTCGTAAGTAATACAATATTCGTGGTTTGCAAGTTCATAATAGAACATATCGTAGATAAAACCGTCGCCGGTTTCGTCTGCGGCAATGGCGGCATCCGTTTCGTCTTTAAATCTTTTTAGCATATTAAAAAAGGCTTCCTTATCGCTTTTACGGATAAAGCAGCCTCCGCCAATGGAACATATTTTGTCAGTATCGTCAACCGTTAAGCCCCATTTCTGCATCATCTCTGCAAACTGGTCGCCACTAAATGCAGCTCCGAGGGGGAACGCATCCATTTCTTTTTGGTGTCTGTCTTTTAATTCTTTGTAAATGTTCATATAAATTCTCCTTTTTATTTATTCGTATATTACGATTATTCCTTCGCTGTATTTGTAAGCGTTGTCATAGCCGACGTCTTCACCGTATCTTTCAAAATCAAAATAGTTGTCTATATCGCTATTTATTTCACCGTTGCAGGTTTGGTAGTAATCGCGTCCGTAATCGTCCCAATCCCAATTTTTGAAAAGATGTACGTCCATATCCCAATTTGCACCATAAGAGTCCACAAGGTTTTCAAAGTCTGAAAAGTTTTTAATTTCTAAAAAGGCCTGCAGTATTTCGTATTTGTAATCACAATATAGAACGTCTGATTCCATTAAAATTTCAAAAAGACGTTTAGGGTTCATATAATCCCAATTACAGGAGTCAGAAGGTAAGCCTTCAATATCTTGGATAAATAGTTCTTCGTCTATGCTGTCGAGTTTAAAGCCTTGTTTTTTGAGTTCTTCTTCGATTTGCTCCCATTCGGTATATTTTGAAAGGTCAAGCCAAGTAGAGCCTAATGCACGCTTGTTACAAGCGTTATATGAGCCCCATGAGCCTATGATAATTTTTATATCCAAATTACTTGAAATCATTTTTTATCCTCCTCATTAAGTTTTTTAATTTGTAGTTTTTTATATTTTAAGCCATATTGTTCACGAAATAATTTCAATGCTTCTTTGAATGAGTAAAAGATATAGCGGTGCGTTATATGCTTTCCGAAATCATCTTTGTACTTAAATATGAGTGCGCCGTTTGAGCGGTAGTAAAATAAATATCTCATTTTATTACCCCGTAAACGTCATCTGCATAATAGCTACAAGTAAAGCCGTTAAATATCGCCGTGCAGAAAATATCTTTGTATTTAACTATATAATATTTTTGGTTGCCCTTTTGCCGTTCTTCAAGTACGGTTATTTCGTCCATTCCCCCGTCAAGTGAATTGATATGCGCGTCAACTTTGAAGGCTCTTCCGTCACAGAAGTCTTCAAGATCAGATATGTCATTTAAAGGAGAGGGTGTTTCAAGCGTTCCCATACAGTAGTCATATCTGTAATATTCTGCGTAAGCGCAGGTGTTTAACGCATTAGTCAAATGCGCGGCTACGATTAAATTGTCGTCGTCAATTTTTGCCTTGATAAACTCTTTCAGATCTTCGTAGGTGGATATGTCGTCACGCTGCTCTGAAAGTTCTATGATAGCGTTAATAAAGCCTTTCTGATATAATTCTAAAATTGTCATATTTTTGCTCCTTATACTGTTAAATAAAATTCTTCTAAAATATCGTATCTGCCTTTGCTTTTGATTTTCTTCCAATGTTGCGCAACGTAGTCACATAATTTGCCAAGAGGAGTATCATTGCTGTCTGAAAGATATAACTCATAAACAAGCGCAACGTATTCTTTTAAAGTCTTCATACTATATTTGCGGTCTATTTCATTGTGTACACCGTAATCAAAAATCATTGTTTCGGTGCCTGACTTGTAGGTGTAAATGTTGCCTTTGTAATTAATGTGAAAGCTAATATCCATTTATTTTGCTCCTTATATAATTTCTACTTTTGTTAATGTAATAATTGAAAAACGGTTAGAATTGTTTAAATCGGCAACTCTCCAGCAAAGGTTCTGTTCCTCACCTGTTTCTTCTCTACAATCGAAGTGATACCCTTCATTGACTTCACCGTTTTCGTCAAATACTTCAGAGCCAACCCAGCTTATATCAGCGTCGTTTTCATCTGTTATAAGGTTTTTGTATTTATTCTTTGCCGCGGAATAGTTGTGATAGAGGTAGTAGTCAAGTCCGCTATCATCCTCGGTCTGCCATTCAAGCATAACCAAGTATGTGTATGATTTTTTAACGTTTATAGCGATAACTTCCTTGAAAACTATGTGTCTGAACCACGATAATTCACGAATGGCTATATTTATTATGTAGTTGTAGTGATTAGAGTTAAGCTCACCGTTTTCTAACAATCCATTTAAGTATTCAAGATAATTGTCTGCAATTTCTATGTCCATTGTGTAGGTAGTTTCTTTTTTTGTTTTGGCATAATAGCCTTTGCATGTAAATTCAAGTTTCATTTGTTTTAAGCTCCTTTTAATAATTGATGAATTGCAAATTGTAAAACGGGCAGAGAGTAATACTTGTTACTTCCGCCCGTATAGTCTTTTTCGCTTTTTGCTGTTCTGATAAGTACATTTGTAAACCACTCATTTCGGAAAAATCTTACGTCGCTTATGGATAAGTAAATGTAGTGATTTTCTGTATCCGTAATAAAGGCTGAAAAGCTGTAGTGATTTCTGCCCACGTTTATTAACTGCCAACCGTTTTCCTTACAGATTGACCGTAAGTAATTTATGTATTTGGTTTGAAATGTTTTGTAGTCCTCGCCCGTATAGACACCGGTGCTAAATTCGTAATCAAGATATTTTTTCAATTCGCTTAATTTCGCCATTGTGTTCACCTTAACCTATTCTCTTAATTCCGCCAAATGCGTTTTCAATTAAGACGTCTCCGAATTCGCTGCAATATTCGCAATCTCTGTTCCAAACATAGGCTGTAGCGTAGTATTCGTTGTGTCCTTCGTTTTGTAACAGGTTATCCCAATCTTCTTGATATTTTGTAACAATTAAGAAGCTGTACATTTCTTCACGGTGAATGTACTCGTGAGTGATGGCGTAAACCCTACAGTTATATTTGTTTTCGATTTCACGCATTTTAGCTTCGATTTCGGGTTCTTGGAATACCCAAAAGCCGTTAAATTTTTCAAAGAAACATACTTGGTTTTCTTCCTCGAATCCCTTTATATACGGCTCATAAATCTTTAGCTGTTGCAATAATTCAATAGCTTTGTTCTTTTGTTGTTCTTTAATGGTAGTAGGGTTAATTTCTTTCATTGTATTTCCTCCATAAGTTTTTTATAATCTTTATAATCGTTGATAGATTTCATTTGACGCTGGTAGGGGAGATATACATACACGCCTTTATTCATATTGATTAAACGCAGTATGTTCGCTTGTGTGCCTTTGCTTTTTCCGTCCCATATCATAAAGCCAAAATCACAGTCGGTACTCATTGCAAAGTCCTTATATGTATAGAACTCTCTGCCGTATATGCTGCTCGGAACTTCGATAGCCTGTACTTTCCAAAGCCCGATATTGTTTCTTGCGCATCCGTTGATTGCATAGACCGTTACGTCGCGATACCCATTCTTGTCTAAATACTTCTGAACGAGCTTATCTACTCCGTAAGCGTCGCCCACAAGTATTTCTAATTCGCCATTAATAATCTTGTCTAATTCGTCCTGAACTTCATAGTCAAGATATTTGATACTTATTGAACCGCCGATAAATACTTTCATTTTAATCCTCTTTTGTTAATCTACGAATTTGAGCCATATGTAATATGTAGTTTCGATTTGGTCGATTATTTCGTAACTGCCTTCTTTGTTCTCGTCGCTATCGTGGTCAACTGATTTGAATACGGGAACATTTGTGTAAATTACGTCAACGTAACCTTTAAACTCGTTCTTTTGTTCGTTTACGGGTTTGCATTTTTCGGCAACACCTTCAAACACCCTTATGTAGGTTTTACCTTTTTGTGAAGTTGCAGGGATAAGTAAGTTACCTTCTGCGAGATAACCGACACCCTTTAACTTTTCATCCCTGTTTACTTTTGAGACGCAGTAAACGACTTTTTGCATTTCTAAATACCTCCAAAATTGTACTTTGCCTTTCGGCAATTAACTAAGGGGGCACGGCGCTTGAAAAATCTTTTTGTTTTTTATTACATTCCCGCAGAAGTCAACTCTAAGGGAGCAAAATTTTTTCGTAGTAAAAGCAAAATAGCCAAACTGTTTTTACACAGTCTGGCTAAATATTTATTATGTTACAAAAAGAGTTTGGTAGTTAAAGTCCGAAAAAATTTTGCGGAATAGAGTTGACTTCTGATCAACGCTGTGGCACCCTTTCCACCCGAAAGGCCACAATTTTGGAGGTTTCTCTACTGTAAAAAGTCGTGCGCGTCCAAAAGTAAAAAAACAGGGAAAACTTAATCGGTGTCGGTTAGCCGCGGGAGGTTTCTTCTCTGCAATTTGCAACGAACAGAAAGGTTTACTATTTAAGGGGTTTTCCTTATTGAAAAATTACATTTTATTTGGTATAATATAGTTAGTAGTTTTTAACGTAGGTAGAAATATGTCAAGTAAGCGCGCACAGGAAGATAAACAATTATATAGTTTGATAAAAGGGATATTTGAAACTGCACTTAGTTCGGATAATTTGAATGAAGAAATGTTAGGGCAAATGTCGAAGGAAACTTTTATTAAGGGGTTTCGTTATACCAAAAGCGATATTAAAATGCGCATTCCCGCTGTAGTACGTGTATGCAAGATGGCGCAAGAAAAACTTAATGAGTATATTGCTGAAGATTTAAACTTATATGAAGCAACCTCGCTGTTTTGTACGGGAGTACAAGTTACGGGCGATCATATTTGTCAAATGGCGGCTTTAGATATTGCTTTCGGTATTTGGGTGGCAGACATATTATCTGAAGCTGATAAAATGGATGAATTAAATAATCTTCTTCCGGAAGAATTTGATTATAACAGCAAAATTTTCATTGATTTACATCATAGTAATGATGTTTATGAACGCATTGCTTATATTTGCGATGCTGCTGAAACTGATGCAGAAATGGCAAGAGTTCTTGATGGAATTATAGCGCTTCTTCCGCAGGAAAAAATAGAAAAGGGCATAGCTAATTTTGACAAGCTGGCTTGGGGAATACACGATATATTTGCAAAGGAATACTATGATATAGTTGTTCAGCGTGAAAACTTAGTGCGTATGCTTGATTCCTCACTTGACTATCGTAAATTAGGTAATTTATCACTGTCTGCGATTGAAAGTGAATACCACGAAAAAATGACTATGGCTTCACAATTGGACAAGTTGGATTTTGCGGCGGCTACCTTATTTACTCCCGCGCAACATTACTACGATACAGATGCGACCACTGTTCATGGTGAAAAAGCAATTAGAGCTTTTAATAAAATGAACGAATTAACTGTTGCCGATCCGTATGAAATTTGCGGGATATTCTATGTGCTTAAAAGAAGGCAGGATTATAGATATTGGGCGATGGGCCCGTTTGCTACTGCGGTCTGTTTTGCTGCAAAGCGTTTGCCTTGGACGGGTAAGTTGGAATATGAAGAACCAAACGGCGAAATTGAATTTGCCAATGCTGATATATATTTGCCTAAATACAACATATCAATGTTTGATGCTACAAATAAAAGTAACGAGCTGCTTAATATGAGACAAGTAATCTATCAGCTATCCGGGGGAGGAATTTTACCGCGTAGGTTAAATAGCTATCGTGCAGAGAAAGCGATTTTAAAGCAGAACGGTGTTTCTGATGAAGAAGTAAATTATATTACTTGTATGGCTGCCGTTCTTTCAGAGATAGATAAACGTAACGAATATTTTGGAACTTATGGCGATCTTGATGATGGAGAGCAGTCTGACGAACAAACTATTGAAATTGATGATGCTGCTATTGATTCGATAAAAGTCTTAGTTAACGATATTCAGGATAGAATTAAAAAGGTCAATGCGGAAAATCATCTTATTGAAGAGCAACGTAGAAAATTACAAAAAGAATATGATGAATTAAAGCGCGTATATCAGCAAGAACATAGAGAGCTTGTTGATTTACGTAATTATACCTTTAATCAGGATGATGAAACTCAAGAAGATACTTCTACTTTCGATTTAAAGATAGACTATCCTTATACGGCGAAACATAATATTGTAGTTTTTGGTGGACACGAAACTTGGAGCAAGGCAATAAAGCCTTTATTTACAAATGTTAGATTCATTAACAGAGATACGGCGCCAAATCCCGATATGATAAAAAATGCAGATATAGTTTGGGTGCAAGCAAATTCAATAGGTCATTCAAAATACTATAAAATTCTTGACGTTGTCCGTACATATCATATTCCTCTTAGATACTTTGCTTATGCGAGTGCCGAGAAGTGTGCTGAACAAATTGTAATTGAAGATATGAAATAGCGGAGATTGGTGGGAATAAATGATAAATCGTGATGCTGAAACGGATTGTATTAATAGGGTACTTGGTTCAGTACATAATTTGCATGGTAAAGCAAGAGATTTTATAGAATTGTTGGCGAATATGAAAAGGACTAAAAATGAGAGCCCCGATTTCATATTTAAAAGTCAACCAGAAAGCAATACAAATAATAATTTAATTATTGGTGTGGAGCATTTTGTTGTTGATCATTTATCAATAAAGTTAAAGAATGGTAAAATATCTTCACAAGGAGCAATTCGGCGCAAGGAATTTGATAGTTTTTCTGAGTCAAATGTAGGGAAAGTTGACGATAAAAATTTATTAGAGGCAACTAAAGAACTGGCACATATTATTGCTAAACAATATGCTGATATTCGAAATAGCGGATATTGGGATTTTATTGCAACGTTAAAAACCGTTCTAAATAAGCATTTATTAAAAGTAAATGATTACAGAAAAAACTTGAGACAGCAATCTGATAAAAATTTTAAAATTAAAATTGCATTTTTGATTGAGATTCATGCCGAATTTTTACAATTATTTTTGAATGATAAAAAAGGTACATATAAAAACCCTCTTGGCAACTTGCCAATCTTTGAGGATTTTATAAAAGTTTTAGAAGAGCTAACAGTAAATAAAATAGATTATATAGTTTTGAATGTTTTCAATGCAGGACAGGTCAGAAATAATACGATTGTCTTACGCGCGGGATTTATTCGAAAGGATTTAGCCACGCAAAAGATTAACATATATCATTATGTTGCTGAAGATATGCTAATTTCTCCATTTGATATGCAAGGTGCAGAAAGTAGAGCTGTGTCAGCGGTTGAGAAAAAGGGCGATAACTTTATAATAAAATTAACTTTAACGCAACACGACAGAGACAGAAAACAGCATGAGGCTCTTGTATTATATGCGATTTATCGCGCTTGGTGGTGTCGTAAAAATTTCTTAAATTTTGCTTGTGCTGGAGTGATTCAAGAATACTTAGAAGTATATTATCCTTATATTATTGATTGGCAAAAACCAAAGAACTTTCAAGCAGATTGGGAAGTCGTTCCTAAAGTATTGCCGATGACAATGGCAGATATTGATAGTCGAGTTGCTGCTTTTGAAAATGAGTGGGGAATAAACGCTAATAATAACAAAATTTGAGGCTGTAATAGACGAAGATGACGACTATTTTTATAATCAATGCAATTTAAAAGCGGGGTAATTATATGTCAATATATAGAGAAAATCTTATAAATGCAGTTATAGATAATTCCAATGCGAATAATTGGGATGATGCTGTGTTAGAATGGGATATTGTAGATTGTATAGAGGATGAAACGTGTTCGGAGTCGTGTGTTTGTGGTAAATACGGACTACGTTATTTATATACAATTGTAAATGATAGAAATGGCAATGCCTTGCATCCGATAGGAAGCTGCTGCATATTGAAATTTAATAGAATTGATTTAAATGAAGAAATTTCTGTGCGTGAAGGTATGTTTCGCCTTTTACATGCAGTTGAAGATAATCAATTTATTGAATTATCACCTAAGTTTTTTACCAGAAAGCTAATTACGGAATTATATGATTGTGGCGCATTTGATACAGAATATAATGACTTTGATGGTGAGGAAGATTACAATTTCTTTTTAAAAATGTTCAGTAAAAGGAAAAAAGAAGATATTACTTATAAAATGCACAAAAAGATACGCGCAATAATTTATAATTCTATTCGTCCTTATTTAATGAGTGTATTAGCAGAAAAAGTAAATAGAAAGCAGTGATTATATTTTATGAAGTACTTACAGTTTGCTTTGAAGAATAATGAATTGGTTTCCATATTTGACGTCCCTAATGGGTTAGAATGTGGTTGCGTTTGTCCTGAATGTGGCGCAACGCTTATTGCCAGACAAGGGAGTAAGCGCACTTTTCACTTTGCGCATTATAAAGCTGAAGAATGTGAAAAAAGCATAGAAACCGCGCTTCATCTTCTTGGCAAAAAAATTATGTGTAGAACAAAGCGTCTATTTGTGCCGGCAATACCAAGCGTAGAAAAGTCTGTGGGTAAAGTTACAGAATATGATGAAGCTATAGAGGAGCAGAATATTAATTCAATTGTTAGACCTGACGTGCTGCTTAAAGCAAGAATGGATTTGTGGGGTGCGGGGTTTACTTTAAATGTTGAAATAAAAGTTTCTCATGCAGTTGATGAAGCAAAGAAATATAAATTATTTGAACTTGGAATTCCTACCGTAGAAATCGATTTAAGTAATGTTGGGGCTGACTATACGGAGGAATCAATAGAACAGATTATTTTAAGTGGCAATAATACAAAATGGATATATTCTCCCAAAGCCAAGAAATATTTTATTGAGGATTGGTTGTGCGATATAAAAGTATCCAAATCAATATACGGGAAATTCTGGGTTGAGTACTGTCCGTTAAATGAATTAAAATCGGTTAGCGGACGTTGGTGGGGAGAGGTGAGATGTCACGATTGTGGTTTTTCTGATGCGTTGTGCCGTAAGAAGTATATTAAATGTATGGGAAATTTTAAAGGCATAGATATAAACGGCATTGAAAAAATTGAAAATGTAGAACGTGATAGAGGCTGGTTAAAATCGGTTGATTTAATTGTAAACGGTGAAAGAATACATAGAGAGTTTTGTACTGAACCTCTTTTCACGGGTGATGGACGAAGAATATATGATTAATAAAACTCTGGGGTAAATTATGAAAACTTGCAAATTTTTAGATAGGGATTTTGAATTTGGTGGTACGATAGACCATTTAGAGCAAGATAAAGGAAAGTATAAAGGAATTTATATTATCGTTTGTCCTAAGAGTTTTCAAGATATATGTTTTGATGAATGCAGTAAAGCTGGCAGATATAAGGGCAAGAATCCTACTATAACAGTTGAAAAGCTGGAAAGTAAATGGGTTAACAGTGCAGAGATTTTATACATAGGTAAAAGCGAAACAAGCGTGGGAAAGCGTATGCGGCAGCACATAGAATTTTGGTATGGTGAAGCTGTTCCTGCGTGGGGTGGACGTATTATTGCACAATTACGAAATTTTGGAAATTTGGAAGTGTGGTATTATCCGTGCGAAATACCAAAGGATATGGAGCATACGTTATTAAAGGAATTTGAGTCAAGGTATAAACAATTACCGTTTGCAAACTTTAAACGCTAATATTTAAATGCGCTACAATGTAAGCGCAATTTTCTATTGAGTATCTTCCTCATTTTCATCTTCTTCAGAGTCGTCTGTTACTTCGTATGTATCATCTTCTTCAGCAAGCGCATTTAAGATTGAATAGTCTTTTGAATATAAAAGATTAATAGAGAGCTTTGCAGCCGCGCTTTTCTTTTTTCCGTTATACTCTAAAATCATAGCTTCGGCATAACCCATACAACCGGGGCGGCGCTCTTTTGCCGTTCTGGTAAGCTGCTTTATTGAAACGGCACCCAGCTTTTCTTTAAAAAGGTCATCATTTAGGACGTCTTTATACACGATAATTAATTTTGCTACAGCGTTTAATATGTTTGCGCTAAATGAATTATAGTCGCCTTCCCATGCGCCTATAATAAGCCGTAGTACACGGTCAAGAGCGTGGTAGCCGTGTTTTCTAAAAATATTTTCAAGAGCTGCAATGGCGCAAATATTTCCGGGGGCCTTTTTAGAACTAATCTGCAAACCGTATGATTCAACTAAAGATTTTATCATTAGTTGTTCATCGTTACCCGCTTCTATATTTGCCATAAAAATTTCATAGGGGCTTAAAGGCTTAACAAATTTCATTTGGTTAGCGAATATGTCCGCTTCGTGTTCGTAACATAAATCATCGTATATCATACACCAAACGGGAGTTTCACGCGAACCGGAAACGAGAGCTATAATTTCTATAGTATGTTGACCGTTAAAGACATAATTGATATTATCACGCCTGCTAACTTTAACAGGGTTAATCTGGTATAAATCAAAGTTTGAAGCTGCGCGGTTTATATGTGATTGAGATAAATTACGTTGATATTCCTGATTTGATACAAGGTTTTTTATTGGGATTTGCTCGAAGTGTACATTGGGAACGAATGCGCTATAATCTTTCAATTTGTTTTCTCCTTTAATAGTGCAAGCATATCTTTTAGCGAGCTGTCTAATTTTAGTATAATGGTAGACAGCTTATTTTTTGCTGATTTTGAAACTGATTTAAAGTTTGTGTTTTTAATTGTGCGGTTTATTGAACCCAGCCAAGACGGAATTGTCAAGGTTAATTCTGTTATAGGTGCGTCTGGATCAAACGTTGGCATATCCTTTACTGTCTTTTTATTCGCTGACTGTTTAGATATATACGGGTTATTTTGAATAACATTCCTCGCCTTTTTAAATATTACTTGTTGTCCGTCATTTTGTTCAAGTTGCTGTATAAGACGATTAATTTCTGAAATGGGCATTTTAGATATTTCAATAATATTTTTGTGGGAAATCTTATACTTGCCAGATAATATCTTGATAACGAGGTCAGGAGCTGTTGCACTCACTTTTTCCAATGCGCGTGTATATAGAGCAAATTTTTGTACAGTTCCATAAGAGATATTGTTTTCTTTAGCTATACGTTGTGCTGTTATGTGCCGAGAAGGGTGAGCCTTGTCATCGGGCTGAAGTCCGTCCTCTGGATAATACGGGCTTGAAAGGTCGGAGCTTTTACGTCTGATAATAAGTTTTTCCGTTTCATATTGGAGCCCAATAAGGAAACGTCGCATTTCCTCTGTTAAATCATCACGTTTAAGTTGGTGCGCACATATCCACGCAATTACGGCTTCACGACAATCAAAATGTAGTTCTTGAAAGTCAAAGGGTATATTGTGGTTTGCGCATATTTCGTATTGGTAAATACCGTCAATTACAATATTCCCCCATACTGTTATTTGTTCGTGGCAGCCGTTAGAAATAATAGTTTGTTCAAGGTTAGAGTATTCTCTTTTAGAAAGTGGTCGAATGAGTGATTTAAATTGTTTATCAATTCTAAATGTAGTTAAATTAGTCATTGTCTAAGTTCTCCAATGGATCAATGCGTTTGATAGTTTTTAAAGAGAAAACTGCTGCTTTTTGTGCAGGCAGTATATTCCCAAAGAAACGGTATGAGTAATTAGCTTCTAAGCCGCCAATTATTTCGCATAGTTTTGTAGTGAATGTGCGGCTATATATTTCGTATGAATTATCTGACTTCATACGGTGAATATTGACTTTATGGGTTTGATCTCCCGATAATTCTTTTTCAACAGAGCGAATAGCAACTTCCATAGTTTTAGGATTGACAAGTAATTGTATATACTTAGGGTCGCCTAACTGATGTATAGTTGCTTTGTGAATACGTATTCTATATTTTTTCAAATCGACAGCCATAGTGGTTGACATAACACTATTCATCGTTAGTACCACCGTCATTTATTGTTACTGAAAGAGAAGCGTTATCCTCTGCATTTTCGGGCGGCGTTTCTTCTCTTATGGCGTATATTGCGTAACCGTCAAAAATATTTATCTGCATTGATTGACGGTGTTCGTTGAAAGGAAGTCCGAATTGATTTTGCCAATCTTGCGGGAAAACAGGTGTGCGTGATGTTTTGGATTTCGCGCCTTCTACATTAACGCGTTGATATACTTCCGTGGCTGTAAGGTCAAAAGCAATAAGATATTCGCCATTTGAATGAATAAGTTTACCGAGCAATTTGTACCGATAATTAGGGTCCCAATCCATCATCGATACAATTTTGGCAAAGAATATTTTACATGTTATCGGCTTAGGTTTGCGCTTGCCGTTGGCATTTTGGGTACACCACATAAATGAGTCGCGTGAGCCTTCAGAGCAGGGGCGAAGTGCAAGAATTTTCTTTTCTCTACTTACAAGCACTTGCGCAAAGCCTGAGTTGGGGAACTTTGAAAGGCAAGCGGCATTTACATAAAATTTGCAGTTATTAAAGGAAACAGACGGTTCTTGTAAATGTGCAAAGAATTCGCGGCGAACAACTTGGAACTCGTCAAAATTAAAGTTTTCGCCAAGTTCCCAAAGCTCGTCATTTTCACCTAATACGGGCTGATTAGTGGGTGTAGTTTCTTCCGATTTACTCATTCGTCTTTTTCTCCTGTGGCATTACGCCATTTAATTCTTTTTTTATATATCTACGCAACTCGTCAAATGGGGTAACGTTAATTTTCTTTCCTGTTTCATATAATTGACCTTCCATACGGATTTTCCAATCTGATTCACTTTGTTTATCTAAAGCAGCAAGAGTCTGTTCGTGTAGGTAATAAGGCTTACCAAAACTGCTTGTCCATTCTTTTGGAATTGCGCGTATGCGTTTGCCCGAAGGTGTGTACGGCTGAATAGACACTGTTCCGGCTTCGGTTGCCTCTTGACTGCTTAGAACATAAGATTTGAAAAAGGCTTCAGAATTGGATACGTCAAAGATATATGCAATTTCGTTATCTTTCTCAAATCGAGATCCAATAATTCTGTATTTACAATCAGTATTCCAACCGAACAGTGAGAAAACCGTATTTTGGAAAGCGGCTGAGGGGATAGGCTTGGTGTAATAAATTTTTTGTGATACCTTGGAGCAAATAACGGCTTGTCTATTTGACTTTGCTGTTGTTCTGATTGCAAATTTTCTTTCTATAGGGTTAATAAGTAATTCGATATAGTTTTTCTCTCCCAGCTCGCGCACACATTCAGTATTCAGCATTATTTGATTATTAGAGAACGTAATACAAGGTCTATTAACGCTGTCAAAGAATTCTGAACGTGTTATTTCAAAGCCACGCAAATCAAAGTCGCCAGCTTCAACTTCGATTTTAATTTCTTCTTGCGCGGGTGCAGGATTAACGTCATTTTCATCTTTAATGAATGCGCTTTGTGAAGCATTGAAATAGTCGCCTTCTTTAAAACCTGCCCAGCGCGGGTTTATTACAACGAAGCCTTTTAAAATTCCGCTGTCAATAACGCGTAATTCAGGGAGGAAAGATTTGTTTTTATATTTTGCGTTATCCAGCATACGTTGAACAGCAATAAAATCGTCCCTTGAAACAATTGCTTCGTGGTGTTTATGATAAGTGCTTTGAGGTCTTTCCCCGCGGTTTTTAGCTGACTTATGAGTACGGTAACTTATAGTGTATGTTTTTCTGGTAACAACGTCACCGCAGTGGCGTTCATTTCTTAAAACTTGCACTACACCGTTAGAAGTCCATTTAACATTTCCGAGATATGATTTCCGCCCGAGTGCATTGAGAGTATCTGCTATTTGTTGCGAGGAATATCCGTATAAATACATACAGAAAGCGAGCTTAACCGTAGGGGCTTCTTCTGGATTTATAATCAGATTTCCATTTTCATCGTGTGTATATCCGAGCAGCTTTGGCGTTAAAGGAATACCGTGGTCAAGGCGCATACGAAGTGAAGTTTCCATACTGCGGCTTCTTGTATGCGATTCTTCTTCCGCCATAGTAGCTTGAAAGGTAAGCGCCATCTGTGATTCATCGTTGAGAGAGAAAATACATTCAGACTCAAAAAAAACGCCCACAGGTGGTTTTTGCTCTGCGAGGTCGCGCACAAGTCCGATACAGTCAACTACATTTCTGGCAAAACGTGAAACGCTTTTTGTAATAATCAAACTGAGCTTGCCGGCTTTACTGTCGGCAATCATTTCATTGAAAGCATCTCTATGTTTTAAGGAAGTACCGCTTATTCCTTCATCAGCATATATCTTGATTAATTTCCAATTGGGGTGTTGAATGACGAATTCTTCGTAGTATTGTTTTTGTAATTCAAAGGAAGTTGTTTGTCGAACGTCGTCTGTTGAAACACGAACATAAATACCTACGTTTTGCTGTGTGTCGTTATCGTAGTAATCAATAGGCTTGTCCGCGGGTTTGTATTCATAGTTTTCTTGATCGATTTCAACGTGCATGCGCTTGCGAGTTCTTGCTTTGGCGCGTTGACGTTCCGTTTGCTTATTTATATCAATCATTATGCTCACACTTTTTTTCGTTTGCGTTTTCTGGTAAGACTTGCAAATCAGGCGTTGGTAAAAAGAACGTATCTTTCATATCATTTTTGTAATATGAGGCAAGCGTAAAAATATCTTCGGAAATGAAGTAAATACCGATAGGCGGAATTTGTGATGCAAGAATACGTGAACACAGAGTTACTTCGTGTGGCTTTTTAGAAACATTGGAAACTTTTTGTGTTATGATTAAATCAACTTTTCCTTCGAGAGCATCATTAAGCAAACGGCACCATTCGGGAGCTGATTCCATATTGGGCGCAGTCGCACCTTCGTCTATATAAAAATCGATTATTTCCCAATTAGGACATAATGCAACCGTATCTATGTATTGCTGCTTATGGAAAGTGAGATAATCTTCATAACGGGTTTGGTTGAAATAACGGATATAAACACCGATTTTGTAATGATTAGCAGGGCTGGGGCATTCGTGACGAATATTATTTAACCACGTTTTATGCTCTGCAATTTTGCGTGCGTGTTCAGGCGTTTCGCAAAAAAAATTAAGTTGTTGGGGAGTCCGCGCTATTTCATAAAACTTATTTATAATCTCTATTTCGTCTGCCATAATTCCCTCTGGAAACAATTTTGTGGTAATTATAAGTTAAATGAAAGTAAAAATAAATAAACCAGCAGTCACATATGTTGACTACTGGTTTATATTATTTAAAGTTTTTTTAAGATAAAATATAAGAGCGAATGTATTCGCCGAAGAAACTAATCTTCCTTTTTGCTGTGCAAGGAGGCTTTAATTTCCTTAACAATTTTAAGGATAGATTCGATTTCTTGTGGGGAGCAATCTTTGAGCAAGTCAGCGAATTCTTGCTGGTATATCTGGTTTACGACAGGTACATTTGGACGAAGTATTGAGTCGGCCGACATTTTTAAAGTTTCAACTATCCGGCAGAACGTCAAGATATTCATTTTCGTTTTTCCGAGTTCTATATCACTTATATAAGGATCGGAAACTTCAATAGCAAAAGCGAGGTCGGCTTGACTTAAATTTTGCGCAGTTCTTGCGGCGCGTATTCTTTGACCAATCTGCTTCAGTTCTGAATTTGAGTCCAAGATTTGACCTCCTTCGCCAATAGACTATATTTAATTGCAATTTTATCATCAATAGTTTATAATTAGAACAGCCAATTGTCTATATCATAAACAATTGGCTATAATTGAGAAAACTATTTTTTGGAGGAATAAATAGTGGCTCTCAATTACATTTTATTAGGAAAAAGAATTAAGTCGTTGCGGTGCAAAAAGCATTTAACACAAGCGGTGTTTTCCGAAATGATAGATAAAACACCGAATTATGTCTGCTGCATTGAAAGCGGGATAAAAGGGCCTAGCCTTGACACGCTTATACTTATAGCCAATGCACTTGGAGTAACGACTGACGTTTTGCTTGCTGAAAGTCTTGATAATTATCTTAAAGTTGATGAAAGCGAATACATAGAATTATTTCAAGACTGCACACCGTATGAGCGGCGTATTTTGATTGAAAATGCTCGGTCTTTAAAGACCGCAATGAGGGAATATCATTTCTTGAGCGGACGTAAGCAGTAGCAGTTACATTTTAAAATTGAGTTTCGCTAAAAACAATACACCAGCGGTCAAATGTTTCGCTGGCGGTGTGTATTACAGTTATTTTTCTACATTTTGCAAAAAGCCGACTACATTTTCAGTTTGGCTCTTTATTGCCATTTCAAATATGGTATAATTATCCCGAATTATGGTACGGGTTAAAAAACCGAGCTGGTATTCTTTTGAATTAAATGATTACTCTGCGCCAAGCTGTACTTCCTTTACCAAAACATATTTTGGAACGATAGAAGATTTTAATGATGTTGTTCTTGAAATACCGTTTGGAATTGAAGAAGAACTGAAAGATACTTTTGAACGCTTTGCCGCGGGTGAAAGAAAGATAATCCATAATGCAGGATTTATTAAAAAAAGATTTGCGAAACCAGCAATTTTAATTAATGAAAACAATATAGCATTTGACTCGACCGAATATAAATTCCGTAATACTTATGGATTTTATTATTATATTCGATTTGATAGGGCAGAAGGTAAGATTTACCTATTAAAGCAGGGTAAATCATTTTATGTTGTTTATCGAATGGCTTTAACAAATCCACAATTTCGTGATGAGCTATTTAGCAAAATAACTTGGTGCAATCTTGGTGATATGCTTTGCGGGCATCCCGGCATTTTAAAATACAACGATAAAGAAAAAGTATTGGTTAATATGCTGGGATTGATTGAGTCCAAGTATGATAATGAACAAAAAGCGATAGAACATTTTAATAGCTTGATTAGCTTTAATTTGTCAAAATTTTTTGAGGACATTTTTGGCGATGGATAATGAGAAAATGACAGCACCTTTAATGGCGTATTATGAAGAGCACAGCTTAGGATTTGGTCAAGACTGTGATTTAAATGAAGAATCAAAAGTATTGCTTTCGCAGTTGCTTTCCAAAGTGCAGAAAATCAAATCTTTTGATAAAAATAATGAGCGTTGGAAATTCTGGGTATCTGTTCCGCGGGGAACGTTTGAGGATTATGCAGAATTGCGTGATAGTGCTGATTATAAAACACATAAGGCTTTTGTTCAGTCATGGAAAGATTGGTTTCCAAAAGAAGTTTATTGGTATGAAGTAATTATAGTTTCTGCTAATGGCTGTGTTCTGATTTTAATTAATAATTCAGCTGTATTAAGTATTAGTCCGCAATATCAGGCTGAATGGGACAAGCGTGATTTTTCTGACTTGTTGGTTTTTCTTTCAGATGAGGTTGAGAAAATAATTAGCGGATTAAGTGCAGGAACGTATAACGAATATTTGAATTCTGTTCTTCCTTATGAGTGCCGTAAAGGCGTTATTTCAAGGGCTAAGCTCTGGGAGATTAGTTTAAAGCAAAAAGAATATTATTGCGGCTCCTTGTCCGCTGAAGAAATAGAAAAATTTGCAGATTATGACAGCAAAAAAACAGTTGAACATATCAAGGAAATGACAGCTCAACTGTATTATAATGCTTGTGCAATTTGTTATACTGCGGCGCGGTTTAATGGGCTTGACGGAATGACACCTAAGCAAATGTATCTGCGGTTTGCTGATAATCGTGATGGCGGTTTATCAACCATTGAGGACAGCTCCGTTGAAGCGTTTGAAAGATGGTTTAATCTTACAGACAAGGAGAAATGGAAAATTCAAAATCCAAGCCATATGTGGCAGATTTCTCAAGGTAGTACACATACAATAATTTGCCTATATACGGATGTCAACGAGAACGGTTACTATTTGACTTTAGCAGGCGGAGAACACTGTCGAACAGATGAAGTCGTGCGAATGTTCAATGCTTTAAGAGCAAACGGATTTCCTGTTTATTATCATTCTCACGAGCGAATTACTAAAGCATTATTAGGACAAGATGAAATTGGAATTGTGCCTTGCTTTAAAAGACCTTTTCTTTATTGGTATGGTGGGTTTAAAAATTCTGATGTAATCTCTTTTGTCCAGCTTGATGAGGAAGAATTTACTAAAGAAGAAATTGCCGAAATAGTTAAGGCGGCACAATGGTTTGAATTGTATAAGCTTGAATTGCAGGGGGATAGCCTTTGATGAAGATAATTAAAAATGCGATTAAATGCAAGCACTGTGGGGATGTTATCGAATCTACATACCGGCACGACTTTGTTACTTGCTCTTGTGGGTGTTGTAGTGTTGATGGCGGTCTTGATTATTTAAGGCGTTGTTTTATGAATTCTGAAGCTGAAGATTACATTGATCTCAGTGAAACCGTATCAGACGAATAAAATAATCAAATAATGGTTGTGGAAGGCAATTGAAGTGAGCGTAGATAGAGCTTGGTAGAGAGCTTGATAATTTAAAGTAATAATTGTTTTAAAATTTTATAAAATGCTGTTGTATTTTTCGTAAAATTGTGCTACAATAATTACAGCAAGAATAAAATGTATTAAAGGAGGCACATTGATGAATATTAAACCAATTTCAGATTTGCGAAACTACAATACTGTTTTAAAAGATTGTCAAGCTGATTCGCCTGTGTTCTTAACTAAGAATGGGCGCGGCAGGTATGTCATAATGGATGCTGAACAATACGATAGCATAATGGCAGAAATGCGCCTTATGAGCAAAATAGTTAAAGCAGAACAAAGAATAGAAAACGGTGAATCATACTTGGAGATGTCCGAGTTAAAAAAGAAACTTGGGATGTGAGGAATTATGAAATTAAAAATCAATCCACAGGTTTATGACGATTTGGTCGATATAAAAGCAAGTATAGCTGAGGACAGTCCAGAGCAAGCCGTGAGGGTTGTTGCCAAAATTTTGTCTGATATGGAACGACTTGTTGACTTCCCCGAGAGTGGAAACAAGTTGAGCAATAAGATTCGATTTGAGGTAAAATATCGATACATAATCACTTATTCGTACGCTTCGGTTTATTACGTCGAGGATGACTCAGTTATAGTTACAACGGTGTTGCATCTGGCGAGAGATTTTTCCGCAATTAAATTTGAAGATTAGAATTGCATAAATGTTAGGTTTGCGACTTTTTGCGACCACAAATTTTTTGTTACTAAAAACACAATATATAGTGTAATTGCTATTGCATAAAGCACTACATATTGTGTTTTTTGCTTATTTCAAGGGACTTAAAATCCCTCGGTAGAAATACCGTGCCGGTTCAAGTCCGGCCTCGGGCACCAGCAGAACGGGAGAAATTCACAAAATTTCTCCCGTTCTGTTATGTTTGGGAAGTAATTGGGAAGTTATTTTACCCCTTTTTTACCCCAAAACCGACGGTTTTTTTGTAAATTACAGTTTGTATTCAATTTTGTTAATTTCTTGCAAGATATACTCCTGCGAATAGGTCGTATATCTCTGCTGTTTCCTCTTGAGAATAATCACGCTCTAATATAAGTTAGTAAATTGCTTTGTCAGTTTTAGAACAGTTGGCAATAGCAGCTTCCCTGTCTAGCCTTTCGCAAAGTTCGTCTTCGCTGGTGTATGATTTTTTATCCGGATAGTTCCACCACGGATCGTATTCGGCATCGTCTTCTATATCTTCGTAATCATTATAATACGTTGGGAAATTTGTGCGGTGGCGGAACTGCCTGCGATCACTGTAGTATTCTTTTTTATCTCTCTTTTTGAGTGCTTTATAGACTTCTGGTAAAACTTTGTATTTTACTATTCGGTTGCCGTTAGGATAGCAGTATGTAAATTTTCCGTCTACAGGTTCCGTTTGTTTTCTGCGATTAAAATAGTAAGCCGGAATATGCGGATTGATGAAATACATAACTACCTCCTTGCCTGTTTTAGAGTTTTATTATAACATATTAAACTTGACAGATATAGGCATAAATTAAAAATTTTTTATAGGAATTTAAATGTTTTTTGCATAGCCAAAATTTTGTTAAAAGTGGGACAAAATTGATTGCCTAAGCAGGATAAGGAGAGTGCTACAATGAGTCCTCTCGACCTCGCTTGCTTCGCTCGCTCGGAAAAAGCGGGAAACCCGCTTTTTATATCACCACGGTGATATATTTTAGATGTATCATTGACTAACTATGTGCTATATGATATAATAATTTCTATGAACGTAAATGCTTATTCTGAGACAAATTTAAAACGCATTAGAACGATATACGGATGTTCACAAAAGAAGCTTGCCGAAATGTCTGGCGTGAGTTTGCGGTCTATTCAGATGTACGAGCAACGGAACAAAGATATTAATAAAGCACAATCAGAATCGCTTTACCGTTTGGCAAAAGCGCTAGGCTGCAAAATGGAAGACTTGTTAGAAGAATAACGTTGTCGAATAATGTCACAATTTTGCTAAAATAGCTGTCTAATAAAGGTAGTAATGTATGATAGAAAAAGCTGTTCATTGAAAGAATTTTATAAGTTGGTTAGTAGAAATTATTAATACAAAGGAGAAAATAATGACTGAAATAGAGGAGATTAAATATGCCAAGGATGTTATCGAAAGTCTTGCGCGGGGAATAAACCCTTTGAGCGGGGAGACAATACCGGAAGACGAAGTTATAAATAATGTAAAAATATCAAGATGCCTTTTTTATGTTGTCGATGTGTTAGAAAAGTTATGCGAAGGTGAATATTCAAAAAAGAAAAAGAAAACAAAAACGCCTTTAACTATTAAAGAAGGAGAGCTTGAGAATTTTGATTATTATGACGGCGGTATAGCCATTTCAGACATTGTTAAAAGGATTAATGATATTGTGGGCTATGACGGAAGAAAAATAAATAGAGGACTGATAATTAATTGGTTGATTGAGGATGGCTTTATAGTAGAAAATGAAATTAACGGACGTAAATATAAATTACCTACGGACAAAGGGAATGAAGCGGGCATATATACCGAAGAAAGATTTGGTTATAATGGTAACTATAAAGTGGTACTGTATGATAAAAATGCGCAGAGAATTATTATAGCGCATCTTAATGAAACTATCGGAAGTAATATCACCATTAATCAACAGACAACAAATATTATTCAGACTGACTCAAATCGGGGTAAACCTTGGGATAGTAAGCAAGAAGAAGAGTTAACTAAAATGTTTAAAGACGGGTTGACGGTAAACGAAATTGCTAACACCATGATGAGATCTCAGGGAGGGATAAGAGCGAGACTGTTAAAATTGGGTTTAATAAAAGATATAAATGAAGTGTAACGAATATAGGGAAAAATGGGCAAATATATTGAGAAGATAAAGCTGTCAAAGGAACAGCAACAATTTATTGATAAAGCTAAATGGGGAGATAATATTCTTGTTGATGCATGTATCGGCAGCGGTAAGACAACGGCAATTCAGCATCTTTGCAATGAATTACCTTCACATTTAAAAATTCTTTATCTTACATATAACAAGCTATTAAAATTAGATGCAAAAAGCAAAATCCGAAATAGAAATGTTAATGTTACGAACTATCACGGATTTGCTTACAATGAATTAGATAAGATAGGTATTCACGTTGCTATCCCAGAATTAGTGCAGACATTTAATAAGGTGAAACCAAAATTACCTCGTTATGACGTTCTGATAATTGACGAATATCAGGATATTGAGCAAGAATTTGCAGATATGTTGCTATTTATCAAATCTTGCATTCCTAAAATTCAGATTATTGCCGTCGGCGATATGGAACAAAAAATATACGATAAAACTACACTTAACGTCCCTGAATTTATAGATAGATTTTTGGGTAGGCATTTAAAGTTGGAATTTACTCAATGCTTCAGGCTATCAGCCGCTCATGCGGCAAAACTTGGGCGAATCTGGCAAAAAAATATTATTGGAGTGAATAACGGCTGTGTAGTTGAAGAGATGGATTTAAATTCCGTAATAAACGTAATTGCAAGCTACGATACACATGATATTTTGTGCCTCGGAGGTCGAACAGGGGACCTTGCTGAAACTTTGAATTTGCTTGAAGAAAACTATCCTGAGAAGTTTAATAAGAATACTGTCTATGCGAGTATAAAGGATGACGACGGTAATGCAGGCGCTACAAATCCAAATAAAACTTCTGCAATATTTACTACTTTCGATGCAAGTAAGGGATTAGAACGTAAACTTTGTGTAGTTTTTGATTTTACGGAAAGCTATTGGGAAGTAAGAATTGACAAGCCTCAACAGTCGTATAAAATTTTAAGAAATATATTTTGCGTTGCGGCAAGTCGAGGGAAAGAACGGATAATTTTTGTTAAGCATGATGAGGACATGTTGTCTGAACAGACATTATCTACGCCGAGAGAAATTAATTTGGAATTTACGGACGTTGATATCTCATCAATGTTCGATTTCAAATATAAAGAAGATATTGAAGAATGTTTTTCCCATTTATCTGTAAGCAAAATACATAAACCTAATCAGCTATCTGAAATAAATATTAAGAATTCTGATGGCTTGATTGATTTGTCGCCATGCATCGGCATTTACCAAGAGGCGGTGTATTTTAGGAATTATGAAATAAATGAAGATATAGAGCTGTATTTTGATTTGCATAAGGATAAGCAATATCTTTATAGTGCAGATATTTTTAATTTAAATCTGGACGATAAAATACTTTTTATAACATCTCTTCATACAAAGCAAAATAGATATAGGATTCAGGTAGATACACCATTTGTTACAGAAGAAGGCAAACAGAGGATAAAAGATAGGTTAGGTGAGAAATTTAGTAGAGACGAAAACGTGCAGGCACGATGTCAAATTGATTTTTGTAAAGACAAAAATGCACGGATATTGTTTTCCGCTATTGGTTTTGCCGACGTTATAAAAGACGAAACTGTCTATGAATTAAAATTTGTTGCGGAACTTTCTCATGAACATTTTTTGCAGTGTGCCTCGTATATGATTGCACTTGGATTGAGTAAAGGTGTGCTTTGGAATACAAGAAACAACGAGTGTTACGCTATCTCCATTCCAAATACTCAAACGTTTATGGATGCAGTTGTAAAAGCCGTTACGAAAGGTTATTTAAAAAAATATTATCCCCAAAAATAGATATGAGTAAGTTCGCTGTAATTGATACTGAAACAAATTGGAATAATGAGGTTATGTCGATTGGCGTAGTCATTGATGACGATGAACGCTTTGATAAACCGCGAATAAATAATGCTTTTATACCTTTGGATAGAAGATACTATATTATTACCCCTGAGTGTGAAGTTGGGGGTATGTATGGCTATGTATTAAATAGCATATCAAAAGAATTTACAATAAAATGCAGCAGAGAGCAGGCAATAAAAGACTTATTGCGTTGGTTAAATTGCTATCGAATAAAAGCTATTTTTGCATATAATGCATCATTTGATTGCAGATGCTTACCGGAGCTTAATATGTTTGAATGGTATGATATTATGCGATTAGCTGCATACAAGCAATACAACCCTAAAATTGTAGATGAGTTGGCTTGTTGTTCTACGGGAAGATTGAGGCGAGGCTATGGAGTTGAACCGATATTAAAAATGCTAATGGGCAATGAATACTTTAGCAAAACTTATTCTGAGTCTCATAATGCTTTGCTTGATGCTCAAGATGAACTTAAAATTATGTATTTGTTGCGATATAAAATCAAAGATTACATAAAGTTGAATTAAAGGAAAAAAGCAATTACGGCGTTTACAAAGCGCACTAATTTAAATTATATAGAAGAAAATTTATGGCAAGATATTATTTCGCATCGACAATTAAAGAATTCTTACAGTCAAACACTGTCTTGCAGACTTTGTGTCAAGGCAGCGAGTTTGACATAAACCTTGCGCAACGTGATGCTTGGCAAAAAGAGATTGCAATATTAAAAAATTTACTCCGCCCTTACGAGCACGGACAAGTAATTATGGAATATGACATTCCGCGACTTGGCAAGCGTGCGGATGTAATTATTTTGCTCAATCGTGTTGTCTTCGTTCTGGAATTCAAAGTCAGTTCTGGCGAATTTTTGCGCCACGATGCGGAGCAGGTCTGGGACTATGCGCTTGATCTCAAGAATTTTCAGGAAGCAAGTCACGATAGAACAATAGTCCCCATTTTAGTTGCAACGGAAGCAAAATCGGCTTCAATTAAATGGCAAAAGAGCATATATGACGATGATGTATACGAGCCTCTTTGCACTAACTCGGCCTTGCTGCCCGATTTAGTTAAAAACATATTAGCTGATAATAAGAACGATATAGATTTAACAGATTTGGACGATAGTCAATGGATAAGCTCGCGCTATTCGCCCACGCCAACAATAATTCAGGCAGCAAGTTATATGTATACTCATCATAGTGTGGAAGATATAACTAAGACTGAAGCGACTGGCGAAATGCTTAAAAACACTACGGATAGCATTATTGAAATAATCAAGAAAACGCGAGAACGCGGAGAAAAAGCTATCTGTTTTGTAACGGGTGTTCCCGGTGCAGGTAAGACACTAGTTGGACTGAATGTCGCCATACAGCAGTTTGAAAAGACTGAAAATGGTGACAACGAAATGGCAGTTTATCTTTCCGGTAACGGCCCGCTTGTTGACGTATTAACAGAATCCTTGGCTCGCGATAAAAAGAAGCAAGCGGAGGAGAAGTGCGAGAAGTGCAACATCACCGACGCGCGCAGGCAGGTGAAATCGTTTATCCAAATAATTCATCACTACCGAAACGACTATATTGCGGTTCTAAAAGACGACGGGTCAAAGCTTGCGCTCGAAGATGGAAAGTTGCAAGTAGATGAAGCAAAATTTAAGAAACTGAACGGCGAGAAGTTTGAAGGTGTAGAAAACGTCGCAATATTCGACGAAGCACAGCGTGCCTGGACGAAAGAACAGTTGGCAAGTTGGTTGAGCAGAAAGAAAGGTATCCCTAACTTTCCTTATTCAGAGCCCGAATTTTTGATTTGGTCGCTTGACCTTCGCCATGATTGGGCGGTTATCGTTTGCCTTGTCGGAGGCGGTCAGGAGATAAATACCGGGGAAGCGGGCATTAGTGAATGGATAAATGCGCTCAATGATAAATTCAGAGATTGGAAAATTTATATGTCTCCTAATCTAACAGATAGAGAATATGATGAAGGAAAAGTTGCGGAAAGATTAAAGGGTAATCCCAACGTATGCTTTGACAAATCGCTTCATTTGGCTGTATCTATGCGTTCATTTCGCGCGGAAAGCTTGTCGAAGATAGTACACGATATTCTTGAATTGGATGCCGATTCTGCAAGAGTAGAGTATGAGCAAATAAGAGAACGTTACCCCATAGTGCTTACCCGCAATTTAGATAAGGCAAAGGCGTGGTTGAAGGAAAAAGCAAGGGGAAGCGAGCGCTATGGAATTGTTTGTTCCTCGCAGGCGTATCGTCTTAAACCGCTTGCCATTGATGTGAGGGTAAACCCTGACCACGTTCATTGGTTCTTAGATGACGAAAATGATGTGCGGTCTTCACAATTTTTAGAGGACGCGTGCACGGAGTTCCAGGTGCAAGGGCTTGAACTTGATTGGATTTGCGTGGTGTGGGACGGAGACTTTCGCTATGAGCCAATTGGTTGGGTACATAAAGAGTTTTTAAGTTCAAAATGGACCAATATAAATAAACCCGAGCGCCAACTTTATCAGACAAATGCCTATCGTGTTTTATTGACGCGTGCTCGTCAAGGAATGGTGTTGTGCGTTCCTGAAGGCAATCCAGATGACGCAACGCGCTTACCGGAGTTTTATGATAATACGTTTGAATTTTTAAAGAGTATTGGATTTGAAGTTATTTGATATGGAAAAAGTTGTTGAAGTAGTTGCGGCATTGATATGGGATAAGGACAAGTTTTTGATTTGTCAAAGACCGGCGAATAAGGCGAGAGGACTTTTGTGGGAATTTGTCGGCGGCAAAGTAGAGCAGGGCGAAACAAAGGAGCAAGCACTTATACGTGAGTGCCAAGAGGAGCTTGCAATTACAGTTGATCCGCACGAAGTTTTTACGGAAGTCACGCACGAATATCTCGATATAACCGTGCAGTTAACTTTATTTAATTGCACTATATTACGGGGGCAACCGCAACTTTTAGAACACAATGATATGAAATGGATAACCCCGGCGGAGATTCCTTACTTCGAGTTCTGTCCCGCAGATGTAGAGATTTTGAAAAAGATTATTGAAGCGGTGTAAAAAGTATTAGGGAGAAACTATGGTGGAATATAAATCGGCGTCTGGCAGTCAAGCGGAAGACTTATTTATTGAAATATTTGCCGATACATTCGGTGCGGAGAAAGCGGGATATTTGTATTCACAATACCCCTTTTATGATATATATCAAAATGCTCGTTTCGCTGATTTTGTATGCGAAAGCGGTTCTAAACAAATTGCCGTAGAAATTGACGATGAAGCCTCTCACAACCCTAGACTTGTTTCGAAAGATAAGTTTACTGATGATCTGTTAAAGCAAAACAGTATGGTACATCTTGGTTGGGACGTTTATCGTTGGACGGTCCGTCAAATGCAAAAACAGCCTGATACAGTCAAGGATGAATTGCGCGTGTTTTTAGGCAGTCAATCCAAATTCAAAGAAATCGATGACTATCTTCCTGTGCAACGCGGACAAGCTATAAACGGTGATAAACTCGAGCTTCGAGAGTACCAGCAAGAAGCGCTCAATAACTTGCAGGCAATGCGTGAAAATAAGGAAACAATAGCGCTCTTATATCAGGCAACGGGAACAGGTAAGACAGTTACGGCGGTGATGGATGCAAAGCGAGTCGGAGGGAGAACGCTTTTCGTTGCTCATACTATGGAGCTTGTAAATCAAGCATATAACACATTCAAATCGTTGTGGGCGGACGCAACTGTCGGAAAGTTTGCAGATAGCGTTAAGGACTATGAGAGCAATGTAATTTGCGGAAGCATTCAGAGTGTTGCACTCAATCTTGATACATTCAATGACAATGATTTTGACTACATAATAATCGACGGAGCTCACCACGCAGCAGCAGAAACCTATCAAAAAGTGTTGGCTTACTTTAAGCCTAAATTCATACTTGGTTTGACCGCCACTCCCGAACGTGCCGGCGACACAAACATATTGGATATATTCCAAAACACAGCTCATAAGTTAGATATTCAGACTGCTGTTGAAATAGGCGCGCTTACTAATGTTCGCTGTATCCGTATTCACAAATATAGATATGACGAAGGTGCGCTTCAATAGCGTGCAATACAATATCCGCGACTTAGACGTTAAGATATGTGTCAGTGAACGCAATCAGCTTATTGTTGACACGTGGTTGAACTATGTGAAGGATAAGCGCACTGTTGTGTTCTGTGCATCTGTAAAACATGCCGAACAGATTGCAGAGTTGTTTAAGAAAGCGGGCGTAAACGCTGTTGCTGTTTCTGGTAGCATGAAGACCTCTGAACGCAACGAGTGGCTTGTGAAGTTTGCTTCCGGTGAAGTCAAAGTGTTGTGTGCTTGTGATTTATTAAACGAAGGTTGGGATTGTCCACAGACGGAAGTGTTGTTCATGGCGCGGCCCACTATGTCGAAAGTACTATACACTCAGCAGCTCGGACGCGGAATGAGATTAAGCGAAGGCAAAGAGTTCTTGATGGTGTTTGACTTTGTAGATAACGCAAGTCAATACAACGCGCCTTATTCGTTGCATAGATTGTTCAAGCTAAAAGACTACCGCGCGGGTGCTACTGTGCTCGGTAAAAAGGGAGCGCGAGAAGCGGAGGTGGCTCTATATGAAAAGGGCGAAAAGCCTAACGTAATTATTGATTATCCGGTGGACGCAACCGACTATGAAGTAGTAGATATATTTAACTGGCAGGAAGAAGCTGCTGGTATGATAAGTCAAATGGAATTCGTGCGGCGAGTGGATGTTCAATCCGAAACGATTGAAAAATATTTGCGTGATGGCAAGTTGGTTCCAGACCTTGTTGTGCCGATGAGCGAACACAGAACATTTAAATATTTTAAAGAAGAGACGCTTGAGCGGCATGCGAGTGAATTTGGCTGGCAGTTAATTGACGACAAAAACCGCAAAGAATTGTTTATGAAAATGGTCGAGCAAATGGATATGAGCTATTCGTATAAGCCTGTTTTGTTGCAAGCCATTTTGAAACACGCCGACAAAAACGGGCGCGTTAAGATTGAGGACATAGTTAGCTATTTTAAAAACTTTTATGAGAGAAGAAGAGCTTCTGGGTTGGTTGTAGAAAAATCTAACAGTATTTTTGCTAAGGGTGGCTATACCGACAAAGAGGCGGAGCACAACATCTTAAGTAATCCTTTTAGACGTTTTGAAGACATGAATATGATGCGCCATACTAAAACTCTTGGTATTATAGAAGTGGATTCTACTGTGTGGAAGAAGCTTAACGAAGAAGATAAAACAAAAATAGAAATGAATTGTGAGGAAAAGTTATTGAGTTATTATGAGAAAATAAAATTATGATTTATACGAATCTTAAATAATGGTTTAGTAATAAAAATTTGTTTAAAACGATAACTATAAAATTTTAATTAAAAATTTAGGAGAAAAATAGTGGGAAATACGCATGACGCTTCCGGTCAATTAAGTGGATATTTATATCAGGTATTGATGGCTTTATGGCTGCTTATAAAAACGGAGAATACAGACGCTCAGGTTTCGATAGAAAAATTTGACGATATAGCCTTTATAGAAGAAGATTCGCCATTGGCTATGATACAGGCTAAACATCAATTATATAAAGCTGGGAATTTGGGTGATACGAGTACTGATCTGTGGCGATCATTAAATAGTTGGATAGATTCAATCTCAGAGTTTTCACTACCTGTGAATGATACTAAATTTGTTATCATTACTACTGCGCAAGCCAGTTCGGGGTCAATTGTTGCTTCTTTGGGTTACGAAAGTAGAGATACTAGTCAAGCATTGAGTAAGTTAAATGAGATTGCTAAAAACAATACACAAGCAACAAATGCTTCATTTTATAAAAAATTTTTAAGTTTGAATGACGATGTTAAAAAACAATTAATTGACAATGTTTTTATCATTTTTAGTGCACCGCAAATAGTTGATATAAAAGATAAGATTATGCCGTTTATACGTATGGCCACTATACCGACATATGAAGAAAAAGTTTATGACAAAGTAATAGGCTGGTGGATAACTAGAGTTATAGATGGATTAACGTCAAAAGAACCTAAAACTATATCTTGGTTTGTGTATGCAAAAGATATATTAAAGCATAACGCTATAGTAGAGTTAACTAATAATTGGAGAACTCAAGATGTTACGATTAGAAGTCTTTGGGATTCAGTGCGCAATAGGGAAGTATGTATCTCTGAACAATTAGTAATTGACGGACCTTTTTCGGCAAATATCGGTAAAGATATTTTTTCAAAAGGGGATGAAGATGAAATAGTATTATGCTTAAATTATGACGGACGTTATGGGCTCAATAATTTGAATAGATATTTTCAAGATGTTAACCCCGAAAATTATTTCATTTGGGGTGATTGGAAATATAAAATTGGTGATCGAATTTTATTCAATGACAGTCGACGGTTCCCTAAATTATATAATAACTTAAAGGGCCGAATCGTGAATATAGAAAAATCTGATTATTGTATTTGTTTTACTCTAGATGTTGAAACGTCATTAACAGGCATTGATTCGTTTGAAAGTAATTTTGAATATGTTGATTCTTGGGACGATGTAACACGAATTAAAATTTATATTTACGAAAATCAGGGTGGTGCGACAGAAGAGGAACGTGAAGCAGCAAAGATGAAATCAATTGTTCCTTTTCAAATAGCTTACGCGGTATCAATACATAAAGCTCAAGGTTTGGAATTTAATTCAGTTAAAATAGTGATACCCAATAGTAATTCTGAATTAATCACACATGGTATTTTTTACACGGCGATCACTCGAACAAAGGAAAAACTAAAAATATTTTGGAGCTCAGAAACCATGAAAAAAGTAACTCTGGGCTTTAAAGATATAGATAAGAAAAATATTAGTTTAACAATGATTAAACAGAAATTACGATAGATAATGGTATAGGAAATACAAGTATCAGCCCGATTGATGAATCAATCGAGCTGGTGTTTTATGTTCAAATAACGCTAGGGGATTTGGGGAACTTACCCCTAAATTCAGTTGATTTTCATCGTATAAACAATTGAAAATAATTGGCAAAATTTCTTGGGATATCGTTTCTCTCAAATGGCCTGTTGGCAAATTGGCAAATCTTTTTCGCCTGGTCTGTCTTAAAATACTACAGAGTAGGATATAGCTTTTAAAATCAAATAAAAATACGCTTGTATTGCGGAATAAGCAGACGCAAGGGGGGGGGGTAAAATCAAAAATCATGTTTTTATTTAAAGTTTTACTCTTGACAAAATTGCAATAATGATTTATACTGAATTTGAATTCAGTGAAAACGAATTCAGTAAAGAGGTGCTAAATGTTTATTGGAAGACAAGAAGAATTAAAAGAAATAAAAGCTGTTCTTGATAAAAAGAGCGGAAGTGTGCTTGTGTATGGGAAGAGGAAAGTAGGTAAGACGACTCTTATTTTAGAGGCGCTTAAAAGTAGTAAAGACACTACTGTTTATTATGAGTGTCTTAAATCTTCAATGCAGGACAATATAAACGGATTTGTTTCTGTACTTGTCAAGACCAAAGTATTGCCAGTACAAATGGGTTTTGCATCTTTTCAGGAAGTATTTCAGTATCTGAATACGTTGGATAAAACTTTAAATATTATTATCGACGAGTATCCTTATTTAAAGCAGTTCAACAAAGGGGAAACGGTTGATTCAATTTTTCAGACAATCATTGACAACGACATAACGAACATAAGGTTATTTATTTCCGGTTCACACGTAGGCATGATGAAAGATTTGCTGGAAGAGAAGAATGCTTTGTACGGGAGGTTTTCGCTGAATATTAAGTTGAAAGAACTTAATTACAGGGAAACTGCTGTATTTTACAATGATAAAACCGTTTATGATAAAATTGCATTTTATTCTGTATTTGGTGGTTCGCCTTTTGTCAATGAGCAACTTGACAGTAAGGCTGATTTAAAACAAAATATTTTGAGAACAGTGTTGAATCCGTTAAATGCAGTTCATTCCTATGCTGAAAATCTTCTTGTTTCCGATTTGTCGGGTAGTGTTAATGCGGAACGCATTTTAAACGTTATAGCGAATGGCAAGAAAAAGTATGGCGAAATTGAAAACAAGTTAGGGTTGACAAATAACGGGCTTTTGAGCAAGCAGTTAAAAACTTTACTTGATATGGATATGGTTTCAAAAGTTTATCCGATTAATAATGAAGATGACAATAAAAAAGTTTCCTACGAAATGACAGATAACCTTTTGCGGTTTTGGTATACCTACGTCTATAAAAATAAAAGTGCGTTACAGATGTTAGGAGCAGAGGCATTCTATGATAACTATATTGAACCGTCTATCACAACTTTTATCTCTCATAGATTCGAAGAGATAGCAAGAACGTTTTTCTCATTACAGGTTAAAGCGGGGAAGCGGAAAGGTATATTCCGTATCGGAACGTACTACTACGATGACAGCGCAACAAAGACAAACGGTGAGTTTGATGTTGTATTACAAAGGAAAGTTAGTTACGATATTTACGAAGTCAAGTATTATTCTAAACCACTTTCTTTAAATGAGATGCAAGAGGAAGAAGAACAAATCAGAAATATAAAAGGGCTTGCTGTTGGAAAAATCGGATTCATTTCAGTAAGCGGATTTGGAGAAGTGTCTTCTGAATATGACTGTATTAGAGGAGAGGAGTTGTATTAACTCCAATTAGTTGATTAATTAATTGATTTTTATATGTTATTTTAGTATAATTAAAAAAGACATTTTTGCATTTTCAAGTTTAGGTAATTATAATAGGTTTCTATATTGGAGGTATTTAAATTGATTAAGGAAAAGTACTTGAAAGATCTTAAAGCTTTGGAAGAAATCGCATTGCGGCAAAATAACTGTATTAATTTATCAATTATTTTAATTACAATTAATTGCGAGCAAAATGAGTTGCAGGAAATTATAGAATATTTCGCACAAAAAGATATCGAAGTAATTAATGAAGATGTTGAATTGGATGACGAGGCGGAAAGTGAGGAATTGGATTCACGCGTAGCACCTTTTGATCCATCTGAAATTGATATCAAAATGGATAAAATAACAATTGATTCTATTATAAAAAGAATAATTAATAAGGAGCTAGAATTTGATTCGTCTTTCCAAAGGAAGTCTGGATTATGGAAGAAGAAACAAAAGAGTCAATTAATAGAATCAATTATTCTAAAAATACCTTTGCCAGCTTTCTATTTTGACGCAGCAAATGACGATAATTGGCAAATTATTGATGGGCTACAAAGAATAGGGACAATTAAAGAGTATGTAGTTGATCAATCATTTGCGCTTGCCAATATGGAATTTCTAAAAGATTTAAATAACTTAAAATTTAATGAGCTTCCGAGAGCGCTTCAGCGACGAATTGAGGAGACCAATTTAAATGCTTATTTAGTTAATCCTTCTACGCCCAAAAATGTAAAATTTAATATTTTTAAAAGGATCAATACTGGAGGCTTGGTGCTGGAGCCACAAGAAATTAGAAATGCTTTATATCAAGGGCAGGCTGCAAAATTTTTATTGGAATTATCCAATTGTGAAGTTTTTAAAGAAGCTACTGATTATAGCATTAAATCCGACAGGATGCTTGACAGAGAATTTTGTTTAAGATATGTGGCTTTTACTAGACTTGATTTAGAAATATGTAGCAATAATATTGACGAGTTCCTTAACATTGGAATGGAATATTTATCAAAAGTTTCACAGTCAGAATTAGAATCTATTAAAATGGATTTTGTTAAAACAATGGATCGCTGTAGAGATATATTTGGTAAATATGCATTTAGAAAACTTAATTCTGAAGGTCGCAGAGGGCCTGTGAACAAGTCATTATTTGAAACTTGGTCAATTGTTGTTGGAAAACTCAATCAAGAGCAGGTAAATAAGTTGATTTTGCAAAAGGACAATTTAATAAAAGAATTTATAGAGTTATGCGCTAATTATGATTTTTTAAATGCGCTACGAGCTTTTGATAAAACTTCAATAAAAACTAGAATTGACAAAATCAATAATTTAGTAAGACCAATATTGTTTGGAGAATAATAATGATAAACGAGTTAAAAATAAAAAACTTCAAATGTTTCGAAAAACTAAATATAGAATTATCCAATTTGAATGTTTTTGCGGGTATTAACAGTATGGGGAAGTCAAGTACCATACAGTCATTATTACTGCTGAGACAGTCATTTGAAATGGGTGCGCTTGACAAAGGGCTACATTTAAATGGTAATTTAGTACAAATAGGTAACGGTAGCGACTTATTATATAGAAATAGTAATGATGAGGAAATAGGGATATCACTCACTGTTGGTGATAAAAGTTTAGAATGGACATACAATTACAATAAAGATTCAGACTTCCAAAGATTGAAAAGTTCTAATTTTTCTAGTGAAAGAATAGAGAATACTAATTTATTTAAATCTACTTTTTCATATGTGTCCGCAGAGAGAATAGGACCGCAAAGATTTTATAAAACATCTTATTATGATATATTTGAATTAAATCAGGTCGGGATAAGGGGTGAATTATTTGCCGATTATTTGGCGGAAAGAGGGAAGAAAGATAAGGTTGAAAACAGTGCTGTCATCCATAGCAAACAAACGAGTGATTTATTAATTAATCAAACACAGCAGTGGCTTTCTGAAATTAGTCCTGGTATACGAATTGATGCTACAAAACATTCCAATGAAGGCATTGTAGGAATAGAGTACAAAGTTTTTAATTCAGATTTTTCCCCTATGAATGTTGGGTTTGGTCTCAGCTATGTGATACCAATAATAGTATGTTTACTAAAAGCAAAAGAAGACGATTTAATCATTATAGAAAATCCTGAGGCGCATTTACATCCCAGAGGTCAAAGAAGAATGGGTGAATTGATTGCAAAAGCAGCCTCTGGCGGAGTTCAAATCATTCTAGAAACTCATAGTGACCATATACTTAATGGTATACGGTTGGCCGTAAAGAATAAAGAGATACGTAAAGACAAAGTAAAATTAAATTATTTTTATCAGGAAATCATAAAAGATGCCAAAATGGGAGAAAGCGTTATTCATAGAAAATGTAGCCCAGTTATTACAGATGACGGCAGACTGTCCGATTGGCCTGACGGATTTTTTGACGAATGGGATAAAGCTTTAGACGAACTATTTTAGGTAAAATTATGATTCTTACATTTAACGAACTTTCGTGTAATAAGGATTTTTTAGATAATAAATCTGCAAGAAATCTTATTAATAATTTTATTTTATTGATGAAAGAGATTGAAAATCAAAATATTTTGGACGAATGTATACTTACTGAAGATTTTTTTGCTTCTGATAATATAAGTAATTATAATTTCTCAAAATGGCTGAAAGATGATTCGGTTGACAGGATTCATAAGCAATTTTTTCGTAGGTTTATGGATAAACGTTGCACTTATGTTGGGGCAAGTAATGTTAATGGTGATTTTAGCATTATAATTGGCGAAAAAAAATATGAATCAATTGGTTGTGCCTTTGCTATAGAACGAGAGACTGATATTTTGAGCTTACCTACAAATGACGCATGGAATCATGGTTCATTAACGGGTGAATACGTTACAATAGCTAACGATTTCGATGATGAAATACTTGATTTTAAAAATGTTGTTTTAAATAACATACCGACAACAACATCGATAGATGCAATAATAGCGAAGTATAAAAAGGAATTGCAAAATAATATTACTTCAGGACAAGATTTGTGGGAATCCCGTGAAAAATTATATCCAAATTTGATTTTTTGTTCTAATGTTAAAAATCAGTTATTTGAAGATTCTGAAAAGTTTCATATAATAAGTGTAATGAAAAAGTTAAATGAATTTCAAAAGTATTTTTCCGAATATGACGGCAAGTATGACCCGAACAAGTTGGGTATGGGTGCGCGTACAGAGTCAGAAAGTGTTAAGAAAAATCCAGAATTGAGGAATTTAAGATTATTTACAAAACCTGACGGTACTAAGGATTATTTTTATGATCACGTGGGGTTTAATGGCAAATATTCTGCTGGGAGAATACATTTTCTACCTGACGATAAGAAGAGAATGTGCTACATTGGATACATAGGTAGGCATTTGCCAACAAAAAAATATTGAAAAAAGTTATCTAGATAAATTATTATAAGTAATTCATTGTGAAAAAAATTGGGAAGTTTTGGGAAGTTGCTGATTTTAGGGAAATTTTAACAAACGGATAAGTTGTGAAAATATAAGAAAATCATTGATTTTGGGGCGTTTTAGCGGGTTTTTGGCTGAAAACGCCCTTATTTTTGTGGTTTTAGATAATAGTGATTTTTGACGCATATGCCTTAAAATCCCTCGGTAGAGATACCGTGTCGGTTCAAGTCCGATCACAAGCACCAAGTCTTAATAGCTTGAACTTCTTTACCGTAAAAAGAACGTTCGGGCTATTTTGTTTTATGGAAGAATTTGAAAACTTCCAAGCATAGAAAAACGCCGATAGAGTTTGTGGCTCTATCGGCGTTTGCCGTTTATACCTTTATGTACGGCTACCTAACTTGATTAGGTTTATATCTTTCATTTATATTCCGCGCAACTTCGGCGGTTTTCCTTATTCCGTCTTTATAGGCGGCTATCCCTATATGCTTTAACGGGATCCTTTATTATTCGATTGTTTATTCAGTTGTGATTGTTGCCATTCGGCGTAGTCTTTTTGTCCTTGCTCGGATGACAGATATTCCTGCATAATCGGTAGCAATACTCTTGCAAGAGATTCAAGCTGATATTCGGGAATATCAAAGTTAGTTTGGGGTTGTTGCTTCTTTCTCGGTATAACTTACTCGATACATTTTCCTCCTATAAAAATTACTTTGACCACAAATTCTTTGATGATGGTACGGGCGGCTTTTGTTTGCTTTCAAAGAGTGCATTGTAAGCCGACGGGTTTTCACGCTCTAACTTTGCAAGCAGTTCAAGCGCCTTTGCCGCTCGGACTTTATACGCTTTGAGTTCTTTGTTCTCTTTGTCAATGTCAAGCGTTTCCTGCATTACTTTATCCAACCGCTTTTTAAGGTCGGCGTTGTCGGCAGTTACGGCTACAATTTGCTTTCGCATTCCGCTTTTGCTATGGGCGATTTTGCCTTGCTCGGCTTGCTGTAACGCTTTCGAATATTCTTCCGCTTCGGCGCGTTTTTGCTCGGCAGCTTCTACAATCTTTTTCGCCTTATATTCCGCCGTATCCAAGTGTTCGGCTTGACTGTTCGGCTTGCCTCTGTCAAGTCCGTATTTTTCTCCGACTACTTTCCAAAACTCCGTTTGAAGTGCGGCAAGTTTTCCGTCGAACAAGTCTTTTGCACATAACTTACCGTTGGTAATAGGGATAAGGTTTAAGTGCATATGAGGGTTAGTTTCGCAAGATAAACAGCATCCGAGCGCACCTTGCGTTTCAAATGCAGTCTCTCAATACTCTGTTTGATAACGTCCATATACCTGCCCGACGGAGTAACAAGGTGGTAGTTGTCTTTTGTCCGCGAACTGTCTATTTGCGGGTTTGTTGCCGGATAATATTCGTCACGTTCGTTTTCTTCTTCGACGTCGGTAACGGCGTCCTTTTTCAGTTTCTTTAAGTTACAAATAATATAAATAGTTTCGTCCTCCTAATGACTTAAATTCTTTAAGTGTAGCTTACTACACTTATTTCGCTTCGCTACATAAGTTGCGTTCGCCCTGCGGGACGAGCAACGCCAAAACAGCACGGTGCGCTGTTTTGGCGTTGCGAGATGAGTTCGCGCATTATCCCGCGCGAACGGTGACCGAGAACGGTGTTTACCTTGCGCCGTTCGAGAAATTCGTCCACAGAGCAGAACAATTTGCTTTCCGTTTGCTTGTCGTATTAAGGCGGTCTGATTGTCATAAAATTACCTCCGAAAATGTATTTATCTCGACCACACAAGGGTGGTAGATAGCAGAAAAAAAGACGCGAAAAAAGCCGCTGATAACTTCTTGTATCACCGACTTGAACCGTATTTAGCAACATAAATTGCTCTATGATGGTTAGTCATTCTATGAAGTTGGAGTGTTATTCATATAAAAATTGTAACACAAAATAAGCCTATCACGGCTCACGTCGTCACGGCAAACTTGCGCCTTATGCCACACGCATAAAAGCGGTGGCAACTTTGCGCCGTTGCCGTTCCTCTTCCCAAAAAGTTCTTCGATACTTTTCGGGAACCCTAAAAGCGTACAACTAAAAAACTACGCTCTTTCCGTAAGCTAAGGCACGGGCGATTATACCGCCCAAAACCTTCCGCATTCTATGAGCATTCGCTCATCGCGGAACTCCTACCCTAAAAGGGTACTCCACCACAAACTACATTGTGGTAGTGTGCATTATATCACAAACTTTTGTTCGTTGCAAGGGTTTCAGCGCCCATAAACGGGCGGTGAATAAAGTTTTTATAGAAAGCTTTTTTAAATTAGAAACCGAATAGTTTAATATTAACATCTCTTTATAGAGTTTTGCAGTTAAAACGCTTGACAGCTGTGTGATAATAGTGTATAGTGTGCATATATAAACAGCACACTAAAAAGGAGCGCACAGTTTGAAAGTTATTATCTCAAATAATTCAGATGTTTCGTTGTATCAACAAATTAAAGATCAAATTAAAGATGCGATATTCAAAGAAGAACTGAAAGCGGGCGATCCGTTGCCTTCAATACGCTCTTTTGCAACAGATGTAAAAGTCAGTGTTCTGACAATACGACGGGTTTATGAAGAATTAGAACAAGAAGGCTTTATTACAAGCCAAGTCGGTATCGGTACTTTTGTCGCTACGGGAAATTTGGAAATCTTACGCGATTCAAAACGTCGTTATGTCGAAGACAAAATGCAAGATATGATAAAGGCGGCAAAGGCATTAAATATCAGCAAAGAGGAACTTAACGCAATGATGGACATTCTTTACGAGGAGGACAATTAAATGAATACTATCTTGGAAGTTAAAAAATTAAAAAAATCATATAGTAATTTTACGTTGAATAACATTACTTTTTCATTACCAGAAGGTTGCATAACAGGTTTTATCGGTGCAAACGGTGCGGGTAAAACCACGACTATCCGTACTATTTTAGGCTTGACAGAAAAAACTTCGGGCGACATAATCTTTTTTGGACTGCCTATGCTTGGCAACGAAAAAAAGATTAAAGACAGGCTCGGCATAGTTTTTGACGACACTTGCTTTTATGATGAGTTTAGTCTTGTGCAAATGAAATCTATTATTGCTCCGGCATATTCGGAGTGGAACGAAAAAATATTCTTAAACTATTTGGAAAGGTTTGGACTCAATCCGAAACAAAAAATAGCGACATTATCGCGTGGAATGAAAATGAAATACGCTTTGGCTATGGCTCTTTCCCACAATGCCGAGCTGCTTATTATGGACGAACCAACAGGCGGACTTGATCCGCAAACGCGAAGTGACTTTCGTTCGATACTGACGGAATTTATGAATAACGGCGGCAAGGGCGTTTTCTTTTCAACACATATAACATCCGATTTGGATAAGATCGCCGACGTGCTTATTATGATTGACAAGGGAAGAATAGTATTTCAAGAAGAAAAGGATTCTTTACTCGATAAGCACAGAATAGTGAAAGGGATTGTCGGCGACCTTAATTCGGAAGTGAAAAAGCTGTTTATTTCATTGCAACAAACAGATTTCGGTTTTACAGGTTTAACGTCTGATTATTCTGCAATGCGCAAACTGTTATCAAACGCCGTTTATGAGCGTCCTACCATAGAAGATATAATGCTTGCATATTCGGAAGGAGGTATAAAATGTTAATTCATTTGATAAAAAAAGATATTTTACTTGTCAGTAAATACTTAATCATTATGTTGGCGGTAGTGATATTATTTCCGTTCTTTATATTATGGAGTAACTCTGAATATACATTTTTGGGATTTATGTTGCCCGCTGTTTTTGCTGTATTTATGCCGCTACAATGCATTTTGATGAAAGAATATAAGTATAAGAAAGCGTCGGCATATTTGTGTTCAACTCCGTATTCACGAGAATATACGGTTATTTCTAAATACTTATTGTGTTTCGCGCTGTATGTAATATGCTGTTTAATTTATTTCATAGAAACACTAATTGTCCCCAAACTCGGAAATATCGACATTGAATTGCTTGCCTTTACTTTGCTCGTTATGGTTGTTGTGTGTGGTTTATTTTTGCCATTATATTATAAGTTGGGGTATGAGAAAGTAAGGTATTTCTTTTCCCTTTTAATTGTTGCATCGCCTTTTTTGATGTCGCTAACTGTCAAACATATTGGTAACAATGCAAGTGCATTTTTCCAAACGAATACGTGGTTTGTATGGGTAATTCTACTTGTCAGCATTTTGCTGTACGGGTTTTCGGCTCTTATATCAGTAATGATTTATAAGAAATCTGATTTATAAAAGGAGTTTGCTATGCCACATTTCCCTGATTGGCTGTATGGATTTTTATCAGCCTACCTATAATTTCTTTGCTTGTAAAATTTTTTAAGGATAGAAAAAAATAGTTTCTATCGTCGTAGAGCATAAAGCATATTATTTAATCTTACTTAATACTTTCAATTAAATGTAGTTAAGGGCTCTCGAACATCTCGTTCGAGAGCCCTTTGACATCGCTTGAAAGTGCAACTCTTTAAAATTTAGTTTTCTAATTCCCTATGGGAATTGCGCTTTGCTTACAGAGTAGTTTTTTCTCCTCCTATACGGATAACTTTGCGCGGGTTTTAAATAATCCGCGTAAAGGAATTCGTCGGGAACTGCAAACTCAATATTAAAATTTATCCCGACAGGGTTTTCCGAAGAGAAAATCCCCGTCGGGATATTTTTGTAAATTGCCTTTTTGAATTTATGCGCCGAACGATTCAAGCAACAGACATTCGTTTAAAGTAGGGTTGCGGCTGGCTTCGTTTAAAGCGTCGTATCTGTTGGTAAGCGCATATCCTTGCGGCAAAGACGACGGCGAAAAGCCCGTCACGCTTTTGAAAATTCTGTTAAAGTTGCGTATGGTCATAAATCCGCATCTGTCGGCTATTTCGGTCATAGTAAGCCGTGTTTTTCCGTTAAGAAGATTTACCGCCCGCTCGCAACGGGCAAAGTTTAAATACTGTGAAAAGGTTATGCCCGTAAGGCGGTGGAACAGCCGCGAAAAATAGCTGGGATTCATATTCATAAAGGCGGCGGCTCTTTCAAAGTCGTAACTGTCGCAGTTCAGGCTTACGTCCTCCATAAGATCTATCACCCTTTCGGCGGTGTTTACCGTCGGCTTTCTTTCGGTAAGCTTTTCCGCCCTTAAAATGTCAATCAAAGCGACGGTAAGCTCAGCCGTCATACGCCGACGGTAAAACTGCCGTTTTTGTAAATATTCGTCTTTCAGCCGCAAGTATAGCGCGGGTATGTCGTAGTTGTTTTCAAGCGCGGGGTTTTCGGGCGTAAGCCCGCCGTCGGAAAAGCCGAGTATGTACGGGTCAAACACTATCATAGTTACTTCCGTGTCGGGTGAAAGCGCATTCATACTGTGAATTGTCTTTCCGTCTATAAAAAAGGTCTGTCCCGCCGCAATGCGGTAACGGTTTTGGTTGCACATTACGTCAAGTCCGCCTTTATCTACGTACAGCAGTTCGCACTCGTAATGCCAGTGCGGCATATTCTGCGAATTTTTGTATCTTTCAAGACGTATTGCCGAATCTTCGCGTATTCGTCTGTCTTCCCTGTTTATAATCATAATTTTCCTCTGACAAGTGAATTCCGTCTGATATCATTATAATATTGCGTAAGCCCTAAGTCAATATAAAAAGTAAAAAAATGTCCATAAATCGTAAACCATTATCTTGAAAAGGCATAAAAATAATGATAGAATATAGCAAAAGATGTTCGAAATTAAAATTTCGAACGGTTGGAATCCAACCATACGTCTGCTTGCGCAGACGTATGTAAAACCTCCTAATCGTTTGCAAATTTGTTTTCGGACGAAAGTTATTTAGGAGGAAAATATGGCAAAAATTACAGAAATTATGTCAAAAACGTTGCGCGGCGTAAGCGCTGTTGCGGTATTGGGACTTGCCGCGGGTATCGCCGCGGGCCCCATAATGGAAAAATACGCGGCACCGTTAGACACTTATTTCAACTGCGTGAGTTCTGAAAGAGTTTCCGAAGAAACCGATACAGCCGACTGGAAATATCAATCGAAGTTCAAAACCGCGAAAGAAGCGGTTGACGGTTTTAAGGAATTCGCTATAAAAGAATCACAGGAAACATTCGCTCTGCTTAAAAACAGAGAGATTTCTGCGGGAAAGACATCGTTGCCCATTTCAAAAACGGCGAAGATTACCCTGCTCGGCGCGAAAGCGTACGTGCCCGTTTACGGCAATGATATGGGCGCGGCGCCGGATTACACAATTACGAACGACGGCAATGATATTTTGTCCGCGTTTAAAGACAGAGGATTCAAAATTAATCCTACGGCAACCGAGGCGTACAAAACCTTTTATTCCGACAAAGAGCACAGAGGCTCGGGATTCGGTGCAAAACCCGGACCCGTAGTCGTCGGCGACAAGATGACGGCCGGCGCGATGGGAAATCTCAATTTGGTCGAAGCCACCGTCGACGAATTGACGGCTGCGCAGTCGGACTTGAAAGAAAGCTATAAAGAATACAAGGATGCGGCTATCGTCGTATTCGGCAGGGCGGGCGGCGAAAACGTAAGTTACGTACCCGGAGGCACGTCGTCCACGACGGGCAACATTTTAGGACTTTCCGCGGAAGAAAAGGCTATTTTAAAGGAAGCGGAAGATAATTTCGAAAACGTTATAGTGCTTATCAACTCAACCAATCCGCTTGAACTTGCAGAACTTAAAGCCGATGACAAGGTCGACTCGATTATGTGGATAGGTTACCCCGGCGCATACGGCTTCTACGGCGTTGCGGACGTGTTGAACGGAACGGTTTCACCAAGCGCGCACCTCGGCGATATATATGCGGCAAATACCGCGGTCAACCCCGCAATGCAAAACTTCGGCGACATTGCCTGGGCGAATAAAGATGCGTTCGGCAATGACGACAGCGTCGCTTCCTATCTTATTATGGAAGAGGGCATATATACCGGCTACCGCTATTACGAAACGAGATATGCGGATGTCGTTGCGAATGTAAACGGGGCGGCTAACGCGAAAGCGGGTACTTACGTAAACGCAAACGGTTCGGTTGCGACGACGGACGGCACGTGGAAATATGAAAACGAAGTTGTTTATCCTTTCGGTTACGGTTTGTCGTACACCACTTTCGATCAGACTTTGGAAAGCGTCCAGATAAAGGGCAATAAAAAGAGCGCAACCGTTTCGGTAAAGGTTACAAACACGGGCAGTATGGAAGGTAAATCGGTGGTTCAGCTTTATGCGCAGACTCCTTATACCGAATACGATAAGACAAATAAGGTTGAAAAGTCCGCAATCCAGCTTATGGATTACGAAAAAACCGATATCATAAAGCCCGGCGCAACGCAGACTATAAATATGGAAATCGACCTTGCAAACCTTGCAAGCTACGACTATACCACGGCTAAAACATATATTCTCGATGCGGGCGAATATTTCTTTGCAATAGGCGACGACTCTCACGAGGCGTTGAACAATATTCTTGCCGCGCAGGGTAAGACCAAAGCCGACGGAATGACCGACGACGGCAACGCAGCCAATACATATAAGTGGACGTGGGACGATTTCGATAGTTCTACATGGAAGTACAGCAAGTCAAACGTAGAGGTTACAAACCGCCTTTCCGACGGTGACAGTTCGATGAATATCAATTCTTTCGACGGCTATGCGGGCACGGCAAAATATATGACCAGGAGCGATTGGAACGGCACGTATCCTACGACCGTTGCGGGGCTTACGGCAAAGAACAGAATAGAAACGTTGCTTAAAAACAACTTTATCGACGTAAAGAACAACGACGATGTTTCGGCTTATAAATGGGGCGTAAATTCGTGGAAAACGGACGAAAACGGTAAACCCACCAACCACGAAGCAATACATATTACAGAAATGAAAGGCGCGGATTTCAACGACCCCCGTTGGAATAAGATAGTAGATCAAGTATCTATTTCCGAATTCCTTTCGTTTGCAGGCAAGGCTTTCCATACGCTTGCGGGTATACCTTCCGTCGGATTGTCCGAATATAAGACGGACGACGGCCCCGGAGGCTCGGACGGCGGTAAAATCAAAGACGCAATGTATCAGGGCAAAAAGTACGCCGAAATGGAAGGATACGACAGCAATTATGCCGAATACGGCACGCGCGTCGCACCTACTCCCACAAACCTCGCTTACAGTTGGAATAAAGAACTTGCATATGAAAACGGCGAAATCATTCTCGGCGAAAGCACGCTTATATTCGGCTATCCCATAATGATAGGCCCCGGCGTTAACCTTCACAGACACGCATACAACGGGCGCGGTGGCGAGTATTATTCGGAAGACCCCGTACTTTCCGGTTACACGGGCAGCGCGGTGGTGCAGGGCGCGCAGAGCAAGGGTTGCCTTGTAAACGTTAAACACTTTGCATTCAACGACCAAGAAATCAACCGTTCGTCCGTATCGGTATTTATGAACGAGCAGACCGCGCGCGAACTTGAACTTCGCAACTTTCAGCAGATTTTCGAAGCGAGCGGCAAACCCGCTTCGTTTGTAAACGACGAAACAAAGCAGGACAGCTACAAGGTAGGCGCGCTTGGTACAATGACTTCGTTCAACGAAATCGGCGCTGTCGCTCCCGGTGCGAACAAAGGCGCAAGCTATGATATATTGCGCGGCGAATGGGATTTTAAGGGTTATAGTGTAACCGACTTCACGGGCGTATCCGCAAAGGCTTCCCCCAAAGAATCGATACTATACGGAACTACGGCATTCTGCGGCTTCGGCGGTGCGGTGTCATACTGGAACGAAGATTATTTCAAAAACGACGCGGCTATGTGTGCGGCAATAAAAGACGATATCAAGTACGTGCTTTATTCCGTGGCAAACAGCGCGGCAATGAACGGCGTAAACACTTCAACGCGCGTTGTTCAGCTTAATACTCCTTGGAGAAGCATTTATAAAGGTGCGCGTATCGGCTTCGGCGTGCTTACGGGTGTTGCGGTAGCAGGCTGGATAGCTTGCGAAGCGTTAAAGCTTTTCGCAAAGAAAAAGGAGGAAAATTGATATGAAATTCGTTAAAAAACAAAATGCATTCGGTTGGGTTTTAATGGCTGGCGCAGTCCTTGCGTTGATAGGGCTTATAGTATATATAGTAAACAGCACCACAGGCTACATTGCCGGCGAAACGGTAAACGCAATTCCGATTGTATTGCCGATTCTCTCGATATTGGGCGCAGTTGCGCTTTGGCTGTATTCTGAAAAACTCGATGACAGAATTACGGGCGTTGCAACTTTCGTTTTAGCCGTGTTAATGGCAATATCGATTGTTATGCTGCTTGTAGCAAGAATTGACGTAATGGGCGATTTGTTGAATCCCATCGAGCACTCCGCCGCACAGATTAAAACTGTAAACGTTGCGATAATCGCCATAGTATTCAATGCATTGAGCTTTGTCGCATTCGTTGTTACGACGATTGCGGGCAGATTACACAAAGAAATTTGATTTTCTCCTCAGTTGTAACGGGCGGCGGGCAAAATGCCCGCCGCCCGTTAAATAAAAAAACGGATTATAGCTTGTAAAATGCTTTTCAATACGATATAATTTTCAGTAAGCATAAAGGGAGCATAAATGAAAAAAATTAATTTTAACGGCGGTTGGAAATACAGACACTTAAATACGGACAATGAGTGGAAGTGCGTCACTTTACCGCATGACGCGGCTATTTACGAAGAGCGCAGCAACACTGCGGAAGCGGGCGTAAATACAGGCTGGTATTTGGGTGCGGACTACGAATACGTAAAAACCTTTTCCGTCCCCGACGGATATAAAGATAAAAACGTCATTTTCGAGTTCGAAGGCGTATACCGCAATGCGGAAGTTTACATAAACGGCGAAAAGGCGGTATACCGTCCTTACGGCTACACCAACTTTTATGTTACGGCGGATAAGTTTTTGAAATACGGCGAAGAGAATGAAATACGCGTAACAGCGCGTAACGCCGACCAACCCAACAGCCGCTGGTATTCGGGCGCGGGCATTTACCGCCCCGTAAATATGTATGTCGGCGACAAAAAACGCATAACGTTGAACGGGGTTAAAATAAAGACTCTGTCGCTTTATCCCGCAGTAGTGGAAGTTACGGTAAACGTTACGGGCGTGGGAGATATAGCCGTCAGTGTGGAGAAAAACGGCGAAGAGATAGTATCCGATAAAAAGAGCCAAAATGACGGCAACGCCGTGTTCGCCTTGGAGATACCCGACGCTAAGCTTTGGTCGGTGGATACTCCCGAACTTTATACCTGTAAGTTAAAGTACGAAGACGACGTGCAGGAGCATAAATTCGGTATCCGCACATTGACTTGCGACCATACGGACGGACTGAAAATAAACGGGGAAAGGGTGATAATCCGCGGGGCGTGCATTCACAGCGACAACGGCATATTGGGTGCGAGAAGCTATCCCGAAGCCGAAGAAAGAAAGATTAAAATATTAAAAGAAAACGGTTACAACGCAATACGTTCCGCACACAACCCCTGCGCAAAGTCGCTTTTGGACGCCTGCGATAAGCTGGGTATGCTGGTAATGGACGAATACTGCGATATGTGGTATATACATAAAAACCGTTACGACTACGCCGACTATATCGTCGACTGGTACGCCCGCGACATAAAAGATATGATTGAAAAGGACTATAACCACCCGTCCGTTATAATGTATTCCCTCGGAAACGAGGTTGCGGAGACTGGCGAAAAGCGGGGCATAGAACTGTTCAAAAATATGAAGGCGGTTTGCAAACAATACGACGATTACCGCCCCGTAACTACGGGGGTAAATATATTTTTCAATTATCTGTACGCGCTCGGCTTCGGACAGTACAGCGACAAAAAGGCTGAAAAAAACCCCAACAAAAAGGTAGGAAGCGAGTTTTTCAACAACCTTGCGGGGCTTTTCGGCGATAAGTTTATGAAGACGATGGCAAAGCTTCCCGGTTGCGACAGAAAAACGCGCGACTGCTTTGCCGTAATGGACGTCGCAGGATATAACTACGGCATTAAACGCTATAAGCACGATATCAAGAAATATCCCGAACGTATAATTTTGGGCAGTGAAACGTTCTGTTCGGACGCGTACGCCTTCTGGGAGTTTGCAAAGACAAACCCTGCGCTTATAGGCGATTTTGTCTGGGCGGGAATGGATTATCTCGGCGAAGTAGGCGTGGGCAGTTGGGAATACCGCGAATACGCCCCCGATTTTCTGCACGGCGCAGGCTGGGTGACGGCGGGAAGCGGTCGTGTGGATTTGATTGGCAACCCGCTCGGCGAAGCGCTGTATACCAAAGTCGCGTTCGAGCTTACGGATATACCGCAGATTGCCGTCGTGCCCGTAAGTCATACGGGCGAAAAACATTCCCCGTCTGCCTGGAAATTTTCAAATGCAATTGCTTCGTGGAGCTGGAACGGGCTTGACGGCAAAAAAGCAAGTGTAGAAGTATATTCCCGCGCGCCCGCCGTCGAACTTTATATAAACGGGAAAAAGGTCGCAAAAAAGAAGTTTAAAAAGAATTGCCGCTTCGATTTCAAAGTAAAATACAAAGGCGGCGAGATAACGGCAGTCAATATCGGAAAAGACGGCAAGGAGCTTTCGCGCAATTCACTTAAAACGGCGGGGACGGAAACAGTGCTTTCGGTACTTCCCGAAAAGACGCAGGTAAAAGAGGGAGAGGTTTGCTTTATACGCCTTAAATACACCGACGGCAACGGAGCGGTTAAACCGCTTGAAAGAGGCATAATAAATGTCGCCGTGTCTGGCGGGGAACTGCTTGCGATCGGCAATGCGTGCCCGTTCAACAAGCTTGGTTATACGGGTTGCGAAACGGATACTTATTACGGCGAGGCATTGGCGGTCGTTAAGGCGAACGGTGAAAATTTCTCGGTTACCGCAGGGGACGGCAGATATACCGGCAGTGCGGAAATAACGGTAAAGAGAGAAATAAATGGATAAAAAAAGCGTTTTTGAAAACCCGTTGCTGTCAAGCAAGGTGAAGTCGGCAAACGGAAAAGCCGTTCGGGTACTTTTTGTGGCGCAACAGGAAGCGAAAAGGTCTAAAAAAAAGTAGGGAATAATTAATGAATGCGAGACAAATAAAAGATATAATATCTTACGCTGAGAAAAAGTTGGAACTTAAAGAGCGTGACTGTGAGTATAAGGCAAACCGTCTTTTGGAAATTGTAAACAGCGGTTTGGAAGGGGCGGAGCTTGAAGACGCTATATACGGCGAACTTTCGCTTTTGCCGTCCGAAATTGATAAGCGCTTTTCGGAAATTTTAAAAGACAGCGGAAGCAAAGCCGCAACCGAGTGGCTGTATAATTACTGCGTAAGCAATAAGTACGTCAAAAAGGACGTGCTGGACAAAAACCCGCGCTTCGATACCGAAAACGGACTTACGGTAACGATAAACAAAGCAAAACCGGAGTTCCGCGACCCGAAGAAAGCCAAGGCGGGCAACAGCGTGGACGGCGGCTTTGCAAATTGTGTAATATGCCGCGAAAACGAAGGGTTCGGCGCAAGGAATAAAAGAAACCTGCGCACCGTTTCGATTTCGCTTGGGGCGCACCCATGGTTCTGGCAGTATTCGCCGTACGGATATTTCCACGAGCACGGCATAGCGGTCAACTGCGAGCATATCCCTATGCACGTCGACCGACAGACTTTTGTTAATCTTTTGGACTTCGTGGATATGTTCTCCCATTACTTCATAGGCTGTAACGCGCCGTTGGAGCGGATAGGCGGAAGTGTTTTAGCCCACGACCACTATCAGGGCGGCGGAGAAGTTCTGCCGCTGCATAAAGCGAAAATAAGGCGTTACATAAAGGATATGCGTCATCCAACCGCAAAAATCGGCATTCTGGACTGGGCGGGCACGGTAATACGTATAAAGAGCGACAAGCGCAACGAGGTCATAGACATATCAGACAGGCTTCGGCAAGCGTGGATAAATTACAGTAACCCCGAACTCGGTATAATAGCAGAGGATAACAACGGCGTGCATAACGCAATAAGTCCTACGGTGATAAAGACGGCGGACGGCTATGAAATGAACGTTATTCTGCGTTCTAATATAACGAGCGAAAAGTATCCTGACGGCGTGTTCCACGCCCACCCGGAATACCACGCAATAAAGAAAGAAAGTATAGGGCTTATAGAAGCGCAGGGGCTGTTTATACTGCCCGGCAGACTTGAAGAACAACTTAACGAAATAGAGAGAATAATTGAAGCGAAAAGCGCATTGCCCCCCGAATATGCCGAATTTAAGCTCGTTTACGACGAAACAAAAGCATTGTATGAAAGCGGAAAATATGAAGATATTCATAAGGCGTTGCAGGAAGAATTGGGCAGTATCTGTTACAGGATACTTGAAAATACGGCGGTATTTAAAAGGGAAGAAGATTTTTTGCGGTTTTTAAAAACGGCAGGTTTTGAGATATGAAAGAGTATAAATACAAGGTAACAGCGGCAGGCAGGATAAACGTAATAGGCGAACACATAGACTATTGCGGGGGCAGGGTAATGCCCGCGGCTTTGAGTTTAAAGAACACGGTATATATCCGCCCCAACGGCACAAACCAAATAAATCTGGAGTGGACAACTTTGTCCGATAAAGTGACTTTGGACATAGGCAAACTCGAAAGTTACAAGGACTTGAAGTACGGCAACTACCAAGCGGGTGCGGCTTTGATGTGGCAGAGAGCGGGTCATAAAATTATTGGCTGCGATATGCTTCAAGACTGCACCGTTCCCTTCGGTTCGGGGCTATCCAGCTCCGCGGCGATAGAGGTTTCCACCATAGCCGCACTTGCAACGCTTGCGGGCGAGCCGCTCAATAAAGTAGATATAGCTTTAAAAGCACAGCAGGCGGAACGTGAATATGCGGGGGTCAACTGCGGGATAATGGATCAGTACGCCTCGGCTTGCGGAAAAAAGGACAGCGTAATGTTGCTTGATTGCAACACGCTTGAATGTAAATATCTGCCTTTAAAGCTCGGCGATTATTCGCTTGTAATAGCAAACTGCAAAAAACCGCACAATCTTGTTGAAAGCAAGTACAATGAAAGAAGGGAAGAAACGGACGAAGCGTTGAGAATATTGCAACAGAAATTAAATATAAGCTGTCTTGCGCAACTTTCTCCTTCACAGTTTAAAACTTACGGAAGCGTTTTACCGCATTTGCTGAAAAAGCGGGTAGAGCATATCGTGACCGAAAGCGACAGGGTGCGTCTTGCCGAACTTGCGCTTAAAGCGGGAAATACGGATATGCTTGGCAAACTGCTAAATTCTTCGCACGCATCATTGAGGGACAATTACGAAGTGACGGGCAGAGAGCCGGACGCGCTTGTAGAAGCCGCGCAAGGTCAGAGTTGTTGTATAGGCTCGCGTCTGATAGGCGGCGGCTTCGGCGGTTGCACTATATCGCTTGTCAAGACCGACAGCATAGAAGAGTTTAAAGAGTTTACATATAACGCGTATCTGAAAGCAACGGGATATAAGGCAGAGTTTTACGACACGGAGATATCCGACGGGATAACGGTAGAAAAATTATGATTATAAAAGACGGAATTATAGAAGCCGAAATTTTTCCTTTTGGGGCAAGGATAAACTCGCTTAAAGTTAACGGGGCGGACATAACGCTCGGCTTTAATTCGGACGAAGACTACGTCAACAGCGGTTGCTATGCGGGCGGAACTATCGGCAGGCTTGCCAACAGAATAACGGAAGGAAAGTTTACGCTTAACGGCAAGGGATATGCGTTGAACGCAAACGACGGTAAAAACCACCTGCACGGCGGGTATAAGGGTTTCGATAAAAAGATGTTCACCGTAACCGAGCAGACGGATAATTCCGTGACAATGGAATATTTAAGCGTTGACGGCGAAGAAAACTATCCCGGCAATTTAAGGCTTACCGTTAAGTTCACGGTTAAAAACAATTCGCTATTAATGGAGTATAGAGCGGTAAGCGATAAGGACACTTTGTGGTGTCCTACAAACCACGCTTATTTTAACCTGGACGGAGCGGGGAAAGGCGATTGCCTTGGGAATATGCTCGAAATAAACGCGGATTGTTGCACGCCCGTAGATAACGGATTAATTCCCACGGGCGAGAAAAGAGCGGTAAAAGGTACGCCTTTCGACTTTACGAAGTTGAAAAAAGTAGGCGAAGAAATCGGCGCGGAGGAATTGAAAGCAACGCTCGGCTACGACCATAATTATATATTGAACAGCGACCGCGCGGCTCACGCCGAAAGCAAGCTTACGGGCATAAGAATGGACGTTTACACGGATTTGCCGTGCTTGCAATTCTATTCGGGCGGACAGCTTAACGGCGTTAAAGGTAAAAGCGGAGTTTACAACAAATACGCAGGTTTTTGTCTGGAACCCCAATATTGCCCCAACGCCGTAAATATGCAGGGCTTCGATAAGCCCGTTTTAAAAGCCGGCGAAGAGAAAAAGCATTTTATTGTATACGAATTTTCTGCTGGCGACGGCAAAAATCGAATACGGCGACACGGCGGATAATATATCCCGCCGTGTTTAACATTTTTTAACGTCTTTTTAAATTTTTCATTTTACATTGCGGGCGGTATGGTTTATAATTAAAGTATAAAGTTGTACAGAGGTAGATATGAATTACAGAGAAGAATCGCTTAAAAAACACGCGGAATGGAGAGGAAAGATAGAAACCGTCTGCCGTGTGCCCGTTGACAGCCGTCAGGCGCTGTCGCTTGCGTATACCCCCGGTGTTGCCGAACCGTGTATGGCAATACACGAGAACGCCGAAAAGAGCTTTGAGCTAACGCGGCGTTGGAATACGGTTGCCGTCATTACCGACGGAACGGCGATACTCGGACTCGGCGACATCGGTCCCGAAGCGGGTATGCCGGTAATGGAAGGCAAGTGCGCGTTGTTTAAGGCGTACGGGGGAGTGGACGCTTTCCCCATCTGCTTAAAAACCAAAGACCCCGACGAAATAGTAAAGACGGTAAAAATAATCTCGGGTTCGTTCGGCGGAATAAATCTCGAAGATATTTCCGCTCCGCGTTGCTTCGAAATAGAGACACGGCTTAAAGCCGAATTGGGTATACCCGTTTTCCACGACGACCAGCACGGAACGGCAGTCGTCGTACTGGCGGCGCTTATAAATTCTTTAAAGCTTACCGGCAAAAGAAAGGAAGATTTAAAGGTGGTAATAAACGGCGCGGGTGCGGCGGGCATTTCTATCGGCAAAATGCTTTTGTCCTACGGCGTTGCCGATGTGACTATGGCGGACCGCTTCGGCATAATCTGTCAGGGCGATGAAACTCTCAACAGCGCGCACGCGGAAATAGCGAAGGTGACAAATCTTTCCCGCCTTAAAGGCAAGCTTGCCGACGCAATGAAGGGCGCGGACGTGTTTATCGGGGTGTCCGCCCCCAACTGCGTTACAAAGCAAATGGTTGCGTCTATGGCGGGAAAAGCCATAGTATTCACCTGTGCCAACCCCGTACCCGAGATACAGCGTAACGACGCGTTGGCGGCAGGCGCGTTCATCGTCGGTACGGGTTCGTCCGAACATCCCAACCAGATAAACAACGTGCTTGTTTTCCCCGGACTTTTCAGGGGCGCTCTCGACGTAAGGGCTTCAACTGTAAACCGCGAAATGATGATAGCCGCGGCGGAAGGCATTGCCGCGTGCGTAAGCGAAGAACAGTTGAACCGCGACTACATTCTGCCCTACGCGTACGATAAGTTAGCGCACGAAAGAGTTGCTTCCGCTGTCGCGCAGGCGGCGGTTGAAACGGGCGTCGCCAAAATCAGATAAACGGTTTTTATGCAAAATCATATTTATAAAAGGAGTAACCGAAATGAAAAAAGTGATAGTGGTAACGTCTTCGCCGAGAAAGAACGGCAATTCGGAAACTCTTGCAAACAGTTTTGCCGAAGGCGCGAAAGCGGCGGGCAACGAAGTGTTGCAGGTTGCCGTACGCGATTTGGGCTTGCAGTTTTGTACGGGCTGTATGTTTTGCCAGTCGCACGACAGGTGCGTGCTCGGCGACGGTATGAACGCGCTTTATTCGAAGTTTGAAAATGCGGACGTTCTCGTCTTTGCAACGCCCGTATACTATTACGCGGTCAGCGGACAGCTTAAAACCTTTTTGGACAGGTTAAATCCCCTTTACCCGCGTAAGAATAAGTTTAAGGAAGTATACCTTATTGCAACCGCCGCCGAGGACGAAAAGTCCGCAATGGACGGAAGCGTGACAGATATCCAGGGTTGGATAGACTGCTTCGAAGGGGTAAGTCTTAAAGGCGTTTTACGCGGTACGGGGCTTTCCGAAAAGACCGACGCCGTCGGAACAAGCTTCCCCGCCGAGGCATACGAAATGGGCAAAAACGTTTAATTATATTGCGGCTTTAAACCTTTCTTGCACTTGTGCAATATGCACAAAATTTAAAAAAGGGGTTGACAGGGACGTGGAGAAAATGATAAAATAACCGAAACCGTTGAAGCGGAGATAAAGGTAATTATGCCTGTACAGAGAGCCTGCGTTGCTGAGAGTCGGGTCTGACACAGATTATCAAATGGACCGCGGAGGGTGCAGTCAAATGCGCGTTTGCGCAGAGTATTCTGCAACGTGTCGGCATACGTAAGTTGTCGGGGGTATGTTTGTACCCTGCCGAGCGCACGGCTTAGCCGTGAAACAAGGTGGCACCGCGGATAATGTAATTATTCGTCCTTGGCGAAGTATTTTCGCCAAGGACTTTTTGTATACTTTAATAAAGGAGAACTGTTATGAAGAAGGGAAGATTCGGCGTATACGGCGGACAATACGTGCCCGAAACGCTTATGGGTGCGCTTTCCGAACTTGAAGAAGCTTATTCGTTTTATAAGGACGACCCCGAATTCAATGCGCAGTTAAGCTCGCTTTTCAACGACTATGCGGGCAGACCGTCGCGGCTTTATTACGCGCAAAAGATGACTGCGGATTTGGGAGGAGCGAAAATTTACCTGAAACGCGAAGATTTAAATCACACGGGCGCGCACAAGATAAACAACGTTCTGGGGCAGGCTTTGCTTGCGCGGAAAATGGGTAAAACCCGCCTCATTGCCGAAACGGGCGCGGGACAGCACGGCGTTGCGACTGCAACGGTAGCCGCGCTTATGGGTATGAAATGTTCGGTTTATATGGGCAGGGAAGACACCGTGCGGCAGGCTCTTAACGTCTACCGTATGCGCTTGCTCGGCGCGGAAGTAATTCCCGTAGATTCGGGTACGGCTACTTTAAAGGATGCCGTATCGGAAGCAATGCGTGAGTGGGCGGGCGATACGGCGCGCGCGCATTACTGTCTGGGTTCGGTTATGGGGCCGCACCCTTTCCCTGTAATCGTGCGCGATTTTCAGGCTGTAATTTCAAAAGAAATAAAAGAGCAGATTATCATAAAGGAGGGAAGACTGCCCGACGCCGTTATTGCCTGTGTAGGCGGTGGTTCCAACGCGATAGGAAGCTTTTATCACTTTATAGACGACAGGGAAGTAAGGCTTATCGGTTGCGAAGCGGCGGGAAAGGGAGTTGATACGTTTGAGACGGCGGCTTCAATCAATGCCGGCAGGGCGGGGATTTTCCACGGCACTAAGTCGTATTTCTGTCAGGACGCATACGGTCAGATAGCGCCCGTATATTCGATATCGGCGGGTCTTGACTATCCCGGGGTTGGGCCCGAACACGCCGAGCTGTACGACAGGGGCAGGGCGGAATACGTCCCCGTAACCGACGGGGAAGCGGTTGAAGCGTTTGAATATCTTGCCGTGACGGAGGGAATTATACCCGCGATAGAGTCGGCGCACGCCGTCGCTTACGCAATGAAAATCGCGCCCGATATGGCAAGGGATAAAATAATGGTCGTTACCCTGTCGGGACGGGGAGACAAGGACTGCGCGGCGATAGCGCGGTACAGAGGAGAAAAGGTTTATGAATAGAATAGAGAAAGCGTTTGAAAACGGCAATGCGCTTATAACTTTTTTTACCTGCGGCGATCCCGATATGCAAACTACTTACTCGGCGGTATTGTGCGCCGTGGCGGGCGGGGCGGATATAATTGGGCTTAACGTGCCTTTTTCTGACCCCACGGCGGGCAGCGCCGAAAGCTTTAAAGCCAACGAACGCGCGTTTCAAAGCGGTACCACTACGGATAAAATATTTGAACTTATAGGTCGGTTACGCGGTGATATTGCCGTTCCGATAGTCGTTATGGCGTACTGCAATTCGATTTTTTCCTACGGTTCCGAAAAATTTATTTCCGCCTGTCGTCAGAAGGGGGCGGACGCAATTATCGCTACCGATTTGCCCTATGAGGAAAAGGACGAATTTTTGCCTGTTTGCGAAAAGTACGGCGTAACCCTTATTTCTCTGATAGCCTGTGCAAAGACGGAAAGAATGGAAAAAATAGCGCGTGAGGCGCAGGGCTTTCTGTACTTCGTGCCGTCGGCGGACGGGACGAAAGACCCCGCAATATTGCGCGGCGAATGCGAAAAAGTTATGCGTGCCGTCCGCAAAAGCACAGACGTACCGTGCGTTTTATTCGGCGCGGACAGGTATTGCCGTAAGCTTGCGGACGGGCTTTTCGACGGAATTATCGCCGACTTCGAAATATCGGCGATAGTGGAAAAATACGGCGCGGACAGTCCCGAGCGGGTCGGGGAGTTTGTTAAAGCCGTTAAAGGCGAAATTAAATAAAAATTTACTTTATTTGGTGTAAAAATTTGCCGAGTTGGTGTTGACTGTCAAAGTTTTTTATGATAATATAGATATGAACAAGATCGCGCAAGGCGCGAAATACGGATCACTTTGAATATAATGACGTAAACGGAGGAACACAATTATGGCAGAATTGAAAAAGCAGGCGCCTGCCGCGGCGAAGCCCGAACCCAAAAAAGAAGATGTAAAAACGGTTAAAGCGGAACCCAAAAAGGAAGTAAGTCCCGCCAAGTCGGAAAAGAAAGAAGTTAAGCAGGTTAAGCCCGTTAAACGTGCAAAGCCCGTACCCAAAATCAATCCCGACGCCATTTATCATATATCCAAGCGCACAAAGGATCGCAGATGGCAGGTTAAAGCAGAAGGCGCGGCAAAGGCACTTAAACTTTTCTTCACTCAGGAAGAAGCTATCGATTACGCTAAGTCGGTTGCCGGCAATCAGGAAGGACGCATAGTCATCCATAAGGAAGACGGTTCTTTCAGAAAGCTTACTTATTAATAAAAATATTTAAGCCCGCGGACGTCCGCGGGTTGTATTTTACCTTTAAAAGTTTGACATACGCAAAAAAAGTTTATAAACTAATTATAAAAAAATTATTTCTTTAAGGAGCGGTTTATGACAAAGATAGATATATTTTCGGGCTTCCTCGGCGCGGGCAAAACCACGCTTATCAAAAAACTTATAAAGGAAGCCTATCAGGGTGAAAAGCTTGTGCTGATTGAAAACGAGTTCGGCGAAATAGGCGTTGACGGCGGATTTTTACAGGACGCGGGCGTAAAAATAAACGAACTTAATTCCGGCTGTATCTGTTGTTCACTCGTCGGCGATTTTGCAAAGGCGTTGCAGAAGGTTTACGGAGAATATCGCCCCGACCGCATACTTATCGAACCTTCGGGCGTGGGCAAGCTGTCCGACGTTATGCGCGCCGTCGAAAGCGCAAACCTGCCCGACAGTAAAATTAACGCTTATACTGCGGTTGTGGACGCGTCCAAATGCAAAACTTATATGAGGAACTTCGGCGAATTTTTCAACGACCAGATAGAGTCGGCTTCCTGCATTGTATTCAGTCACGCCGATACCGCCGGTGCGGAAAAGCTTGACACGGCGCTTGCGCTCGTGCGGGAACGTAACCCCCGTGCAACGGTGGTAACTACCCCCTGGGAACAGCTTGACGGAAAGGAATTGCTTTCGGCAATAGAGCGTTCGGTAACTCTCGAAAGCCGTCTTGGCGAACTTGCCGAAGAAGAACACGCTTGCCGTCACGGACATCACCACGAAGATCACGACGGAGAATGCTGCCACGGACACCACCACGAAGACCACGACGGGGAATGCTGCCACGGACACCACCACGAAGACCACGACGGAGAATGTTGTCACGGACACCATCACGAAGACCACGACGGGGAATGCTGCCACGGACATCACCACGAAGACCACGACGGAGAATGTTGTCACGGACACCATCACGAAGACCACG
>CAJUNJ010000011.1 GCA_910587825.1 uncultured Christensenellaceae bacterium
CCCCCCCCCCCCCCCCATTTTTTACAAATTACGAACATAAAAAACCCCGCCGTCGGCGGGGTTTATCTATCTGTTTTACTGCGGTTTACCGTCGGTTTTCGGTTTGACAGTACGACTGTCTGCCCCGCATTTATTTAAACATCTCTTTTTTCCTGCGGTTTGCAGTATTTTGCGAAAACGCTTTCAAGCAAAGTTCCGTCGGAAAAAGCGTACTTTTCGGCTTGTTCGGTCTTCAAAAGTCTGAACTTTTGTATTATCTCGTCGTAACTGTCCTTGCCCGCGTCCACTTTCTGCGCGTTGCTTCCCATAACGTTTATTACGCCCCAGGGCATTTTGCCCCACACCTTGTAAGTCCAGCTTACCCAATGCCAGTCCCTGCCGTTCATAAGCGACAGAACGTAATTCCAGTTGCTTAACGATGTGTAATTGGTAAACTCGCCCATTTGCAGCGGAACGCCGAAATTGCGGGAAGTTATCTCCGAAATTTTATTGCTCCAACTCTTCATATAGTCGCTGCCGGCAAGCTTGTCGCCCGCATAGTGATGGAACGAGTACATACAGTTTTCCCACCCGTATTCGGACGGTTGCGGAAGGTTTGCGCCGTCCCAGCAGGATTCGAAAATTACGATATGCCCGCTGTCCTCTGCGCGTATGGCGTCATAAACCCTGTCGTAAAAGTCCCAGTGGCGTTTGGTGGTTGTCCCCGCCTTCTCGCCCGGTTCGTTTAAAATGTCGTATGCCGCAACCGAAGTGTTGTCCTTGTAATGTTTAGCAAGTTCGCCCCAAAGCTTGACTGTAAGCCCCGTCATCTCCTCGTCCGAATAAAAGCCCACGTCGTCCTTGTTTTCTATTATCTGACCGCTGTGGTCCTGACCGTTTTGCGAACCGTAAGCGCCGTGCAAATCGAGTATGGTATAAATGCCGTGGCGCGCCGCCCTTTCGACAAAGTCGTCAATGTCGGAAAAATCGTAGTTTTTGCCCGCTTCCGAATAGTCGGTAACAGCCGCAAAATCGACGTTCATATACGAAAAGGGCAATCTGATGACGTTAATGCCCATATTTTCGCATATTTCGAAGTCCGTGTCGCTCCACCAGTCGGCGCGATACTCCGCCCAAAGTTCCTTTGTCTGCTCTTCGCCGAAACGTTCTATAAAGGTCTGCGTTAACGAACGGTAATCGTTTGACGGCGTACTGCCGTATTTAAACCCCGTCATCCAGTGTTCGGTGACGAACAGTCCGCCCGCGTTTATTCCGCGAAGGAATACCTCTTCCCCGTCGGGGTCTACCACTTTTGTTCCGTCGACGGTAAGTTTTGGAAGCAGGGTTTTGGCGGGCGGTTTCGGCTCGCCTCCGCACGCGGAGACGGTAAAGATTGCGCACGCCGCCGTTACGGCGGCTATAACTCCGCTTATGACTTTAAGGGCTTTCCGCCCAAAATTCGTGTTTTTCATAGATACTCACCTTAAAATTATAATCTTTCGGGTATATTTTACACTATTTTTGTTCATTTGAAAATTATACGGCTGTTAAAAACAGTTTACTTTTTTTACGCTTTTATTATTCAGACTGTAAATGTAACTTTATAAAAAAGCGTATCTTGAAACGCAAAAAGGTTTGCTGTACTATATAATCGGGTCGCGGGCGCACACCCGCGAAAAAGTCTTTCCATTCATAAAAAACAACGGAGGTTTAAAATCAATGAAAGGGAAAAAATTCAAAATCGTCGCGATTGCGGTCAGCGCGGTCATACTTGCCGTCGTACTTGCCGTTAACATCGCGGTGGGCGTGCTTGCGGATTTAATAAACAAGTTCGTCATCGGCTATGTAGAAAGTTCCAACCCCGCCGACCGCGCTGCGGGAGCGGCGCTTGCCGAACAGATTCAGGAAGAAGGTTCCGTCCTCGTCAAAAACGACGGATTGCTTCCTATGAAAAAGAGCGAAAACGGCAAAGTCAACGTGTTCGGCTGGGACAGCGTCGACTGGGTAATAAGCGGTTCGGGTTCGGGTCAGGTAAAGCCCGGCGCGGCAACAGACTTCCTTACCGCGCTTAAAAACAACGGCATAGAGTACAACGAAGCTATAACAGGTATGTACAAAAATTTCCAGTCGCGCCGCGAATTCAGCAAAAACGGCGCACAGCCCAACGACAGTATGCCGTCCAATTCGGGTTCGCTTCACAGCTTCAATTACGAGTTCAGCAGACTTTACGAACCTAACATCGAAGACAGAAATTATTACACTTCCGAAATGTTAAGCTCTGCACAGCAGTATTCGGATACGGCAATAGTCGTAATCGGCAGAGTATCGGGCGAAAGCAACGATTCACCCAAAGTCCAGTATAAGCGCACCTCTAAGGGCGGACAGATAGTTCAGGACAATTCGAGAACTTATCTTGAAATTTCCACCGAAGAAGAAGCCCTGCTTAAATACGTTGGCAAAACGTATGAGAACGTAATAGTTCTTATCAACTCTACAAACGTAATGGAACTTGGTTTTGTTGAAAACATTCCCGGTATAGACAGCTGTCTTATAGTGTCCACGACGGGTACTTCGGGAACAAACGCCATCCCCCGCATTCTTTACAGCGACATAACCGACGCCGACGGCAACAATATAAGCGTAAGCCCTTCGGGCAAGACTGCGGACACCTGGGCATACGATTTGTCCACCTCTTCGACTTACGCAATAACGGGTTCGGGCAACGACACCACCAATTTTTACACCAACGGAAGCGGGCTGTACCCCACCACCGTACAGCACACCAACGGAAGCAGTAACGTGAGATATCAGGGCGTTGCTTACACCGACTACCGCGAGAGCATCTATATGGGCTACAAATGGTACGAAACGGCGGACGCCGAAGGCTTCTGGGACAGCGATTACGCAAAACAAAAATGGAATATAACCAACGGATACGACGACGTAGTGCAGTACCCGTTCGGCTTCGGGCTGTCTTATACTGAGTTCGAATGGAAAATAGACTATCTCGAACACCAGAACAACGCGACGCTTTCCAAAAACGACATAATCAAAGTAGGCGTTACCGTAACCAACACGGGCGACGTCGCGGGTCAGGACGTAGTCCAGCTTTATTACACCCCCGAATATAAAGCGAACGGAATAGAAAAATCGGCGGTCAACCTCGGCGCGTTCGGCAAGACGACGGCAATTTTACAGCCCGGCGAACACGAATACGTTGAACTTGAATTTGCGGTTGAAGATATGAAATCTTACGACTACGACAACGCGAATAACAACGGAGTTACGGGTTACGAACTTGAAAAGGGAACATACACCGTAACGCTCAGAAGCGACGCGCACACCGTTGCAAACAGTAAAATGGCTTCGGGCAACAACGCGACGCTGACTTACAAAATTTCCAACGACATTCATTACGACATAGATTCAAACTCCAAAAACCCCGTAGACAACCTCTTCACGGGCGAAGACACTACCGACGGCGTTGCCATAGACGGCAACAGCGACGGAAGCGCAACCATAAAATATCTTTCGAGATCCAACTTTGAAGACACCTTCCCCGCGGAAATGGCGGAAAACCGTGAAATGACCGCAAAAATAAAATCGCTTAACCTTTACACCGCCGATATGGCGGAACAGTGGGCGTCAAAACACCCCGCCGACGAAGTTACGTTCGGCGACAGCTCACAGGGCGGAATAGTCGGTGAAACCGTTACGGAAAAGGACGAAAACGGAAAAGACGTAAAAGTTTACAGAATAAACGAACTGGGTATGGCTCTCGGCAAAAACTACGACGACCCGCAGTGGACGGAAGTACTCAACCGCATAACCTTGGGCGAAATGCAAAATCTCGTTTTGCACGGCTACACGCAGACCTATGCGGTAAATTCGATAGGCAAGCCCGCAACGTTAGACCTTGACGGCCCCAACCAGATAGGAAGCTTCTCGGGCTCCGTACCCAACACAAAGACGGGATTCAGTTCGATAGTTCTTGCGCAGAGCTGGAACACACAGCTTGCTTACAGTATGGGACTTACGATAGGCAACGAATGCTCGCAGGCGAGCGTAAGCGGCTGGTACGGCCCCGGCATAAACGTACACCGTTCACCCTTCGGCGGACGTAACTACGAATACTATTCGGAAGACGCGTATCTTTCCGGCGTAATGTGCGCCAAGACGATTGAAGCCGCCAAAAACAAGGGCGTGTTCAGCTGGCTTAAACACATCTGCCTGTACGAAACCGAAAGCGGACGCGACGGTATGTACACCTGGCTTACCGAACAGGCTCTGCGCGAAATATACCTCAAACCTTTCGAAATAGCGGTAAAAGACGGCGGAGCAACGGCGATAATGACTTCTTACGGACGCATAGGCGCTGTCTGGACGGGCGGAAGCGAAGCCCTTCTTACCGAACTTGTAAGAAACGAATGGGGCTTTAAGGGCTCGTTCCTTACCGACTACGCCGACCACCACGACTTTATGAACGGAGACCAGATGGTACGCGCAGGCGGCGACGTCTGGATGGACGGCGTAAACGACACCGGCAGATTTACCAAGGAAACCTCTTCGGCAAGTTTTAAAAACGCGTTAAGAACCGCAGGCAAAAACGTTATTTACACCTGGCTTAACGCCCTTGCGACCAACGCCGAATATAACCAGAAGATAGCTAACGGAGAGATAAGCGACACCATTTCGATACCCTCCACTCCCGTTCTCAAATTCCGCTGGTATATTCCCGTACTCGCCGTCTTAGACGTTGCGGCTGTCGCGGGTTGCGGAGCCTGGCTGTTCATCGCATTCAGAAAAAATAAACAGGAAGACGCCGAATAAGGCGCAAAAATCCGTAAGCGCACCCCAGAATGGGGTGCGCTTATATTTTACAATTTATCGGTTTTATTTCAGTCCTCTATGCGCGAAAGACGGTTTTCCGTGAACTCGCGCTCCTGTGCTTGAAGAAGGGCGACGACGTCTGTCTCGTTGGGGTTGAATATCATATCTGCGTATAGCTTGTCCAGTACGCCGTTGAGGGCGTTGCGGTAGTACGGTTCTCCCTTACGCTTAAAGTCGTCGAACTTTATAAAAAATTCACTGAAATATCTCTCGTCATAGTTTTTGTAATTTGCGTAAAGCTGTTCGCGTTTTGCGGAATATTCGCCTTCCAGCCACACCGCAGGCGACGGAAATACGGGGATATCCCGTGCGTAAAGCGCGGACAGCCGCTTTTCCGACGAAGCGAAGGCAACTTCCCCCGCGTCCGCCCCGTAGCCGAGATATGCAAGCAGTCTGAATACACCTTCCGCTACGTCTGCGCTTGCCCCGCCGTTAACCGCAAATATTTTACAGCCCTGCACCGCGCGGCTCTGCACGCCGTCCGCCGACGGCAACGGCACGAACGCAACGTTGCCTTTAAGCGAGGGATATGCAGCCAGCGCGGAGGCAAGCAGATTGCTTTCGCAAAAGGCGACCGCAACTTCCCCGCCGCTCATTTTGACAGCCCACTCGTCGTAGCCGTAAGGCAAACTTGCGTCGATATAGCCGTCCTGAACGGAATTTTTGACCCAGCGCAACGCTTCGCCGAACGCCTGCCCCGACAGGTCGAGCGACCAGCCGTCTTCCCCCTTTACTTCGAGATAACCCCCGCCGTAGTTGTAACTTAAATCCGCGTAAATTTTTCCGCAACGGGCGTCGCCCGAAGGCAGAAAAAGCCCGTATGCGCCGCTGCCTTGCGCAACCTTTTCAAACGCGGACGTAAGCTTTGCGAAGGTGTCGGGATACAGCGGGGAACCGTGTACGTCGTACAGAATATACTCCCCGCCCTGCGATTTGGAAATTACGCCCGCCTCGTAAAGCAGGGGAAGATTGAGCACCATACCCGCCGCATACTGTTCGTAAGGCACTCCGCCGACCGCGCCGTCAACCGAAATTTCGGAAAGTATATTGCCGTCTGCGGCGGAAAGCCAGCCGTATCTTGCAAGATAGGGCGCAACGTCGAGAAAATAGCCGTTTTTAAGTGCGCTTTTTGCAAACATTGCGTCGGCTTCGAAAACTGCGGGAAGCTGACCGGAAGCAAACTTGGCGGTCACCGTATCTTCCGAATATTCGTACGGCGAAGATACAAGTTCGTACTGCGGATACATTTTTTCGAACCCGCGCTTTACTTCAAGGTAATATTCTCTGTCCGCGGAAGAACCTCCGCCCCACATACCCACGCTTATAACCGTTTTGCCGTCGGGCTTTGCGCAGGACGGGAACACAACCGAGGTAACGGCTAACGCCGCCGCAAGCGCGGTAAATTTTAATTTTTTTAAGTTCATATATTGAAATTGCCTCCGCGCCGTGTTATAATGTAAGTATGTTTTCAAAGACGGGAAAAAGAATTTACGCAACGCTGATGATTATATCCGCCGCGCTTATAATATTGATTATTCTGCCGAGTATATTTATGTTTACGGATATGCTTACAAAGACATTCGAAACGACGGCAAGGCGCAAACTTGACAGAATCTTTTCTTCAAGCCGCACGTACGTCGACTCCATACTGTCCGTAACAGACAACCTTGCTTACAATCCGGAGATAATAAATACGGTAAGCGGACGGCAGTCCGGAACGTTGACTTCCGTGCTTGACGGCGCGCGCACCTATTCGCAGTACATAAACGCCATAACCGTTTACGGTACGGACGGCAGAATTTACACTTCGTCGGGAGTATTGGACCCGCCCGTATTGCAAGACCTTATGCTTGACGAAAGCATATCCGCGTTTTTCGCAGACGCATATTCCGAAGATTTCGTATCTATGCGCACATCCCACATAATAAAAATGTACGACGGTTCCCCCTACGACGAAAAGCAGGGAATTATAAGCTGTTGCCGCAAAATTTACGACGGCGGCGAAGTGACGGGCTATATATTCTCCGACATAATTCCGCAGTCGCTGTTTTCCTATTTCGATTACACCAACGACCCCAGACTGAAAAACTGCGCCGTTATGGTAACTTTCGACGGCGGATATTTTGCTTCCGCATATTCCGAAAAAATAATAGAATGTCTCAATTCGCCCAACGGTTCTTTTAAAAACGGCAGACTTTCGCTTACGGGTATGCGCAACTTTTACGGCGGAACGATACGTATTGCCGTCCCCGTCGCCACCCTGTACACCGCAACGGCGATAATAGGTGCGGTACTCGTATGCACGGGCGCGGCGCTTATGGTATTCGCTCATTTCTGTGCAAGGCGCACGGCGCGTTCAGTAACGGGCAGACTTGACGGTCTGCTTGAAAAGATGACCTCTTCCGCCGACAGATTCGCCTGATCAGATACGTTTGGCAACCCTTACGGTAACCTTCGTTCCACTGCCCTTATGCGAAATAATTTCAAGTCCGTATTTTTCCCCGTATTCGAGTTTTACGCGTTCGTTGACGTTGTAAAGCCCGTATCCGCCGAGTCCGGACTTATTTTTTTTGCCTGACAAAATATCGTCGGGAACGTCGAAGCCCGCGCCGTCGTCGGTAACTTCAAATATTATATCACCGTCGGAAAGGTAAGTTTTTATCGTCATATTGCCTTTACCTTCCACAAACGCATATTTTAAGGCGTTTTCTACCACGGGCTGTAAAATAAGTTTAAGCACTTTGTATTTTACAAGACTTTCGTCTGTTTCGAATTTTACGCTTACCTTGTCGGGAAAGCGTATTTTGTCTATTTCGAGATAATGTTCCGTAAGTTCAAGCTCTTCCCCCACGGTTATAAACTTATCGCCCTTATGCAGCGAAAGCCTGAAAAACTTTGCAAGGTTTACCGCAAGATTTTCTATTTCGGGTTCTTTTTTTATTTTAGCCATCCAGGTGACCGCGTCGAGAGTATTGTACAGGAAGTGGGGATTTATCTGCATTTGCAGGGCGTCGAGTTCGAGTTTTCGCTGAGTTTCGGCGTCTTCGCGGCTCTTTTGCATTAATTCGAAAATATGGGTAATCATTTCGTCGTATTTTTCTTCAAGTCCGTAAAGCTCGTCGCCCGCGTTCTTTTTAAGCCTGCCCTTTTCGCCCGTGCGTATTGTTTCGTCAATTTCGGAATGAAGCCGCGCTATCGGCTTAGACAGTTTTTTCGCCCTTATAACGGCAACCAGAACGCCCGCCGAAAACATTGCGACGGCGACCGCGATAAGTATATAGGTAAGCGCTTCGAAAGTGCCGTAATAGTACGCGTAGTCGAGAACGCTGACAAGCGAGAAGCCGAAGCCGTACCGTGAGTTTATGTTTGCCATAGGGCTGACGAGAATTATTTTGCGCGAACCGTCCATTTTCATCGTCTGCATACTCGCCTGCCCGTCGAGGCTGTACATATTGTCATAGTAGAAGTATTTTCCGACGTAATCCTTATCTTCGTGCGAAAAAACGTAACCGTCCGTACGTATTATATACGAATAACCTACCTCCGTGCCGAAAAGCGAAAGGGCGTTGCCGACCGCAGTTTCGGGCATAAAGAACACAAAACATCCCTCCGCGGAAGTAACGTCGTTACTCATATAGACCGCGAAGGAATGGCAACCGTTTTTATAACCGCCCGTAAAGACCTTGTTGCGCTGTTTTTCGGCTTCGATAAACACGTCTTCGGAAGGGCTTGCGTAACCGTTTACCGACAGATAACCGCTTTTGTCCCGCCAGCCTATATCGGCAAAGAAGCCCTCCGCACGCGATTGTTCCACAAGCTCCTGCAACGACTGTGAGCGCACGGCGTAACTGTTGCCGCTTCCAAGCCCGTCAAGCGTAAGCGCGTTTTCGGGACGGGTCATTCTTGCGTAAGTGTATGCAACCTCGTCTATTACCGCAACGACGCTTTTGTCTAAGTCCTCGTGGAAAGAATAGATGCTGTCGCGTATGTAACCGCGCATATATACGTTCATAGAAATCTGGACGGCGCCTAACATTATGAGAAAAATGAACGTAAGCGCCGCCGTAAACGTTATTATGAACTTTGTACTTAATTTACTTTTCATCTTCATCGGAATACTCGCTCGGCGTAAGTCCCGTCGACTCCTTGAACACCTGCCCGAAATAGCGTACGTCGGTAAACCCCACCGCCGAAGCGACTTCGCTTACCCGCATACCGCCCTGTTTTAAAAGCGCTTTTGCCCGCTGTATGCGGAACTGTTTAAGACATTCGTTGAACGTGGTGCCGAGTTCTTCTTTCATTTCGTGCATAAGGTGACTTTCCGAAACGTACAGCTTTTCCGCAACGCTTTTTACCGTAAGTTTTTCGGCGTAATGTCCGTAAATATATTCCAAAACGTCGCTTATAAATCTATTGCGTTTTTTGCCTTCACCGTGAAAATATGCCTTTTCGGTATATACCCCGCCCATAGGAATTACGGTCGAAGCGTAGCCGACGGCTTTAAGCGCGGCTTCGTAAATCATAACGCCTTTGCCGTACACAGGGCTTATGCCTATTGCGGCGCAGACGCCGTCGGGATAAATTTCGTCAAGCAAATCGCCTGCACGCGCGCACAGCGCTTCCCTGTCGGTAAGTCCCGTAACGGTTATAAACCTGTCGTCCCAAAGCCAGCCCGTCGCGCCGAAATTTTCAAGCGCGCGCGCAAGTCCGACGTACACTGCGGAAAATTTACCGTCCTGGGCGTTAAGCCGTCTGCCGTATATTACAATGCCGTCGGCGGGGACGGTTATGTCCAGCACTTCAAGCTGGTCTTTAAGCGGCTTGTCGTCGACGCCCTCTTCCAGCTTTGAAAAATAAGTTTCCCTGACGCGCGACGCGCCCGAAGTAAGGCTTGCCAAAGCGTCGCGCTTTTTTCTCTTTTCTTCGAGAGCCGCCATCGTCTCCGCAACCTTTTCGACAAGCATTTTATTTTCCACGGGTTTTAAAACGTAACCCGAAACACCGTATTCCAAAGCCTTTCTGACATATTCGAAGTCGCTGTACCCGCTGTAAAATATCACCGCTCCGTCGTAGCCGCGTTCCGCCAGCTTTTCGGCAAGCATAAGCCCGTCCATAACGGGCATACGCACGTCCGAAATTATAAGGTCGGGGCCGTGCTTTATCACTGCGTCAAGCGCCTGCGCCCCGTTTTCGCATTCGGCGACGACTTCCGCGCCGAGCGACTGCCAGTCGACCGTCTGCCTTAAACCCGTTCTTACGAGATATTCGTCGTCAACTATTATTACCTTGTACTTTACAGCCATTTTTCCCCTCTCGGTTTATTATACAATAAATTTTTTATTTTTCAATAGCAAACTTAAAAAACACGGAAAAAAAATATTTTTCCGTGTTTTTTTAGTCAGGCAATCTGTTCGCGTAATTCTTTAAACACCGTCTGCGGTATTACCGCACATATAAGCCCGTACAGCTCTTCCCCGCTCTCCCTGCATCCGCCTTCGAGCCATTTGTAAATTATCTCGGTTACGGCTTCGCTGTAAAGTTTAAGCGTAATCATATTTATTGCCGAAGACGGGTCGCCTCCGTTTGCGACGTACTTCTTTGCAAGAAATTCGAAAGTAAGCTTTTCGTGCTGTCTCCTTGCCGAGTTGACGTCCTTTGAATCGAACGCGTGCAACACCACCTTTGCGTGCTTTTCAAACGCGCCGAGGCACTGCATAATAAATTCTTTCCAGCTTGAAGCCTGCACGGAAACCGCGCCGTATACGTTGTGTTCGAGGCAGTTACAGCACAAATAATATTTATCGATATAGTGCTTGTAGAACGTCCCCTTGCAGGAACCCACCTCGTCGATAATTTCAACCACGGTAATGCTGTCTATATTCTTCTTTTCAAGCAGATTCATCATACCCTGTTCGAAATATTTCTTCATATTCATTGTACATCTCCCTCCGTAATAATGGTGTTATGTATTAACAGATATTGTTTGTTTTTACCGTGGCTTATTCTATCACCGACGGCGCGATTTGTCCATAGCCCTTTAAAGTTACTGCATTTTTTTCAACACATTTTGCAGTTTTACCGCACCGTTTTTGCAATCCGTGCCGAATTTTCTACCATTTATACAAATAATGCAAAAAACGGACGCAACCGCCGTTCCGTCCGTTTTTATACTTTAACTCGTTTATTATGCCTTTCCGAACTGCGCGCCCTGCGCGTATATGTACATTACGTCCATATTTGGCGCGCCGTAGCCCAGCGCTTCTATTGATACCTCGTTAAGTCCCTTGTTTAAAGTGCACCTTATCGTAATCGCCTTCCAGTCGTAATAGTTTGCAACCGAATTTACGGTAAGGGTTATTCCGTCAAGCTTTGCGGCTGTGCCGTTGACTGTTACGACTATTTTTTTCTGCAAATCTTCCGTAAGCGTGTTGCCGCCCGCCGCCGCGCTGAAATTTGCGCTTGCAACCATAAGCACCACGTCGGCTTCGACCTGCCCGTCGCTTGTAAACCGCCAGACTATTTTATTGCCCGCCAGACCGAAGTTGCCTATCGTCTTATTTCCGCTTGCCAATCTGCCCGTGTTTTCGTAGACGTTGTTTTCTACAAGTTCCACCCCTTCGCGCGAAGACCGGCTGTCGCCCAAATCGGCTTCTTCGGCTTCGAACACAAACGCGGGCTTGGGCGCGCCGTCGTTTCCGCCGTTGTTTACGTAATCGTATTCGGGCTTGATTTCACATTCCGGGGCGGCAGGCAAAAATTCGGGCGTGCGCAGCGTTATTTCTTTAAACGTTATACCCCCCCCCTGAATTTAATTGCCATACCGTTATACAGCGCGTTTACGGTAACGCCGCTTACGACGACGGTGTTATGCCCGCTTTCAAGCTTTATCCCTTCAAGATTTACCGTCTTATAATTATAAGTAATTTCACACTCTTCGGAAAGATCGGCGATAATACTTTTACTGTCCAATTCCATAACTATATCCGCAACGTCCGCAGACTTGCCCGCGTACAGCGACGGACTTTCGGAAATATCGAAAGCAAGACTGTTGGCGTAACCCGCGTAATTTTCAACTCTCTTTACACCGTTGACGTCGTAATACCTTACCGTTTGAACGTCAAGTTCGTCAGTACATATTTTAAGCCAGTCTGCGTTGGGCATAGTTATCCAGTTTCTGTCGTTTTCTTTGGGCCCTATCTCTATTTCGTTTACGCCGTCAATCAAATCCACGTCCTTTACGACGACGTAACGCCAGACAAAGTAACTTGCGCTGTCGAATCCCGGGAAGGACACGAACGAAAAGTCTACGCTTTCTCCGTTGACGGTACAGTAGACGTAATCGCTCATCGGGTCGAGTTCTGCAATGCCGTTCGGCGAATACATAGTGTTTGACATACAGAACACAAGGTCGGCTTTTACCGCCGACTGCGCAACCGCCGTAAAACGCAGGTAATTCCCCGGCTTTGAAAGGTTTTCCACGCATTTACCGCCGCTGAACGATTCGTCCTCCTTTATGCAGGTCTTAGCGCCGGCGTTGTCAAGTCCGCCCTCGGTGCATATGTAAGCGTGTTCGGCTTCGTACAGCGTCGCCTTGGGACGGACTGAAAAGCCGTCTTCCGAAAAGAACACTTCGCCGAAATATCTGGATGAAGGCGCGTCCGCCGTATTTATATCGCCGCAACGCACGCAACGCGTCACCATTTTGCCCGACAGGCTGTCGTAATGGTAATTGCCGTAATTATGCCCCAGCGGGTTTAAAACCTCCGTCACATAGGAATATCCGCAGTCGGCGCAGTCGCTGACGGCATTGCCGCCGTTTACGCAATCGGACGGCGCACCCGTTACCCGCCACATATGCTGGTGTTCCGCGACGGGAAAGGCGCAGTCAAGCGAAAGGCAGTCTACGTTCAACTTCAAAGTATCCGACAGCGCGGTATAGGTAAGAATGTTTACCCCTTCCGAAATTTTGCCCGAAAAAGCCAAAGACTGCCAGAAATCGCCGTACTTCGTTCCCGCCGCAATCTTATATTCGGGCAGAATAATTTCGTTGCCGTTAAGCGTAACCGAAAAAACCTTGCCCGCGCCTGCCGTAAAAGACGCGCTTCCGTCTTCGGCATTGGCGGCGAAAAGTTTGAAATTGCAGCTGCCCGAACGCTCTGCGGTGAAGAACCAGCTTACGGTATTGCCCTTTTGCAGGTTGCCTATATATTTACCGTTGCTTGTTATATATTCGCTTCTGCTGTTCGCCCTGCGCTCTATCGCGCAAGTCGAATCGTACGCAGGCTGTGCGACGGCTTTTTCTGCTTCGAGAATTACGGAACGGTTGCCCGAACACCCGGCGGGAACGACGGCAAGCGCCGCAAGTATGGCGCATATTACGGGCAATATCCCTTTAAATTTCATAGGCTACCCCTTTCAATCAAAAAGTTTTAACGGTCGGAACATACCGTCCCGACCGTTATTATACTTCATATTTACGGTTTTGTAAATACTGTTTTGAAAAATTTTATACAGCGTCTTCGACGACTATGCAAATCATATCTTTACCCCAATATTTCTGCGTGTCAAGCGTGTATTTCTTTCCGCCGATTGTCACAGAGTTCTTTGCGTTTACCGGCTTTTCGTCGGACACATAGAAGTCATCGCCAAGGAGGTGTATGATATGAGTAGCGTTTTCAAGACCGTTGCCTTCGTACTTAGCTTCGAGAAGGTTTATTTTCAGCGACCAGTTTCCGTCGGCAACCGTAATCTTAACGTTGTTCAACGCAACGCTGAACTTATGCTCGTGCCAGTTGCTCATATTCGAAATATCGTTGCGGGTGGTGTTAAGCTTATCGGTAAGCTCTCTTATGCCTTCCGACGCTTCGCCCGTATAAGTTCCCGAAATGTTGAGATAAACCGTGCCGTCCGCTTCTTCAAGCGCAACGTTGGTGGTCACTCTTTCGATATTGTAAGCCGCTTCGCTTCTGCCGTAGAATACTATGCCGCCCCACTTGCCGTAGCCTACGTAGTAAACTTCGGTCATATCTTCGTTTGCATAACGGAGCGCGCCCGCGTTTTCGATAAGGTCTACGTTGTATCTTTCAAGCTCGGTTGCGCAACCCGCATTGGGAAGGTTGCCGTCGCCGTCCTTGAATACGGTTGTGGTGTCGCTTTCCGATTCCACAATCTGGAAGTGCGCGTAACCGCTGGTGTTGAACTTGAACTCGTCCCTGTTGCTGAGCACGAACTTGACCAAATAGCTTCCGTCCTCGCCGACAACGCAGTATTTATGATATCTTGTACCTATTTCGAAGTCGATATCGACGGTTTTGCCGGCATACTTGACGTTGGTTTTACCGGAGATGGTAAGCACTACGTCTTCGCCTTCCTTGGCGATAGACATATTATATTCCGTTACGAAGTCGGCGTATACCGCTTTAAGCAGACGTTCCGTAGAGTTGGCGGGAGTATAAACAGCGAAGCTGTAAGCGTACTGCGTATCGTGAATGGACTGACCTATGTCAACGAAATCAGCGGGGTAATCGTTTAAGTCGATTTCCTGCGTTTCAACATTGTCGCCTTCGCCCGCGCAGAACTTAATGTCCATCCATTTGCCCTTATATTGCTTTTCGACAAGTTTTCTTAAATCGAATACGAGGGTGAAAGGATCGTTCTTATTGGTGTTTGCGTCGCCGACGGTGTCGCCTTTGAGTTCTACTTTGTCGTTACCTTCATACAGATAAAGATAAGCTGTCTGAGCGGCTTTGAACTTACCGGTGATTATAAGGCAGGGTACGTTTTGTTCCTGTCCTACCGTGCGGAGTTCATAGCTTAACGACTCTATCACGAGAAGATTTGCCTTATAACGTGCGGTATATGTTGCGCTTAAAACGTTTTCCTTGGCAATTTCGTTGCCTTCGACGCCCCAGCCCGTGAACACGTAGTCGCCTTCTTCGCCTTTGCTCCACGCTTCTGCGGCGGGAAGCGCAATGTTTTCCGTAAGCGCAGAGTAAGTGAATGAAATTACTCCGTTGTCGTCCTTTGTAAGGTTCTTGATTTCGGTGTTAGCCTGCAAGCCGGTGTAATAAGCTTCGTCAAGCGTTCCCGTAGCGGGGTCTATGGTAATTTTTACTTCGACCGCACCGTCAAGAGATACGTCCGCGCTCTTTATTCCGCCGAATCTTACCGCAAAAGAAGTATCGCCGAGCGAGAATGCCGAACCCGTCTTATAAACTACGGTGTAATCGGTAACGTCGCGCTTCGTACCCGTTTCGTATTCGGCTTCTACCACCATACCTTCCGTGTCAAGCGTTTCACCTGCATAGTAAGTCATTGTCGCGGGGTTGGTCTTTACGCTTACGGACTTTAATTTTTCAGCCGATGCAATTTCGATTTTCGTATCGCCGTTTACCGTTGTGGTGTAAACGCCGTTTTTACCGTTGATAGTCTTGTTGTTCACCTTTACGGTAGTCACCTCGTAACCGTCCTTGCCGACAGCCTTGAAAGTGAGCTCCGTGCCTTCTGCAACCGACGAGGGAAGTTTATCCGAATCGTCGACCGTTACCGTTACGTGATCGGCAACGTCCCAGGTTACGGCATACTTGGTTCCGCCGCACGCCGTAAGCAGGAACGAACCTAACGCAACGACAAGCGCGAGAACCAAAGAAATGAGTAAGAATTTTCTTTTGGTCATAATTTTCTCCTATATTTTTATTCTGTACAAAACATTGCGCTTCATACATACTAAGTTTACAACAGCTTTTTGGATATTTCAATGAACGGTTTTTTAAATTGGTATAAAAGTGATACCCCGTCGAATTGTGTTTAAAAATAGAATATCCGCGGGTATGTGAAAACGCGGACGGGCAAAGCCGCGTCCGCGTTTTCTTAGGAGGAGAAAAATGAATTAACTTATTATTCGGAATCGGCTGTACCGCCGTTTTCCGCCGTGATTTGATTATCGCCTTTCTTTTTACGGATATAGGGAAGCGCGATGAATACTCCGCAGGTAATTATTCCGCCTGCGAGAACGACGTTTGCAAGAACCCAAAGCGCCGTGAACAGTGGCGACTGCGCCGAAGCGTTTACTTTAAGCGATGTTGCCGTAACGTAAGTGTCGACGTAAGTGTAAAGGATGTTTTTAACCGACTGTCTTGCCGCGTACGCCACCGCCGTGTCGTTGAGATTTATCGAAGCAGACCAGTTGCCTCCGCCGCACAGCCATAAATCGTTTCCGCCGAGTATGCCCAGGGTATGGTTACCCATATATCCGCCGCCCGAATACCAGTCGGTAATTACGCTGCCTTTAAAACCCCACTCTTCGCGCAGAACGCCGGTCATAAGCGCGTAATTGTAACCGGAAAGATTTGCGCCGACGCAGTTGAACGAACTCATTATAGCGTTGGCTCCGCCTTCTTTTACGGCTATTTCAAACGGTCTGAGATAATTTTCCCTGAGATTCTGTTCGGTAGTCCAGGTATTTACGTTGCGGGGGTTATTGCCCTCTTCGCTGATTGCAAAGTGTTTGAGATAGCAATAAAGGTTGTTGTCTTTTGCCGCTTTTATTATAGCCGCCGCGTATTTTCCGCTTAAAACGCCGTCTTCGGAGAAATATTCGTAGTTACGCGAATTGTAGTTGTGTCTGTGCAGATTTACGCCCGGTCCGTACCAACCGTTAACGCCGAGAGCCGTGCCTATTTTGCCCTGCGCTTCGCCTATGGAAGCCATTACTTCCTTACTCCAACTGCACCCGAGCAGGGATTCGCTGGGATATAGCGTGTATTCGCTGGACTTGCCCGCATTGGTGACGTTGTTGTTGAAGCCCGCGGGGCCGTCCTTATCCATACACAGCGGTTTGCCTATTGTTTCAAGCGCAACCGTCTGGAATCCGCCCATACCTATTAAATCTTTAACTTCGGTTTCGGTAAGCTGGTTTAAGAAAGTAGTCCACTCTTCCGCTTCGTAATCGCTTAACGTTTTCAGAAGTTCGGAATTGTACGCAAGCTTTGCATCGCCCGTTCCGCTTAACTGCGCAAGCGTAGCCTTTTCGTATACGGCGGGGCTGTCGTCCGTCGCTTCCTGCGTTTCAACCTTTACAAGGTACATTCCGGCGTCCTCGCCGTACTTTATATCGGAAATGTCTTTATTGTCGTATTCGGTATGTCTGTAAGAAGTAATGCCGCTTGAAGGGTTGCTTCTGCCCGCCTGTGCGGTAGGCATATTGGCAAACTTATTCGCACGCGAAAGATATTCGACGGGCGACGTAAGCGCGGTACTGCCGTCAACGGGACAGTTTGCGAAAGCCGTATCGCCCGTAAACCTGTTTTTAAGCGCTTTGCCCGACACAGGGTCGTTTTCGTATCTTATGTCCGCGTCTACGGATACGGGTTTAGATTCGTCCACGTCATGAGAATTGCGCATTACAAGCAGCTCGTAACCGTCGCCCGCTTCGAGTTCGTATCCGTGGAAATTATTTCCGTTTTTGTCGTAATCGTCGTAGGAAGCCAAATCGTACGCCGTGAATTTAAGTTCTACGGTATGCTTCTGTCCCTGTGCGAGAACGGGAGTTTTGGCAAAATCCAGCAGCACGCGTTCAGCCTTTTCTATTCCCCCTTCCGTGTAGGGCGCGTGTCCGTAAAGCTGTACGACGTCGCTACCCGCTTCACTGCCCGTGTTTTCTACTGTTACGCTGACAGTGTACTCCTTATCCTTTTCAAGCTTGGTAATTCTGTTCCAGTTTATTGTCCAGTCGAATTCCGTGTAAGACAGCCCGTAACCGAAGGGATACTGTACTACGCCGTAGTAACCTTTTCCGTAATTGTTGGACACGTTATCGAAATATCCGTCCGCGTCGGCAGTTTCGTACCACTTGTACCCGTAGTAAATACCTTCCTGATATGTTATGTCGCTATTGTTCTTTACGGCGTTTACATATACGGGGTTGTTCGTCTGGAAGTCGTAAGGGTAAATATCGCTCGTCCTGCCCGACGGATTGATTTCACCCGTAATTATTTTGGGAACGGCAGCCATACCCGACTGCCCGGGAATGCCTATATGCAGGCAAGCTTTAATGCAGGAATATTCTTCCAAAAATCCGAGTTCGATATTGTTGCAGACGTTTAAAAGCACTATCACTTCGAAGCCGTATTCCTGCAATTTTGCGAACATTGTCTTTTCTTCGTTAGTCAGTTCGAGGAAAGTTCCGTTGGTGTAGCTTCCGATTGATTTGAGTTCGTTGTTTCCGCCGTTTTCAGCGCCCCAACGGCTGAGCGTGACGATGGCTTTGTCCGAATAGGCTTTTGCGGAAGTCATAAGCTCGTCGCTGTAAAATCCCGCCGAAGGATTTTTAAGGCTGGGAATGACGTCCGCTCCCGTCGAACCGCCGCTTCTGTAATCGGCGTCGTAATTGCTGAATTTTTCGTATTCGCCGGTAAGCGACGTGTTATATTCGATATTCGCTTCTTTGAGAGCGTCGGTCAAATCAACCTTAATCCTCGCCCTGCCGTCGTCGAGAGTGTCGGTAATCGTCGTACCGCCGCTTCCGCCGCCCGTAAGCAGCAAACCGTTATCCGTCGAACCCCAGCCGAAAAGATTGATTTTGTCAAGTCCTTTCAAAGGAAGATAGTCTTCGTTCTTTAAAAGCACTATGCTTTCTTCGGCGGATTTGCGTACAACCTTATCCGCTTCCGCAAGCGCGGTCTGAGCGTCTTCCGTGGTAGTATCGGCGGTGTCACCCGCAAAGAATCTGTTGATGATAAGCGAGAACGTGTTAAGCACGATGTTGCCCGCAATCATCACCGCCGCAAGCAAAAACGCCGCGACGGCGAGAACTATTGTCTTTACAAGATTTTTGTTTTTCATGTTGCCTCCGCAATTGATTATTGTCTTTGACACCAAAAAGTATAACATCCTATTTTTTTGAAGACAATAGACGGATTTTTATATTGTTCTAAAAAATACCCCCTTGCACAAATGTTTATATTTATTGCACTTTCCGCATCAAAAACGGCTCTACTTTTTCGTAAAGCCGTTAAATTTTATTTTATATCAAAATGTTTTAGTGTATTCTTTATCGCTTCCACCATTTTCGGTGTCGGATGCGCTCTCGGTCTTTTTAATTCTTCTACGGCGTTGGGCGCATCATACATAGGCAATCCTAAATCGCGTTTGACTTCGGCTATGTATGCCGTGTGGACTTTAAAGCCGTAAATCTTTTCAATATAGTCTTGAATTTTCTTGTAAGTTACTTTATCTTTCGGTTTGCGGGCATCGGCGCGCTCTTTGATTTTCTTTAACGAAAATTATCCCTCGCTCTCTCCGAATTCCACATCGATGTTGATAAACTCATCGGGAATTTTTTTGGAAAGAACGACCAGTGTCTCGCACCATTTGGTCTGCGGGAACATATCGAAAGGCGTTATGCTTTTTATGACGTATTGCGGTAAAGCATTTTCTACTTTGACAAGCCCGCCGTCTTTTTCGGCAAGCGTGCCCAAAAGCAGTCCCAAGTCACGCGCAAGCGTTGCGGGATTGCACGACACTAAAATTATCTTGTCCGCGCCCGATGAAGCAATAGCACGCACAACGCTTCTTTCCATACCCTTGCGGGGCGGGTCGCAGACAATGACGCGGGACCTACCCGCAGTCTTTTCAAACACTCCGCCTATTTCGTCTTCGACTTTTCCGCAGACGTTGAACATAACCCCGTCAAGCCCGTTTGCGGTTTTCAGTTCGTCGGCACAGCGTGAAGCTTCTTCAACGACTTCAATGCCGTAAGCCAATCCGCACTTCCTGGCAAGCATAGCCGTAAGCATTCCGCCTCCGCTGTACAAATCGACCGCAACAGAACCTTCGGCTTCAGCCAAAACCGCGTTGTAAAGCTTTGAACGCATTTCGTCGTTGACCTGCAAAAAAGTGTTTGCGCCCGCTTTGAATTTAACCGAATTTTCTTCGGCTTCGAAAAAGCCTTCGCCCCTGCATATGCGCCATTCATCGCCGAATATTACGTTATCGCGGGAGTCGTTTATGTTCAACAGGAATGTATAGTCCTTAAAATATTTATCTAACAGAGCGAGAAGATAAGATACGTCAACGGCCTTCGCCGACACCAGCGCGAATATGTACTTTCCGCCTATACCGCGGGCGACGAAATGCCTTAATTCGCCCTTGCGCGTAACTTCGTCATACCCGCTTACGCCCGAATTGACGTAGGAATATAACGCGTCGAACACCTTTTCCGACCACTCCGCCTGTATCGCGCAGTTGTTTGCGGGGACTATTCTGTGACTTCTGCGGGCGTAAAAGCCTATTACCGTTTTACCGTCTTCAACGCCAATCGGCAGGGCGAGTTTATTTCTGTAACCGTACTGTCCGTCGCAGGCAACCGTGCCGTTGACACGCGCATATATCCCGCCTATTTTGGAAAGAGCGTTTTCAACGCTTTCTTTTTTGAATTTAAGTTGTTCGGCATAGTCCATATGCTGTAAATCGCACCCGCCGCACCTGCCGAACACCCCGCACGGCGCATTGACCCGCGAATATGACGGGGTTATTACTTTTAAAAGCTTGCCGTATGCAATATTACCCTTTACTTTAACCGCCTTAAACCTTACTTTTTCACCCGTAAGACAAAAAGGCACAAACGCCGTTGTGCCCTGAATTTTTATTATTCCTTCGCCGTCGGTTCCAAGCCCTGCGACAATTCCTTCGTATTCTCCGTTCTTATCCATATTTTAACCGCAACCGTCGCACAAGCCCTCGCACAGCCCTAAACAACAGGCTTCGCACGAACATTCGCAACACGCCTCGTGACAACCGTCAAACTTGCCCATTTGTTTGGGCGGTTCGGGCAATCCGTCCGGATTTTCTTCTTTAACGCCGTCAGCCGCGTCCTTATACTCTTGATTGTCCGGCTCGCATTCAAGCGCAAATTCAAACTGTTTTTTCGCCTCGCTGTGCCAGCTTTTGGCAAGAAAGATTTTACCCTGCAAAAAGTATTTCCTTCCGCAACTTACCTTAACCGCATCCAAAGCTGTCTGCGCCTGCACCAAGTCGCCTTCTTCCAAGAAGTTTAAAACTTTTGAAAACAGCTCTTCGTCGGTCAATCCTTCGTAATCGTCCATAATTATTTTTTTATCCTGTAAATTATTTTATCAACCGTTCCCTGCATTTTGAAGACGAGATAGTCGTAAGGAAAAAATATTAACGTCCCGCCGACGAATATAAACCAATAAATATAACGGTTGACAAATTCGTAAAACGCGTTGCCCGACGAATTTCCGCCGAGTACCCCGCCGAATATGAGAATATACGCCACCCACAGCGTAAAGTCGAACCATACCGTCTTTACGGCAAGCGCAAGCCACCTGTTTATCTTAAAGCGCACCTGAATGGCGTTGATAAGCGGATGAAGCCCCAAAAACATTATAAACGGAACAAGGTCCCAAAACCGCGCCGCCGCACCCAGCACTATTGCAAGAATAACAGTGCCCGCATATGCGAGAAAACCGCCTAAATAGAACTGTTTGGAAAGAGGTATCATAAGCGCGATTATGCCGAACAGATAGCCCGTTGCAAGCAGTATGTCGCTGAAAAAACCGAACAGCAGACACAGGACCGCGACGGCGCAGGATATCGCCGACAGCGCTATTTCAAATGAGCGGGTATACTTGCGTTTTCCCATTTATTCACCGCGTCAACGGCAACAGGAGTTGCACAGACAGTTTATACACATATTAATATAACAGCACTCTATACACGATGCGCAGAAGTTTCCGCCCATCTGGTCGCTGTCGGCGGAATTTACCGTCTGTCCCTGATATACGGACTGTCCCGCGTTAGCCGAATTTTGCGAATCGTAGTTGATTTTTTCGTTAAGCTTTTTATAAGTATCCTTATACTTCTGGTTGTCGGGTTCAAGCTGAATGGCTATTTCAAGCTGTTTTTTGCTTTCGTTTATCCAGTTTTTGCGGTAGAATACCACGCTTTGCAGATAGTGCCATCTGCCGCCGCGTTCGTTAAACGCGTCCAGAACGCGCTGCGCTTCGGCAATATCCCCTGCCTTTATAAGCTCTTCAACCCTTGCAAAACTGCCTTCGCCGTCGTCAGCGGCGGCACGTTCGGAAAATTCGCCCATAAGCTCGCTGTAAGCCGTTTCGATAGCTCCCAGCATTTTGGCGGCGTTGTTGCCGATTTCGCCGTCCATAAAGCGTTCTTCGAGATACTTTGCCCGCAGAGTTTCGTACGCGCTTTTGATATCTTCCTTCGTTGCGTTTTCGGTAAGCCCGAAAAGTTCGAGATGTTTTTTATTCATTTCATTCTCCGTTATTTATTTGCATTTATCGCATTTCAACAGGCTTCTCGTCTTTAACGGTATGCCCCTTAAAATTATATTGTCGGTCAAATCGTGATTGAACTTGAATTTTATATTTGAAAGTCTTGCGCGCATATCCGCGAAAAGACTGTCGAAAATGAATGTAAGTTCGGCATAATTTTTTTCGACCGCGTCCTTTTTGCAGGTCTGCCCGTAAGCGTTGTACAACACGTTGTACCTTGACTTCTTAACGTCCTTGTCGTAATCGTCAAGCGCGTCCGCAAGATACACCCATTTGCCCAAATCGTAGAAAAGTCCCTGCGTGTCGGGCGTGGAATATTCGCCGAGCGCGTATTCGGACAGCCGTTTCATCATTTCCGCGGACGGTTCGCAAGCCATATCTATGATATTACAGCCCGACTTTTCCAATTCCGCCTGCTTTTGCGTCTGTTCCTTAATTATCGCGGCAACGGCCCCGTGCCGCTTTATTGCCCGCTTTACGCCTTTTTTATACAGATGGCGAAGTATTCCCTTTCTTTCCCCGTCGGCTTTGTCGTCGCAAAGCTTGTAATATGCAAGCACGGTATTTATACAGCCAAGCAAAACCGTGGTATCGTCTGTTAAGGCAATAGGTCTGCGCTTTATCCAATGTATTGCACAACGAGATTTTTTAATAGTGACGTCTTCGTGCCTGATATTGTGTACAAGGGCGGACATAAACGCCATATCGTAGGTAAGGGCCGAACGCGCCCTCTGCCCGCACCCCGAGCCTATGCTTTTGCACAGTCCGCAGTACATCGCTTTATACAGGGTCTCATCCTTTTTAAAGAGATAGGGCGCGTCTGGTTGAATGTAACCGAACATATTTTAAACCCCGTAAAACCCTATTTTCTTATAGACTTTCGCAAGAGTTTTATTTGCAACGTACCTTGCCTTTTCCGCCCCCGACTTCAAAACCCCGTCAAGATACGCCTTGTCTTGAAGCAGGCGCGCCTGTTCGGACTGTATAGGGGCAAGCATATCGGCAACGGTTTCGCCGACGGCAAGCTTGAAGTCGCCGTAGCCGACGCCCTCAAATTCTTTTTCGGCTTCCGCAACCGATTTATTTGCGAACACCGAATATATCGAAAGCAGGTTGCTTACTCCCGGCTGGTTTTCGGGGTCGTATTTGACGCAGGACAGGCTGTCGGTTACGGCGCGTTTGAACTTGCGTATGACAGTGTCCCTGTCGTCAGTCAGAAAGACCGAACCGTTTGCGTTTTCCGCCGACTTGGACATCTTTTTGGCAGGGTCGGAAAGGTCGCCTATCTTCGCGCCCGCTTTCATATAAATGCCTTCCGGAACGGTAAAAGTCGGCGAATATGCGTTGTTGAACCGCTGTGCTATATCGCGCGAAATTTCAAGGTGCTGGCGCTGATCCTGCCCGACGGGCACGAACCGAGCCTGATATAAAAGGATATCCGCCGCCATAAGCACGGGATAGTCCATAAGACCCATATTTATATTATCGGCGTGTTTTCTGCTCTTATCCTTGAACTGCGTCATTCTTTCCATTTCGCCTACGTAGGTGAACGTGTTGAGAACCCAGCACAGCTCTGCATGGGCGGACACGTGCGACTGAACGTACAACACGCATTTATCCGGGTCTATACCGCACGCAATATAAAGCGCGGCAAGCGCAAGCGTCCTTTTGCGCAGTTCGGCAGGCTCCTGTCTTACGGTTATAGCGTGCATATTTGCTATCGCGTAAAAGCAATCGTAATCGTTCTGCAACGCCACAAAGTTTTTAACCGCGCCCGCATAGTTGCCTATCGTAAGGTTATTTGTCGGCTGAACCGCCGAATACAATTTTCTGTTTTCTTCCATATTCCGTAAAATGCTCCATAACAATCATAACACAAGCAAAATCAAATTGCAAAGAAAATTTTGACGATAAAAGTATAATCATCAAACTTAACGGCAATTTACACCGTATATACACAATGCGCCCCCGCACGGCGGGGGCGTGTAATCGAACACATTACTTTATAAACTCCAAAACTTCGTCGAACAGCGATTTTCTGTCCGCCGTTTTATTGAAGCGTACGGGTTTGTCGCGCAGCTCTTTAAGGCACTTGGGCACAGCCATAGCCGTCGCCGCGTGCAGACGCTTTATGCCTTTGAAGCTGTCCTTGACGTCGTTGCCCGTCACCGCGTACAGTACGTCCTGCGGGAACTTGTAGGGGTTTGCCGTAGACACGATTACCATTTTGGTTTCGTCCTTCTTGTTCTTTTCAAACCAGTCTACCGCCACCTTCATCGCGCAACCAGTGTGCGTGTCCATCGTATAGCCCGTGTCTGTAAACACGTCGTACATCGCTTCTACGCAGTCCTCTTCGTTGGCAAAGCCGCCGTCGAACACCTGCGAAATTTTCGCGCGTTCTTCTTCGGTAATTTCATACCTGCCGTCGTTTTTAAGCGCCGCCATACGCTTTGCCGTAAGCTTGGCGTCTCTGCCCGAAATTTCGAACAAAAGCCTTTCGAGATTGGAAGAGATGAGAATATCCATCGACGGCGAAGTGGTCTTGTAAAATTCGCGGCGGACGTCGTACACGCCCGTTTGCAAAAAGTCGGTAAGCACCTTGTTGAGATTGGAAGCGCAGTGCAATCTGCGTATGGGCAGTCCCATCTGCTTTGCGTAATACGCCGCGAGTATGTTTCCGAAGTTGCCCGTAGGCACCGTAAAGTCGATTTGTTCGCCCTTTTCTATCTGGTCGGACGAAAGCAAATCAAGATACGCCGAGAAGTAATAGGCAATCTGCGGAGCGAGTCTGCCGAAGTTTATAGAGTTTGCCGACGAAAGCATAACGTTGCGTTCGGCAAGTTTTTCGGCATATTCTTCGCCTGAAAAAATTTCCTTTACCGCCGTCTGGCAATCGTCGAAGTTGCCCTTGACCGCAACGACGTTTACGTTTTTGCCCTCCTGCGTACACATCTGCAATTTCTGCATTTTGGATACGCCGTCGTTGGGATAGAAGACCATAATCTTAACGCCGTCGGCGTCCTTAAACCCTTCAAGCGCGGCTTTGCCCGTGTCGCCCGAAGTTGCTACAAGCACCAGAATTTCCTGCTTGATACCGCAGATATCGCAACCCTTTCTCAAAAGATAGGGCAGCACGGTTAAAGCCATATCCTTGAACGCGCAGGTGGGGCCGTGAAACAGTTCGAGTATGTACACGCCGTCGTCAAGCCTGACAAGCGGGGCGGGGTCGGGGCCTTCGAACTTGGAATACGCCTTTTCGCACGCAGACAAAAGCTCCTTTTCATCGTATTCGTCAAGGAACTTCATTAAAATTTTGGTCGCGCGTTCGGGATAGCTCATAGTAAGCATTCCGTCAAGTTCGGCTTCCGTCACGACAGGGAATTTTTCGGGTACGAACAGTCCGCCGTTAGCCGACAGCCCTTGGACTATTGCCCTTGCGCCCGTTACTTTTTCTCCCCCTCTCGTACTGATGAATTTCATTTTATAATCTCCGTTTAATCTTTTTTATAAAAAAATGCCGCCGAAAACTTTCCGCACGTTACTGCGGAAAATTTACGACAACATTGCGTTTGCGGAAACTATAATATTTTCCGTAAACCTATTATGCGTATTTTGCGATGAAGTCGGGTAATTCTTCCTTTGCGCAACTGCACGTAATGGTAATCGTTATACCGTTGTCGTTGGAAATTTTATCAAGCATATAGAATATGCCGCCGAGTCCGTCAAGCTCCTTTCCCGCAATACGCGCGATGCCGTCTATGTAAATATATTCGTTGTCGCCGTTGCAAGCCGCTATGCCCTTGACAAACCCGCAAAGCGCGTCTTCGCCGGCAATAGCCCAGTCCTTAACGTCTATAAACCTGACTTCGCGGGCAAGGTCGTACATATACCTCTTGGTGTCGGTTATGAACACGCTTAAACCTTTTGCGCCGCCTGCGTTTCCGTTAGCCGCCTCAATAAGCTTTTTGGTCTTGCCTTCGCCCTTGGAGCCGTATATAATTTTAATCATTGAAAACCTCCTGATGTCTTGTAATTATATCTTACTAATATAATAACAAGAAAAACACGGAATTTCAATACCTTTTGCAAAAATTTTTTATATTATTTTTTATTGCCCCGTTTTTACGGTATTATTCGCATTCACGGGCGAACTCGGCAATCTTTTCCAGCCCTTCGAGCATATCCTTTTCCGAAAGCGCATAGGAAAGTCTTACCGCGTCGTCGTCGCCGAAGCATACGCCGGGGGTTGCGGCAACCTTTTTATGCGTTAAAAGCATATCCGCAATATCCATACTGCCGTGAATTTTAACGCCCTTGTACTTTTTGCCGTAGAGATTGTCGCAAAGAAGCATTACGTAGAACGCGCCGTCGGGTTTGACGTAATCGAGTCCCAATTCCTTCATAGCGTCAAGCTTTTCAATCATAAGTTCGCGCCGCCTGCCGAACGCTTCAATCATATCGCGCATAGGCTTGTCGTCGCCTTCAAGCGCGGCAAGCGCGGCGTACTGCGTCATCGTGTTGACGTTTGACGTGGAATGGCTCTGGAAGGACGCTATCGCCTTGGCAATGTGCGCGGGGCAGGCAAGATAGCCCAGACGCCAGCCCGTCATTGCGTAAGATTTGGACACGCCGTTAATTACTATCGTCTGTTCCTTCATCGCGGGCGAACAGTTTGCTATCGAAAAGTGCGTTTCCCCGCCGTAAATAAGTTTTTCGTAAATTTCGTCGGCAAGCACGATAAGGTTATGTTCCTCGCATACTTCGGCTATGGCGCGTATCTCGCTTTCCGTGTAAACCGCGCCCGTGGGATTGCAGGGGCTGTTGAAGATAAGCATTTTTGTATGCGGGGTAATCATATTTTCAATCTGCGCCGCCGTCACCTTGTATCCGTGGCGGGCGGTCGCCATTACGTATACGGGTATGCCGCCGCAACTTTTGACTACTTCCGGATATGTAAGCCAATAGGGCTTGGGAATAAGCACTTCGTCGCCATCCTCGATAGTTGCGAATATCGCGTTGAAAATAGAATGCTTCGCGCCGTTGGATACTATAATCTGCGAAGGGTCGTAATCAAGATTGTTTTCCTTTTTAAGCTTGTTTGCTATCGCCTTTCTTAGCTTTGGCAGACCCGCCGCCGCAATGTACTTGGTATACCCCGCGTCCAAAGCGTCCTTTGCCGCCTGCACGATATGCGCGGGGGTATCGAAATCGGGTTCGCCGACGCCGAAGTTTATCACGCGTTCGCCCGCGGCTTTAAGCTCGTTGGCTTTGGCGGAAATGGCAAGGGTCATACTCGGCGCGATTGCCGACACTCTTTGCGAAATTTTAATCATAATTACTCCTTTCGTGCGTGTTTTCATTTATAATTATACATAAACGCACGTAAATTGGCAAATATTTAAACAAAGTTTATCCGCTTATGCGTATTTTGTTACAATCGAAACCATAATGAAAATTTTACCGCCCCGCATTTGTGCGGGGCGGTAAAATCAACTGTCTTTTTTGCATTTACGGCAGGCGGTACAGCCCTTACAGCCGCATCCGCAACAGCCGCCTTTTCCCTTTATCTTGCTGTAAATCAGCCAACCCGCAACCGCAACCACGGCAACGGATATAATTACTATGACCGCTATGTCGACCGCATTCATATTAAACTCTCCTTCTGAAAATTTTCGTTATATCGAATTTGCCAATATTTCTGAGTACTATCAACGCAACCGCGGCGGCAATTACGGCAATCCAGATGAATACCGTCCACCACCAATTACCGACGGTGTACACAAGAGAACTTACGAAGCAGCTTGTAACAACCCAGAACAAGAGCGTCCATTTGAACTTTCCGCGGGGCAGTTCCGCCTTTGCCGTCGCGCAAGCCGCAAAACAGGGAATTGTCGTCATATTGAAGGCGATGAAAGCTATCAAGCCCGCGCCCGTAATGCCCGTTGCGGTTACCATTGCGGCTACGTCCGACGCGCCCTCTATCGCATCGAGCGCGCCTCCTGCGTCAGCCCCGCCGACGTTGGCGCCGAGCGCGGCTATACAGCCGGCAAGCGTGCCGAAGGTTGCAATTACGTTTTCCTTTGCGATAAGTCCCGTTATGGCAGCCACCGCGAATACCCAGCCGAAAGTTCCGAGTTGCGAACCGAAGCCGAGCGGCGTGAATATGGGCTGTATAAGCATACCCAGCGAAGCGAGTATGGATTGGTTCATATTTTCGTCGGCAAGATAGTCCCACGACCAGCTTAAATGCGAGAACAGCCAGATAATTACCGTAGAAGCGAAAATTATCGTAAACGCCTTTTTGACGAAATGCTTGGTCTTATCCCAAAGATGAAGCATCAGGTTTTTGAACCCGGGCATACGGTATGCGGGAAGTTCCATAATAAACGGCGGGGTTTCGCCCTTTAACGTGGTGTTGCGCATTAAAAGCACGCATATAACGGCCGTGCATATGCCGAGAGCGTACATACCGAAGGTTATCGCGTCGACGTTGCCCATTCCCGCCGTGGCGCACAGCGCGCCTCCGCAAGCCGTCAGTATGGGAAGCTTAGCCCCGCAGGAGAAGAAAGGAATTACGCGGATAGTCGCCGTCCTCTCCTTTTCGTCTGCAAGCGTACGCGTGTTTATAGTCGCGGGCAACGAACAGCCGAAGCCCATAATCATAGGCATAAACGCCCTGCCGGAAAGCCCGAACCTGCGGAATATTCTGTCGAGAACGAAGGCGATACGCGCCATATACCCCGTGTCTTCGAGAATTGAGAAGAACAGGAAAAGGGTAAGTATCTGGGGAAGAAAGCCGAGAACGGCGAATATACCGCCGAGAATGCCGTCGCCGACAAGTCCCGTAGCCCACTGCGCCGCACCGCCGTTTTCCATAAGCGTGACCACGCCGTCGGAGATATGGTCTAAAAACAGGTTTAAAAAGTTTGTAAGTATTACGCCGGGGGAATATACCGCGCCGTCGTAGAATACCGCAAGCACCTCGACGCCGAAATTATTGTATTCCTGCTCCCCTCCGCCAAGGTCGGTGGAAAGTCCCAAATCGACAAGAGACGGCATCCAACCCATTTTATCCGTAAAACCGTTCAAAAAGAACAGATTTTCCGAAAATGTTAGGTGAAAAACAAAAAACAGAATTACTGCGAAAATGGGAATAGCCCATATTCTGTGCGTAAGTACGCGGTCTATTTTGTCGGACACGGTAAGGGCGCTTTTATCGGATTTTACGACCTTTACGCAAGAAAGTTTTTCGGATATGTAATTGTACCTTCCGTCGGCTATAACGGCTTCAAGGTCTTCGCCAGAAGAAAGGCTGTCGGCAAACTGCTTCGCACCCTTTCTGCCGAGTTCGAGTTCGTCGTTTTCAAGCAGCTTCACCGCGTGGAACAGCGGCGATTTTACGCCGTCTTCGCTGTAAAACGCACAAGCCGTTTCAAGCTTTTTATCCAGAATGCCTTTAAGCACGGTCGTACCCTTTCGTTCGGAAGGCATAGCGGCAGCTCTGTCCATCAGCTGTTTTATACCCTTTGACTTCAACGCCGATATTTCGACGACGGGTACGCCCAACAGACTTTCAAGACGGCTTGCATCTATCCTGTCGCCCTGCTTTTCGACTTCGTCCATCATATTCAGGGCTATTATCACAGGCACGTCCGTTTCCAGAAGCTGTGTCGTAAGATACAGATTGCGTTCGAGATTGGTTGCATCGACAATGTTTATTATGCCGTCGGGATTGCCGTCGAGTATGTAGTTGCGCGATATGACTTCTTCGGGCGTGTAAGGCGAAAGCGAATATATCCCCGGAAGGTCTACTATGTTTACGCTTTCCGCCCCGCCCTTGTAAACGCCTTCGCGTTTATCGACGGTGACTCCCGGCCAGTTGCCTACGTGCGCCGTTGCGCCCGTCAGCGCATTGAAAAGCGTGGTCTTACCGCAGTTTGGATTGCCTGCCAATGCAAATGTTTTCATAATACTTCCGCCTCCGCACACGCCGCCTCGCTTTTACGCAAAGTCAGCTCGTACCCGCGCAAAGTTATTTCTATGGGGTCGCCGAGAGGGGCTTTTTTGCGCATTGTAAATTCCACGCCCGCCGTCACGCCCATATCGAAAAGTCTGCGCCTTATTTTGCCTTCTCCGTTGACCGCCGTTACCTTTCCGCGTTCGCCTACGGTGAATTGACTAATTGGTTTATTCATACTGCCTCCTTAAATATTAACTATGGTTTATTTTTTAATTAAAAATTTCGGCGGCTCTTACGCCACCAGAATTTTGCTTGCCAGCGTTCTGTCAAGGCACAACCTGCCTTCCTTTACGGCGACTATCACACTGCCGCCGTTTGCGGACAACAAGGTTATCTTTCCGCCTTCGCTTATACCCAGCTCCTGCAAATGCTTTTTTGTCTTTTCTTCCGCCCCGACCTTTTTTACCGTAAGTTCTCTGCCTTTGGGCGCTATATATACCGGCATTTATATACCTCCTTATATTAACCGCAGTTAATATTTCGTAAACTATTATATTCGGCAAGTTTATGTTTGTCAACTAAAAAATAACCTTAGTTAATATTTTTTTATAAAAAATTTCCGCACGCAAAAGTTACGCGTGCGGATTATTTGCTATTTTCTGTAACGAAAAGTTTAATTGCTTTGAAAGTCTCTTCCGAAATGACGTGTTCCATTTCGCAGGCGTCGTCTTCCGCGTCGGCGGCATTAACGCCCAAAGTCTGTAAAAATTTTTTTATGGTGCAGTGCCTGTCATATACTTCTTCGGCATACTCCGTCCCCTTGCGGGTCAGGTATATGTGCATGCCGTCGCATTCCAAATATCCGTCGTTTTGCAGAAGCTTAACGGCTTTCTGTACCGCCGGCTGCGACACGCCCGTTTTACGCGCAACGTCGACCCTGTGTACAAACTTGTTTTCGCGCGACAAAAGCAAGATACATTCGAGATAATCTTCGGCAGAACGGTTTCTTTTCATAATAGTTTACCTTTCGGGATAAACCCGTAAATTAATCTTCGCCGCCGGCGAGTTGGTTTTCACGCTCTGCAACGGCAAGCGCTTCAATCATTTCCCCTATATCTCCCATAATAAAAGTATCAAGCGAATAGAGCGAAAGCCCTATGCGGTGATCCGTCACCCTGCCCTGCGGAAAGTTGTACGTGCGTATGCGCTCGCTTCTGTCGCCGCGTCCGACAAGGCTTTTGCGGTGTTCGTCGTATGCGGAACGGTTCTGGCTGTTGTAATAATCGTACAGTCTGGAACGCAGAACCTTGAACGCCTTGTCCTTGTTTTTAAGCTGGCTTCTCTCATCCTGACAGGTGACGACTATACCCGTGGGGAAGTGGGTTATTCTTATCGCCGTTTCGGTCTTATTGACTTTCTGTCCGCCCGCGCCCGACGAACGGTAAACGTCAAGCCTTATATCTTCGTCCTTTATTTCGACTTCCACGTCCTCGGCTTCCGGCAGAACGGCAACCGTTACGGTTGAAGTATGCACGCGGCCCTGCGATTCGGTTTCGGGTACGCGCTGAACGCGGTGTACGCCGCTTTCGAATTTAAGCTGTTTATACGCGTCCTTACCGTTGACGTTGAACACCACTTCTTTAAGCCCGCCGAGCTCGGTTTCGTTCATATCCACCACTTCGGTTTTTAGGCGGTGGCGTTCGCAGTAATTTAAATACATTCTGTACAGCTCATAAGCAAACAAAGCCGCCTCTTCGCCGCCGGCGCCCCCGCGTATTTCGACGATACAGTTTCTGTCGTCGTTCTTGTCCTTGGGCAGAAGAAGAATTTTAAGCTCGTCTTTAAGACTTTCGCCGGTTTTCGCGCACTCGCTTATCTCTTCGTTTAAAAGCTCCTTCATTTCGGGGTCGGTTTCGGTTTTAACGGCTTGCTCCGCATCGGTCATTCGCTTGATTACCGAAAGATATTCTTCGTATTTTAAAGAAGGCTCTGCAATCTCGGACTGGTCTTTGGCGGTTTTTGTCCATAACGCCGTATCGGAAATTACTGCGGGGTCGCTTAATTTGTCCGACAGCTCGCAGTAACGTTTATAAATATCTTCAAGTTTTATCAAAAATTTTTCTTTCATACAACCTTACGTTGACGGCGTATCTTAATTACATTTACGCCAAACCCACCCTGTCACAGGTCAAGCAACCTTACGTTGACGGCATATCTTAATTACATTTACGCAAGACTTACTCTATGCTCGTCAAGCGTCCTTACGTTGACGGCGTATCTTTATTGCATTTACGCAAGACTTACTCTATGCTCGTCAAGCGTCCTTACGTTGACGGCGTATCTTAATTGCTTTTACGCCGAACCCACCCTGTCACAGGTCAAGCAACCTTATGTTGACGGCGTATCTTTATTACATTTACGCAAGACTTATTCTATGCTCGTCAAGCATCCTTACGTTGACGGCGTATCTTTATTACATTTACGCAAGACGTAATTATACAGACGTACACGTCGTGCCGAAGGCGAATGCCTTACTTAGCGCAAACGCAAGCTTGACACAGTATTGCGAAGCTTAGACGGAGTTTTTAAAAGCCTATTTTCAAAAATCTGTCTACACCGCTCAAATCTTTTATAGGCATTACGTAACTGCACTTGCCGAAAATTTTTAAAATTTCTTCCGTCTGTCCTTCACCGCATTCGAGAAGCAGAACGCCGTCACGGGCAAGATAACTTCTTATACTCTTGGCTATGCGCCTGTAAAAGTCAAGCCCGTCGGCTCCGCCGTCCAAAGCTATTCTCGGCTCGAACTCGCGCACTTCTTTCTGTAACGAAGCTATTTCGTCGCTCCTGATATAGGGCGGATTGCAGACTATTACGTTAAATCTTCCGCGCACGTTGGTAAATAAATCGCTTTGCACGAAGTCGACGTTTACGCCGTTTAACTGTGCGTTTTCGCGGGCAAGCATAATAGCCGCGTCCGAAATATCCGCCGCCGTCACCGACACCCTGCGCTTGGCGCAACGCCTTGCAACCGAAATTGCGATACAGCCCGAACCAGTACACATATCCAAAACCTTATCCCCGTCCTCCACAGATTTTACCGTGTAGTCGGCAAGCAGTTCGGTTTCGGGTCTGGGAATGAGCGCGCGTTCGTCAACTTTTATTTTACAGCCGAAAAATTCGGTGTCGCCGACTATATACCAAAGCGGTCTGCCGGTCAAACGCTTGTCTGCGATTTCCTTTATTTTTTTACTTTCGGAAGGCGCAATCATACGTTCGGAGGAAAGTTCGCTTCTCTTTATTCCGAGTACTATGGAATATATCCATTCCGCGTCGCTTTCGTCTATACCGTTCTTTCTGAATTTTTCTTTAAGCGCCGAAAGCATTTTGGAAAGTATTCCGCTTGTCACGAATTCCGTTTCGGCAACCGCGGGGTCTGCGTCCATTTCAAGCACCTTGTTGAAAGCGGCTATCGCAACCTCAATCATCGCAAGGTCGGGTTCGCGGGTGGTAAGCGTTTTTTGGATAAGTTTGCCGGGGGCTTTGAAAATATTTATGAATTTATTGTCGAACTTAGCCAAAAACTTCAAAATCTCATACGAAAAACCTGCAATTATGGGAAGCAGAACAAGTTCTATCGCGATATTGATAAGAAACCGCAACACCCCGTTTTGGACGTCTTTGATTACGGGTACGTAAGTAAATACCGCCCAGTTTGCCGCGGAAATTATGACTATGTTTATAAACAGTACTATAAACAGAAAGGACGTGCCGCATCTGTCGTGCAGGCGCGAACATTCCGCAACCTTTTCGGGCGTAAGCTCTACACCGTATTCGTAAGCGTTTATCGTCTTATGCTCCGCCCCGTGGTACATATACAGCCTGCGTATATCTTTAAGCAAAAGCACCAGCGCAAGATACGCAATAAATATAATAAGCTTAAAGACGCCCAAAAGCACGTAATACGCCCAATGGTCTTCGCCTATGCGGGGAATAAGCCCTACGACAAACCGCGGCAAAAAGACAAAAATGCCTATTGCGATAATTACGCCCAAACACGCCGATATTACGGCGATTACGTCCATAAGGTTTACCTTAAACTTTTCGGCAAGCCATTTCTGTATTCTGCCCGCTTCTTCTTCCGAATCGCCGTACACCGCGGCGGAACGCATAAGTATTTTAGTGCCGCGCACCAAAGACAGCACAAGGTTGATTATACCGCGTACGAAGGGTATTTTGCACGCCCTTGAAAGATGTTTTCCGCGTTTAAGGCGTTTGGCTTCCACCTGAATTTCGCCGTCGGGGTCGCGCACGGCGGTCGCCATAGCCGTTTTACCCATCATCATTACGCCTTCAAGCACAGCCTGACCGCCGATGTAGGTACATTTCTTTTTACTTTTTTTCTCTTTTTCCGCCATATTCAACTCTTTCCGAAAATATGCAATAAAATTTGGTTTTGTTAAAAACAGTTAAAAAACATAGCTCCAACTTATTGTTGGAGCCACATTGTCAGATGTTATATCTTTTCTTGAACTTGTCTACACGGCCGCCTGTATCAACAAGCTTCTGTTTACCGGTAAAGAAAGGATGGCATTTATTGCAGATGTCCACCTTTAATGTTTCAACGTTTTTTGTGGTTCCGGTCTTAAACGTAGCTCCGCAAGCGCATACAACCGTAACTTCGTGGTATCCGGGATGTATTTCGGGCTTCATAGTTTCACCTCGCTTAAATTCTTAAATACCTACTAATTATATACAAAACAAATTGCTAAGTCAATTATTTTTATCAACACATTATAAATTTTTTAAACTTTCGCATATCATACGCTTCAATAAAAAAACGGCGGCTGGCGGACAGATCACTGTAATTCGACAAAATTTTACAAACAAAGTCTTTTTTCTACAAATAAAGCGCACATTAGCCGACGGGCAAAACTTGTCAGATACCGTCGAAATATGTTACAATATATATACACAAGCGCAAGTGATAAATTCAAGGAGTTACCGATTATGACAAACACCGTAGACAAACGTACGGAACAAGAAAACAAGGAAGAAAAAATAAACGCAATAGAGCTGTTGCAGGAAATTGAACCGCTTTTGAAAGAATACTTCATTGCCGACGTACATATGGAGGGTTCTGCTTTGCAGATGAAATTTTCAAACGGACAGACTTTCCGCATAACCGCCTGCGGTGCAGATCTTTGACGGCTTAACGGCGAAATAAATTTAACGCGTTTTTAGTTGCCAAAATTTGCTTTAAGGCGTATAATAAGTCTTGTATGGATAACTGGGTACTTAAAAGCGTACGCAACCTTATAAACGAACCGTCAGAAGCGCGGGAGATTACCCCCACTCAGGTCAAGGTTAAGATTACGCATCTTCTCATTTCCAATTTCGATGCGCTGGTGTTTAACGGCGACGTCGAAGCCGACTACCCCAAAACGCTGGGCAGATTTGCCGTCGGACTGATAACCGAAGCCGGCGAAAACTGCTACGGCGTGAAAAAGGGCGACAGAGTATTTCTTAAATCCGCAAAATCCTGCGGCGTCTGCTACAACTGCAAAAGCGGTAAGCGCGACAGATGCGAAAACGTTCAGCTTGCGGGCAAGGACTACGACGGATTTATGCGCGACTTCGCGGTGTGCGAATATACCGACGTTGCGCCCCTGCCCGACGCGGTAGACAACTTGCAGGCGCTCTGCATAGAAATGGTCGGAATTGCCGAAAATATTTACGATAAACTTAATCTGTCCGCAGGTCAGAGAGTCGCCGTAATAGGTTCGGACTATTTAGGCAATATCATAGCGCAGGTTCTGCAATACCATAAGGTCATACCTATCGTTATTGACAATGTAGAGTCCAATCTCGAAAAAATAAAAAAGTGCGGAATATACTACGCCTATCCCGCCGACGACGACGTCGTAAGCAACGTTCTTAACGCTACAAGCGGAGATTTGTGCGACGCGGCGGTATATTCGGCGAGTTCGCGTCTGCCCGTGTCGCTTACGTCACGCCTTGTGGGAAGAAAGAAGACGTTGGTTTTCAGCGGTTTTTCTTCGCTGCACAGCGCCGTTGAAATGCGCGATATTCTTGAAAAAGATTTGACCGTGTTCGGCGTGACAAGCGCACCCAATTATACCGATTCGGTTATTAATATGCTTCTGCACGGCGCGGTAGACGTAAATTTCTTCGATAAAGAAATTTTAAGCCAGTTCGATCCCGTGTCGATACTTAAACAGAAATGCGAAAACACGGCGCAGAACAAGAGCAAAATGACCGTTTTGAAGATGATTTTCTGACGCGCGGAATTATACTTTCCTATGCGCAATTTTCCTAAATTTATCTTTTCACTTAATTTTCTGTATATTCTATTAATTGCGGCTGAAACGGTCGCAATTATTTTTTTATGCCTGTACATTCCCGCCTTTCTGCCGGCGGCGGCGGTATTTGTATCGGTATGGCTTATTACGCTTATAACGGTGATATGCGCCGTAAGCAGGGTCGATTCGCCGGAATACAACTGCGCCGTTGCGCTTTTTGTTACCGCCCTGCCTTTGGCTGGCGCTATTATTTACGCGTTTGCAAAGGCCGGAAAGCGGGAATGCGGAACGCTTACCCTTACGGACGCAAAACCGCAGGGCGGTATAGAAGCCGCGGCTTACGGTTACTGCGGAACCTGCGGGGCGGGATACGACAGATCGATTTATTTTAAAAACGGCGAAGAATTTTTCAACGTAATGTTCAGGGAAATAGAAAAGGCGAAAAAAAGCGTTTATCTTGAATTTTTTATAGTCTGCCGCGGGCAGGTGTTTACACGGCTTTTGTCAGCTTTGCGCGCCGCAAAGAAAAACGGGGCGGAAATAAAAATCATAATAGACGGGATAGGTTCGGCTTTCAAAATAAGCCGTCGCGAAATTAAACGCCTTAAAGACATCGGGGCGGAAGTTAAAATTTTTCACAAACTAAGTCCCCTTAGTTTTTCTCGGCTCAACTTCCGCGACCACAGAAAGATAGCCGTAACCGACGGCAGGGTCGCGTTTACGGGCGGATTTAACATTGCCGACGAATACGCCAATATCGATAGCCCCTACGGGTTTTGGAAAGATACCGGCGTTGCGCTGTACGGCGCCGCGGCGCAAATTTTCGAAGGTATGTTCCTGTCCGTCTGGCAGGGCGGATACAAAATGAAAGTTCCCGAAGGCGGTAAATACCGCTGTCTGCCTTACTACGACAGCCCGCCCCATCGCGCAGGGTTCTGCGAAGACGTTTACGTCGCGGTTATTTCGTCCGCCAGACAGCGCGTGCATATATTTACGCCCTACTTCTGTACGAGCGACAAGACGGCTTCCGCACTGGCGTTTGCCGCAATGCGGGGCGTAGACGTCAGAATTATAATACCCCATATTCCGGACAAAAAATATGCGTTCGAGCTTTCGAGGGAAAGTTCCGTCGCACTTGCGGCAAAGGGCGTTAAGTTTTACGAATTTACCCCCGGATTTATGCACGCGAAAAGTATGATTTGCGACGGACGGCTGTTTATTGGAAGTTATAACTTCGACTACCGCTCTATGCGACTCAATTACGAATGCGGTGTATCGTTTACGGGCGAAATGTGCGAACAGGCGGAAAAAGACTTCCGCGAATGCCTGCGTCTATCGTCGCCGATGACTTATCCCAAACTGTCAATAGGGCGCAGAATTTACAGATTTATTTTAAAACTGTTTGCCCCGCTTATGTAGTATTGACAAACGCTTTGCAGTGCGGTATAATAGCAGTATAATACAATTAAAACCCGACGTTTGTCGGGGTAATATATCAAGGTGAAGATATGAAAATTTTTATTGCTTCCGATATACACGGTTCGGCACGATACTGCCAGATGATGCTTGAAGCTTTTTTGAGAGAAGGCGCCGATAAACTCGTTATTTTAGGCGATATACTCTATCACGGACCGAGAAATCCCCTGCCCGAAGAATATTCTCCGAAATACGTTGCGGAAATGCTTACGGCGGTAAAACGCAACATCTTATGCGTACGCGGCAACTGCGACAGCGAAGTAGACCAGATGGTTCTTCCCTTCCCGATACTCAACGATTACGCGGTAATTTACGCCGACGGACTCAACATTTACCTTGCCCACGGACACAAACGCATTCCTCCTCTCAATGCAGGCGACGTGTACGTTACGGGGCATACCCACGTCCCGCTTAAAACAGAAGAAGACGGAATTTACCGTTTGAACCCCGGTTCGATATCTTTACCCAAGGAAAACAGCCCCCGCGGATATATAGTTTACGAACGCGGAACATTTGCGTTTAAAACTCTCGAAGGGGAAATTTATGACATACTCGACCTGTCTGAAAACAATAAAGCGGCGAGTGAACCCGCTCAACCGCAACCCGAACCCGCACCTTACGTTGCACCCGTTCCCAATCCCGTTGCCGAACCTGCGCCTTACGTTGCACCCGTTCCCAACCCCGTTTCCGAACCTGCGCCCTACGTTGCGCCCGTTCCCAACCCCGTTTCCGAACCTGCGCCTTACGTTGCGCCCGTTCCCAACCCCGTTGCCGAGCCTGCGCCTTACGTTGCGCCCGTTCCCAATCCCGTTGCCGATCCTGCGCCCTACGTTGCGCCCGTTCCCAACCCCGTTGCCGATCCTGCGCCCTACGTTGCGCCCGTTCCCAATCCCGTTGCCGAGCCTGCGCCTTACGTTGCGCCCGTTCCCAATCCCGTTGCTCAACGCGCGGTTGAAGAGACGGTTTTCGCCGATGCATACGAAGAACAGCAAGACGGCGTTACAGCTAAAAAGCCTGTTATCAGAAGAAAAATTATCCGCAGACGCAGATAATTACAGAGATAGACAAAACCCCCTTGCGCAAAACTGCGTAAGGGGGTTTGTTATTCCCGTTAAATATTAAGCAGACGAAGAATATGCTTCTGCAAAATCATAAAGATGATGTCGAGAATCCAGATAATGTTCCATCCGAATATAAGACGGATGATACCTGCTACGATTTTGCCTTCCGAAAATCTTGTAAGCCATCCGAGAACCCAAGAAGTTACGGGGATAATAGCCAAGATAACGCTGACTATATAGCTAAGACCAAAATAATCGCCCTTTTTTGCCATAATAAACTCTCCTTTAAGTATTTTTATATTTATATTATATCATATAACTTAAATATGTCAATAATATTTAAAAAATTCTTGCTTCTTTATATTGAATTAACAAACTAAACGTACCGCCGATATATTTCGCCGTAAACCGAAACCCCTGCACCGTGCATTACGGGACAGGGGTTGTTTGATTTTTACGGTGCTTTAAATAAGCTCTATTACGGCTTCTTCGGCAGCATCGCCGCGACGTGTTCCCAACAGGTAAATGCGGGTATAACCGCCGCCCTGTCCGAGTTCTTCCGCACGCTGAGCGTATTTGGGAGCAATTTCATTGAAAAGCTTTTCCATAAGGGGATGCTGTATATCCGCCGTTCTCTTTCTGAAATCGGACTTCTTCTCGCTGAATCCCTTTACTTCCTGCAAATCTCTGAGCTTCGCCATAATAGCACGGCGCGCCGCAAGCTTTTTGGGGCTGTCCTTTATGGATTTGCTTTTAATTTCCTTGCCTTTTTTATCGGTCTTGACTACTTCGGTTTCGATGTTGTCGTCGTAAACCTTGCAAGCCTTGGTTATAATTTTTTCAACGTAGGGTTGAAGCGCTTTCGCCCTTGCTTCGGTGGTGGTAATTTTGCCGTACCAAAGTAATTCCGAAGCCTGATTGCGAAGTATTGCCATTCTTTGCTCTGCCGTTTTTCCTAATTTACCGGGCATTTTATTAATCCTCCTTGTTCGCAAGTGATAATCCGTAGGATTGAAGCTTCAAAATAACTTCGTCCAAAGACTTTCTGCCGAGATTTCTCACTTTAAGCATTTCGTCTTCGGTCTTTTTGGTCAAATCTTCTACGGTGTGTATGTTTGCCCGCTTCAAGCAGTTGTACGAGCGAACGGATAAATCCATTTCCTCGATAGCCATTGCGAGTATCTTCTGTTGTTTGTCGTCTTCGTTTTTGACGAGAATGTCCATATCCCTGATTGTGTCCGAAAGGTCGACGAAAAGAGAAATATGATCCTGCATTATCTTCGCCGCAAGAGATACTATTTCTTTTGCGCTGAACGCGCCGTTCGTCCAGACTTCAAGCGTAAGCTTGTCGTAGTCGGTATTCTGTCCCACGCGGGTGTTTTCAACCGAGTAATTGACCTTTTTGACAGGCGTGTAAATCGAATCTATGGGGATGTAATCGATAAGTTCGGTGCGGGTATGGTCTGCGCCTTTGTAGCCCCTGCCGCGCCCGATGGTTATTTCCATATCGATTTTACCGCCTTCGTCTACGGTACAGATATGCTGGTCGCCGTTGATTATTTCGATTTCCGCGTCTTCGGAAATGTCGCTTGCCTTAACTTCGCAAGGACCTACTTTATAGAGATGAACGACTTTTACATAGTCTTTATCGGTTATTTTCGTCTTGATTGCAAGCGTCTTTAAGTTGAGAATAATTTCAGTTACGTCCTCTTTAACGCCCGCTACTGCCGAAAATTCGTGTTTGACCGTGCCGTCAAGAAATCTTATGCCCTGCGCCGCCGCTCCGGGGAGTGCGGAAAGCAGTATTCTTCTAAGGCAGTTGCCTATTGTAAGACCGAAGCCCTTTTCAAGCGGTTCTACAACGACCTTCGCGTACGACTGGTCCTCGCTTTCCTCAACTTCGATTTTGGGCATATCCATTTCGATCATATTGCTACCTCCTATTTTAAATTATTACTTGGAGTACAATTCGACAATCATATGTTCTGAAATCTGGCTGTCGATATCATCTCTTGCAGGAAGCGATAAAATTTTACCTTCCAACTTTTCGGGGTTAAATTCAAGCCATTTGGGCATTACGCCTACTTTCATAGCTTTAATCGCTTCAAAGTACTTATTCGAGGTTTTGTTTTCCTTAACGGTGACTACGTCGCCTACTCTTACGATGTACGAAGGAATGTTTACCTTTTTGCCGTTGACAAGAAAATGTCCGTGGTTGACAAGCTGTCTTGCCTGCGAGCGGCTTGCGCCTATTCCCATACGGAAAATTACGTTGTCAAGTCTGCGTTCCAGAAGCGAAAGCATATTTTCACCGGTTATGCCCTTCATTCTGTCGGCTTTTTCGTAGTACGCGCGGAACTGTCCTTCCTGAACGCCGTAAATACGCTTAACCTTCTGCTTTTCGCGGAGCTGCTGACCGTATTCGGACACCTTCTTTCTGCCGGCGCCGTGCGCTCCGGGAGGAGTGGGTCTCTTTTCGAACGGACACTTGCCCGTGTAACATTTATCGCCCTTTAAAAACAGCTTTCCGCCTTCTCTTCTGCAAAGACGGCATTTAGCTTCTCTGTAAGTTGCCATATCTAATTTCTACCTCCGATTATACTCTGCGACGCTTAGGCGGTCTGCAACCGTTGTGGGGAATGGGCGACACGTCGGAAATTGCGGTAATTTCCACGTCGCACGCGCCTATTGCCCTTATTGCCGATTCCCTGCCCGCGCCGGGGCCCTTTACGAATACTTCTACCGAACGCAGTCCGTGTTCCTTTGCGGCTTTGATTGCCGTTTCGGTAGCCATCTGTGCGGCGAACGGAGTACCCTTTCTCGAACCTTTGAAGTTAAGGCTGCCTGCGCTGGACCAGGATATTACATTGCCCTGCGCGTCGGTTACGGTTACAAGCGTGTTATTGAAAGTCGACTGGATGTGTACCTGACCTCTGTCAACCTTTTTAAGCTCTCTGCGTTTTCTCGTAACGGTTTGCTTTTTATTGTTAGTCGATGCCATACCTTACCTCCTTACTTCGCTCCCTTCTTCTTTGCAACCGTGCGGCGGGGACCTTTTCTCGTCCTCGCGTTGGTCTTTGTGGACTGTCCGCGTACGGGCAGACCCTTTCTGTGACGGATGCCGCGATAGCATCCTATTTCCATAAGTCTTTTGATGTTAAGCGAAACTTCGCTGCGAAGTTCGCCTTCGACCCTGTAATTATGGTCGATATATTCTCTGAGTTTTGATACCGTCTGTTCGTCGAGGTCCTTGACGCGCGTATCGGGGTCAATGCCCGTTGCGGCAAGAATTTTCTGCGACGTTTTTAAACCGATACCGTAGATATAGGTAAGACCTATTTCTATCCTTTTTTCTCTGGGTAAATCTACACCGGCAATACGTGCCATACGATTTAATTCCTCCGTTATATTTTTAAGTGTGTATTTTGTATGTCAACCTGTACGGACTTCAATGCCGGAATTTGGAATGAGCTTTAAAGAACGTACGGAATTTTATTTGTAATTAGTGCAAAACAACGCGCGGCGGAAAATTTACCTGCCGTACGCCGTTAAAGCCGAAACGATAAAGCGTATCCGACCGAAAATAACTGCCGGAACACGCAAACGTTTTAGCCTTGACGCTGTTTGTGGCTCTTGTTTTTAGAGCATATAACCATTACTTTGCCGTTTCTTTTGATTACTTTGCATTTATCGCACATAGGCTTTACAGAAGGTCTGACTTTCATAACATTTCCTCTTTAAAATTAGTTTTTTCGTGCAAGAACGGACGCGCCGTCTTTTATTAATTTTTGCTTCGCCAAACTATCCTGCCCTTAGTCAAATCGTAAGGACTCATTTCTAACTTGACGTTGTCGCCCTCGATAATACGGATATAGTTCAGACGGAGCTTACCCGAAATATACGCGGTTATTACGTAACCGTTGGACAGTTTAACTTTAAAATTTGCGTTGGGAAGGCATTCTATTACCTTGCCCTCGGCTTCGATTACATCGTTTTTAGACATTATTAATTCAACCTTGCCGTTCTCCGGCGATATCGGAAATATTTTCTTTTACGTCGGAAGAGGTTTTTAACATCGGGTCGTTGTAGGGGCGAAGCGCCGAATACACTTCCGAGTCGAATACCTGCCTTCCGTCTGAGAACTTTGCGGAAATAATTTCAGCCTTATCGGGTAAGAGTCTGACGTGTTTTAAATTTTTGCGTTTGGGCGAAGCAAGCTTTTTGAAGTTGCCGTCAACAACGCCTATTGCGCCGTCGGGGTACGCTATTCTGATAATATAGTACCTGCCCTTATCCCTGCCTTGAAGGCTTTGGCATATTCCGCCGATTTCGGGCTGTTTGACTTTCATAGAGTTAAAATCTCCACTCCGTCTTCTTTAATAAGCACGGTGTTTTCGTAATGCGCCGCAGGCTTTCCGTCCGCGGTCGTTACCGTCCAACCGTCCGCTCTGTCAAAATTTACTTTAAAGGTTCCGGCGGTTATCATAGGTTCTATACAGATAGTCATACCGGCTTTAAGCCGCATACCCGTACCCTTTCTGCCATAGTTGGGAACAGAAGGGTCTTCGTGCATTTGCCTGCCTATTCCGTGACCCGTAAGCGCGCGCACAACACCGTAACCGTTAGCTTCGGCGTGCGTCTGCACTTTATAACCTATATCGTACAGCGGGGTGCCCGCCCGTAAACCTTCAATAGCTTTGAAAAAACATTCCTCGGTCACTCTTACAAGCCGCTTTTTCTCTTCGCTGACGTCGCCTATGAGAAAAGTTCTGCAAGCGTCGCCGTGGAAGCCGTTCTTTTCGGCGGTTATATCCACGCTGACTATGTCGCCGTCAGAAAGTATTCTGTCCGACGGAATGCCGTGGACAACCACTTCGTTGACCGACACGCACGAGCTTGCGGGATAACCTTCGTAACCGAGTTCGGAAGGATACGCCCCGCAGGAAGTGATGTACCTGTAAACGAGTTCGTCAACCTGTTTTGTCGTCATACCCGCACGGATATTCTTTCCCACGAAGTCGAGCGTTTCCTTTACTATGCGGCAGCTTTCGCGCATAAGCGCGATTTCTTCGCCGCTTTTTACCGTTATCATTTGCCGTATTTGTCCAGAATTTCGCAGACAGCCTTAAACACTTCCTCGGGCGTGCCGTTTCCGCATTTTACGGAAGCCAGCTTGTTCTGAGCCGAGTAATAAGCGATAAGCGGAGCCGTCATAACGTTGTACGTATCAAGTCTTGCTTTTACCGTTTCGGGGTTGTCGTCGTCGCGCCTGTAAAGCTGTTTTCCGCACTTCGCGCAAGTCGTCGCGCCGTTGAGCGTGGATATGTGATAGCTTTCACCGCAGGAGCATACGCGTCTTCCGCATATTCTGTCCATTAAAAGGTCGGTGTCGACTTCGAAGTTAAGGCAAAGATCTATATCCGCGAACTTTGAAAGTTCTTCCGCCTGATAAAGACTGCGGGGAAATCCGTCGAGAAGATAACCGTCTTTGACGTCGTCTTCCGCAAGTCTGTTTTTGACTATTTCGCAAGTTACCGAATCGGGAACGAGTTTGCCCGCGTCGATGTACGACTTTGCAAGCTTACCGATTTCGGTGCCCTGTTTTATGTTTGCCCTGAAAATATCGCCCGTGGAAATATGGGTAATTCCGTACTTTTCCGATATTCTCGTTGCCTGCGTTCCCTTGCCGGCGCCGGGTGCGCCGAGAAGAATAATCTTCATACTGTTCCTCACGATTTTTATTATTTAAGGAAGCCCTTATAGTTCTTCATCATAAGCTGCGATTCAAGCTGTTTGTCAAGTTCAAGCGCAACAGATACGACGATTAAGATACCCGTCGTGGAGAATACCGACAGAAGCGCGGTATCCGTACCGAGATTAAGACTTGTGACTACCATCGAAAGAATCGAAGGTATGAACGCGACTAACGACAGATATATTGCGCCGAACAGAGTAATTCTGTTGGAAATCTTTTTAAGATAGTCCGCCGTAGGTCTGCCGGGTCTGATACCCTGTATGAAGCCGCCGTTCTGCTGAATTGTCTTTGACACGTCTTCGGGATTGAACTGCATCGACTGATAGAAGAATGCAAACGCAAAGATGAGCAAGCAAAGCGTTACCATATAGATAAGCTGACCGTACCAGTAGGGTGACGAACCGGAGAACCAGTTGGTAATTCCCGTTGCCGCAGTCGAATTGGGCCAGAAAAGGCTGATTATCATCTGGGGGAAGGAGATGAGCGCGAACGCGAAGATTAAAGGCATAACGCCCGAACCCGCTATTCTTATGGGAATGACCGACGACTGACCGCCGTACATTCTTCTGCCCTTAACCTGTTTTGCATATTGGACGGGTATTCTTCTTTCGGATAGGTCGACCGCGACAATCGCCGCAAATTCGAGTATCGTAAGAATTGCAAAGCCCAGAAGCTCCCACAGAACTTCGGGATGCGCGCCGTCCGATGTTCCCAGACCGAATACCTGACCGAACTTGCCGACTATGGTAAGTCCCGCCGTCGAAAGTATACCGATAAAGATGATAAGCGATATACCGTTGGATACGCCGTATTCCGTAATTCTTTCACCAAGCCACATAACGAGCATTGCGCCCGCAGTGTAAACTACGGTAAGGAATATGCCCGCCATCCACAACGCCGCTGTCTTCGAAATACCGCTGCCTTCGAAGTGTCCGAAAAGCGCAACCTTGATGGAATCGCTCTGGATACCGAAGTTAACGACAATACCGATAGCCTGCGCCACCGCAAGCGCGATGGTTACGTAACGGGTTATCTGTGCAATCTTCTTTCTGCCGTCTTCACCCTGTTTGGAAAGACGTTCCAAAGCGGGAATACCCACAGTAAGAAGCTGAACGATAATCGAAGCGTTGATGTAGGGGCTTATACCGAGCGCGAACAGCGTTGCATTTGCAAGCGAACCGCCCGTGATGTCGGAAAGTATTTCAAGGAAGGAATAGTTGCCGTTTGTTATAAAATCGCTGAAAGTCGATACGGTTATTCCGGGTACGGGGATATAACACCCGAGCCTGAAAATAAGCAGAAGAAGCAAAGTTATCCATATCTTCTTTCTTATTTCCTTGACCTTAAAACAGTTTTTTATTGTTTCAAACATTTTGAACCTCTTTGTTTAAGGTATTAAGCCGTGCAATGCGCCCAACTCGGCGCATACGGAAATTATTCTGCAACTTCGCAGGTGCCGCCGGCTTTTTCGATTGCCGCCTTTGCGCTTTCCGAGAATTTAACGGCTTTAACGGTGAGGGCGACTTTGATTTCGCCCGTACCGAGTACTTTAAGACCTGCAGAATTTTTAACTTCCTTTGCAAGGTTGTTTGCGGCTACGTAATCGAAATCCACTACGGTACCCGCCGCTATTTTTTCAAGCTGGCTTAAATTGATTATTGTATAATGGGTTGCCCATTTATTGTGAAATCCGCGTTTGGGGATACGTCTTGCAAGGGGCATCTGACCGCCTTCGAAGCCGGGACGTACGCCGCCGCCCGAACGCGCCCACTGACCCTTGTGACCTTTACAAGATGTCTTGCCGTGACCGGAACCGATACCTCTTCCAAGCCTCTTTACGCGGGTGGTCGAACCCTCTGCGGGCGATAATGTATCTATTCTCATAAATTATTCTCCTGCCTTTTCGGTTTTAAGAAGATAACCTACCTTCTTAATCTGTCCCATAACTGCGGGGGTTTCTTCAAAGGTCTTGGTGCTGCCTATTTTTTTAAGTCCCAACGCCTCGACGGTAGCCTTGACCGTCTTTGTTTCGTTGGACGCGCTTTTTACTAACGTTACCTTTATCATACCGCCCTCCGTTATACCGTTAATTCTTCCACGCTTATTCCGCGAGCCTGTGCCACGTCTTCGGGCGACATAAGTTCATACAAGCCGTATACCGCCGCTTTAACGCAGTTGATGGGGTTGGAAGTGCCGTGCGACTTGGTTCTTACGTCCTTGACGCCCGCGGCTTCCATTACCGCACGTACTGGACCGCCCGCAATAACGCCGGTACCTTCGGAAGCAGGCATCATAAGAACCGAACCTCTGCCGAATATACCCGTTACGGTATGAGGAATAGAAGTGCCTTTAAGGCTTACCTTACGCATACTTTTCTTTGCCTGCGCAGTAGCCTTTTCGATAGCTTCGGGAACTTCCTTGCTTTTGCCCATTCCGTAACCTACGCTGCCGTTGCCGTCGCCTACTACGACAAGCGCGGCGAATCTCATATTTCTGCCGCCCTTTACGGTCTTGGTAACTCTGTTTACCTGAATAAGCTTTTTGATTAAGCCGTCGTCCTCCTGCCTTCTTCTGTTATCTCTTCTTGCAGGTCTTTCTTTTCTTTCTTCCATTATAAACTCCTTAGAAATTGAGTCCGGCTTCTCTTGCGCCGTCCGCTACCGCCTGTACGCGACCCGTATAAAGGTAACCGCCTCTGTCGAATACGACTTCCTTTATGCCGTTTGCAAGCGCCTTTTCAGCGGCTCTTTTGCCGACTGCTTTTGCAGCTTCCGTCTTGGTCATATCCTTGATTTCAGCCTTTACGTCCTTTTCCATAGTCGAAGCCGAGCAGAGCGTTACGCCCTTTACGTCGTCGATAAGCTGTACGTAAATGTGATTAAGGCTTCTGTAAACGTTAAGACGGGGAGTTTCCGCTGTTCCGGAAATCTTTTTCCTTACTCTTGCGTGGCGGCGTTGTCTTTCCGTGTTTTTATCTATTTTCTTAATCATAATAATTCTCCTATGGGAGTCAAGCAATTTCCGCAACGCAAAAATTACTTCTTGCCCTTGCCTCCCGTCTTGCCTTCCTTACGTTCGATTACTTCGTCGCTGTAAGCTATGCCGTAACCGTGGTAAGGTTCGGGAACTCTTATTTTACGGATATTTGCCGCAACCTGTCCGACAAGCGTTTTATCGATACCCGACACAACTATTTCGTTGGGACCGGGGCATTCAAGCTTTACGCCCGCGGGTTCGGCAAAATCAACGGGATGCGAAAACCCTACGTTAAGCACTACTTTGTTGCCCTGTTTTGCAACTTTCCAGCCGACGCCGTTTACTTTAAGCGACTTTTTATAGCCTTCCGTAACGCCTACTACCATATTGTGGAGAAGCGCGCGGTACAGTCCGTGTTTTGCGTCTGCGCCATTGCCCGTCTTTAAGACGTGCGCTTCCGCGCCTTCGACCTTGACGTCAATATCGCCCGTTATCTGCTGGGTTAACGTTCCCTTTGCGCCCTTAACGGTCAGAAGTCCGTTTTCGAACGTAACGGTGACGCCTGCGGGAATTGCAACGGGTAATTTACCTATTCTTGACATACTTAAATTACCTCCTTACCAGATGTAGCAAAGCACTTCGCCGCCTACGTTTGCGGCCTTTGCCTGCTTATCCGTCATTATACCTTTGTTGGTTGAAAGTAAAGCTATTCCCAAACCGTCCAATACCTTGGGCATATTGTCAACGCCCGCGTAGGAACGAAGTCCGGGTTTGGATACCCTTTGAAGTCCGTTTATTACCGAACGTCTTTTGCCCGTATATTTAAGCGTTATAAGAAGTTTGCCGTTGTATCCGTCTTCGACAAGCTTAACGTCGGAGATAAAACCTTCTTTAAGCATAATGTCGGCGATGGCTTTCTTCATATTGGAAGAGGGAACCTCAACCGTGTCTTTGTTAACCATTATCGCATTCCTGATGCGTGTGAGCATATCTGCTATGGGATCTGTCATTATTAATTACCTCTCTCTTACCAACTCGATTTCTTGACGCCGGGAATTTGTCCCTTGTAAGCAAGGTTTCTGAAACAGATACGGCAAACTCCGTACTTTCTGAGAACCGCGTGGGGTCTTCCGCATATAGAACATCTCGTATATGCTCTCGTGGAGTATTTTGCAGGCTTTTGCTGCTTGTTTATCATTGCTTTCTTTGCCATAAATCTTTCTCCTTACTTCTTGAAGGGCATACCCATCGCCCTTAAAAGCTCTCTGGCTTCTTCATCCGTCTTTGCGGTAGTAACGAAGCAGATATCCATACCTCTTATCTTCTCTACCTGGTCGTACTGGATTTCGGGGAAGATAAGCTGTTCCTTAACGCCCATACAGTAGTTACCCTTGCCGTCAAAGCTGTCGGCGGGGACGCCGCGGAAGTCGCGGACCCTGGGAAGCGCGATAGATACGAACCTGTCATAAAAATCGTACATCATTTTGCCGCGGAGCGTTACTTTAATGCCTATGGTCATTCCTTCGCGCAGTTTGAAGTTTGCAACCGACTTTTTAGCCTTGCACAGAACGGGCTGCTGTCCCGTAATCTGCTTTATTTCGTTCTGCGCCGTCTGAATTGACTTTGCATTGTCCTTTATGTCGCCTAAACCCGAGCTTATTACTATCTTTACAAGTTTGGGTACCTGCATCGGGTTTTTGTAACCGAATTTTTTTGTAAGCGCGGGGACAACTTCTTTTTCGTAATTTTCAACTACTCTCGATTTGTATTCTTTCTTAGCCATATTGCCCCTCCTTACTCTGCCTTATCTCCGCCTGCGGGAGCTTCGGTCTCTTCCTTCTTCGCACGTTTTCTTACGCGCTTTTTGGGAGCTTCTTCCTTCTTCGCGGTCTTGCTTGTCTTACCTGCGTAAGCCTTGTCGACAACCGCACCGCATTTGGCGCACACTCTGTGCTTGATTTTGCCTTCGATATTGTACTTTACACGTACAGCCTTGGCGCACGAAGGACAAACAAGCATTACGTTGGACACGTCGATGGGTCCTTCAATATCCACTATTTTGGATACTTCGTTTGCCTTTCTCGCTTTCTTGGCTTTTTTGTGTACGTTTACGCCTTCAACCGTTACCGTACCGTGCTTGGGAGAAGTCGCAATTATCTTGCCCTGCTTGCCCGCATACTTACCGGTGATAACCAAAACATTATCATTCAATTTTACGTTCATAGCCGTTCTCCTTAATTAAAGCACTTCGGGTGCGAGAGAGATTATCTTCATATAGTTCTTTTCTCTCAATTCTCTTGCAATCGGTCCGAAGATACGCGTTCCGCGCGGTTCCTGGTTATTTCCGATTATGACGCACGCGTTATCGTCGAATTTGATGTACGTGCCGTCGTCGCGTCTGATGCCTTTAGTTGTGCGAACTATTACCGCTTTTACCACTTCGCCTTTCTTTACGGCGCCGCCGGGGTTAGCCGACTTTACGGAGCAAACGATAACGTCGCCGATGTTCGCGGTTCTTCTGAACGACCCGCCGAGCACCTTTATACACATAAGCTCTTTGGCGCCGCTGTTGTCCGCGGCTTTGAGCCTTGTCTGAGGTTGTATCATAAAAATTCTCCTGTTTTTTGAACTTACAACTTATTTTTTTGCAGAGGATTGCGCCGCGCCCACATAAGCGAGGGGAGTATCCCGCTCTCCGTTGCGCGCAGGACACGCAATCATACTTTCCTGTTTATTTGCGTTAATTGCCGCAGGCTTAAAGCCGTCGGCGCTTTAACCGCAAAGTTTTGCGGAAAAATTATTTTGCCTTTTCAATGATTTCGGCAACGCGCCAGTTCTTGTCTTTCGACAGTTTGCGCGTTTCGACTATCTTGACTCTGTCGCCTTCGCCGCACTCGTTGTTTTCGTCGTGCGCCTTGAAGCGGGTGGTTCTTGTAATCGTCTTTTTATAGAGGGGGTGTTTACGGTTTTCCCTGACTGCAACGACAACCGTCTTATCCATCTTGTCCGACACCACTATGCCCACTCTTTCTTTACGAAGATTTCTTTCTTCCATCTGCATGCCTCCTTACGCCTTTAACTGCCTTGCACGGATAACCGTGTTCACGCGCGCGATATCCTTTTTTACAAGGTTTATCGACAGGGGATTTTCAAGCTGACCGCTTGCGTGGCGGAAGCGGAGATTGAAAAGCTCGCTTTTAAGCTCTTTAAGCTTTTTGTCGAGTTCTTCGTCGCTTAAATTTACTATTTCCTTAGCCTTCATTAGCTTCACCGCCTTCAACTTCTTTCTTTATAAACTTGCACTTGATGGGAAGTTTATGACTTGCAAGGCGCATTGCTTCCCTTGCAATATCTTCGGGTACGCCCGCCATTTCAAACATTACTCTGTCGGGTTTAACGACTGCTACCCAGTATTCTACCGAGCCCTTGCCCGAACCCATACGCGATTCGGCGGGGTGCCTTGTAATGGGCTTGTGGGGGAATATATCTATCCAAACTTTACCGCCGCGCTTAATGAAACGGGTCATCGCGATACGCGCCGCTTCTATCTGGCGGGAAGTAATTCTGCCGGCTTCTTCGGCAACGAGTCCGTACTCGCCGTATGCGATTTTGTTGCCCTTCTGCGCCCTGCCCTTTAAATTTCCGCGGTGCTGCTTTCTTCTTTTAACTCTCTTGGGAATTAACATATTATTCTTCGCCTCCGTCCGCGATTGACAGCTTTTTCGAACCGGTAAGGACTTCGCCCTTATAAATCCAGCACTTGATGCCCAGCACGCCGAAAGTGGTGTGGGCTTCCGCAAAGCCGTAATCTATGTCCGCACGTATAGTTTGAAGGGGAATGGAACCGTCGTGATAGCTTTCGCTGCCCGCGATTTCCCTGCCGTCAAGCCTGCCGCTTACGGTAATTTTAACGCCTTTGGTTCCCGTTTTGGCAACTTTGGCAATCTGCTGTTTTACAGCCCTTCTGTAAGATACGCGCTTTTCAAGCTGGGAAGCAACCGCTTCCGCAACAAGCTGTGCGTCCTGGTCGATTTTTTCGACCTTTCTGACGTTTATGATGACCGCCTTACCTTTCGTAAGTTTGGTAAGGTCTTTCTTGATAACTTCTATTTCGGAACCGGCTTTACCGATAAGAACGCCGGGGCGTCCAGTATAAATGCCGATTTCGACCTTGTTTGCCGCTCTTATAACGGTAATTTTGCTGATTGCCGCGTCGTAATATTTCTTTTTGATGAAGGTGCGGATATCGTTATCTTCTTTAATGTTTGCACCGAACGTTTTCTTATCGGCATACCACTGGGCGTCCCAGGGCTTAATTACGCCGACTCTCAAACCGTGAGGATTAACTTTCTGTCCCATATCTCTTCTCCTTAAACCTTCTTCGCATCGAGTATTACGGTAACGTGACTCGTTCTCTTCAAAATTGCGTGGCCGCGTCCCTTGGAAACGGGCTGCATTCTCTTCAAGTGGGGACCGCCGTCCGCGAAAGCTTCCGCGACGATTAAGTCGCCCCTGTCCATTCCGTTGTTATGTTCTGCGTTTGCCGCCGCCGAAAGAAGAACTTTTTTAACTTCTTCGCTGCCGCCCTTGTCGCAGTAAGTGAGAATCGCTTCGGCTTCTTCAACCGACTTGCCGCGTATAAGCGCGAGAACGGTTCTTACCTTATAGGGGGAAAGTCTTAAATATTTCGCCGTTGCGTAAGGACGCTTATCCTTTGTTGCGGCAATTCTTTCCTGTTTTTTATTCATATTGCTTGCCATAACTGTAACTCCTTACTTCTTGGCGGTTTTAGCCGCGTGTCCCTTGAACGTTCTCGTAGGAGCGAACTCGCCGAGCTTGCAACCTACCATATCTTCGGTTACGTATACGGGTACGTGCTTTCTTCCGTCGTAAACCGCAATAGTGTGTCCTACCATCTGGGGGAATATCGTTGTCGCGCGCGACCAAGTCTTAACTACTTTCTTCTCGCCGGCAGCGTTCATCGCCTCTATCCTTGCCATAAGTCTTTCTTCGGCATAAGGTCCTTTCTTAACGCTTCTTGACATTATTTATTCCTCCTTTAATTTATCCTTTTCAAAATGAACTTCGAACTGGGATTCTTCTTCTTTCTCGTCTTATAGCCGAGCGCAGGCTTGCCCCAAGGCGTCATAGGACCTGCGTGTCCGACAGGGCTCTTGCCTTCGCCGCCGCCGTGAGGGTGGTCGCAAGGGTTCATTACCGAACCTCTGACTGTCGGTTTAATGCCGAGATATCTCGTCTTGCCGGCTTTGCCGAGGTGAATGATTTCGTGTTCTACGTTTCCTACCTGTCCGATAGTCGCTTTGCACTTGACGGGAACCAATCTCATTTCGCCGGAAGGCATTTTAAGGGTTGCATAAGCGCCCTCTTTCGCCATAATCTGTGCGGAGATGCCCGCCGCTCTCGCTATCTGCGCGCCGCGTCCGGGTTGAAGCTCGATTGCGTGAACCACCGTACCCACGGGAATGTCGGAAAGCGCAAGCGAGTTGCCCGCTTTTATGTCCGCGCCCGTTCCCGAAAGAACTTTATCGCCGACGTTAAGACCCAGGGGCGCGAGAATATATCTCTTTTCGCCGTCCGCATAGGCAAGAAGCGCGATATGCGCAGACCTGTTGGGGTCGTACTGGATGCTTTTGACCGTTGCGGGAACGCCGTCTTTGTTGCGCTTGAAGTCTATAATTCTGTATTTTGTTCTGTTGCCGCCGCCGATGTGACGTACGGTTATTTTGCCCTGATTGTTTCTACCGCCCGACTTGCGCTTATCGTGGAGCAAACTTCTTTCGGGCTTGTCGCCTGAAAGCTCCGCATACGCGCTTACCGTCATAAAACGGCGAGAGGGGGAGGTGGGTTTATACCTTTTAACTGCCATTTCCTTTCTCCTTACGATAACGAGTTGAAGTATTCAATCGCCTTCGAGTCAGCTTTAAGCTGAACGATTGCCTTCTTGTAGTCGGGTGTATAACCTTGGTTTCTGCCCATTCTTTTAAGCTTGCCGTGGCAGTTGACCGTATTTACGTAATCTACTTCCACCCCGAAAAGTTTTTCAACCGCAAGCTTTATCTGCGTCTTGTTTGCCGATTTAGCAACGATGAACGTGTATTTCTTATCGGCTATTCCGTCGTAACCCTTTTCCGTGAGGAGGGGTTTGATTATAATATCTTCGGCTACCATTATTCTCCGTAGACCTCCTCTATTTTTTCAACCGCCGCCTTGGTCAATACCACTTTGGCGTTGGCAACCACTTCGTAAGTGGAAATCTGCTGTACGGGAAGCGTGGAAAGCTTTTCAAGGTTGCTTGCGGCGCGGATTACTTTGACGTCGTCGTTGTCCATAACAACAACAGCCGTTTTGTCAAGCTTTAACGCTTTTTGGAACGCCGCCATTTCCTTGGTCTTGCCTTCTTTGACTTCAAGCTTGTCTATAACGAGAAGCTCGCCGTCGGCAACTTTCTTCGAAAGCGCCGAAATGAGCGCCGCCGTCTTTGCCTTTTTGTTCATATCCTTTGAAAAGTCGCGGCTCTTGGGAGCGAATACTACGCCGCCCTTTATCCACTGCGGAGCTCTTATTGAACCCTGACGGGCATTACCCGTACCTTTCTGTCTCCAAGGCTTTCTTCCGCCGCCGCGCACTTCCGTACGGGTGAGGGTCGACTTCGTACCCTGTCTTTCGTTGGCAAGACGGGTTACGACTGCCTGATGGATAAGCGGTTCGTTATATTCCGCCCCGAATACCTTTTCGCTTAAATCTATTGTGCCGGCTTCTTTGCCGCTCATATTGTAAACTTTTAATTTAGGCATCTTTCTTCTCCTTATTTAACGGTGTCGTTAATAGTTACGACGCTGCCGTTCGCTCCGGGAACAGAGCCTTTGACAAGCAAACAGTTTCTTTCAACGTCCACTCTGACAATTTCAAGGTTCTGGACTGTTACGTTTTCAACGCCGTACTGTCCTGCGAGATGTTTGTTTTTGAAAACTCTCGACGGGGTACTGTTCGCGCCCATTGAACCGGGTTCTCTGTGTACGGGGCCTACGCCGTGGGTTTCTTTAAGTCTGTGCTGGTTCCATCTCTTGATAACGCCCGTGTAGCCGTGACCTTTGGTAACGCCGTGTACGTCGACCTTGTCGCCCGCCGCAAACACGTCGGCTTTGATTTCTTTGCCTACTTCATAAGAAGAAAGGTCGGCAAGACGGAATTCCTTCAAAACCTTGCAGGGTTTTACGCCCGCTTTTTTGAACTGTCCGAGTTCGGGCTTGGTAAGCGCCTTTTCCTTCGCTTCGTCAAAACCGAGTTTAAGCGCGGCATAGCCGTCCTTTTCAACAGTTTTGATTTGCACCACGTGGCAGGGACCTGCCTCGATTACGGTTACGGGAATTACTTTCCCTTCCGGCGTAAATATCTGCGTCATACCAGCTTTACGCCCGATGATTGCTTTATTCATTGATAAAGTTCCTCCAAAATATTTTTTCTCTCACGCAAACCCCGCAAAAAGTTGCCGCGATTTGCCGTGATTACGGGGAACGCCGTCCCCTGCCCGCAATCTTAAAAGCTCTTTACATAATTGCGGCTGCCCGCCCGCCGTGGCGGCGGAGCCTGCGGAGAGAAAACCCTCTCTGCACCGTAATCATTTTAAAAAGTTTTTCTTTTTGCAGTCTATTTTCAGATACCGCGTTGCGCCGTTCCGCCGTATATATATTATTGTATATAACGTCGACTGCGCTCCGTAGAGTATCGCGTTGTCTTTTAAAGCTTAATCTTGATGTCTACGCCCGCGGGAAGCTGCACTGTATCGAGAAGCTTTGCGTTGGGGGTATAGATGTCGATTATTCTTTTATACGTTCTCTGTTCGAACTGTTCGCGGCTGTCCTTGTATTTGTGGGGGGAGCGGAGAATGGTAACCACTTCTCTTTCGGTGGGAAGGGGAATGGGTCCCGATATCTTTGCGCCGCTCTTCTTCATTGTTTCGACTATGCGGGAAGCCGCAAGGTCTACGAGTTCGTGTTCGTAAGCCGCAAGTTTGATTCTTATTTTCTGTCCTGCCATTTTTGTTAACTCCTTTTATCCTAACATTTTTCAAATGTGTCAACTTAACCGTGTGTATCGCAGCTTTCGGCATAAAAAACCGGCTGCGGTTAGTCGCAGGGGTCGCGCCCCTACATTTGTCGGCATAAATTATCTGTTGCGTCAGCCGAACGCATTTTTGCAGTAACTTTACGCTTCGTCCCTATACACGCGCACTTCTTATTTTATGACACGCTCAACTATTATAAGGCATTGTCAACTTTATGTCAAACGAATTGACGCAAATTTTTGGCATAATTTACAAAAATTTTTCATATTATGGGGCGGAATTTTTATTTTACCTATTGAAATGACTGTATTGTTATAGTATAATGATATAAATAACCGCGGTTGCGGGATAAGGGGACTTAAAAATGAATATCACGGCTAAGGAAATAAGAAACATCGCCGTCATAGGACACAGCGGGGAAGGCAAAACCACCCTTTGCGAAGCTATGCTGTTCAACGGCGGTATGATTGACAGAATGGGCAAAATCGAGGACGGCACGACCGTCACCGACTTTGACGAGCTGGAAAAAGCCAAAAAGCTTTCTGTCAACCTTTCGGCGGCGTATCTGTTCTGGAAGGGCGTAAAAATTAACGTGCTTGACCTGCCGGGCTTTTACGACTTCGAAGGGGAACGGCACGAAGGACTTGCGGCGTGCGGGGCGGCAATTCTCGTAATAGGCGCAAACGGCGTTTTGCCGATAGGCGCCGAAAGCGTTGTCGAATACTGCCTTAAACTCGGCAAACCGCTTATTATATTTATCAACGGTATGGATAAAGCCAACGCCGACTATGCGGGCACCCTGCGCGCCCTCGAAGAAAAATACTCGGGCAAGCTTGCGCCCATACAGCTTCCCGTTATGACCGACGGCAAAATGACGGGTTATCTTAACGCCATACAGGAACGGTGTTATAAGTTTTCTACGCAGGGCCCGCAGGAAGTGGCCATTCCCGAAAATCTTAAAGCTCAGATGGAAGAAATGCAGGCAAGCCTTACCGAAGCCGCCGCCGAAAACGACGAGCTTTTGCTTGACAAATATTTCGACGAAGGAAAACTTTCCAAAGACGACGTAGTCCACGGCATACGCAAGGGCATAGCCACGGGAAGCATTTTCCCCGTAATGGCCGGCAGCGCTTTGCAGAACAGGGGCGTTATAAATCTTTTGGACGAAATAGTAAGATATATGCCCACCGCAAACGAAAGAAAAAATTCGCTTGCCACAGACCTTGACGCAGACGAAATAACCAACGTCGAATGCGAAGAAGACGGCCCGTTTGCGGCGCAGGTGTTCAAGACGGTTTACGACCCCTATACAGGCAAACTGAATTACATAAAAATCTTCCGCGGACGGCTTAAATCCGGAATGACGGTTTATAACCCCAACAGCGGCGTTGAAGAGCGCATAGGCCAGATTTTCGTTTTAAGGGGCAAGAAGGCAGAGCTTGTAAACGAACTGACCGCGGGCGACATAGGCGCGGTAAACAAACTGACTGCAACCGATACAGGCAACACACTCTGCGCGGTCGGCACGAAAATAATTTTCGACCCCATACGCTTCCCCCGCCCCTGCCTTTCGCTTGCGGTCAAGTCGGCAAACAAGGGCGAAGAAGATAAAATGTTTGCGGGCTTTTCCAAAATGCTTGAAGAAGATTATACCTTCTCGATAGACAAATCAGCCGACACGGGCGAACTTATACTCAGCGGACAGGGCGAAATTCACCTTGAAGTGCTTGCAAAAAAACTTAAAGCGCGTGGCGGCATAGACGTTAAGCTTGCCGAACCGCGCATACCTTACCGCGAAACTATTAAAAAGATTGCCTCCGCGGAAGGCAAACACAAAAAACAGTCCGGCGGACACGGACAGTACGGTCACTGCAAAGTCCGCTTCGAACCGTGCGAAAGCCCCTTCGAATTCGGCGACGAAGTAGTCGGCGGAGCAGTCCCCAAACAGTATATACCCGCAGTCGAAAAGGGACTTAAAGAATGTATGGCAAAGGGCGTGCTTGCGGGCTATCCCGTGACCGGCGTAAAAGCCGTGCTTTACGACGGAAGTTACCACGACGTGGACTCTTCCGAAATGGCGTTTAAAGCCGCCGCCGCGCTGGCGTTTAAGGAGGGAATGAAGAACGCCGACCCCGTGCTTTTGGAACCCGTTATGAAGCTTAAAGTCGCCGTAAACGGAGAATATCTCGGCGGTGTTATGGGCGATATATCAAAGCGCAGGGGCAGAATTTCGGACAGCCGTACCGACGGCGATATAACGACGGTTATCGCCGAAGTACCGCTTTCGGAAATAGCCAAATACGCGACAGACCTTAGGGGGCTTACCCGCGGACAGGGCAGGTTTACGTCCGAACTTTTAAGATATGAAGAAGTTCCGCCACAGCTTGCGGAAAAAATAATTTCCGCGTCCAAGACGGAATAGATATGCAATAACAAACAATTGAAAAGTCCCGCCCGCGGCGTGCCGCGGGCGGGAAGTGTTTTAGCCTTTACCGTATTTACATAGCCTTACAATTTTCAGAACAAATCCAATAATCAATAATGCGCATCCCGACAACACCAATGCCGCAAAACGATAGTAGTAATTATTGTAGGCATATTTATAATATCCTGTATCATTGTAAAAATAAATCAAAAAATCTTCTCGCGATAAACTACTTAAAACAGAAGAAAAACAAGCAAAACATAAAGCCGTTATCAAAACAAAAAAAGCGCTTAAATAGAAAAAATTCGAAATAATTTTCAATAATTTTGCCATATAGCTTTTATCTGTATAATCTTTCATAATTTTGCCCTGAGTTTATTTACATTATCAATATATCGTATTTACGTTATATTGTTAACTTATTTACGCAATAACTATTATGCAATTACGATGTAAAATATTATTATGGTTGACGTTATACGTAAAATAGAAGAATTGCGGTTGAATAAAAACTGGACTAAATACGAACTTGCGGAAGAAGCGGGAATGCCCTATTCTTCCCTCGCTTCGATATATTCACGCAAAACTCCACCTAAGCTTGAAATATTAAGTTTGATTTGCTCGGCGTTGGGTGTTACTTTGGCGCAGTTTTTTACGGAGAACGAGCAATCGGAAACCGTAACGGAAGAAGAAAGAAATCTGCTTATAAAATTCAGACTTCTCTCAGATGAAAAGAAAAAAGCGATAGTCGCATTTTTAAACAACTGAAAAGTCCCGCCCGCGGCGTGCCGCGGGCGGGAAGTTTTGTCAATAATAAGTTGCTACGGATTCTTCGGGCGGGGACGACCGCTCGATTTTTTTTGCCTTGAAAACGGGCCCGCGAGAACGGTAAACGGCGTTATATTCGTATGCGACTTCGGCGGTGACCGTAAGCCAGTCGCACGTCTTAACGTCACTTATAAGCCCGTTGGTCTTTACCGCAAAGCCGTCGTAGGAAATATCCGCTTCGCAACAGGTCATAATATGCCTGCCAAGGACTATACAGCCCGCGGGGACCTTTTTAGAAAGAGCCGCCATGCCCTTGAATTTTACCGTCTTGCCGACGTAATTTTCGCCGTTTTCAGCCATATCGCGATAGAACCAGGCAAAGTCGCGGTCTTCTATCTCTACTACGGGCGCGTTTACGTCGAAAGGCAAGGGGTCTTCGATTTCGTCGAATTCCGGCTTTCCGCCGAGATAGTCGTAAACTATATCCGGACGGCGTGAAATTCCGCGTACGACCTTGTGGTATTCCATCTTATCGAACCCGCCTTTGAAACGGTTGAACACAACCATCTGCGTCATCTGTATTTTATCGAATACGAGCTGACGCATATTTTGATTGTAATTTAAAAAAGTGTTCGCGTCGAAGAAGGTCATCATCTGATTGATTACCCAGCTTTCGGGCATAGCGTCGAAAAACTGCTGTAACATCCAGGTGCCGTTGTATTCAACGACTATGCGCGTGGGCTTATGCTTTCGGGTCAGGTTTTCGAGATTTTCCGCATTGAGTTCTTCAACGCTTTCAAGCGTGACCACGCTTACGTTTTTAACGGCGAAATTTTCGGGCGAGTACTCCTCTTCACCCTCTTCGCAGACTAAAAGCATAGTTTTACCGCCGTCTTCCATACGGCTGTCTTCCAGCGTTTCCTGTATAAACTTTGTCTTACCGGAGTCCAAAAAACCCAAAAAGAGATAGACGGAAATTTCCTGAGGCATAATTCAATTCCTTATAAACCGAAAAGCTTTTGCAATGCGCCTTCGTTAAGCTTGCTTCCTATAACGCACAGTCTGCCCGTATAAGAAGCCCCGCCCCTGCGCACGTCGGCTTCGCCGGGGATATAGTCGAAGTGAATCCAGCTTCCGTCCGTACAGGGAACGATGCCCTTTGCGCGCAGAACCGTGCCGTACTTGTCCGCGTCCGAAAGTGCGGAAAGGGCAGATTTTAGTTGTTCTTCGCCGAACTGCTTACCGCTTTCCTTACCCCAGCTTGAAAATACTTCGTCGGCGTGGTGGTGATGTCCGTGGCAGCATTCCCCGTCGTGGTCTTCGTGATGGTGTCCGTGA
>CAJUNJ010000012.1 GCA_910587825.1 uncultured Christensenellaceae bacterium
CGCTACCGAACAAAAAATCAAATTGCTTGTCTTATACGACTTGCTTTGTCGGCTTACCGACGAGAATCACGCTCTAAATAAACTGAACTGACAGCCGCCGCACATTTCGGCACAATGCCCAAGCGGAATAATAGACACATTGAAACAAGCCATAGCGGAAAATATATCTGTTTCGGCGTGGTCGGCAAATGGAAAAAATGTTGTATCCAAAGATAAACCTTGTTTTATAGCTGAAAGAGTATTAAAAGAAGACAAATTATGAGTAAACAGTGCTTCAACCCCTATCTTCCCGACTATGAATACATACCCGACGGCGAACCCCGCGTATTCGGGGACAGAGTCTATATTTACGGCTCTCACGATAAATTCAACGGCGGCGGGTTTTGTTTGAACGACTACGTCACCTGGTCGGCCCCCGTCGGAGATTTAAGCGATTGGAGATACGAAGGCGTAATATACAGGAAGTCGGACGACCCCGCTTACAAAGGAAGAGGAAGTATGTACGCGCCCGACGTGTGTCTTGCGCCCGACGGTAAATATTATCTGTATTACGCGTTCAACCCGGGCATTACGCGCAAAAGCTGGGCAATACGTTGCGCTGTCGCCGACAGTCCCGTCGGTCCGTTCAAGTATCACGGCGAAGTAAATCTGTACAGATATTCGAAGGAGTACTTGCCTTTCGACCCTGCGGTTTACGTTGAAAACGGCAGGGTATGGCTGTATTACGGTTCGGCAATGTTTTTTCCCGTTTTAGGTGTTTTTAAAAAGAATATCAAGGGCGGCGCGGTGGTTGAACTTAATCCCGAAGATATGCTTACCGTCATAAAAGGGCCCGTACAGACTTTGCCGTCAAACAAAAAATCGGGCAAACACAGCTTTTTCGAAGCTTCGTCTATGCGAAAGATTAACGGCAGATATTACTTTATTTATTCGTCCGCGCTCGGACACGAGCTATGCTATGCGGTCGGTAATTCGCCGACAGGGCCCTTTGCGTACGGCGGAACGATAGTGTCTAACGGCGATATAGGGCTTCGCGGAATAAAGGGCGTAAAGGACGCGGCGAATTTCTGCGGCAATACGCACGGTTCGATAGCCTGCGATAAACAGGGGCGGTATTACATTTTTTATCACCGTCAGACCAACGGACACTGTTTTTCGCGGCAGGGCTGCGCCGAACGTATAACGGTGGAACAAGACGGAAGCATAAAACAGGTTGAAATGACAAGCTGCGGGCTGAACGGAAAACCGCTTGAAGGCAGGGGCGAATATTCGGCTTCGATAGCCTGCAATTTAACTTGCAGGAAGGGCGGCGCTTTCTATCTCGCTTTCAAGCGCGGCGGCAGACCGTATTTTACGCAGACGGGCGCGGACAGAAACGACAGCCCCGACCAATATATAGCTGATATTTCGGACGGCGTTAAGATAGGGTTTAAGTATTTCGAATTTAAAAGCGCCCGAAGCGTCGGGGTAAACGTATCGGGCAAGGCTGACGGCAGGTTCGTCGTCGACGACGGGCAAAAAACCGTTGCGGAAATATCCGTAAGCGGAGCGGGCTTGTTTACGGCAAATTTAAATATTGCAGACGGTGTTTTCCCGCTGTTCTTTACCTATAAGGGCAAGGGCAAATGCAACCTGCATTCTATTATACTTTAAAAAATGCCGCGGCGGAGAGTATCAACTCCCTGCCGCGGCTTTGTCCGCGAGATAAAAATACAACGTATGCGCCGCGTCCCGCTTCAAGCGAGACGCGGCGCATAGCGCTTGTCAGTCCTTGTAAAATTGGTCTTTGTTTGCCATACATACGGGGCAAACGAAATCTTCGGGAACGTCTTCCCATTTTGTGCCGGGGACTATGTCGCCTTCGGGATAACCCTCCGCTTCGTCATAGCTCCAGCCGCATAATTCGCAAACGTATTTCATTGGAAAATCTCCTTTTACGCTATTATTATGTTTAATCGGCGGTAATTTATGCGCAAGCTGTTTCATTTGCGCAACCGCATACTTGCGGGGCGTACGCGCGCAAACGCAATGTTTTTTATAAATAGAATTGACAACGGGGGCAAATAATGTTATAATTCGCGCATACGATTAAAAACGGGAGAGCGTAATGATACGTATTGCCTATGTTGACGACAATATATCCGAAAGCGATGACGTTATAGCTTTATTGAAGCGTTATATAGACTCTCGCTGCGAAGAAAAGATAATTGCAGAGTTTTTTACCGACGCTATGGATTTTGTATCCAATTATAAATTTTGCTACGATTTGATTTTCATTGACCCGCAGACAAACAACGGCAACGGTCAGAGAATAATTGACGAGCTGAGAAAAATAAATCCCGACGTAATTTTGGTGTTAGTATCCAAAACCGATAAGTTTGCCATATACGGCTATACCGTGAGCGCGGCGGACTACTTGCTTAAATCCTCAACCCAAGCTGTGATAAACGGCGTTATCGGAAAGGCTTTGACCAAAGCGTTTTTGAAAAATCGAAGGGGGGGGGGTGTCAACCTTATTCGCGACGGCAGCGTCGTAAGAGTTCCTGTATCAGATATAATATATCTTGAAAAATTTGAACACACGCTCATTTACCATACCGAACACGGAAATTTTAAAACCAAGCTGTCTTTAAAGGACGTTGAAAAGTATTTCGGGGCGGCGGGCTTTATCAAGTGCAACAGGGGAATGCTGGTAAACAGCAGTTATATAATAAGCTTTAACAAGCACGAAGTTTGTTTGGGCGATAAAATCGTTCCCATAAGCCGCGGGCAGTATAAAGAGTTTGCCGCCGAATACCAAAAACTTTTCAATATAAAATTGCATCTTTGAAATTAACTTTCCATATTATATAATCATTCAACCGTAAAACCGATAGGGCTTGCCTTATCGGTTTTTTATATGTTGTCTGCCCGAAAACGCCTTAAAACCGTAAAAACGGTTATAATTGACTTTTAATGTAGAAAATTGACTAAATTGTTGCAGTATATGTACTTCAATTTAACAGTTTATGTACCTGCGCACCATTTTTAAAATTTATTGTGATAAACTACGACCGCTTACACAGATAAACTGTGAAAAATAAATGGAGGAAATTTATGACAACAAGAACAAAACGCAAATATGCAAAGTTGCTTGCCGCCGCAGTAGCCGCTACTATGACCGCAAGCATTTGCATGACCTCGGTTGCCGCTTTTGCGAAAGCTGATTTGTCTACTACCAAAAAGTTCTCAAATAAGTATTCGTCATTGGCGGACGCGCTTAAAGCTTCGGGTGAATTAAACGAGCAGATTGAAGCCGAAGGCATCGTAATGCTTAAAAACAAGACCGAAGGCGGTAAGGCTCCCCTTGCAAAGGGTGCAAAAGTTACCGTACTCGGTAAATATTCGCTTTCCCCGTCGTTCGGCGGAGCGGGCTCGGGTTCTATTAAACGCCCCGGCAGAAATGCCGCAGACCAGAAGTACGTAAGCGAAAACGCTACGGGCTTCTATGAAGGTCTTGAAAAGGACGGCAATCTTGTTACCAACCAAGCCGTTAAGGACGTATATGCGGGACTCGGAAAATACAGCTATGAAGACGGCAAGTATATGCAGCTTGTCACCGAAGGCGAGGGCGAAGTAGAGTTTGCTGGAAATAAGTACAACAGCCTTTCGGCGGACGGTACTTTGCAATCTGTTACCAATTATCAGGAATACAATACCGCGATAGTAGTCATTACGAGAACGGGTTCGGAATTCTACGACAACGCGGCTTATAATGTGGCAGGTCACACCGATACGACCGACCACTATCTCGAATTAAACGACAGCGAAAAAGAGCTTATGGCTTACGCCAAGAAGAACTTTAACAAGGTTATCGTCCTTCTCAACGGCCCCAGCGCACTCGAAGTCGACGACTTGAAGAATGACGACGGCATTGACGCAATGTACTGGGTAGGCCAGCCCGGCTGGAACGGCTTCAACGTTTTGGGCGACGTTCTTACGGGTAAAATAAATCCTTCCGGTAAATTGGTTGACGAATGGTTTACCAAGTTCGAATACGACCCCACCTGGTACAACTGGGGTTCCTACGGACAGGCGGAAATAGTAATCAACGGTTCAACCGATCGTGCAACCGGTACAGATAAATCTACCACGGTCGATATGTTGTTGCCCCCCACGTCGGATCTTACTGCCAACGGCGCGCGCGACAATGCGATGGACTATGCGGAAGGTATATACCTCGGCTACCGCTATGCGGAAACCGTTTACGAAATCCTTGCCAAGGAAAACAAGGAAAACGCAGACGCCTGGTATGCAAACACTATCTCGTATCCCTTCGGCTACGGTTTAAGCTATTCTTCGTTTACCAAGAAGATAACCGAAATTTCGGGCGATTTAAGCAGGGAAGACGGCAAAATCACCGTTAAAGTAGAAGTGGAAAACACCGGCACGGCGGCAGGCAAGGAAGTTGTGCAGATTTACTCTTCCGCACCCTATACCGACGGCGGTATCGAAAAAGCGGCTTGCGACCTTGTAGGCTTCGGCAAGACAGGACTGCTTGAAGCCGGCGCAAAAGAGACCGTCGAAGTAGAAATAGCAGTAAAAGACCTTGCGGCTTTCGACTACAACGACGCCAACAAAAACGAAAATTACGGCTACGAACTCGAAGCGGGCAAATACGTAATTTCCGTACGCGACGATTCGCATACGGTTGCAGACAGCAAGGAGCTTACCGCAGCCGATACCCTTACAGGCTGGGACGAAGACGGCAACGCCGCAACTCCCAACAACATTTTCAGCCAGAAAGGCAATAACTGGGAAATGTACAACACTCTCGCTTACAACTGGACGATCAGCGGAGACAACCACTACATAACCCGCGGAACGACCGACGAGGATTCTACAAACCTCAGCCTTAAAGAATTTGCAACCGCGGCTGCGGACGTTATGGGCGAGGACGCGACGAAAAAGGACGCGGCTAAGAACCAGATTAAAAAGCTTGCATGGTTGCTTACGGACGACAACTCGTTCACCGACGCGGCTATAAGTTCCAGACATCAGCAGCACGGCGCGACCAACGACCCCTGCCACGACAAGGATAACGCGCTTACGGCTGATTTCGAAACTAATTACCAAAACGTCTGGACAAAGGAATATTCCGATTTGCCCGAGGGCTGGACTCAGGCTTCGGCGGTCGGCGCAAACAGAATACAGGCTTATACGTTACTCGGCGAGCCTATGTATCTTGAAAACGGCACAGAAAATCCCAAGTGGACGGCGTTTATGAACCAGTTCACTTACGAAGAATTGGCTCTTCACGGACAGAGCGGTTCGTTCAGCACCCCCGCGGTCGCATCGGTAGGTCTTCCCAAAACGGCTGACGCCGACGGCCCCGCGCAGATGGGCAGAGGCTGGACGTGGACTTGCGAAGTTGTAATATCTTCCACCTGGAACCTTGAACTCGCTTATGAGCAGGGCTTGCAGAACGGTTACGAATCTATGCTTCAGAATGTAAACGGCTGGTACGGACCTGCGGCAAACAACCACCGCAACCCGCTGTCGGGACGTAACTTCGAGTACTACTCGCAGGACGGCGTGCAGGGCGGACTGATGTGCGCGGCTATCGTAAAGGGCGCAACCGATCTGGGCGTTCACGTATACTTAAAGCACGCGTTTATGAACGATCAGGAAACCCAGCGTTACGGTATGGCAACGTTCGCTACCGAACAGGCGCTTCGTCTTATATACTCGAAGCCTTGGGAGCTGGCAATCAGACTCGGCAACCTCAACGGTACGATGTCCGCGTTCAACAATATAGGTAACGCATCTTCTTCAAGCTATGCTGTAATGATTCAGCTTTACGAAAACGAATGGGGCTTTGACGGCTACTCCGTAACGGATATGTACGGCGGCGAAGGCGGAAGCTACCACAATATGTGGTCGGCGGCACAGATGGCGCGCGGACACAATATACCTCTCGGAAGCGTGGCTAACAAGGGCAAGCCCAATAAAGATTCGGGCGTATGGTCGGCAACCGCAAACGGCGGCAAGGGCGGCGTTATGATAAAGGGCACGCCTACGGCTACCGCAGAAGATACCGAAAGCCCTACGCAGTGGTATTGGGTACGTACAACTGCTATGCATATGATGTATACGCAGGTAAACAACAACGCTATGAAGAACGGTATGCCTTTGAATGTTGTTAAAACCGACGTCAGCATAAAAGGATTAACGGGCGTTGCGATTGAGCCCGTCACCGTAGTCGATACGGCGGCTCTCAATAAATTCTTCGGCACAGGCAATTACGTTGTAACGGCAAGCGGTTTACCCGAAGGTTTAACCTGTTCAGAAGCGGGCGTTATATCGGGTATTGCAAAGACTACAAAGACCGGAACGATTACCGTTACGGCATCAGGTAAAGATAAAGAAAGCTGGATTAATGTCAGCGGAAATATTAATGTTGCGTTTTCAACTAGCAAAGTTGTTGCTGTTGATAAGAGCGGTGTTATAGAAACTGACGCGGCGGTAGAACTTACAGCGGATAACTACGTCGAAAACGGCGGGCTTGTTCAAGAAAACCTCAATAAATATATTTCGCATACGTGGTCAATCAAAGGCACCCTTCCCGAAGGTCTGACTTTTGACAAAACGACAGGCGCAATTTCCGGTACCGCTACCGTAAAAGGAACATATAGCGTAACCGTAACCGATACTTACGTTAAAGTTACACAGGGGTGGCGCGGATTAAGCCGTACTACGGAAAATTACCAGACGCCTTATGAAATCACGGTAGTCGGCGAATGGGCGCTTGTAGGCGGACATCTCTATCACTTCGGCGAAGATCTCGGCTTGGTACAGGGTCCCGCGGGCGTACCCGGTATCCCCGGACAAGACGGTACAGACGGCGCACCCGGACAGGACGGCGCACCCGGACAGGACGGCAAACCCGGTGCTGACGGCGCGGCGGGAGTAGGCATAACCGGCGCTACCATAAACAGCGAAGGACACCTTATACTTACTCTTTCCGACGGAACGACAATCGACGCAGGTCTTGTTAAGGGCGCAGACGGCGCTCCCGGACAGAACGGCGCGGACGGAAAGGGCGGCTGCGGCTCGACCATAGGTATGGAAACCGTAATACCCGTAGCGGGCGCGTTCGCACTCGTATGCGCGGCAATAGTTGCCAAAAAGCTTATGGCAAAAAAGGACAACTGATAAACTCTGATAAATAATTTATCGGGTTACGACTGAACAGACATCAGCCCCGAAGCAGTTCGGGGCTGTATGTTTGTAATATAAGCGGAGGTTTAAATGAAATATTCTATAAGAAGAAGAGTAGTTGCCGCCGTGCTTGCTTCTGTTATGGTTTTACCCGTCGCGCTCAGCGCGTGCGGGCCGAAAAAGCAGGGCGACGGAGACGAATGGACGATTACGTTAAATTATAACGACGGGGTATCGCGCAACAGCTATATTTATGTGGACAAGGAGAACGGTGCGGTAAAACAGCCAGACAATCCCGTGCGCGAAGGGTTTACCTTCGACGGCTGGTATACCTCGGCGGAAGGCGGTGAGGAGGTTAACATTTCAACCCTTACAAACGCGGACGCCACAGTTTACGCGCATTGGGCAAAAGCCTCTTATACCGTATCTTTCGACTGCAATTACGGGGCGGGTGAAATATATGAAACCGCCACGGTTGAATACGGCGGTAAAGTAACCGCACCGGAAACAAATCCCGAAAGGGAGGGTTACGTTTTCAGTTATTGGTCGCCTACCGCGGACGGAACGGTCGCCGTGGATTTCAATACGTACATTGTAAAAAGAGACGTCACCTTATATGCAAAATGGCGTGACGCAAATATCGTAATGTACAACGTAACGCTTGACTACAACAACGGCACGGAAGAAAAAGCCGTATACGAAGTGGAACAGGGCGGTAAAATCAGTAAGAGCAACGCCAACAAAGCAACGCGTAAGGGGTATACGCTTATCGGCTATGCGGAAAACGCGGAAGCGCAGCCTTCGGACGCGGGTATCATAAAAATAGACGATTTCCCTTATACGCCTACGTCAAGCTGTACGCTGTATGCCGTATGGGAAAAGACGCTGTACACCGCTTCGTTCCGTTATAACTATTACGACAACCCCAAAGACGCAAGTAATAACGGCGCCGTTTACGAAAGAAAAGACTATTATTATCAGGATACGTTAAACGCGCCCGAAACCGACCCCGTACGTCAGGGTTATATATTCGAAGGCTGGTATACTCTTGCCACCAACAAAGGCGTCAAGGTGGAATTCCCTATGACAGCGGGAGACAGCAGCGCTAACTATTACGCGCACTGGAAGTCGGAAGACGTCTATACCGACATACTGGACGCCGAATATACCGATTTCGACCCTACGGTCACCTGGCCCGGATATTCGGGCGGAGCGTCGGGTAACAACTGCATAATCGGCGCCGACGTCGACGGCGTGCGCGTGGATAAGTATCCTATGAACTCGCAGAGACCTGCCCATAAGGGCTTCTACGTTACGTTCCAATATGCAAAGGGACTCGGGCTTACTTTCGAATTCTACGTAACCGAAACCATTACGGGCGCGTCGCTTATTGCAAACTGGGGCGTAGAGCTTGCCGGCGATCCCGGTCAGGCAAACTATATGACATTCGGTCCTTCCGGCGAAAACGCGTATGAGATTGCGCTTGACGGTACACCTTTGAACTATACTCCTGCCAACGTGGGCGGCGAAGATGCGCAAGTCGGCGGTCAGTTCAAGAGCCATTTCAAGGAATTTACGCTTATGACGGGGCTTACGCTTACCGCGGGCAAGCATACGATTACTATGATTCCCAGAAACGACAACGACGCATTCGGCGGCGTGCTTGCTTCCGTCGCGCCTATGACGGACTATATCCGCTTTGCGTACGGCGGTACGGGCAAGCTTTACTGGAATCCCGTTTACGACAATCTGGATAAGAAGAATTAACAGGTGTTCGGAGGATAACAATGAAAAAAATAAAAGCAATTTTCAAATCACTCGGCGGAAGGGTTTGGTTTTCGGTTTCTGCGGTGCTTATCGCAATTTTAATTGTGGTAACCGTGCTTACGACGGGTACTTTTCATTCGGTAGTCAATACCGTTCTCGGCGGAAAACGTCCCATTCTCGACCCCACGGTCGAAGCCACGTACGAAAGCGAATACAAATCCAAAGCCGAAGTGCTGGAAGCGGGCAATAAGTTAAACGTACAAATCCAGCAGGAAGGCGCTGTTCTTCTGCTTAACGAAGAAATAGCAAAAAACAAAAGATCTCTTCCCATTGCAAAGGGCGCAAAGGTAAGCGTATTCGGACACAACTCCGTGGACATAGTGCTTTCCGGTTCGGGTTCCGGTTCGGGCGGTTCAAGCGGTGCGAAAAGTATTTTCGACGGTCTCGAAGCTGGCGGAATAAAATACAACGAAACTTTGAAAAAGTTCTATGAAAGCGGTTCGGCGGGCAGTAAAAGAAGCTCTAACCCCCAGCTTTCAGAAGGTACGTCCGCGGCTCCCACGCTCGACATAGGCGAAACGCCCGTCGATAAGTACACAAGCGAAGTTAAATCAAGCTTTAAAGAATATAACGACGCGGCTATCGTGGTCATCTCGCGTATCGGCGGCGAAGGCTTCGATTTACCCCGCGAACAGAACGTTAAAAACGGCGGTATCGAAAACCATCATTATTTACAGCTCGATAAAAACGAGTACGATATGCTGGATATGGTAACGTCAAGGTTCGACAACGTAATAGTTCTTCTTAACACGCTTACTTCTTTCCAGCTCGACTTCATTGACGAGTACAACAATACCGACGGCTACAATAAGCGTATAGACGCGGTTATGTGGATAGGCGGTCCCGGTATATCGGGTGCGGAAGCAATAGGTTCTCTTTTAAACGGCGACGTTACCCCCTCCGGCAAGACAACGGACATCTTCGCCAAAGACTTCACCAAGGACCCTACCTGGCAGAACTTCGGCGATAACACGCAGGCGGGACAGTCCGCGTCGTTTACCGAAAACGGTTCCGACGCAACCGATTATATGGTCGCTTACGAAGAGGGCGTATACGTAGGTTACCGCTATTACGAGACGCGTGCGTATGAAGAGGGCGTCAAAAACGGCAACTTCGATTGGTACGATGAAAACGTAATATATCCTTTCGGCTACGGACTTTCGTATACTTCTTTCACGCAGGAAATGACTATTACCGAAACCGTTAAGGACGACAAGGTCACGGGCTACGACATTAAGGTCGACGTTGCAAACGTCGGCGGTGCGGAGGGTAAGGAAGTGGTGCAGTTGTACGTTACCCTTCCCTATACCTACGGCGGAATAGAAAAATCGCGCGTGCAGCTTGTAGATTATGCAAAGACGGGTATTTTAAAGACTTCCGGCGAAGAGAGCAAGGCAACGTTTAATTTCCACGTAGATTTGTACGATTTGGCTTCTTACGATTATAACGACGCCAACGGTAACCTTCACCACGGCTATGAAACGGAAGCGGGAGAATATACGTTCTACGTCGCCAAAAACTCGCACGTGGACGACGCTAAAAACGTATATGACAAAGAGACAGTAGAGCTTGCGGAAGATAATGCGGTCATTTATAAAAACGACCCCAAGACCGGCAAACCCGTTGCTAATATCTATACCGAAGCGACTATGAGCGAACAGGACAAGGGTAAATTCCTGAGCGCGGATTACAGACTTTCGGACGTTGTGTTCAGTGTCGGCGACGAAGAGTATGAACGTAAGGGAATGTCCCGTGCGGATTTCGAAGCGACTTTCCCGAAAGCGGACGACACAAAGGAAAGGGCGTATCTCGAAGGTGAAAAAGAAGCGCTTGACGACAGACAACACAATAATACGGAAGTTGCGGACGAAGTTAAAAAGGACGGATATTCTTTGGTTACGGGCGCTAAAAACGGCGTTATGCTCCGCGATTTGCACGGGCTTGCGTACGACGACCCCAAGTGGAAAGAGCTGTTGGATCAGCTTACGCACAGCGATATGTCAAAACTTGCAAACTACGGCGCGTTCCTGACAGAGTCGATAATTTCAATAGGTAAAAACCTTACAAACGATTCCGACGGACCAGTGGGCTTTGTAAACTTTATGCCCGGACTTTCAGAACATTACAAGGGCAACCCGAGCTTTGCCTGCGAAATAGTCATTGCCTCGACTTTCAATAAAGATTTGGCTTACAGAATGGGGCAGATTGTCGGAGAAACGGGACTTTACGGCGACGAGGGCGGCAACGGACTTCCTTACACGGGGTGGTATGCTCCCGCGGTAAATATTCACCGTTCGCCTTTCTCGGGCAGAAATTACGAATATTATTCGGAAGACCCCGTGCTTTCGGGAAAGATGGCTGTAAACGTAATTAACGGCGCGGGCAGTAAGGGCGTATATACCGACCTTAAACATTTTGCCGTAAACGACCAGGAAACCAACCGTCAGGGCGTTGCAACCTATCTTACAGAACAGTCGTTAAGAGAAATTTATCTTAAACCTTTCGAATTGGCGGTTAAGGGCAGCGACGACCCCGCGTTCTCCGTAAAAGCTACCGAAGACATAAAAGCAGGACGCATAAACGGATATAAGGGTTCTACGGGTATGATGTCGTCATTCAACCGTATCGGAACGCGCTGGACGGGCGGCGATTACCGTCTGCTTACAACAATACTCCGCAACGAGTGGGGCTTTGAAGGCGTTGTAATAAGCGACTATATCACGGTTGGTTCGCTTATGCCCGCAAAACAAGCCATTTATGCGGGTAACGATTTAATTCTTACCTCCACAAGTCCGGAGCGTTGGAACAATTCAAGCGAATCCAATCCCGAAGATATGTATGTCCTCCGTAAGGCGGCGCACAACATACTGTATGCCGTTGCCAACAGCAACTCCGTAAATGCGGAAGTTCTTGGCTATAAGATGGAATTATGGCTGATTGCGCTTATCGTCGTAGATTGCGTAGCCGTTGCGGGAATTTCCGTTTGGGGCTACTTTGCGGTAAGAAAAGCTTTAAAAAAAGCTGAGCAACAAGCTTCGGAATAAACGGTTGAATAAAGTTTAAACGAAGAAATCCCCGCGCAGGTTAATTCTGCGCGGGGGTATTGCGTTTGCGTAAGCGGTTAAATTAAATTTTGTACCACAATTGCAAGCGGATTTTGCTTGACGGTTTTCGCCGGTTTTTAAAACTACAATAAACTTTTCTACCGCTATTTCGATATTCGTAAGGAGATTTAAAATGAAAAAATTTATAATTACCGTAATTTCGCTGCTTTGCTGTTTTGCCGCGGTGTTTGGGGGGTGTGCATATAAAATCGACTCTGAACATATCGGGCGGTTGGAGGAAGAAATTAAAAAGCTTAATGAAAAAATGTTCGAAATAGAAAAAGAACTTACTAATCAATCGGCTTATTACGAGTATAAAAATAATATGAGCGAATGGCAAAAGGCGGCGGACGAGGAAACTTTTAATACAAAAATACTTGAAACGGAGCTCAATGCAGAACAATTAGAGCCGTTGGAAATTATAATCATTTATCGTATAGACGGGGTAATAGCACGGACGGAAAAGGATAACGGCGACAGTGTAAAGTTTTATACCGTCACAACGCGAGAAGGGAGCGATAGCGATTTGCAAATATTAAACGGTTTTGAGTTTATTGATTATGCTTGGCGGAACGAATTTGATTATCAAAAGCGAACTGACCCCGTAGAAGAGAAAAAGCCATTTACAATTCCCAATGGTTGGTCGAGTTTTCACGGAAGTTTCGACATAAAAATAGATAAAAGTTATAGATTCAGAATATTTACGTCAAATGATTTCAGCTTAAAAAACGTAAAGAGAGTTGAATGGATAAGTTATTTTCAGTTTAAAACCGAGGGCGCCATCGGAAATTATGATAATCATCGATTTAGGGTATTTATACCTTTAATTATTCCCGAAAAGGAAAATGACAAATCGGCGCGAGATACACAAGCCGCGCTCGACAAAATAAACTTCGTTCAATCTTCCCGTCCGAATTACGGGGTCGACGACTTCATGGGATATCCGTCGGATTAAAGAATAAAAAATTAAGATAAAAAAACTTTTTGTGGCGAAATTGGGGCAGAAATATTTATACATTGCATAAACGCATAAAATAACCTTAAAAATATGCTTGACAGCGGCAAAATGACGCTATATAATGAATATACAATTTAAAGTTATTCTTTGGGGCGGGGTGAAATTCCCCACCGGTGGTAAAGTCCACTAAGGTCTGTACAGGCAGACCCCGAACGGGTGAAATTCCCGTACCGACGGTATAGTCCGGATGATAAAAGAATTTTACGGTGTTTATCGTTTATTTTCGCTCCGGTTTTTTCGGGGCGATTTTTTTCAAAGAACGGCTTTAAAAATAAAATTTTAAGGAGTTCTTTTTATGGAACAGCAAACACAGCAACCTGCCGAAGTCAATACTGCGGCAAACAAAAAGCCCGTCGGCGAAGTACTTAAAAATTATTTCACGGCAACACGCATTTCCTATATGGCGGTATTCACCGCGCTTGCGTTTATACTCCGTCTGCCCTGGTTCGAATTTTCGATTATTCCCGCCGTACCGTTTCTCAAAGTCGACTTTTCCGACGTATTCGTAATGATTGCGGGCTTCTCGCTCGGCCCCGTTGCGGGCGTGACGGTCGGGGTGCTTAAAGAAGTTATCTACGGCATATGCTTTACCCAAACGGCTTTCGTCGGTGAAATTGCAAACATTCTTATGATTTTGCCGTACATACTTATTCCGTCTATAATTTACAAAAAGCGCAAGGGAATAAAGGTGGTAATTATCTCGCTTTTAATCGCCTGCGGAGTGCGCACTCTCTGGACGATACCTTTGAACTACGTCCTTACCTTCCCGCTGTTTCTGTATTTCAGCTTCGGCACTCCGTGGACGGGCGGAATGGAGGCGTACCTTGACGTTTGGTATTGGGCGCTTTTGTTCAATCTTGTAAAAATCGTGCTGGTAACGGCGGCAGTAATGATAGTATACAAACCGCTTTCACGACTTATAAACCTTACCAGCGAAAAGTTTGAAAAACGCAGAAGAAAAACCGTACAGTAAACGGAAACGCCGGCGCGACGTGTCGCGGCGGCGTATATTTTATTTGACAATAAAACTTTCGGCTGATATATTAAAGGTATGGAAAACGCATTTTCGAGAACCGAAATTCTGATAGGTTCGGACGCAATGAAAAAACTTTCTCTCGCCCGTGTGGCGGTGTTCGGCGTCGGCGGCGTCGGCGGATACGCCGTCGAAGCGCTTGCGCGTTCGGGTGTCGGGGCAATAGACGTCATCGACGGCGATACCGTATCCTTGACGAATATAAACCGCCAGATAATAGCAACACATTCCACTGTCGGCAGATATAAGACGGAAGTTGCGGCGGAACGCGTTAAGGATATAAATCCTGCTTGCAAAGTGACGGCGCATAAGCTTTTCTATACGCCGGAAAACCGCGGGGAAATAGACTTCGGCTGTTACTCTTATATTGTCGACGCGATAGACACCGTTACGTGTAAGCTTGACATAATCGAAAACGCGAAAAGGTTGCGCATTCCCGTAATAAGCTGTATGGGCGCGGGCAACAAATTGGACCCGACTATGTTCGAGGTCGCCGACGTTTACGACACCAGTGTCTGTCCGCTTGCCAAGGTAATGCGCAGGGAGCTCAGGCGCAGGGGCGTGGATAGCTTAAAGGTTGTGTATTCCAAGGAAGAGCCCGCCGTATCGGGTCAACGCGTTCCCGCAAGCATAGCGTTTGTGCCGTCCGTCGCGGGGCTTTTAATCGCCGGCGAAGTTATTAAAGATTTAATAAAATAAAAGGTGAATTGCCGTAATACACATAACGTCGGAAAAATTGCAGGCGGAAGGCGAGGCATAATAAGTCTTTATGTATAAAATATTACTTGTGGAAGATGACGAAATTATTTCGAAATCTATTAAACAACACCTTGAAAACTGGAACTTTGAAGTTGTAACGGCAAAGGATTTCAGAAACATTACGAAAGAGTTTACCGCGTGCAACGCCCATATGGTGTTGCTTGATTTGATGTTGCCGTTTTACGACGGCTATTATTGGTGCAAAGAAATACGCAAAATTTCAAATGTGCCCATCGTATTTTTATCGTCGGTATCGGATAATATGAATATCGTAATGGCTGTCAATATGGGCGGTGATGATTTTATTGCCAAACCGTTTAACGTAAACGTTCTTCTTGCCAAAATACAAGCCGTATTAAGACGCGCTTACGATATGAAGGGCGGTATATCCATACTCGAACATAAAGGCGTAACTTTAAACTTAAACGATTTTAACCTTTCTTACCGTAATAAAATTCTCGAACTGACGAAAAACGAATTCCGCATATTGGAAACATTGCTTATAAATAAGGGAAAAATAGTAAGCCGCGACGCTTTGATGGTCAAATTATGGCAGGACGACAGTTACGTCGAAGAGAATACGCTGACGGTAAACGTAACGCGGCTAAGAAAGAAGCTGGAAGATTTCGGTATAGACGGTTTTATCAAAACAAAAGTCGGTTGCGGCTATATCATCGAACTGTGAGAAAAAATAATGAAAGCAATTAAACTTTTACCGAAGTATCTGTGGCAATATAAATTTGTAATTTTATTGTTTTTTGTCTTTACCGCTGTTTTTGCGTTGATGGCATATCTATACGGAATGGCGGTTGAAGCGGCGTTATACGCTTTTCTTTTATGCTTTGTAATTACAATACTTACGACGGCGGTACATTTTTATGTTTATTGCAAAAAGCATTTTGAACGCATTCGGCTTTTTAATTATCCTTTTACTTTAAAATTACCTGCGCCGCAAAACCTTACGGAAACAGAATTGTTTGCGGTTATTGAAAAAATCAGAGAACGGTATAAAAACGATTTGGGCGAAAAGCAAAAAGAGAGGGCGGAATATTCAGATTATTATACTATGTGGATGCACCAAATAAAGACGCCTATTGCGGCAATGGGTTTGGTACTGCAAAATTACGATACAAAAGAAAGCCGTACCCTCGGCGCAGAACTTTTCCGTATAGAGCAGTATGTGGAAATGGCGCTGTGGTATTTAAGAATGGACGGTATGGCGGATATGGTATTTAAGCCGTACGATTTAGACGAAATTATAAGAGACGCCGTCAGGAAGTATGCTCCGCTTTTCATCGGTAAAAAAATAAAATTAAACTATTCGCCCGTAAATTGCAAAGTTATTACGGATAAGAAGTGGTTGTCTTTTATAATAGGGCAACTGTTGTCAAACGCAATTAAATACACCGAAAAAGGTTGCGTCAACATTACGGTTGAAAATAAAGTGATTATGATAGAAGACACGGGTATCGGCATCGGAAAAGAAGATTTGCCGAGGATATTCGAAAGGGGCTATACGGGGTATAACGGGCGGATTGAAAAGAAATCAACGGGAATAGGTTTGTATTTATCCCGCCGTGCGGCGGACAAACTCTCGCATAAGCTTTACGCAACTTCCGAAGTCGGTAAAGGCAGTAAGTTTTATATCGATACGAATACTTATAATCTTCAAGCAGAATGACCTTACGAAAATGTCATTTTTTCAGCCGAAATGTAACACCGTTAAATTGTGCTCATTACGGCTGTTTAGTAAAATTAAATTATCTTAAAATTCGGAGGTAATTTGAATTGGCACTTTTATCGGTACAAAATTTAGGCAAAGTATATTCTTCACGTTTGGGCGGTAACCAGGTTACCGCCCTTTCCGACGTTACGTTCTCGGTCGAACGCGGTGAATACGTTGCGATTATGGGCGAATCGGGTTCCGGCAAAACGACTTTGTTAAATATTCTTGCCGCGTTGGATAAACCTACAAGCGGAACTGTGAATTTGGACGGCAAACTTATTTCGGATATAAGCGAAAAAGAAATAGCGGCGTTCCGTCGTGACAATCTCGGCTTTGTTTTTCAGGAATTTAATCTTTTGGATACGTTTACTTTGAAGGACAATATCTTTCTGCCCCTTGTGCTTGCAAAAAAAAGTTATGAAGAAATGGACAAACGTCTTGTAACGATTGCGGAAGAACTCGGCATTAAAAATATATTGGAAAAATATCCTTACGAAGTGTCGGGCGGACAAAAGCAACGCGCCGCCGTAGCGCGTGCGATAATAACTTATCCCAAATTAATCCTTGCGGACGAGCCTACGGGGGCGTTGGACTCGCGCTCTACCGACAGCCTTCTGGACGTGTTCGAAACAATAAATCAAAACGGACATACGATTTTAATGGTTACGCATTCCGCAAAGGCGGCAAGCCGCGCGGGAAGAATATTATTCATAAAAGACGGACGGCTTTTTCATCAGATTTACCGCGGGGAAAGCAGCAATGAAGAATTATACCGTAAAATTTCAGATACGCTGACGATACTTGCTACGGGGGAACGGAAAAATGGTTAAAAATTTGTACGCCCGCCTTGCATTCGGAAATCTGACAAAGAACCGCAAAATATATATACCGTATATTTTAACTTGCATAATTACGGTTATGATGTTTTATATGATTTACTCTCTTTACACAAACGGGAGTATTGCGGCAATGCCCGGCGGATATACCGTTCAATATATTTTAAAGTTCGGCACGATAACGGTCGGGCTTTTTGCGGTCATATTTCTGTTTTATACAAACAGTTTCGTAATCAGGCGCCGTCAGAAAGAGTTCGGGCTTTTTAACGTTCTCGGAATGGAAAAACGGCATTTGGGAATTGTTTTGCTGTTTGAAGTTTTATACGTCGGTCTGTTTTCGGTTGTGACAGGTATAGCGTTCGGTATGTTACTTGACAGACTGATGTATTTGATTATAGCGCGCATTTTGCACGCAAATTACGGCGTGGATTTTTATATCTCGTGGAAATCGACGGCGGTTACTTCCTTGGTGTTTTTGTGTATCTTTGCCGCCTTATATTTGTTTTCGCTTATCCGAATAAATATATCGAAGCCTGTCGAATTGCTGAAAGGTGAAAATACGGGAGAAAAAGAGCCTCGGACGCGTCACTTAATGGCGGCAGCCGGAGTTGTAGCCCTTGCGGCGGGCTATGCGTTGGCTATTTTCACAAAAGACGCCGTAGACGCCTTTTTACTGTTCTTTATCGCCGTTATTTTAGTTATTCTCGGCACGTATTTTCTGTTTACCGCGGGCAGCATTGCGCTTTTGAAACTGTTGAAAAAGAATAAGAAGTATTATTACCGTCCAAGCCATTTTATAAGCGTTGCGGGTATGACTTACCGGATGAAGCAAAATTCCGTAGGGCTTGCAAGCATATGTATTCTTGCTACGATGTTGCTTGTTACCGTATCCGCTACTACTTCTTTTATGTTCGGCAGAAATGAAATTATAGAACAAAAATACCCTTACGATTTAATTGTGCAGGCAAACGTAAGCGAAAATATAAACAGCGTATTGACCGAAGATATCCGTTACGAAATAGAAAAAAACGGTATGACGGCAGAGCGGGAAATAGCTTGTAATTATTTGCCGTTGGCGGCGTTTTCCGACGGTAATAAAATAAATTTTCACAAATCTTCCAACGCAAAACCGTTATTGCTTTTGTTTGTCACCGCACAGACGTATCACGAAATTACAGGCTTGCAAAAGCAACTCGGCAACGACGAAATAATTATCAGTGAAAGAAATATTTCATATGATTACGAAAAGGTTAGTATCTTCGATACGGACTATACCGTAAAAGAGAAAGTCGACAGCTTTGTAAAAGACGGGTTTTTGGCAAACGACCTCGGTGCGGTTGCCGACGGAGTGTATATTATCGTGTCGGACGATAATGCGTTGAGTGAAATCTACCGTAAATATAAAGCCGAATATGGCGAAAAAACACCGTCGATACAGTTCAGTTACGGGGTAAATTTTAAAAATAATAAAGAAAAGCAAATTGCTTTTTCAGATGCTTTTGCGGCTATGTTGCAGGCAAAGAATTATAACGCACGCTTTTCGGTTCGCGTTGTTCAGACCGATAATTTTATGAGTCTTTACGGCGGATTATTTTTTCTCGGCGTATATCTCGGACTTCTCTTTTTAATGGGCGCTATTCTGATAATTTACTATAAACAAATTTCGGAAGGTTACGAAGATAAAAAGCGCTATGAAATTATGCAGAAAGTAGGAATGAGTTATGCCGAAGTCAAGAAGTCGGTTAACGCCCAAATACTTACGGTGTTTTTCTTGCCGCTTATAACGGCGGGAATTCACGTTGCTTTCGCATTTCCTATGATAAATAAAATTATGAGTCTGCTTGCTCTTGTAAATACTAAATTATTTGCTTTGTGTACGTTGGGCTGTTTTGCGGTTTTTTCGGTTATATACGTAGCCGTATATCTTTTGACCGCAAGGGTGTATTACAGAATAGTAAAACGGATAAACTAAAAAACGGTTATCTCATCTGATGCGAAATATTGAAAGGGGTACGCAGGTTAACCCGCGTACCCTTTTTCAGCTTTCCCGTCCGAGTAGATAATCTATCGTGCAGTCGAAATAGTTTGCGATTTTATAAAGATTATCCAACGAAGGATAGGTGTTGCCGTTTTTCCAATCGTAAAAACTTGCTTGCGGGATTTCCGCTTCCTTGCACAGTTTGTAGCCCGAACAGTTGTGGTCAGCTAATATCCGTTTAAGGCTAACGGAAAATTCGGGACACTGTAAAAATTTCTTTTCGCTGTTTGCGTCGGTATCGCCCAGTAAAAAGTCTGTTGAACATTTGAAATAATCGGCAAGGGCAACCAAAGATTTTATTGTCGGTTGAGTTATTCCGCGTGCATATTGGCTTATTGAAGTTTCAGTAAGACCCGTTGCTTCCGCTAATTGATTTTGCTGTAAACCTTTTTCAAAAATAAGGTCGTTAAGTCTTTCGGCAAATTTTGAAGCGTCCATTTAAACCCTGCCAAGCAACTCGTCAAAAGTACAGTCGAAATGCTTTTTAAGTTTTAAGATATTTTCAACTGAGGGTAAATGCCTGCCGAAATACCAGTCGTCTAATCGTTTAATAGAAATTTTTAAAGTTTTACTTAAACCGTAACGTGTAGTATTATTATCTTTTAACAGTTTTGCAAACGACAATGAAAAATCGGGAGTTTTCAAATAAGTTGCATTATTTTGAAATTGTGTGTATCCAAGCAAATAGTCAACAGAACAGTTATAACCGTCTGCTATTGCAATTATCGTGGACAGTTGCGGAAGCCGCTCTTTTCTTAGAAATCTGTAAACTTCTGAGCTATTGAGATTTATTTTTTCTGCAAATTGTTCAACGGTTATTTCCCCGTCGTCAATAATATCTTTAACTGCTTCGCCGAATGCTGAAATAATATCCATAATTTTTCCCGTTTTTATTAGAATTATGCCCCACTAATTCCATAAATGCTTGCGTTTGGAATTTGTGGGGTATATAATAAATAAAAAACAAAGGAGAAAAGAATTATGTGGATGCACAGTAAGTTAAGAAAGTATCTCAAACCGCTGCAATCTGCTGAAATCAGTAAGGAAGCCGAAAAATTTGCCGCCGCCGAAGACAAGGAAATAACAACGGAAAGTCTTTTGCAGGAAATTTTGCCGCTTTTGGAAGACCATTTTATCTGTGATTTGAAAGAGGACGGTCTGTCCGTGCGTATGGATTTTAAAAACGGGCAAAGGTTCCGTCTTATATTTTTGGACACAGAATAAAAAAATAAACGCGGGGGTTAAACCGCGTTTGCGAAAAGGTTAAAAATATTTGCAAATTGTTGCCGTGCGGGGTATAATATAACCGTATGGCAATTTTTGTTTCAAATAGCGCGAAGGACACGTTTGACTTCGGCGAAAAATATGCAAAAAGTCTGTCGGCGGGCGACGTCGTTTTACTGAACGGCGAAATGGGCGCGGGCAAGACGGTTTTTGCCAAAGGCGTGGCAAAGGGGCTTGGGATAGACGACGAAATTTTAAGCCCTACTTACGCGTATATGAACGATTATTACGGCAAGCTTTACCATTTCGACTGTTACCGACTTAAAGACGGCGGACAAGCCGAAGGGTTGGGGCTGACCGATTATTTCTATGCGGGCGGCATCTGCCTTATAGAGTGGGCGGAAAATATACGTTCCGTTCTGCCCGACAGGGTTAAGACTGTTACTGTAAATAAAATAAGCGAGGGGGGCAGGGAGATAATTTATGAATAACTTTCTTGCGGTGGACACGTCTTCGCGCTATCTCACCGTGCTTGCCGTAAAGGACGGCAAACCTTTTTTAAGGCATTTGCCCGACTGCGCAATGCGCCATTCCGTAATGCTTATGGACGAAATAGATAAGACCTTGACGCAGGCAGGGCTTACCCCTGCGGAGTGCGGTTTTTTCTGCGCAGTGACGGGACCCGGGTCGTTTACGGGCATAAGAATAGGCATATCCGCTATGAAAGGCTTTGCGCTCGGCACGGGCAAAAAATTGAAGCCGGTAACTTCGTTTGACCTTATCGCATATAATGTGGCAGACGAAAACTTTTACGTTTGCATAGACGCCGCGCACGAACATTATTACGTCTGCGGATACGGAAAAAATCTGCTTGAACCCTGTTATTTAAGCAAGGAAGAAGTATCGGCATTGGACGCGCCCAAGTACGGTTTCGAAGACCTTCCGCTTGAAAATTACCGTAAATTAGACGCGGGCGCTTGTCTGTATCCCGCCGTGTGCGCGTGCGATAATCTTTCGGACGAAATGTCCGCGCAGTACGTCAGGAAATCTCAGGCGGAGGAAAACCTTAAATGAATATCCGACCCTGGAAGTTTGAAGATATTTTGCGCATTTCGGAAATGGAGCAGGAATGCTTCCCGCAGGAACCGTGGTCATACAAGATGCTTGTATCGAGTTTTCAGACGGAAAGTTTTTTCGGGTTGGTTGCGGAAGACGGCGGGGAAATAGCAGGTTACGGCGGAATTACTGTTGCCGCCGACAGCGCCGACGTCGACAATATAGCCGTTGCCGAACAGTACCGCCGCGGGGGAGTGGGCACGGCGATTTTAAACGACCTTTGCAATCTTGCCGCTTCCAAGGGCGCGAAAGAAATTTTTCTCGAAGTGCGCGTGTCCAATTCCGCGGCGATGAGTATGTATTTAAAATGCGGTTTCGTAGGCGCTTACGCGCGTACGCGTTACTATTCCGACGGCGAAGACTGTTTGGTGATGAAGAAATAAAATTTCTAAGGAGCAGCAAAAATATTTCTAAACGGTAAATATATTTCCGCGGTGACGGCGGGCGGAGGCAAGGACGTACTTCTTCTGCACGGTTATCTGTCGTCAAAGGAAAGTTTTTACTACCAGACAAAATTTCTTTCCGGAAGCTTTAAAGTAACGGTTCCAGATATGCCTGGGTTCGGGGCGAGTTCGCCGTTGGATAAGGCATATTCCGTGGGCGATTACTGCCGATGGCTTGACGGATTCATAAAATATTGCAAATTAGACCGTCCGCACATAATTGCGCATTCCTTCGGTGCGCGCGTGGCTTTAAAATATTTAAGCGAAAACCCGCAAGGTGCGGATAAACTTATAATAACGGGCGGCGCGGGCATAGTAAAAGCCCGTTCACCGCAATATATGCGCAGGGTAAAGGCGTACAGGCGGATAAAAAAGATTTTTCCGAAGTTTGCCGAAAAGCATTTCGGAAGCAAAGAATACCGTACCTTATCCCCGATTATGCGCGAAAGTTATAAAAAGATTGTCAACGAAGATTTAAAATATTGCGCGAAAGGGGTAAAAAACCGTACGTTGCTTATTTACGGCAGGGACGATACGGTTACTCCGCCAAGCGAAGAGGGCTTAATTTTCAACGGCATTATATCCGGAAGCAGACTTATTATTACCGACGGCGGGCATTTCTGTTTTTCGGAATACCCCGAAGCGTTCAATAAAATTATTTACGAATTTCTGACGGAGAATTGATTTGGGCATTTTTATTTCCATACCTAAAACTGTTGAGTGCGTGCTGACGGCTGTGGCGTTTGCCGTTTTGCTTTGCTTTTCTGCTTACAGGCAGACGGGCGTTTTGCAGTCTTCGGGTTACAGCAACGCAAAATATTTCAAGTGGGTAAGAAAGAGGGGCAACCTCGCGTTTGCGCGTTACGGTCTTCTTGCAATGCTTTGTGCGCTGTCGTACGCGGTTGTTGCAATGTGCTTTTCGTTTACGGGCGGATATTCTGCGATAATCGGGCTTGCCGCGTATGTGCTGTTTTTCGCAGTATATCTCCGTGCCGATGCAAAAATCGCGCTCCGCTCCGAAGTGGTGCTTACGCCCCGTCTTTACCGTTTGTACGCCGTTTTCTTTTTTGTTGCCGCGGTAATTTCATATATCTTCGTCACCCTGTTAAACTTTGCGGACGCGGTCTGGGGCAACGCCGTTTTCTCATACCTCAGGTATTGCCCGCTTGCGCTTCTGCCCGTTCTTGTAATACCTATGCTTATGCTGTCCAACGCCGTTGCCAAAATTTACGAAGTTCCGCACAACGGCAAATTCATTAAAACGGCAAAGAAAAAGCTTGCGCAGTCTGATATAAAGGTGATAGGCATTACGGGCAGTTACGGCAAGACGAGTACGAAATTTATTTTAACCGAAATACTATCCAAGAAGTATCGCGTGCTTACCACCCCACGTTCGCACAATACCCCGATAGGTATCGCGCTTGCGGTAAACAATAACAATCTGTCCGACTACGACGTCTTCGTTGCCGAAATGGGCGCAAGGCATATAGGCGATATATCAGAACTGTGCCGACTGTGCCCGCCGCAAATTTCTGTAATTACGGGCGTGTGCGGGCAGCATCTGGAAACCTTCGGCACGTTTGAAAACATTGTAAAAGCCAAGGGCGAAATTCTTGCGTACACTTCGGATACGGCGGTAATAGCCGACGACTGCTTCGATTTGTTCGAACCCTTCCCCGCACAAAAGGAACGCTGCACTTGCGTGACGGATATAGAGTGTTCGCCCGAAGGCACGTCGTTTACTCTGACCCTGGGCGGAAAGTCGGGCAGGGTAAGTACAAAGCTTTTGGGCAGGCATTCCGCCTGCAATATAGGTATTGCCGCACAGACGGCATATCTTGCGGGTATGAGCTTCGAAGAAATTGCGGGCGCCGTCGGCGGTTTGGAATTTATCGAACACCGCTTACAGCTTATCAAGGCAAACGGCGTCAATATTCTCGACGACGGATACAACTCCAACGTAAAGGGCGCGCGCGCCGCGCTGGAAGTTTTGGACAGCTTCGGCGGAAGAAAAATCGTGGTCACCCCGGGGCTTGTCGAATTGGGCGTTCTGGAAGAGAGCGAGAATTACGAACTCGGTAAAAATCTCGTCGGATACGACAGCGTTATACTTGTAGGCGACACGCTGGTAACGCCCATAAGACGGGGGTACACCGACGGCGGGGGCGACGCGGAAAAGATTGTTACGGTGCCCACGCTGGACGAAGCGCAGGAAAGGCTGAAAGGATTTATTCAAACGGGGGACACGGTGCTGTTTTTAAACGACCTGCCCGATATATACTGAGATAAAATTTTAAATTCACCAAAGCAAAACTAAAAATTTTGTGAGGTGAATTTTTTATGGGCAGAAAAATTGCCGTCGTATTCGGCGGGGTATCCAATGAAAACGAAATTTCCGTAATAACGGGAACTATGGCTGTAAACGTGCTTAAAAGCGGCGGTGACGAGGTTATACCCCTGTATATTTCTCAGTCGGGCGAATTTTATACCGGCGCCGAGCTTGCCGATATAAACATTTTCAAGGGCGGAAATTTTAAGCGCTGTCCGCGGGCGTTTGTGGCGGACGGCGGAATATATGCGCTTAACAAACGCGGAAAGCCCAAAAAGTTTTTTTCCGCAGACGTTGCGGTCAACTGCTGTCACGGCGGTATGGGCGAAGGCGGCGGAGTGTGCGGGCTGTTTGCTTTAAACGGCATACCGCTTGCAAGCGCGGGTATGTTCGAATCCGCCGCTTTTATGGATAAATACTACACCAAATTAATACTGTCTTCGTTGGGCGTAAAGACCGCTCCGTACGTATATATGCGCGATTTAAGCGGGATTTCGCAAGCCGTAGAGCTGGGCTTTCCGCTGATAGTCAAACCCGCCAAACTCGGTTCCAGCATAGGCATAGAACGGGCTGACAATTACGAAGAACTTGCCCGCGCGGCAGAGGCGGCGTTTTTCTACGACGACGGGGTGCTTTGCGAAAAGTATCTGCCCGACCGCAGGGAGATTAACTGCGCCGCATACTTCTCGGACGGAAAAGTAATAACTTCCGAATGCGAAGAGGCAATGACAAAGGGCGATATATTAAGCTTTGACGACAAGTATGCGGGCGGCGGAAAATCGGTTCTGCCCGCGGATATACCGCAGTCACAGGCGCAAGAAATAAAATCTGTTACCGCCGAAGTCTATTCAAAATTGAATATGCGCGGAATAGTCCGCTTCGATTACATATTGAGCGGCGGGGAAATTTATTTAAGCGAAGTCAACACAGTCCCGGGGTCGCTTTCGTATTATCTGCTGTCAAGCGGTTTCAAACATTTTTATACAGTGTTACAGGCGGTAATAGTGCAGGCGCTCGAAGATAAAAAGGCGTTGGGGCAAAAAACTTTGCTTACCACGGGAATACTCAATAATCTGCCGTCAAACACTTGTAAACTCGGCAGTAAATAGGTTATAATGTTACCAAAGAGGAAATTAAAATGAACAGAATAAAGATGAAAGTTCCCGTCGTGGAAATGGACGGCGACGAAATGACCCGCGTGCTTTGGCGGTGGATAAAGGAAATTTTAATTGAACCCTACGTAGACTTGAAGACCGAATATTACGATTTGGGTCTTCCGAACAGGGACGCAACCGACGACGAAGTGACGGTTAAAAGTGCGGAAGCGGTCAAAAAATACGGCGTTGCCGTCAAGTGTGCGACGATAACTCCCAACGCTCAGCGCGTGGAAGAATACAAACTTAAAAAAATGTGGAAAAGTCCCAACGGTACGATACGGCGCATTCTCGACGGAACGGTCTTCCGTGCGCCCATTATAGTAAAGGGTATAACCCCTTACGTCGGCGGTTGGAAAAAGCCGATAGTTCTCGGCAGGCACGCGTACGGCGATATATACAACTCGGTCGAAGACAGGATAGGCGCGGGCGAAAAAGCTTATCTCGTCGTCTGCGGTAAGGACGGCGGGGAGATAAGGCGTCAGCTTATACACGACTTTTCCGACGGTTGCGGGATAGTGCAGGGCGTGCATAATCTCGACGGCTCGGTGGCGGCGTTTGCAAGAAGCTGTTTTAACTACGCGCTTGAAAACAATTTGCCCGTGTGGATGGGTGCAAAGGACACGATTTCCAAAATTTACGACCACCGTTTTAAGGATATTTTCAACGAAATATACGAAAACGAATTTAAACGAAAATTCGAAAGCGCGGGACTGTATTTTATGTACACGCTTATAGACGACGTGGTGGCGCGGGTAATCCGCTCCGACGGCGGTTTTCTGTGGGTGTGCAAAAATTATGACGGCGACGTTATGAGCGATATGGTCGCCACGGCTTACGGCTCGCTCGGAATGATGAGTTCGGTTTTAGTGTCGCCCGACGGCATGTACGAGTACGAAGCCGCGCACGGCACCGTAACAAGGCACTACTATAAGCACCTCGAAGGGCAGGAAACTTCTACAAATTCGGTTGCTACAATCTGGGCTTGGACGGGCGCGTTGAAAAAGCGCGGAGAGCTGGACGGAAATTCCGCCCTCGTAGAATTTGCGGAAAGGCTTGAACGCGCAACGGTACGCACTATCGAAGAAGGGTATATGACGGGTGACCTTATCCCGCTGTTTAAAGCCGAGGGCGTAACCCCTGTCAAGCTTAACTCGCAAGAATTTTTAAAGGCGATTGCCGAAAGAATTTAAATCTATGTAATAGTCAAAATATCGTCCGCCGCGCTTTTTAGCGCGGCGGACGTTTTGTTTGATTGCTTTATGTTGCGTTTGGTTTGAATTTACATATATTTAATTAAATTCAGTCTGTTCCTGCTTCTTTTCAAGCGCTTCGTTGCGGAAATCGGGTAAAAGATTAGCCGCCGCAAGCTGTTTTTTAAAGGTCGTTGCATAGCATATTACCATAGCAACGGCAACGCCGACTATCTCCTGTATTATGTTGCGGGGGATTCTTACAGCCGCGTACGCTATGCCGTAGTTCCTGTCGGGGAAAGTCAGCGGCGCTATCAGCCAGTAATACAGGAAGTACCCGCCTATGACAACCAGCGCGCCCGCAACGGAAGCTATCCCCGCCCAAACGCTTTCGTGTTTTCGGTTTTTGCCGTGAAAGACGCAGTTCAGAAGTATCGATACGGCCGCCCCCTGTAAGCCGTGAATTATCAGCGACACGGGCGCCATTACGGCATTTCCGAACACAAGGTCGTAAAACAGGGTGCCTATACCGCCTACGGTGAGGGCGGCAACGGGGTCAAGCAAAAACGCGGCGATAAATATAATGCCGTCGCACCAATATATCCCGCCCGTAAGTCCGGGTATATAGAGTGGCGGAATAAAGCTTGTCGCAATGACAAGAGCTACCAATACTGCCGTGTAAGTTATCCACTTGGTAGTAAAAAACGCTTTTTTGTTCTTCATAATTATTTGCTTTGTCTGTATGTTCCGCGTCTTAAAGCGTATTCGAAATTTACGCCGTAACGGTGTTCGGGTTCGGTGGCTTTTATGCTTTCCGCAACAAGTCTGCCCGCAACGGCGCAGGCTTTGTCCAGACTGCCCGTGTCAAGATATTCCGCCGTAAACGCGGCGGCGAAAATGTCGCCCGTGCCGTGAAAGCGTACGGGCAGTTTTTTATCCCATACGTAGGAAAATTTTCCGTCGGAATAAATAATTTCGCCAATCTCTCCATTCCTTTCCGCCCCCGTAAGTACTATTACGGCGTCCGTATGCGCGGAAAGCTTTTTAATTACTTCTTCCGTATATTCGACGGAGGCGTTCTCTTTATAGTCTGCACCGCACAGATAGCAGGCTTCCGTAAGGTTGGGCAGAATAATATCGGCGGACTTTATCAGCTTTTTCATTTCTTCCACATACTGTCCGTCGAAAGCGGGGTAAAGCTTGCCGTTGTCGCCGAAGGCGGGGTCTATAATAACTTTCGCGCCGTCGGCGGAAAAGTCTTTAAAGCATTCGCGGGCAATGTCCATAAGCGGGGCCGAGCCTAAATAGCCTAAATAAAATGCGTCGAATTTAAAAGAATTTTCTTTCCATATCTTCATTATTTTGCGCACTTCTTCCGTCAAATCGAGACAGCTCCATTTTTCAAACATTGTATGGTTGGACAAAACAGCCGTCGGAAGCACGCAGGCTTCCACGCCCATAGCCGAAAGCACGGGCAGCGCAACTGTCAGCGAACACTGCCCCACACACGATAAATCCTGCATCGTAAGTATTCTTTTGGATAACATTTTTAACCTCTTTATAATTTTTTACGTTGACTATTATACTTCGTCTGTGGTATTATTAAAATATCCAATTTAATTAATTTTTATAATACCAGATTAAAAATATGCTCACTTACGATATAAAAGGCAAAAACAAATATTATTCGCTTTACTGTAATATCCGCGACGACATTTTGAACGGCAGACTCAAAAGCGGGCAAAAGCTTCCGTCGAAGCGCGCGTTGGCGCAAGACCTGTCTATAAGCGTGATAACCGTTCAGACGGCTTACGAACAGCTTTTAGCCGAGGGTTATATTTATTCGGTGGAAAGAAGCGGTTATTACGTGGCAAACGTCTCGGTGGATTTTTACGGCAGGCGCGAACTCCCGCCCGAACCACGGAGTCAGGAAAACAAGTTTAAAGCAGATTTTGTAAAAGGCGGAGCGGCGACGGGGCTTTTCCCCTTTTCGGTATGGGCAAAGCTTATGCGGCGGGTGCTTGCCGACTGCGGCGAACATTTGCTTGAACGCGTTCCGTGCGACGGCGACGGGGAGCTTAAACGTGCCGTGGCAAGTTATCTGTACCGCGCCAGGGCAATAAATACGGACCCGCGTTACGTCGTGATAGGCGCGGGGGCGGAATATCTGTACGGGGTTATCGTACAGCTTTTGGGCAGGGATAAGCTGTTTGCCGTGGAAAATCCCGGTTACGGTAAAATTTCGGCAAGTTATATTTTAAACGGCGCACAGTGCGCGTATATAAGCGTCGGGGAAAAAGGGGCGGACTGCGGCGAAGTCGAAAAAAGCGGGGCGGACGTACTGCATATTTCCCCTTCGCATCAATTCCCCACAGGGGCGGTAATTCCTGCGTCGGAAAGAATGCGCCTGATAAATTGGGTGTCCGACGGGGGGAAGTACATAATCGAAGACGACTACGACAGTGAATTCAGGCTTTCGGGCAAGCCCCTGCAATGTATGCAAAGTCTATGCCCCGACCGCGTAATCTATATGAATACCTTTTCCAAAAGTCTTGCGCCGTCTATGCGTATGGGGTATATGGTTCTTCCGCCGAAACTTTACGAAAGGTATATAAAACTTTTTTCCCATTCGGCGTGCGTCGTTCCGCTGTTCGAACAGAAAACGCTTGCCGTTATGCTTGACGGCGGATACTTCGAACGGCATATAAGCAGACTTAAAAACCACTACAAATGCGTACGCAAAGCCGTGCTTGACAGGGCGAAAAATCTCGGCGTCGGGTGCGTTATAGACGATACGGGCAGCGGTCTGCACCTGATTGCGGAATTTCCCGACGCTCCGTCTGACGAATACGTCAGGCAGACGGCGTTGAAAAATTCAATCAACGTAAAATGCCTTTCGGACTATCTGCTCGCACCCGCAAAAGTAAAGGAAAAGTGCGCCGTCATAAATTATTCGGGCATAACCGTCGAACAGATTGAAAATATTAAGATATAACACGTAATAAAACGGAACGGTCGAATTGTCTGACCGTTCCTTGATTTTTTCCGTAGTTTTTAAATTTTTTTTCTTTGCCGCCGATTGCGGCTTTCTCCCCGACCGTCGTTTTTCAGGAAGTAAATACTTCCTGAAATCCTGTAAGGGTACCGTGTGAGGTTACTTTCTTGCCTGCTTATTTGCATTTAACAGGCTGTTGATATAACGCAACCAATTAACGAATTTCATAACAAGCCTCCTTAAAAATGTTTTTTCAAGCTCTCCTTGATTTCGGTTGTAGTATATCACTTGAAAATTTGTTAGTCAATAACATTTCTAAAAATTTTTAAAATTTAATTTTTGTTATTTACTAACATTATTGTATGTTCGTAAGTAAAATTTATGTTAATTTACATTTTTAAAAAATAATTTTTGCGAATTAATTTCAGAAGTAACAAAAGTTTACATTTTTTAACATAAATTTTATTCATAATGTAAACCGATAAAGAAAAAGCCGGAAAAAGCCCGCCGCCGACGGTACTTTATACCGTCGGCGGCTTAAAAAATTTAAGGGAGAGAGGTGTGTAAGCGTTATTTTTCGGAAATATCGAGGTAAACGTCGGGGTCGGCGGGTTTGCCGTTGACGCTCATTTCGAAGTGCAGGTGGTCGCCCTGTTTCATTTCGACGCCCGCCGCAGGCGCAATCTTGCCTAAAACGTCGCCGCGTTTGACGCTGTCGCCCTTTTTAAGTCCTTCCTTGGCTTCGATATACTTGTAGGTGGAAGTAACGCCGTTGGCGTGGCTTACGGTGACGTAGTTTTCGCCGATGATGTGGTCGGTGACGATATCGATAACCGTTCCGTCCTGCACGGCGCAGACTTCCGTGCCCGCTTTGCCTTCGAAGTCCATACCGGTGTGAACCTTGTACCTGTCAAGCGTAACGTCGTGTACGAAGTCGTAGCGGGTGGTAATGCTTGCAGTTTCTACGGGCAGAATATAAGAATCGGGAGAGATGGTGGGCTTATCGTCCTGATTGTCGTCGTTGTCGCCGTTGTTTCCGCCCTGGTTGCCGCCGTTATTTCCGCCCTGGTTGCCGTCGTCGGGTCTGTTGTTGTCGATAATGTTATCGTTCGGATTGCGGTTTACGGTAAAGATAACCGTGACTGTTATTGCCGCAATTACCAGAAGGCAGGCGGCAAGAATGAGATAGGTGAGTAAAATTTTCTTTTTGCTTTTTTTGTTTTCTTCTTTCATAATATAACTCCTTCGAAAATGATATTGACAGCGGAATTAAAATTTATTCAATATCCGCCGAAAATTATCGGCGAAGCGATTTTTACGCTGTCCGCTTTTACGCAGACGTGCAGATTGATTTGCTCGCCGTAAAGCGTTACGGAGTAAGGCAGGTTTGCTTTGCAGTAATAATTTACGCTGTCGGAAAGTTCTTCGACGAACACTATCTCACCGTCGACAAGTTCGAGGTATCCGTCGAGGTCGAAGTCGCGGTATTCCGCGCTTTCCCCGCAAACGTTGCGCAAAGTAAGTTTTTTTAAAGCCGCGTTGCCGTTTGTCGTTACTACACGGCAGTTTTTCGAACCGTCGCCGCAGAAGAACGTATAACTTTCCGCGCCGTCGAAGCACACGCCCGCTGGCAGTATGGCAAGCGCGGTTATAAACGCGCCCGCAAACAGTATTACAGTCAACAGCTTCAAAAACCTCACTTCTTGCTCCTTACGCAAAACTTTATTGCCACTGTGATAAAATCTTATACCCTGCCGTTAAAAATTTTTTTATAAAAACGGCGGGGTACCGAAATATCCGATACCTCCGCCGCGGAGTTATATTATTATATTGTTTACGTTTGATTTGCTGTAAGCAGGTTTAACGTGAAAGCATAAAGATACGCGATTAAACGGAACGCTTAACAGCCGGAGCAGTTTTTGCAGTTTCCGCTGCATTTTTTAACCGTTTTTCCCGTTGCCGAAAACATCTGCCCGCAGTAACATCTTTCGGCAAGCTTTCCGCAATCGGGGCAAGTTACCTTGTCGTCGAATTTTTTAACAAGCTCTTCAAAGCTCTTCCCGCAATTTTTGCAAATGTATTGAAGAATTGGCATTTCAGTCTTTCGCCGTCCTGTTTTTATCCTTTTTCTTTTTCTTTTGCCTCTTTTTAAGCGGGTCGCGTTTCAACAAAAACACGCCTATGACCCCCGTCAGCAAGATTGTTGCCGCAACTACAAGCCAGAACCAGCCCGTCTGGTAAAAGGCAATTCCGCTCTGTCCGGGTACGGGCATATTCATTCCCCAAAACCCCGCAATCATAGTCGGCACGGCAAGAAGAATGGTTATTATGGTAAGCTTTTTCATCGTGTCGTTGGCGTTGTTGGAAATTACCGAACCGTACGCGTCCATAGTCACGCTTAAAATATTTTTGTAGATATTACAGGTTTCGATTGCCTGCTTGCCTTCGATAATGACGTCCTCATACAAATCGAGATATTCTTCGCGGGTGGCAACTCCTTCTACTTTAAACAACTTTTCGTGTACGCGCTCGTTAGAATTAAGGGAAGTGGAGAAGTAGACAAGCGAGTTCTGCAAATCGAGGAGCTGTATAATCTCGCTGTTGCGCATCGTCTTTTCCATCTCGCTCTGTATGCGTCTTGTCTTTCTGTCAATCTGTTTAAGGCAATACAAAAACCTTTTCGCGTTACCTAAAAGGAACTTCAAAATAAACTGTACGGGTCTGTCGGTGTGCATCTCTTCCCTGCCCGTAATAAAATCCTTTAAAACCGTGTTGCCTTTCAGGCATACGGTAACTATACATTTGTCGTTGTATATAACCGAAAGGGGAAGGGTGGTGTAACTGTCGCCGCCGTCGTCGCTGTCGACGATAAGCGGGCAGTCGACAATGAACATACTGTTGCCGTCGTCAAACTCCGTACGCGCGCGCTCTTCTTCGTCCAGCGCGGCTTTAATCATATCTTCGGGTATACCGCTAAGCTGCGCCACGTCCTCGCATTCGTCGTCGCTGGGGTTTACAAGGTCTATCCAGCATTTGTTCTTAAAGCTTTCAATCTGGTCGGGTGCGCGTCTCTGCCCGTTAACAAAATATTTAACCATAGCTTTCGTCCTTCAAGGTAACCGCAGGATAAACGGTTCACCTTTAATTTTGTTAAAAAAATGCACGGAAAATTCCGTGCATAAACAAAATCGTCAGCTTTTGTACGGAATTATCTTAGGGCATATTGTTGATAAAATAATAACTACTGTCCGTGTCCATAACTCTATTATATAACATTATATTTTATTTGGCAAGCGTTTTGTTAAAATCCTTCCCGCCGTAAATACGTTTTTACGGCGGGAAGCGTACGCTTTGTTTTTATTTTACGTCGGGGTTACGGCAATGCCGTCAGATGACTATTTTTCCTTCCGTAAAGGAGTTGAAAAAGCCTTCAAGGTCGGTTCCGCCGCTTATGAAGCAACCGTACAAATCATCGCAGGAAGCTATTTTGTAAAGATTGTCTGCGTAATATTTTTTTAGTCCGGCTCCGAATTTTTCGTCGCCTATCGACTGTCTTAAAGTATCGAAAAGTATAAGTCCTTTGTTATATGCGATGTTTGAATATTCGTACTCGCTTTCGAAGTCCTTTAAGTTCCTGTTCATAGAGGTGTCGGCTTCGCCGAAAATCTGGTTGTATACAGAATAAAACGCCCTGTAAGATTTTGTTGCCGAACCTATTATGCCCGTCCGCGTGAACGCGTATGAGGGGTGGTTTTCGAAGAACATAAGGCTGCTGTATTCGGCAAGCCCCTCGTCCTGCCAGGCGCAGTCCAGCTGGTTGCTTCCTACCATAGCGTACCACCACTGGTGCGCGTTTTCGTGCACTATGGTATAGATGCCGTTGTCGGAATCGAGCGAGTCGCTTATCATAGTAAGGGCGGGATATTCCATTCCGCCGTAGCAAAAGCCAGTCTGCACAACCGAAAGAGTGGGGTAGACATATGCTCCGAACGTTGTCGAAAAGTATTCTGCGCTTTCGCAAGCGGCGGAAAGGCTGACCTGCGGATTAGTGTCGGAATAATAGTAATAGTTTATGTCAACGCCGTTTACGTTTTGGGTTAAAACCTTGAATTTATCGGAAAGCACAAGCGCGAAATCGCGGGCATTGTTTAAGGTATATGTAAGTTTTTTTCTGTCCGCCGCAGCGCTTTCGCTTTCAAGCTTTCCGCTGCTTGCCGCGGTATATGCCTGGGGCAAATCAATCGTTACCCTGTAATTTGCGCATTCGGACATAAACGGGTCGCCGCAGTAATAGTAGTTGCATTCGACAAACCCTTCGCGTGAATATGCGCAGAGGACGGGGTAGAAATTTCCCAAATTGACCGTGTTTTCGGTAACGCCCGTGCGGTGGTTTACAAGCGCAAGTTTAAGGGTGTAACTTATCTTTATTTTTACGGTATCTTCGGGATATACGGGGGTCAACAGCGTTACGGTAAGAATATTTTCATCGTCGCCGCCAATGTTCCAGCCCGCGCAGTTTTCTACTTCTTCAACGGTCATTGAACCGTAGTTAACCCCCGCATAGTATGCGTTGTTCGAATAACTTTGCGACACGGGCGCATAGGTTGCGCCCTCGCGGAAAGCGTTGCCGTAAAGGTTGAATTTAAGGTCGGTTATTTCGTTGCCGGTCGAGTTGTAATAGGTAAAATCAACCGTGCCCGAAAGAGTTTTGTTTTCATTGTCGTATGACGCGAATATTTCGTATTCGCTCGTTTTGGGGTCGCTCTTTTTGCAGGCGGCAAACGTGACCGAAGCCGCGACCGCACATATTACAAGTAGGATACAGATAAATCTTTTCACTTCACACCTCGCTGATAACTGTTTATAATGTATGCCCGAGGTATGCGTTTTAACACATTTTCGCAAAGTTAAATAAAATGTATGGTATGATATTTTGCGTAGTAGCCGATAGCAAGGTAAAGGACGTGAAGTCCCTGCCCGACTGCGACGTCGCCGTATTCGGATTTCAGGGTTTGGGCGAAGTCGATTACGAACACGAATTAAAAGGTCTTACCGACAAATTCGAAGACGCCGCGCGTCTTTCCAAAACTGCGGGTTGCGGCGTGCTGTGCGGTTGCCGTACGAAGAGCCGCGGTATTCTCCGCAAGTCCGTGTCGGTTGCGGATAAAGGCAAGCTTCTCGGCATTTCGGATATGAACCACGTCATCGACGGAGAGGACTATAAAAGCGGTTCCGGAATGGGCGTGTACAGCGTCGGCGGTATAAAGATAGGACTTTGCATAGAAAACGATTTGCTGTTCCCCGACGCGTTCAAGGCGCTTTCGCTTTGCGGGTGCAACGTCGTTGTCGTGTTTATGGAAGAAATAAAAACTCCCGTGCCGCCGCTTTTGATACGCGCCTATTCGTTCCTGTACGGCATTCCCGTAGTTATGTGCGCGGGGAATATGGCGTATTTTTCGGAAACGACGGGGGAAATAGCAACGTCGTCACGCCCTTATGCGCTGTTCGACGTAAGCGCGCAGACCCATTACCACGTCGTCACCACCCGTGCAAGGGGAACGTTTTTCGATATGAGCGAAGACTATTGACCGCATATAAAAAATTAACGGCGCGTTTTCTTTGAAAGCGCGCTTTTAACGCTTGTAATTTTCAAAAAACTTTGCTATAATTATTAATATCCGAAAAGCAGAGCTGAGAGGCAGAGTATGTTAAGTATGACCGGCTACGGCAGGGGCGAATATAAACAGGGCGGGTTGGAGATTACCGTCGAAATAAAGACGGTTAACAACCGCTATCTCGACGTGTCTGTCAAATGCCCGCGTATCTTTATCGCTTACGAAGACGTTGTGCGTTCCCTCGTGCGGGAAAAGCTTACCCGCGGACATGCCGACGTGTTTATAAGCTTTTCGGACAAACGCGAAAAACCCCGCTCTCTATACCTCGACGAAGGCGTCGCCGCGGCGTACGCGCAGATGGCAAGGCGCATAGCGGAAATGTTCCCGGACGCAGTAAACGATTTTTCGGTAACGGGCGTTCTCCGCTTTCCCGACGTAATCAGAACGGACGACGCGTCTTCCGCCGACGAAGAATGCGTGACGGCGCTGAGATTTGCTCTATCGCAGGCGCTTGACAGCCTGAACGTTATGCGCGGCGTGGAAGGGGACAAGCTTAAAGCCGATATGCTTTCGCGTATGGACTGCGTGGAAGGCTTGGTTGAAAGCGTTAAAAAGCGCGCGCCGCTCGTCGCCGAAAATTACAGGGTCAAGCTTGAAGCAAAGATGGCAAAGCTTCTGGAAGGGGTCGACGTCGATCAGGGCAGACTACTTACCGAAGTCGCGCTTTTTACGGACAAAAGCAATATCGACGAAGAACTTACAAGGTTAAATTCGCATATCTCCCAGTTCAGGGAAATCTGCACGCAGACGCTTGTCGGCAGAAAGCTTGACTTTCTTGTGCAGGAATTCAACCGCGAAACAAACACGGTTTGTTCAAAATCGAACGATCTGGAAATAACAAGGCTGGGACTTGCGCTTAAAAACGAAATAGAAAAAATACGCGAACAGGTTCAGAACGTGGAATAAATTATGAACAAACTTATTGTGCTTTCGGGCCCTTCGGGGGTCGGAAAGGGGACGATTGTCAAACAGCTTCTCAAAAGGGGCGGTTACGCGCTAAGCGTATCCTGCACCACACGCTCCCCGCGGGAGGGTGAAAAGGAGGGCGTATCCTACTTTTTCATAACCGAGCGTAAGTTCGGGGAAATGGCGGAAAAAGGCGGGTTTTTGGAATATTCGCGCCACTTCGGGCACGGCTACGGCACGCCAAAAGCGTTTGTCGAAAAACAGCTTGTCAATCACGACGTAATTCTCGAAATAGAAGTGGACGGCGCGTTGCAGGTAAAAAAAGCCTATCCCGACGCATTGCTTATAATGATTGTTCCTCCCGACGAAGAGGAGTTGAAAGCAAGACTTATAAAGCGCGGAAGCGAAACAAGCCAAAGCATAGCAGAACGGTTAAGCCGTAATGCGTACGAACTTTCCAAACGCCCGTTTTACGATTATACGGTAGTCAACGACGATTTGCAGACCGCCGTCGAAGAGATTGACGGAATAATAAAGTCAAGCAAAAAGTAAATTAATAAAATCCGAATAAGCGGAAAATACAAGCGGGAATTTATTTCACGCGTTAAGTATTTTCACGACAGCAATATAAACAATCACGGCAAAGATTTTCGAAGAAAAGCTTTGCGTGAACTAAATATTAAGGAGTATATATGATTAATCAACCTTCGGTAGACCTTTTAATCGAAAAGCTCGGCACGGACGGGCAGGCGGCTTCACGCTACTGCCTTTGCGTAGTTGCTTCAAAGCGTGCAAGGCAGATTCTCGAACACCACATTGCAAAAGGTCCCGCGCCCGACGAATATCTCAAAGAGATTTCCGTTGCCTGTCAGGAAATAGCAGACGGGAAAATCAAGTATACGAAAGACTGATAATAAAGGCTTGGCTGCGGTTTTCTGTAATTGAAAACCGCAGCGGTCTTCAAAGGGTTTAAATTGTACGCGCAGGTTATCGTAGATATTGCCCACAGTCAGGTGGACAAGATATTCGAATATTCCTGCCCCGACACGCTTAAAGCGGGCGGCAGGGTAAAGGTTCCGTTCGGCGGAAGATTAATAGACGGCTTCGTGATAGGCGTAAGCCGTACTTCTTCGTATCCTGCCGAAAAGCTTAAACCCGTTGCCGAAGTTTTCGACGAAGAACCTGCGATAATTCCCGAATGTCTTGAACTTATGAACGGCATATCAGCGCGCTACCGCGTACCAAAAGCGGCGGCGTTGCGCCTGTTCATACCGTCGGAAATGCGGTTGGGCAAGGTAAGGGAAGCATTTAAAAGTTATGCGGTCTTTACGGGCGGAGAAGCAAAACTTTCCGCTTCGGCAAAAAAGCAGACGCAGGCTTTGGAATATCTGAAAAGCAAAGGAGAGTGCGGATTTACAGAACTTTGCCTGTCTTTCGGACGCGGTGCGGTAAACTCGCTCGTGCAAAAGGGTGTTATACGGTTGGAAAAGCGCAAAGTCGCACGCAACCCCTTTTCGGGTCTGCCTTCGTCTTCGGCGGAAAAAGTTCTTACCCCCGCCCAGCGTGAAGCGCTTGAAAAAATAGAAAATTCCGAAAAGACGGTTTATCTCATCCACGGCGTAACGGGGAGCGGAAAAACCGAAATATATTTAAACGTAATCGCAAGAGAAATTTTAAAGGGCAGGACGGCGATATTTCTCGTGCCCGAAATTTCGCTTACACCGCAGATGCTTATGCAGCTTCGCGGCAGATTCGGTGAAGCTGCCGCCATAATTCACAGCGGGCTTTCCGCGGGGGAACGCTTTGACGAATGGCACAGACTGCGTTCGGGTGAAGCAAAAATAGCAATAGGCGCACGCAGCGCCGTGTTTGCCCCGCTTGAAAATATAGGCGCGATTATTATCGACGAAGAGCACGACTCTTCCTACGTAAGCGAAAGCGCGCCCCGTTACTCAACCGCGGATATTGCGCTTATGCGTGCGAAGTACAACGGCGCAAAGCTTATTTTAGGCAGCGCGACTCCGTCCGTGGAAACCTACGTAAAGGCGGCGGACGGCGAATACGGGCTTATCACCCTTACGGAGCGCGTAAACAAAAAGCCCCTGCCCGAAATAATTATCGCCGATATGCGCAAGGAAGTAAGGCGGGGCAATAACTCGGCTTTTTCCCTGGCTTTGAGGGAAGAGCTTGACGATACGCTTAAAAAGGGCAACCAGGCGATTATATTTTTGAACAGAAGGGGATACTCGCGGCAGGTTCTATGCCGTAACTGCGGTTACGTGGCAAAGTGCGAAAACTGCGACGTTACGCTTACTTACCACAGCGAAGAAAACTGCCTTAAATGCCATTACTGCGGAACGCGTTACCGTATGCCCGCAGCCTGTCCGGAATGCGGGGGCGTCCATATCCTGTACAGCGGTACGGGTACCCAGCGTGTAGTCGCCGACCTTAAAAATCTTTTTCCGTCCTCGCGCATACTGCGTATGGATAACGATACCGTGTCGGGCAAGGACGGGCATTACAATATACTTAAACGGTTTTCGTCGAAGCAGGCGGACATACTTGTCGGAACGCAGATGATTGCAAAGGGGCACGACTTTCCGTCCGTCACGCTTGTGGGCATACTCGACGCCGATATGAGTCTGCATTTTTCCGATTACAGAAGCGGAGAGCGGACCTTCCAGCTTATCACGCAGGTGTCGGGCAGAAGCGGACGCGCCGGTGAAGCGGGCAAGGTTGTTTTGCAGACCTGTGCGCCCGAAAATTATATACTGCGCTACGCCACCGCTTACGATTATAAGGGATTTTTCGAAAATGAAATAGCCCTTCGCAGGGCGACGGGCTTTCCGCCGTATTCGCTAATTTGCAGAATAATGGTGACATCGGAAAACGACCGGGCTGCGCTGGAAGCGCTTAAAAACGTCTACTTCGCAACCGAAGAACTGCGTAACGCAAACCCCGCCGAATTTATATTTTTAAACAGAATGCACTCGCCCATAAAAAAAATTCAGGGCAAGCACCGCTATCAGGTTCTGATGCGGTTACAGGGAAAAAAACTGCTTGAAAGCATTTATGATATTGCGGTAAAATTTTCTACTAACGATGTCTTTGTATACGTAGAAGAAAATCCCGCAAATCTTTCGTAAGCGAAAAGGAGAAATTATGTCTATAAGATACGTCGTTCAGACGGGCGACCCCGTCCTGAGGCAAAAATGTACGGAAGTGAAAAATTTCAATAAAGAACTTTGCGATTTGCTTGACGATATGAAAGTTACGGTCCGCGCAGAGCAGGGCGCGGGGCTTGCCGCGCCGCAGGTAGGCGTTCCCCTGCGCGTCGTGGTGATTGACGTCGGCGAAGGTTATTTCGAACTTGTTAACCCCGTCATCATTTCGACCAAGGGCGAACAGACGGGGGCGGAAGGCTGTCTGTCCGTCAAGGGCAAGCAGGGCACCGTCACCCGCCCCAACAAAGTTAAAGCCGAATACCGCGACCGCAAGGGCAAGAAGCATAAGCTTACCGCCGACGGGTTTTTCGCCCGCGCCGTCTGTCACGAACTTGACCACCTTGACGGAATTTTATATACGGACAAGGCGTCGGAGGTATACGATCTTCCGCCGGAGGACGTATGAAAATAGTCTTTGCGGGTTCGCCCGAATATTCCGTACCTGCGCTTGAAGCTCTCCACGCGGAGCACGGTGTAACGGCTGTTATAACCCAGCCCGACAGACCGGTGGGCAGAAAGAAAGTGCTTACGCCGACGGCTGTGAAAGTCTGCGCCGAAAGGCTTGATATTCCCGTTTTGGATTTCGGCAGGATAAGGGACCACGCGGACGAAGTCAGGGCGCTGGGCGGGGATATTCTCGTTACCTGCGCTTACGGGCAGATTTTAACGCAGGATATTCTGGACTGCTTCCCCAAGGGGGTATGGAACCTGCACGCCTCTCTTCTGCCCGAATTCAGGGGGGCATCGCCCATTCAGTCGGCTATATATGCGGGTAAACGGTATACGGGCGTTACGGTGATGAAGACCGAACTTGCGCTTGACAGCGGCGATATACTGTTGGTCAAACGTTGTGAAGTCGGCGAAAAAACTTACGGCGAGTTGCAGGAAGAACTGTCCGCGCTTTCCGCCCGCGCGGCGGTCGAGGGCGTCAGCCTTATTATGCGGGGGCAGACACAGCTGTTAATGCAGGACGAAAGCAAAGTAACTTACTGCAAAAAGATACAAAAAGACGATTGCAAAATAGATTTTAAAAATTCGGCGGCGGATATATGCCGTCTGATACGCGCCGCCAATCCTCAGCCTTTGGCTTACTGTATTCATAACGGTGCAATTTTAAATATTCTTAAAGCTTGTGAAATTACGGCGGAAGGAGACGTTGGGTCGGTAATATGCGCCGACAAACGCGGTATAGCCGTAAAGTGCGGAGAGGGCGCTTTGCTTATATCCGAGCTTTTGCCCGCGGGCGGAAAGCGTATGAGCGCCTCGGACTTCGTAAACGGAAGAAAGATAAAGGCGGGAGATATACTTGACTAATCCGTTATGCGACCCCTATTTTATACTCGCCAAGGTATATCAGGGGGGCAAATACTTAAAACAGGCTATCGCGGACACCCCGATTGAGCCGTTAAACAAGGCGCGTACGGTAAAAATTTGTTACGGCGTAATGGAAAAGGATATATATCTTTCGCATATTATTTCTTCCAATACGCAGAAACAGCCCAAATCGTCCGTAAAAATAATTCTAAAAATCGCGCTGTATATGCTTGAATTTATGGATAAGCACGACTATATGGTCGTGGACAGCGCGGTGCAGCTTATCAAAAAGCTGGGGAAGGACGGCGCGTCGGGCTTCGTAAACGCCTTTCTGCGTTCGTATAAATTACCCGCAATTCCTACAAAAGCAGAAGAGGCAATTTCTGTTGCGGCTTCCGCGCCTCTGTGGCTTGTAAAAAAACTCAGGCGCAGTTATAAGGGCGAGGCAGAAGAAATACTTTCTGCGCCGTCGCAGGGCGTGTGCGTGCGTTTTGCGGGCAGTGCAGAAAAATATCTCGATAAACCGCATACCGAAACCCCGTTTGACGGAGTGTACATTTTTAAAAATTTCGTCCGCGACGAAAATTTCTATACGGGCGGTTATACCTTCCAGTCGGTCGGGTCGGTTGCAATATGCTCGGTTGTCGACCCGTGCGAAAAGTTGCTTGACGCCTGCGCCGCCCCCGGCGGGAAAAGCGTTTTGCTTTCGGGCAAGTGTAAAAGCGTCACCGCAACCGAACTTCACGCGCACAGGGTAGAGCTTATTAATTCCTACGCGCGGCGTATGGGCGCAAAGGTTGAAGCCGTCCAAGCCGATTCGACCGTGTTTAATCCGGAATACGAAAATTATTTCGACGGCGTTTTGTGCGACGTTCCTTGTTCGGGTACGGGGGTAATAAACGAAAATCCGGATATTAAATTTTTCCGTAAGGAAAGCGATATACCGTCGCTTAATCAAACCCAGCTTGCCGTGTTGAAAAACTGTTCGCGCTACGTCAAAAGAGGCGGTAAGCTCTATTATTCTACCTGTTCTGTTCTGCCCGAAGAAAACGACAGCATAATTTACGAATTTCTGAAAGACAACAGTGACTTTGTTTTGGACATACCCGACAGCCCGCTTGCCCACCGCAAAACCAAATTCGGCTTGCAGTTTTTACCGCATATTTCGTTGGGGGCGGGGTTCTTCGTTACGGCAATGGTAAAGGGGACGCAAAAAGACGGCTAAGTATGAAAAAGATTTTACAGGATTTAAGTTTTGCGGAACTTGAAAGCTTAATACTTTCGCTCGGCGAAAAAAAGTTCCGTGCCAAACAGCTTTACGACGGGCTTATGCGCGGCAAAAAAATTTCGGCAATAAACATTCCCGCAAGCCTTAAAGGCAGGCTTACGGAAGAGTACGAAGACGAACCGTTAAAAATAATAAAGACGCTTACCTCTTCCGACGGAACCGAAAAATATCTGTTCGCGCTTGCCGACGGCAACGTCATAGAGGGCGTGCTTATGAAATACAAGTACGGCAACACGCAGTGCGTATCTACGCAGGTCGGCTGCCGTATGGGCTGTAAGTTCTGCGCCAGCACGCTGGGCGGGCTTATACGCAATCTCACTTCGGGCGAGATACTCTGTCAGGTGCTTGCGGTAAATGCCTTGCACTCCGACGGCGGTAAGCGGGGCGTAACAAACGTGGTGCTTATGGGCAGCGGGGAACCGCTTGACAATTACGCAAACACGGTAAGCTTTATAAAAAATCTTTCCGCGGAAGGCGGAATAAATATTTCCCCGCGCAACGTATCCCTTTCTACCTGCGGAATTGTTCCTGCGATTTATCGCCTTGCCGAAGAGGGTCTGCCCGTCAATCTGACGGTGTCTCTTCACCAGACGACGGACGATGGGCGTGCGCGGACTATGCCCGTGGCAAAAAAATATACCATAGACGAAATTTTAAAAGCCTGCGCCTTTTACTTTGAAAAGACGGGCAGAAGGTATATATTCGAGTATTCGCTTATCGACGGCGAAAACTGCTTTGATAAAAACGCGGAAGAGCTTATTTGCCTTTTAAAAGGCAAGCCCTGCCACGTGAATTTAATCAGGCTTAACGAAGTAAAGGAACGCAATTTGAAAGCCCTTTCGGACAAGCGCGCGTATGCGTTTTTGGGGCTTTTGGAAAAGGGCGGGCTTTCGGCGACTTTGCGCAGGCAGATAGGTTCCGACATAGGCGGGGCTTGCGGACAGTTGCGTGCAAACTATTTGGAAAAATGATTTTCAACGGGAGATTAATATGGATATAAAGATAGCGCCTTCCATACTTTCCGCCGACTTTTCGGCAATGGGTGAAGCGATAAAGAAACTTGAACTTGCGGGTGCGGATTTAATTCACTGCGACGTTATGGACGGCAATTTCGTCGAACCCATAACATTCGGCGGGCAGATGATTAAAAATATCCGTCCGCTTACAAAGCTTACGCTTGACGCGCACCTTATGATTGAACACCCCAAGACGCAGATTAAATTTTTTGCGGACGCGGGCGCGGACATAATAACCGTGCATTACAAGGCTTGCGCAAAAATTTCGCCGACCTATCTCGAAGAGACTTTGCGTCTTATAAAGTCTTACGGGGTAAAGTGCGGGGCGGTCGTCAATCCCGACGTGCCCGTGGAAAATATATTTCCCGTCTTCCCGCTGTGCGATATGGTTTTATTGATGTCCGTATACCCCGGTTACGGCGGACAGAAGTTCATACCGGAAGTTCTTGATAAGGTAAAAAAGGCAAGGCAGTACGCAATTTCCGTCGGCAGGGCGGATATGGATATAGAGATAGACGGCGGGGTGACAGCCGCCAACGCGGGCGAAATACGCCGCGCGGGGGCAAACGTTTTGGTTGCGGGCTCGGCAGTGTTCGGCGCGGAAGATATGAAGACGGCAATAGATAATTTAAAAAGATGAAAGGTATAATATTGCTTAACGGCGACCCGTACACGGGTGATATCGATGCGCGCGACGCGGTCGTGTACTGTTGCGACGGCGCGTACAGTTGGGCCAAGGGCAAGGTAAAAATAGATAAGAACGTCGGCGACTTCGATTCCCTCGGCGAAGTTCCCTATCCCCCGCCCGAAGAGATATATCCCGCCGAAAAAAACTTTACCGACGGCGAAATCGCGGTTATGAAAATGTTGGAAGCGGGCGTCGGCGAAATCGAAATTTACGGCGGTTTCGGCGGACGCGAGGACCACTTTATCGGCAATTTACAGCTTTTATACCGCGCATTTAAGGCGGGCGTAAAGTGCCGTATGGTCGGCGAACGAACGATTATTTTTCCCGCGGACGGAAAGATAGAACTCAGGGAATACGCGGGCAGAACGCTGTCGGTGTTTCCTTTCGGCGAAAGCTTGCATATAATGGAGAGTGCGGGGCTTAAATATTCTTATCCCGAAAAAATAGGCTACGGAGAATGCAGGGGAGTGTCCAATATCTGCCAAAGTTCTTCGGCTTATCTGACGGTGGAAGGGGTTGCCCTTGTAATAATAAACGGGGGAGAAGTATGACAATCATCTGCGTAAAACCGCCAAAACCCATACGGTTTATACTCAGGAAAATCTGCCGCAAATGAAATATGCCGATATGCACTGCGACACGCTGACGGCGTGTTGCGACAGCGGGCTTCCGCTTGAAGGCTGCGGTCTTCAAGCCGACCTGAAAAAACTTAAAAAAAACGGTTGTGCGGTTCAGTGCCTTGCCGTCTTTACGCAGGGCGAAGGTTCCGCACTTCGTTTTGCCGATTACCTGAAGTTTTATAAACGGGCTTTGACGGAATATAAAATAAAGCCCGTGCTTTCGTATTCGGATTTTTCAGACTGCTTAAACAGCGGTGATACGGGCGTAATGCTTACGGTTGAAAATCTCGGCTTTATGGACTGTATCGACGGGCTTTCCGTCCTTAAAGACTGCGGGGTAAGAATGGCTTCGTTGGTGTGGAATTACGAAAATTCTTTCGCTTATCCCAATCTCGTCTTTGACGGCGGCGTTCCCGATTTCGGCAAGCGCGAAAAACGGGGGCTTAAACCTTTGGGGGCGGAAGCGGTAAAGGCGTTGGACGGGCTTAAAATAATAGTCGACATTTCACACCTTTCGGACGGCGGGGCGGAAGAAATTCTTTCGGGCAGAAAAATTCCCGCCGTTGCCAGCCATTCAAACGCGTTTGGCGTCTGCGGGGTGTCGCGCAACCTTTCGGACGGACTTATAAAAAAAGTTGCCGACTGCGGCGGGGTCGTCGGCGTAAACTTCTGTACGGACTTCCTCGGCGGGGACGGTAACGACACGCGCGCCTGCGTCCTTAAACATTTAAGACACATAATAGCCGTCGGCGGTGAAGACGTTGCGGCGTTCGGCAGTGATTTTGACGGGATACCCGCCCCGCCCGACTTTGCCGACTGCACGCATATGCCTGATTTGATAGAATATTTAAGCGCCAACGGCATAAGCGGACGGGTTCTGGAAAAACTGTGTTATGCAAACTTTGCGCGTGTGGTTAAGGAAGTGTGCGGTTAATTTGTAAATTTTTACAGTCATAAACTTTTTTCAGCCACCCATACTGTAAACAAGGGGTTGTTTACACCCCGTTTACAAGGAGAAAAAAGTGGAGAAGTTTATTTTAGGCGTCGCCATCGGTATGGCGGGCGGTGCGCTTGCAGTCGCAAACAACTGTAAACTCCGCAACCTCGTTAAGAAAAATCAGGAAGATTTAATGCAGAAAGCGGAACAGTATATCGACAGCAAGCTCGGACAAATGGAACAGGGGTCTTCCCAATCCTAAATAAGTAAACGGAAGGGTTGCACGCGTGGCGCGCAACCCTTTCTTTATATAAAAAATTGAAAAAATTTTCCGCCGTTATATTGATTATGGTTTTGAAAAGTGGTATAATTGACGTAATTAATTACTTTACGTGGGGGTACTTAAATGAAAATAAGAATTACGTCCGATTCTACCTGCGATCTGGACAGGCAGAACATTGAAAAATACAATATCGGCATTCTGCCGTTAAGCGTTATCCTCGGCGATGAAAGAATATACCGCGACGGCATAGATTTAACCCCGCAGAACATTTTCGATTACGTTGCCGAAACGGGCAAACTGCCTAAGACTTGCGCAAGTTCGGTTGAAGAATATACCGAAGGTTTTGAAAAGAACTTAGAGGGTTACGATGCTTTGATACATTTCAATATATCTTCCAAAGCGTCATCGTCCTACTTCAACGCGGCAAAGGCGGCGGAAGAGTTCGGCGGTAAAGTTATCGCGGTGGACTCGCACGCGTTGTCGACGGGGCAGGGTTTGCTGATACTCAAAGCCTGTGAAATGGCGGAAGCGGGAATGCGTCCCGAGCAGATAGCCGAAGCCGTAAACGCGCTTCGTCCCAAAGTCAACACGTCATTCGTGCCCGACTCGCTCGATTATCTGCATAAGGGCGGGCGCTGTTCGCTGGCTTCGCTTATCGGCGCGAAGGTTTTAAGGCTGCATCCTATGATAGAAATGCGCGACGGACAGCTTATGGCTACCAAAAAATACGTAGGCAGTATGGACCGCTGTCTTAGAAATTACATAAACGACCTTGCGGCGGAATATCCCGACTACGACAAATCGCGCTGTTTTATAACCCATTCCCACTGCGAACCGGAAACAGTCGGAAAGGTGCGCGCCATCGTCAAAGAAAAATTCGAATTCGAAGAAATTATCGAGACATTGGCGGGAAGCATTATAACGTCGCATTGCGGCAAGGGCACGTTAGGCGTACTGTTTATTTCCAAATAAGCTTTCGCAAGGTAAAAAAAGGTTAACGTATAAACTTGATATTGCCTTGCATATGTGTTATAATTGCGTGGTATGGAAAGATACGTCGCGTTCGACATAGGCGATAAACGCATAGGGGTTGCAATTTCAGACCCTTTCAATACTTACGCACTGCCCTCTTCAACCTATTTCAGGAAGGGGTTTAAGGAAGATATTTCCGCGCTTATCAAAATAGCGTCGGAAAAGGGCGCGACGGTTATCGTCTGCGGTCTTCCCGTAAATTTCGACGGGACGGAAGCCGTCCAGACCGTCAGGACACAGAAATTTATAGACGGGCTTAAAGAAGCCGCCGCCATACCCGTAGTCTGTCAGGACGAACGGTTTACTACGAAAATGGCGCACGAAACGCTTATAAGCGAGGGTATGCGCAGGGAAAAGCGCAAAAATTACGTCGACGCGCTTGCCGCGGCAAACATTCTCGACGGCTATCTTGCCACAATTAACAAAAAAGGAGTCTGAAATGAGCGAAGAAAACGAGCTTGAAAACGAACTTATCGAATTAATCGACGAAGAAGGAAAGGTTGTAAATTTCCGCCTTCTCGATGTGACGGAGTACAAGGGCGTCAAATACACCTTATTGCTTGCCGCCGAACCCAACGACCGGATTGCGGAGGACGAGGTGGTAATCTTCCGTCTTAACGAGCAGGAAGAAACTCTTGAACCCATAGAAGACGAACAGCTTTTGGAAGAGGTGTTCGAATTTTATCAAAACGAAGAAGATGCGGAATACGACGGCGAAGAAAACTGAACTTTTCAGCCGTAAATTTTGCGTACTATAAAATCGACCGTGCGCGCGGGCAAAACCCGCGCAAGAAAAATTTCAAGTTTGGATACGAAGCCCACCGCCTTTCTCGGCGGAGGGTTTTTTCTCTTTAAAACCGAATATATTACCTTTGCCGTCTTTTCGGGGGGAACGCCGTTTCGCTCGTCGCGCGCCATTTTATTAACCGACCTGACCGCACGGGGATTGTCGCCTTCGAATATCCGCGCGTCGGTAAACCCCGTTCTCGTGTCGCCCGGCAATATTGCCGTAACCTTTATTCCGGATTCTTTTACTTCGCCTGCAAGCGCACGGGAGAAAACCTCTGTCGCGGCCTTGACTGCGGAATATACCGACTGATAGGGCAGGGGAACAATTCCGCCCACCGAAGATACGTTTATTATTCTTCCGCCGCGCTCTTTCATATACTTTACGGCTTTACCGCAAAGCACGCACACCGCCGTAAAATTAACGTCGGACATTCTGCGCACGTTTTCGGGCGTACAGTCTTCGGTTGCGCCCGCAATGCCGAAGCCTGCGCAGTTTACAAGTACGTCTATACCGCCTTCGTTATCGTTAATTTCACGCAATATTCCGTCGATTTCTGCGTAATCGCACACGTCCGAGCTGTAACATTTAAACGCGCCGCCCGCGTAAGGCTTTCTGGCTATACCGTAAACTTTGTATCCCTTTGAGATCAAAAGTAAAGCCGTGGCAAGACCTATTCCGCTTGTCGCACCCGTAATAACGGCTGTTTTTCCCATATTGGCTCCTTTTTGTCTAATTATAAAAACCGCTGCGGCGTTTGTCAAATGTAATTACCGTCCATAATTTTTGTAAAAACACCGCCAAACGGCTTTACAAGCGCGGAAAATTCTGCTAAAATATCAAGGCTATAAAAATTCGCACCCGAAGGGCGGGCGTTCCGTGGCGGTAAAATCTTTCAGTGCCGCAATAAACGCCGTACAAACTGTGCTTTCGGGGAGGTTAACGGAGGAATTAAAATGGCAGTTATAACTATGAAACAGCTGCTCGAAGCGGGCGTACACTTCGGACACCAGACAAGGAAATGGAACCCCAAGATGGGCAAGTACATTTATGCGGCGCGCAACGATATTCATATTATCGATTTGCAGATTACGGTCGGACTTATCGAAGAAGCGTATAAGTACGTTGTAGAAGCCGTAAAAGACGGCAAAAGCGTGCTTTTCGTCGGCACCAAAAAGCAGGCGCAGGACGCGGTCAAGGAAGAAGCGGAACGTTGCGGAATGTATTACGTAAATTCGCGCTGGCTTGGCGGTACGCTTACCAACTTCAAGACGATCCGTTCGCGTATCGACAGAATGATTAAGCTTGAAAAGATGGAAGAAAACGGCGAATTTGACCTTCTTCCCAAAAAGGAAGTGGCTAAGCTTAAAGAAGAAATGGGCAAGTTACAGGCAAATCTCAACGGTATAAGGGATATGGGCAAGCTTCCCGGGGTTATGTTTATAGTAGACCCCCACAACGAAGACATCGCCGTAAAGGAAGCAAGAAAGCTCAACATCCCCATCGTAGCTATTACTGATACCAACTGCGACCCCGACCTTATCGACTGCGTTATCCCCGGTAACGACGACGCGATACGCGCGGTTAAACTTATTTCGTCGGTCATCGCAAATGCGGTTATAGAAGCAAATCAGGGCGAAACCCCCGTTCTGCCCGTAGAAGAAGAGGGCGAACCTACTTCTATAGAAGAAGTTGTAGCGGCAGTTGAAGAACCCGCGGAAGTTAAAGAGGAGGAATAAATTATATGGCATTTACGGCAAAAGACGTTATGACGCTCCGCGAAAAGAGCGGCGCAGGTATGTTGGAATGTAAAAAGGCGCTTACCGACGCAAACGGCGATATGGATAAAGCGGCTGAACTTTTAAGGGAACGCGGTATTGCCAAAGCCGTTAAAAAGGAAGGCAGAATTGCGGCGGAAGGAGTTGTCGGCGCATATGTAAGCGGCGGCTGCGGAGTCCTTCTCGAAATCAACTGCGAAAGCGATTTCGTGTCGCGCGGTGAAAAATTCCACGCTATCGTGGACGAAGTTATTAAAGTCGTTGCGGAAAACAAACCCGCGGACGTAGACGCGCTCAACGAATGCAAGCTCGGCGACGGTACGGTAAAAGACTTTATCACAAGCCAGACTGCGATTATCGGCGAAAAGATTTCCATCCGCAGATTCGTTATTTTCGAAACGAACGGTAAAATAGAAACTTATATCCATATGGGCGGCAAAGTCGGCGTTATGGTCGAAGCCGCAAACTTCAACGGCGGAGAAGACGTTTTGCACGACGTCGCTTTGCAGATTGCGGCGGCTAAACCTTCATACGTGACCGAAGCCGAGGTTCCCGCGGAAGTTCTTGCGAAGGAAAAGGAAATAATGCTTGTCCAGATGCAGAACGACCCGAAGAACGCAAACAAGCCCGTCAACATTCTCGAAAAAATCGTCGCGGGTAAAATGGGCAAGTTCTATCAGGACAACTGCCTTATGGATCAGCTGTTCGTCAAGGACGACAGCGTAAAGGTCAAGGACATAATCGGCAGTAAGTTCACCGTCGCAAGATTTGCAAGATTCGAAATGGGCGAAGGTATAGAAAAGAAGAGCGAGAATTTGCAGGACGAAGTTGCCAAGCAAATTAACGCAGCAAAGAAATAATTTTGTATTAAAAAAGGTACGAAGGATGTACTTCGTGCCTTTTTTTGTAAATTAGCGCTTTTTGCGGCAAAGTTAATAAATTTAAACCTTGCAACTTTCAAACGTTTATGTTATAATTTAAGTTAAGGGGGTTAAAATGAAACCTAAATACAAAAGAATTTTAATTAAACTTTCCGGCGAAGCGCTTGCGGGCAAAGAAGGGCACGGGCTTGACGAAAACGTTATTTCCCGCGTCGTAAGCGAAATTCAACGCATACACGATATGGGCGTGGAAATTGCGCTGGTAATTGGCGGAGGCAACTTCTGGCGCGGGCGTCAGGGCAAACAGATGGACAGAACTACGGCGGACCATATGGGTATGCTTGCCACTGTTATGAATTCGCTTGCAATGATGGACGCGCTTGAACAGCGTGGTATTCCCACCCGCGTGCAGACTGCGCTTATTATGACTTCGGTTGCCGAACCATATATTTTAAGAAAGGCTTTGCACCATTTCGAAAAGGGCAGAATTGTTATTATGGCTTGCGGAACGGGTAACCCGTACTGTTCCACCGATACTGCGGCGGCGCAACGCGCCTGCGAGATACAGGCGGACGTGCTTATGATGGCAAAAAATATCGACGGAATTTACGACAGCGACCCGCGCGTAAACCCCGCCGCAAAGAAGTACGACCATATAAATTATATAGACGTAATAAAAAAGGGCATAAAGGCTATGGACGCAACGGCGGCGACTATGTGTATGGAAAACAATATTCCCGTACTTGCGTTTGCGCTTGACGAAGAAGATTCGCTTATCAAAGCCGTCTGCGGCGAAAAGATAGGCACTGTAATAGACAATAAATAATCGAGGAGCAAATTATGATAGAAAACGAGCAGGCAGAAGAAATACTGTTGATTCTTGACGACAAGCTTACAAAGACGGTAAGCGTGCTTAAAGAAGAATATTCCGCTGTGCGCGCGGGCAGGGCAAATCCGCACGTACTCGATAAAGTTATGGTAGATTATTACGGGGCGGCAACTCCCGTTCCCCAGACGGCAAGCGTATCCGTACAGGAAGGCAGATGCCTTGTAATATCCCCTTGGGACGTATCTATTTTAAAGGACATTGAAAAAGCCATACAGATTTCCAATATCGGCATAACGCCCACTAACGACGGCAAGGTAATACGTCTTGTCTTCCCCGAACTTACCGAAGAGAGAAGAAAGGATTTGACCAAGCAGATAAGAAAGATGGGCGAAGACGCAAAGGTCGCCGCGCGCAACACCCGCCGCGACGCTATGGAAGGCGTAAAAAAGCTTAAAAACGACAAAACCCTTTCCGAGGACGAAGCCGCATCCTGCGAAAAAGAAATCGAAAAAGCCGTTGCCGACGCAGTGACTAAAATCGATTCCGCCGTGTCCGCCAAGGAAAAGGAGATAATGACGGTTTAACCGCGGTTATGGCAGAAAGCAGAATACCCCTGCACGTCGGACTTATAATGGACGGCAACGGCAGGTGGGCAAAAAAACGGCTTATGCCCCGTTCGTACGGGCATAAATCGGGAATGAACAGAATGATAGGGCTTGCCGAACACGCGCAAAAAGTCGGCGTCAAATATCTGACCGTCTACACTCTGTCTACCGAAAACCTTTCCCGCCCCCGCGAGGAGCTGGACGGGCTTTTCGGTTTATTCAGAAAATATTTCAAAACAAACGTAAAAAAGCTTTACGAAAAAAATGCGCGCGTAAAGGTAATAGGCAACATTTCCGCCCTGCCGGACGACGTTGCGAAGCTGCTTGAAGAAAGTCAGGCGTCCTCGCCCGAAAATGCAGACTTCACGCTTGTATTCGCAATAAATTACGGAAGCCGTGCCGAAATTTTAAACGCGGTTAACCGCGCGATAGAAGACGGTAAAAAGCTTGACGAGCGCGGGTTTGGTTCGCTTTTGTATACGGACGGCATACCCGACCCGGACCTTATCGTAAGAACGGGCGGTGAATTGCGGCTTTCCAATTTTTTGTGCTATCAGTCGGCTTATTCCGAACTTTATTTTACAGATACGCTGTTTCCCGATTTTTCGGACGAACAGTTTGACAAAGCGTTAAAGGATTACGCCTCCCGCGAAAGGCGGTTCGGCAAGGTTCAACAATAATTTAAAAGAGGTTTTTATGTCTAAAAGAACAGTAACGGGCGTTGTTTACGTAGCCGTATTTCTTGCGCTTACGGCGTTGAAGTGGCTTATTCCCGGCGGTTGGGGATTTTTCGGCTTCGATATCCTGTTTTGCGCAATATCCATTATAGGCTGTATCGAGTTTTTAAATGCTACAAAGAACGTGTCTTATCCGCAGAAAGTGGTGACGATAGCGTTCTGCGCCGTGGTCGTGCCGCTATACGTCGCGGTTCAGATGACCGTCGGCGACGGCTTTCTGGCGATAGGCTGCTGCGGCTGCCTGTATGCGTTTATTCTTGCGGGGCTAAACGTGTTTTTGCACGGCGACTGCACTATACGCGGAACAATGACCTGCTTTATGGCTATGCTTTACTGCGGAATTCTCAGCAGTATGCTTTCGGCGGTAAACCATCTCAGCGAAAATTCCACCGCCGCGCTTTTGTTACTGTTTTTGACGGTGATGTTTACCGACACGGGCGCGTACATTATAGGCAGTATATTCAAGAAGTGGATGCCATATAAACTTGCACCCCGTTTAAGTCCCAACAAAACGGTCATAGGCGGCGTGGGCGGACTTGTCGGCGGAATGATAGGCGCCGTCGCCGCATACTTTATTTACTACGGTTTGGGCATAGTTCTCAAAACTCCGCTCTATTACACGGGCACGCACATTCATCCCGCGGTCTGCTTTCTTTTAATAGGTCTTGTAACTTCTGCGTTTGCGCAGATAGGAGACCTGTTCGAAAGCGCGATAAAGCGCGAATGCGGTATCAAGGATATGGGCAAATGCCTGCCGGGACACGGCGGAATTCTGGACAGATTCGACAGTATGCTTTTCAGCAGCGTAGTCGTGCTTTTCAGCTTCGGCATCTTAATTCTTTAAATTATACAGGTAAAAAAAGCTCCGCTTACGGGGCTTTTATAAATTTCAGTCATTATTTAAATTTTTCGGGGTATAATAATAAATGAAAAAAATATCTCTTATCGGCAGTACGGGCAGTATCGGCAGGCAGGTTCTCGACGTTGTCCGCCGTCACCCCGACGAATTTGCGGTGGCGGCTCTCGTGGCGTCGTCAGACGCGGACGGTCTCGAACGTCAGAAGGCGGAGTTTTCGCCCGAGTTTTCGGCTTTGGCTTCAAGGGATAAGCAGACCGCGCTTGAAGCGGCGGAGTACGGCGATATCGTTTTCAACGCCGCCGGCGGGTTTGCGGGGCTCGAATACAGCCTCAAAGCTATCGGGGCGGGGAAAACGCTTGCGCTTGCCAATAAGGAAACGCTTGTCTGCGGGGGTGATTTGGTAATGCCCCTTGCCGAAAAGAAGGGCGTAAAAATTTTGCCCGTGGACAGCGAACATTCCGCCATATGGCAGTGTCTTGGCTTCGACTTCAAAAAGAAAGTCAGACGGCTTATAATAACGGCAAGCGGCGGAGCTTTCAGAGATTATCCGCCCGAAAAGTTGAGGAAGGTTACGCCTGCGCAGGCGCTTGCGCATCCCACCTGGAAGATGGGCAAGAAAATCACGGTCGACAGCGCGACGCTTATGAACAAGGGTTACGAAGTGATAGAAGCTCACGTGCTTTACGGAACGCCGTACGGCGACATTGAAGCGGTAATACAGCCGCAGAGCGTAATTCACTCTCTCGTCGAATTTTCCGACTGCTCCGTACTTGCGCAGATGGGGTACCCGACTATGGAGCTTCCCATACAGCTTGCGTTAAGCTATCCTTTGCGGCTTGACCCCGCCGTTGCGCCGATGGATTTCAAAAGCGCGTTTTCCCTCGATTTCAGACCGCTTGACCGCGAAAAATATCCCTGCTTCAAACTTGCGCTTGAATGCGGAAAAGCGGGCGGGATTATGCCTTGCGTTCTTAACGCCGCAGACGAGGTTGCCGTGTCGGCTTTTCTGAACGGGCGCATAGCGTTTACCGACATAGCCCGTGCGGTCGGGGATACGGTGTCGGCATTTGAACGGCGGGACGCCGAAAGTTTTGCTCAGCTTTCGGAAACCGACCGCTCCGCGCGCATAATCGCGCAAAAAATTATAGACAGGTTGTAATGGTAATTCTTTCTGCATCTTCGGTAATGAATACGATTCTCGCGGTAGTGCTGGCAATTTTTATTTTGCTTGCAATGATTACCGTACACGAGTTCGGTCATTATGCCGCGGGTAAACTGTTAAAATTCAAGATAAACGAATTTGCGATAGGCTTCGGACCCAAGCTTTTCAGGCGCGTGTCCAAAAAGAACGGCGAAGCTTTCTCGATAAGGCTTCTGCCCCTCGGCGGTTATTGTGCCTTCGACGGCGAAGACAGCGGAGGCGACAACCCAGACAGCTTCAACAACAAAGCCCCGTGGAAGCGCATTATAGTGCTTATATCGGGACCGTTGATGAATTATCTGCTTGCAATGCTCTTGATAATTATTTCTATGTTTGCGTTCGGGCAGATGCTTTTTAAGGTGACGGCGGTGACTCCCGCCGACGAAACATATGCCGAATACAGCCTCTGCGACGGCGATTTAATCACCAACGTGGAAGGCAAGGGCATATATCTCACGACCGACCTTATGTCCGCGCTCGGCGGGAAGAAGCAGGGCGAAACGGTCGAAATGAAAATTTTGCGCGGCGGAGAGAGAATGACGGTAGAAATAAAGCTCCGCGGCGACTGCGATTTCGAAAATTCAGAGCAGACTTCCAAGCTGTGGACGGCGCTCGGAATAGGAACGTACGAAGGCGCCGACGGACTTAAATACTGGGCGGTCGGCGTCGAAAACCATCGCTTCGGCTTTTTCGAAACGTTAGGGCGTTCGTTCGTCTATTCGTTTAAGATTGCGGGTACGATATTCAAAGTTCTCGGCGAACTTTTAACAGGGCATCTCGGTCTTTCCGCGATGGGCGGGCCTGTGACGACGATTAAGCTTACTTCCGAAATAGCTTCCCAAAGCGTGCAGAATTTCCTTGAAATCGCGGCGTATATCGGCGTAAACCTTGCGGTGTTCAATCTCTTGCCCATACCGGCGCTTGACGGAAGCAAGGTGGTGTTCTGTCTTATAGAGTGGATATTCCGCAAACCCGTACCGCGCAAGGTGGAAGCGATTATCCACGCCGTAGGATTTGTGCTTATTTTGGGCTTTGCCGTGCTTGTGGATATTTTACAGTTTATATAAAAACAGGGCGTTTAACGGTCAGGTTAAACGCCCTTTGATATTTTTATTCGGTCGGCTGCGCTTCGTCGGCGGCAGCGGAATTTTCTTTTTTATCCTTTACCTTTCCCTTCATCATATCAAGCAGTCTGTCAAGCGTTTTGGTCTTGGCAAGTGCGATAAGCACGCCTACGCTGATTACGCAGTCGGCAGGCAGATATATGCACTGGTAAATTAACGAATATACGAACATATTGGGTGTGGGAATGTTCGCCCAAATAGAGTCTTCCGCAAAGTATATAAAGCCCGATATAAGGTGGAATATAAATCTTGCCACGTAGACGAGTACCGTACCTATTGCGACTTTCGCGGTTTGGGGAAGCTTGCCGAACTTAGGCGCAAAACCCATAAGCCCTATGCTTGCAAAAGCAAGCAGATAGTCGAGGATAAAAGTCATAGGCGTAAGTATAAACGGGTCTGAAATAAAATTGAAAAGTCCGAAAATAAGTCCCGTAATCGTGCCTTTAACAGGTCCGAACTTATAAGCGAAGATTAAAAGGGGCACGAAGCTTGCAAGGGTAATAGACCCTCCGTACTGCACGGGCGACACCTTTATGAACGACAGCGCAAACGATGCGGCAAGGCAGACGCCCGCATAGGCGATTTCAAGCGTGGAGTACTTTTTGTTGAAAATACAGATAAGTACCAACGCGACGATAAGCACGGCAATCGCGCCTAACGATACCCACGTTACGATATCGGTCGTCTTTTCGGAGACTGCCAGAAGTTGTGAAAAGTTAACCATAAAAACTCCTTTTACCGCCGAAAATAAAAGAACATTCCCAAAAAAAGGAATGCCCGAAAAAATATCTTTGTACTATCGCTCAACCATTACGTTGCCGATTCAAAGGGTATAATCTCAGCCCGCTTTGCGGCAGGCACCCCCGACGGTATTATAAAATTGTATTCGCTCTTTTCAAAGCGTAATTAAATTATAAATTTATTTTTTCATAAAGTCAAACAAATAAATTAATAAATTTTATTTAAGCATAAAGAACTTTGGCGCGATTTTCCCTAAAAAACTTTGATTTTTCCGGTTGATATGATATAATGAATACTCGAATAAACAGGGAACGGAAAAATTATGTACGACTTTTACGCTTATATGGACAGAATGAAATACATCAAGAGATGGCAGCTTATGCGCTCCGTCCGCGAAGAAAATATAATGGAACATTCCCAGCAGGTGGCAATGTTCGCGCACGCGCTGGCGGTAATAAACAATAAAGTTTTCGGCGGAAATGCAAACGCGGAAAAAACCGTTCTTTATGCGGTCTACCACGAATGCAGCGAAGTTATGACGGGGGATTTGCCTACGCCCATAAAATATTACGACAGCAATATAAAGGGCGCGTACAAGAGTATAGAGGCGCTTGCGTGCGAAAAACTGCTTTCAACCCTTCCCGAAGAGCTTCGTGGCGCACTGCAATCCGCAATAAAGCCCGATGTGCAAAGTATAGAATATTCGCTTATGAAGGCGGCGGACAGGCTTGCCGCTTACGTCAAGTGCCTTGAAGAACTGCGTTGCGGAAATAACGAGTTTACTAAGGCGGAGAAGAGTATAAAAGAAGACCTTCACTCCCGCAAGATGCCCGAAGTGGAGTATTTCTTCGATAAATTTATAAAAAGTTTTTCGCTTTCCCTTGACGAGCTTGAAGGCATCTGAACGGGAGAGGATGACCGGTTATTTTTATGCGTACACAATAACACGAATATACCCCTGTGCCAATACGTCGGCACAGGGGCTTGAAATATCGTATTCAATTTTGGATGCGCAGACCGCCTCCGCACGGTGCATAAAGCAATTCGGTTGTTATAACCACACAGCCTCGGCTGTTAAATAATTACCGTATCCGGAATCAGGTCTCCTGTGTAAACTTGTACATCGGAGTTTACCTTCCCTTTTAAAGTATAGTTTTGGCGAAGTAAAGTTTCATAAGCTTTACCCCCTTAACGTTTTCCCTATCATATATCAGCGGCACGGCGTTTACACGCCGTCATAAGTAAAAGTATCTTTAAAAAATAATTAAAACCTTGTCCCGCTTTCGCGGCTACTTATACGTCATATAGCTTACCTCTTAGATTAATGTTGGTACCTAACATTTTTTGTAAGTTACTTTCTTTGTACTTTTATTATAGCACCGCTTTTACGTTTGTCAATACCTTTTTTAAAAATTTTTTTAAATATTTTTGTTTTTACCGAACATATGGCAAGAATAGCAAAAAAACGCGCATTTTTCATAAGACTGTGATATAATAATTCTACAATACGCAAAAACCCCCGAAATACCGTCAAAAAGCGGTGTTTTCGGGGGTTTTTTCCTTTTCGTGTTACTAACCTGATACTAATTCAAAGTAGCAGACATATTGTGTCACGCAGTTCCTGAATGGTTTTGTGCGTGTAAACCCTTTCACCAGTGTCCTTCGATTTGTGTCCCATCAGAAGGTCGATGCACTTTTTGTTTCCGCCTGCGCTGTCAAGCCTTGACCGAAAGGTGTGACGGCATTCGTGCGGTGTGTGGGTCATCTGCAACTGTTCCATGATGTCCTTCCACAAATCATAGTATGTCGCACCGCAGCAACGCTTGCCGTTCTTATTGGTGAATAGGTATTCGTAACCTTCGGCGTACCGTGCTTCAATGAAGGGAAGGATGCGTGGATGAATCGGGACAATGCGGTTCTTGCCGTTCTTGGTTTTCGTTCCTGACAGAATCGTTCCTTCTTCAAGGTTGACATTCGCAGACTTGATTGACAACAATTCGCTGATGCGCCATCCCATATATAGGAAGCACAGAACACTGTCGAACCACGGTTCTGATTGCCTTTCCCAAACACGCTGAATTTCTTCTTCGGTGAAGGGGACTTTGGTCGTTTCGGGGACTGGGGCAGCGGTGGTCAACATCGAATTGCACTTCACAATGATGTCAAGTTCCAGGGCGAATTTGTCAAGGTGTCCGAATAGGTTCTTGATTGCCCACTGGGTCGAATATCCACAACCGCAGTTGTCGATGCAGTCCTGCATCTGATACGCCTTCAATTCCTTATATTTTAATTGATAGACCGAAGTGCAGTGTTTCCAGGCGGATTTCAGGGAAGAAACAGAGCCTTTCGACATCTTGGGGAAGTCACGATCTGACCACATGTGATAGACTTCCAACACCGTGATTTTGTGCAGGTCTATGTCATAGGGGTTTCGGTTGAATTCGGCAAGCAACATCAGACCTTCTTCCCTGGTCGATGTATAACCGATTGACTGGTAAATTGGATGACCTTTTTCATTCCATCCAACTGTTTTCCTGACGGCAAACGGATGCCTTCTGTTTCCCGACAATTTGACAACTGTCCCATACCCATTGGGATTTTTCATATTAAAACACCATCCTTTTGTGTTGATTTTTTGGTTGAATGGTGCTATAATAGAATAGACCATTCAAAGTTTGAAGTTGACCGCTTTTTAATTTTGATTTGGTTTTCAACCTTGAACCCTGGGAATTGCAGTTCCTGGGGTTCTCTTTTTATTTTGTCACTTTGTCACTTGTCACAGATATTTTCTATATTCTTTTATTTTTGCGGTATATAGAAAAGTCATCTGTGATTTTTTTTTCTTAAAAACCTATTTTTCAAGCAAAAAGGAATTTGTGACCTGTGACAGTGTGACACATTCATTCATCCCTTTTGTAATGTTCAAGTAGTTTTTCAATTTCGGATAGGGCAAGGGTTCTTCCTTCATCGTTTAATTGAACCAGGCAGACCAAAGCCTTTGTGACATCTTCACCGAATACATTCGAAATGTCGGTCAAGCACTTGGTTTGGAAACCGATTGCTTCCGAATTGTATTTGTGATCCCAACAGTCATACATTTCACACATTCCCAAAAGATAGACTGGGGATGTTCCCAAAACCTTTGAAAACTTGATCAGGGTGCTTTGGTCGATGCTATTGTCACCCCTTTCAATTTTACTGATTGTTGACCTTGAATTCGCTGCTGTATAACCCATCCGTTTTGCCAGTTCTTCTTGTGACCATCCTTTCTTCATTCGAAGTTCTTTGATACGGCTTCCGACAAGTTTGTCAGCAGCGACAGCATCATTGTCTTTTTTAATTTTCATACAAACAAACCATCCTTGACTTATTTTTTGGCGAAAGAACACTGATATTATATATCATTGTGGATTAAAAATCAAGTTTATAAGAAAAAAGTTCGAAAAAATCATAAAATTTTTCTAAAAAACTGTTGACAAATAATCCACAAAGTATTATACTGGCATTGTGGATTTGGAAATCCACACAAAACAAACCACCCGAACGGTGAAAGGACTGGTGAAAGAATGAACAACATCACGAAAGGATTACAGAAATTTTTCAGGGGCAAGCAAACCTTCTATGCACTGGGTGAAAACCTTTACACGGAACAAGAACTTGTCATCATGGACGAAGAAAGGCAGAAGAAGGATGAACAAAGGGGTTATTCCGACAGAATGGCGCACTGCTATGATAAGTGGTACAGGTACAACCGCAGTGACAATGGCGCAGCCTAT
>CAJUNJ010000013.1 GCA_910587825.1 uncultured Christensenellaceae bacterium
AGTAATAAAGATACGCGGCTGCGGCGACACGCCGCTAAATTTCAATTTGACGTGCGGTAAAGTCAGCTGTGCGGTTCGGCAATAAAGATACACGGCTGCGGCGACACGCCGCTAAATTTCAAATTGTTGTTCTCAATATAAAGAAGAATAGCCCGCTATCTTCGTATTAGAAGTATAGCGGGCTATTTGTTTGTACACAATAAAGTCCCTGTAACAGGCACACTTTGGTTGTGTTTATTTGAATTTATAATTATTTTTTATCTTTTGCATCTTCAAGCGATTTTTTGTATGCTCCTATAGCTTTGCTTAACTGGTCGGGGCAGGAAGTATTATTCTTACATTTTATTCCCGCAAGCAAACTTTCTACTTCGTCAAGCGGTTTGCCTTCGACAAGCCGTCCTACGCCTTGCAAATTGCCGCTGCAACCGCCTATAAATTTCACGCGGTGAATTTTATTTTCCTCATCAACCTCGAAAATAATCTGTCTTGAACAAGTGCCGGATGTGTAGTATACGAACATTGATTTTTCCTCCTAATCACACAAATTTTCGTAAATAACCGAGTAAAGGTCGGCGGCTTTTTCTTCCCATTTTTTATAAATAGCTTTTGCGGTTTTTTTGTCGGGAACAACAAATTTAAGTTCTAAAAGCGGTTGAACGGGTGCAAGTATTTTAAGCGCAACCGTAAAAGTTCCGTCCACATTCTGAAAATAGTCTGAACGGCATTCCTGACGGTTGCGGTATCTTGAACTGTTCTTTTTGACAAACTGCGATATTTCTTCTCTTACGCTTTTGGGAATATTAATGTAGAAGTTTGCAAGCGTCTCTCTGCCGTCTGGGGTTATAGTGTAAAGCGTGTCTTCGTCTTCGTTTACTATACAAATAAAGTTATCGTCGATAAGCTTATGTATTATGTTAACGCAATCCATATAGCCCATCCAGGCATTTGAAGAGGAGCACATATCAACAATCGTTCTTTCGGATAATGCGCTCTCCATTTTGTCAAAGACGAAAAGTATTATTAATTTGTTAATAGAAGTTTCGCCCGTATTCAACATAATGTTTTAAAAATTACAAAAGTTTTAATCATTATACATAATATTTATTATAAAATCAAGATATTTGCCGAAAAAATATTTAATTTTAAAATTATATGTGCTATAATAATACTGAAATCGGAATATAAGGTGAAATATGAGCGGGACAAAAGAACAAGTTTTAACTTTTTTGGAAAAATGTGAAGAATTGAAAAAATGTAAATTTATTATGGCTACTTCAAAAATCAAGGATTTGTTGAAGTGCATAGTCAACAGTCCGGATCTTTATAAACTGTTTGAAAATGTAACCAGAGATTTTAATTATCCCGAACAGAAAGCAAAGTGTCTTATTACTTCGGACGACGGGCTTAACAGAAGTTATGTTGCGCTTCCGCAGACGGTGGGGCAGCGTCTTGCTTTCATTTTCTGCCTTTTGGTGGAATTTGACCGCGATTCGTTAAATTTCAATAATTTTCTGCAAACGTATTTCCGCGAAGACGGAAGCTATTTTGAAAGTTATCAGGCGTTTTGCAGGGTAGTTATATCGGGCTTACAGGATATGATTAAGCAGGTTTTTAAAGCCAGCTTACAGGAGGACGTTTCCGCATTGATTTCCGAATCCGTGCCCGCTTCCGATTCAAAGAAAGCAAGCCTTATTTCTTCGGTTTTGATATCTATAAACGAAGAGATAAATTTTATTTTGAAAAGCGGGTTATCGGAAGAAGACAAAGAAGGCGCGGTAAAAATACTTACCGAGCTTGCTTCTGCCGTAAGAAGCGGTAATGAAGACCTTATAGACGCGCTTATATTCGGTTATAACTATTTCGTATTATATAACAAATGCGTTAGCGGCGGTATTTCAGACCTTATAGAATCTATTGCGGAGATAGAAGCAACTTTATGAATTTGACTGAAAAAACAATAAATTCGCAAACCAAATACGACGGCAAAATTATCAAACTTAACGTAGACGAGGTTCAACTGCCGGACGGAACGAAGTCTTACCGCGAATATGTACGCCACAGCGGGGGCGCCGCCGTATTATTTGTAAAAGACGGTAAAGTTTTGCTTGTCAGACAGTTCAGATACGCTTACGGAAAATCTATATATGAAATACCTGCGGGAAAAATCGATAGCGGTGAAGAACCTTTATGCGCCGCCGCGCGTGAACTTGAAGAAGAGACAGGGTACTGCCCGAAGCTTGTCCATATGATTGATTTGTATCCGTCACCGGGGTACACAGATGAAGTTATACATATTTATAAAGCCGTAAGCGCCGAGTTTGCAAAACAAAATCTTGACGATGGCGAGTTTTTAAATACTGAGTTTATCGGCATTGAAGAAGTTATGGAAATGATTGATAAAGGCGAGATTAACGACGCGAAGACCGTGGCGGCTATTTATAAATATTTAGCTGAAAAATAAAAGTTTAAGGGGTTGCCAAATGGCAACCCCTTAATTTTGGGTGTGCTTAGTTACAACCGCATCCGCAACCGCAGTTACCGTTGCCGCATAACAGATTCGACAACGTGCCGTTTTTCCACATGCTGTAAATCAAAGCGATAAGTATGGGGGTACAGCTTCCGCTGAGAACGCTTTCCAAGCCGTTACCGCTGCAACTTGCCGCAAGAAGTAAAAGTATCAGAATCCAAAGGCAGGTGTTAGTGCCGCCGCACTGCGAAAAAATGTTCATATATTTCCTCCTGTGAAATTAGCTGCAAGGAGGTATGTAAATTTTTTTTGTCCCCTTGCAGTTTCCGTATATTGGGTATATTAAATAATATTAAAACCGACGCAAAAATGTTACAGATACAAATTGCTTGCATAAATTGAAGGTTAATGTTATAATAATTATTATACAAGAATACTTTCGGCGAATATTGCCGCGCATAGAAAATGCGCATAATGGCTGATTCGACCGTACATAAGTATAAATATTTTTTATTTGCGGATACCCTGAGGGATCCGACGGAGGTTAAAATGGTTAAGAGAAGAAGTAATTTCTTTTCGGCAAGAAATATTGCTTTTCTTGCAGTTCTCACAGCTTTGGTAATCGTGCTTCAAATATGGGGCAGTGCGATACCTATCGGCGTTGCGGGGCTCAATCTTAGTTTTGTGCTAATCCCTATAACGCTTGGCGCGATAATTCTCGGACCTGTTGCGGGATTGTTTTTAGGCTTTGTCTTTGGCTTTGTCGTACTTATGTCAGGCGTTACGGGAACTAATTTTTTTACTGCATACGTGTTAAACGACAGTCCGTTTTTCGCCTGTGTGACAATTTTGCTTAAAGGAATGGCGGCAGGATTTGTTGCAGGCATTCTGTATAAATTAATATCCAAAAAGAATAAATATGTTGCCGTATTCGTAGCTTCGGCAACAGTCCCTGTATTGAATACCGCCCTGTTTATTCTCGGTTCTTTATGTATGAGCGGAAGTTTAAATACTTTTGTTTCCGAGTATATGCCGTCGTTTTCGGGCAGAAATATAATGTACATCATTATTGTCGGGTTTGTATCTTTCAATTTCCTGGTGGAATTGGGCATTAACCTCATTTGCGCCCCTGCGCTTTATACGGTAGAACGGGTTGTTGAAAAACAGATTGTAAAAAAGTATCCGTCGGATAATTTGAATGAAGATAAAAAAGAAGAAGTAAGATAAATGATAATTTGTATGGATGTCGGTAATACGAATATAAAGTATGCCTTGTTTGACGGCGAAAAGCTTGCGCTTAGTTTCCGCGTTGCGACAGAGCATAAAAAAACTTCCGACGAGTACGGCGGACAGCTTTTAAGTATTCTCGGCAACAACGGTATAAAGGCAAATGAGATAACCGGCGGAATAATTTCATCGGTTGTTCCTCAACTTGACTATACTTTGGAAAGAATGTGCCATACTTATATTAAGATAAAACCGTTATTGCTTGCCCCCGGACTTAAAACAGGGTTGAATCTCCGCGTAGATAATGCAAAGGAAGTCGGCGCGGACAGGGTGGTAAACAACGTTGCGGCGGTAAGAAAATACGGCGCGCCTTTGATTGTCGTTGATTTCGGTACGGCAACTACTTTTAACGTTATTGACGCAAAAGGTGAATTTATCGGCGGAGTAATAGCTCCCGGAATCAAGGGTTCGCTTGACAGCCTTGTAAACGGTACGGCAAAACTTCCGCGGGTGGAGATAGAACGTCCGGCAAACGTAATAGGCAAAAATACCGTTACAAATATGCAATCGGGTATAGTTTACGGTTTCGCGGGGCTTGTAGAATATCTTGTCAGAAAAATTAAACGTGAAATCAAATGTGATGAAGTTAAAACGGTTGCTACGGGAGGTTTTTCGGAAATCATTGCGCGGGAAATTTCCTGTATAGACGTGGTAGACAAGCTTTTGACTCTCGAAGGTCTTAAATACTTATACGATTTGAATAATACGGAGGCATAATTAATGAAAAAAGTCGGTGTTGCTATACTTGGCTTGGGCGTTGTCGGCGGAGGGACATATAAAATTCTTGAAGAACATAGAGAGTTTTATAAGAAAACGCACGAAATAGATATTGCAGTGGAAAGCGTTCTTGAATTGAGGAAAGAACGTGCGCTTGCGCTGGGTATAAGCGAAAATAAAATTGCTTCTAACATTGCCGAAGTTTGTTCAAATCCGGAAGTGGATATTGTCGTTGAAGTAATGGGCGGGGTAGAGCCTGCGCGTACTTTTGTGCTTGCGGCTTTGAAGGCAGGTAAATCGGTTGTAACGTCAAATAAAGAATTATACTGTAAATACAGCCACGAACTTGAAAAAACGGCAAAAAAGAATAAGTGCGGACTGTTCTTTGAAGCAAGTTGCGTCGGTGGAGTTCCCGTTATCAGGGCGTTGCTCGATAATTTGCAGGGTAATAAAATTCTGTCTATGACGGGTATAATAAACGGTACGACAAACTATATTCTTACAAAAATGACTAACGATGAGGTGTCGTACGAAGAGGTGCTTAAAGAAGCGCAAAAGCTTGGATATGCGGAAGCCGACCCCACAGCCGATGTTGAAGGGTACGACGCGGCTTATAAGCTTTCTATTCTTTCAAGTCTCGCTTTTCATACGAAAATACCGTTTTCAAAAATTTACCGCGAAGGAATAACCGATATAAGTATAGAAGATATTAATTACGGTAAAAAGCTGGGAATGGTTATGAAGCTTTTAGCCGTAGGTAAAAACGGTGAAAACGGCATAGAAGTCAGGGTTCATCCGGCTTTCGTAAAAAATGCACACCCGCTTGCTGGCGTTAACGACAGTTTTAACGCCGTATTCATTACCGGCGACAGCGTAGACGACGTAATGCTTTACGGCAGGGGTGCGGGTGCGCTTCCGACGGGCAGCGCTATCGTTGGCGATATAATCTATTGCGCAAAACACGATAACTTCAATTATTCGACGTTTAGCAATTCCGAAGAAGCCGACCCTGCTACAAAGTTCGTTACAAATTTCAACAGCGCCTATTATATAAGATTGAGCGCAAGAGATAAGACGGGTGTGCTTTCAAAAATTTCTTCGATTTTCAGTAAAAACAATATAAGCGTTGCGCAGGTGGTGCAGGAGAACGATAAGCGTGCCAACGGAAGCGTTCCGCTTTTATTGATAACCCACGATACGTTTGAAAAGAGCGTAAACAAGGCTGTGGAAGAAATCGGTTCTAAAGCAAATTTAGCAAAAGTCGAATCTGTAATAAGAGTTATATCGTAAACAAAACGGCAGAGCTATGGCTTTGCCGGTATTATTATGAAAGGAATTGTTGTTGTAAACGCTTATATAAAAAATAAATCACAGATAATGCAGGCAGAGCGGATTGTCGAAGAATTGTTTTTGCTTGGAGCGGAGTGTAAAATTCGGAAAAATATCGGGTTAGCGGAGATAAAAAACGGAAAAACAGTTGCCCAAAATTATGATTTTTGCGTTTTTTTCGATAAAGATAAATCGACGGCAAGGCTTTTGGAAAAGTTCGGCGTAAAACTCTTTAACTCTGCCGAAGCTATCGAGGTCTGTGACGATAAAATGCTTACCCACATTGCGTTGTCGGACTGCGGTATAGCTATGCCCGACTGTATAAACGCTCCGCTTTGTTATTATGAAGATGCTGAAATATCGGAAGAATTTATCGGCAATATCGGTGATAAATTGGGCTATCCGCTTGTAGCTAAGAAATGTTACGGTTCGCTCGGCGCGGGAGTGTTTTTAATAAAAAATAAGGCTGAGCTTATCGGCTTTGAGCGGTTAAACAAATTGACGGCTCATTTTTATCAAAAATTTATCGGTAGCGGCGGAGAAGATATCAGGGTTATAGTAATAGGCGGGAAGTACGTTTGCGCTATGAAAAGAAAAAACGCCGTCGATTTCCGTTCAAATATAGAACTTGGCGGTATAGGCGAGAATTTTGTTGCCGATGAAAATCTTATCAGTTTATGCGAAAAAGTGGCAGGAATTTTAAAACTTGATTATTGCGGGATAGACGTACTTACCGACAACGGCGGCAACAGGTATATCTGTGAAGTTAATTCTAATGCCTTTTTTGCGGAAGCCGAACGTGTTTGCGGAATAAATATAGCAAAAAAATATGCCGAGTTTATTATTGCAAGTAAAAACGCTTGATTTTTTTTATTAATTTTTATATTATATTACTGCTCGGTAAAATTATCGGGTAGACAATGCAGAGATGGCTGAGCGGTTTAAGGCGCACGATTGGAAATCGTGTGTACCCAAAAGGTACCGGAGGTTCAAATCCTCTTCTCTGCGCCAATAACCCGTCTGTTGACATTTGTCAGCGGTCGGGTTATTTTTTAAATGATTACCGCACTAACTAATCTTTTTAAGTTAAATTCTTATATTTGACTTTTAAAGTGTAGTTTATTATAATTACAATCAGTAATAAAATTTTACGTAATATAATTATCGGGAAATTTGAAAATGAAAATTCGAAAAAAAATTGCTTTGGTTACTGTGGCGGTTTTATGCTGTTTGACTGTGATAAATTTTTGCGGATGCTTTATTTCTGATTTTCACGATGGAATATTTGCAGTAAGGAAACGTGTTGAAAAACTGCGCTACGAAATGTCCGAGACTATAATCGACGCTTTTAAAAACAGGGACAAACAGCCGATAAAAGAATTGTTCTGCACGAAAACGCAACAGCTTTCCGCGACAGACAGTCAAATAGAAGAGGGCTTTGACTTCATTGATGGTGAAATCGTATCCCATAAGATTAATGGTGATACTTCTTATGAAGGGTATGGCATTGATTTCGGAAAAGTAACAGATTATTCTTTCGACAGCGATACCAGAATAGTGACGGATGCAGGAAAAACATACGAGCTGTACATAAGTGTATTTTATATTGTCGACGATGCGTCGATTAAGGGTATGACAGCATACGTAATATCCGAACTCGATGAAGATTTTTTATCGAAAAACAAATGCCGTGTCGGATATCACTGGTCTTCGCCATACGATGCGGAATGTGGTATCATAACTGCCGAACTTGCAAAGGCGCTGGGTAACAGTGATTTGGAAGGGGTCAAAAGCCTTATGTGCAATCAAGTTACTGCCAAGACGGAAATAGATTCGGAAATTGAAAAAGCTTTTGAATTTTTTGACGGGCTTCCCGTATTTACCGAACGAGACGACGGATTATACGGTTACAGTACAGCCGAAGAAGATTTTTTTTGCCGTGTTCTCGGATACGAAAAAACTATTAGTGAAAACGGGAAAGAGACCGGTGTTTGGGTAAGCGTAATTTCACAGCCCGTGTGTACCGATACCGGAAAGAAATATTCTTTTGATTTTTCGGCATATTTGACACACGAAATCAATCCCGAATATAAGGGAATAGCCTATTTTGAAATTTCGGATTTGGGAACTGACGCAGAAGTTAAAGTTGGCGGATTCGGAAACTGATACAGAAATTAAAGTTGGCGGTGAGGTTGGTTTTTATTGATTTAAAATTTGGTTCCGTAACGGAGTGGATACGGCAAGTATCTGCTCCGTTAAAATTTTATAGTCAAAATTTATTTGTGCTTAACTATAATTTGAACTTATATTACTGCTAAAAAATTGTGATAAGCGCACCTATGCTCAAAATTTGATTAATACTTAACGGCATGATATAATAAAAAAAATAAATTATGCTATTGCATTTAAGGAGTATTTATGAAATATGTACAGACAGTTCTTGAAAACCTGAAAAAGCACAATCCCAATGAACCCGAATTTCATCAGGCGGCTACGGAAATTTTAACTACGCTTGCGCCGGTAGTAGAAAAACATCCCGAATACGAAGCTGCAGGACTTTTGGAAAGGTTTGTAGAACCCGAAAGAGTTATTATGTTCAGGGTTCCTTGGACCGACGATAACGGAAAAGTTCACGTCAATAAGGGTTATCGCGTACAGTTTAACAGTGCAATAGGTCCTTATAAGGGCGGTTTAAGATTTCACCCTTCGGTAAATCTTTCAATTATTAAATTTCTCGGTCTTGAACAGATTTTAAAGAACAGTCTTACCGGTTTGCCGATCGGCGGCGGCAAGGGCGGTTCTGACTTCGACCCCAAAGGTAAATCAGACAGAGAAGTTATGGCGTTTTGCCAAAGCTTTATGACGGAGCTTTACCGCCATATCGGTGCCGATACCGACGTTCCCGCAGGCGACATAGGTGTCGGCGGAAGAGAAATAGGTTATTTGTTCGGACAGTATAAAAGAATACGCGACGAACACGTCGGCGTGCTTACGGGCAGAGGGCTTACTTACGGCGGAAGCCTTGTAAGAACGGAGGCGACGGGTTACGGTCTTGTCTACATTACCGAAGAGGCGTTAAAGGCCCGCGGTGACTCGTTTAAGGGTAAGACGGTGGTTATTTCCGGTTCCGGTAACGTTGCGATATATGCTTGTCAGAAAGCCCAGAGTCTCGGCGCAAAGGTTGTCGCAATGTACGATTCGAACGGTTACATTTACGACCCCGCAGGTATTAACCTTGATGTAATTAAGGACATAAAGGAAGTTAGGCGCGGCAGAATTAAAGAATATGCCGACAGGGTTAAAGGCTCTGTTTATAAAGAAGGATGCAAAGGAATTTGGACTATTCCCTGCGACATTGCACTGCCTTGCGCAACACAGAACGAAATCGATGAAAAGTCTGCTGAAATTCTTGTTAAAAACGGCGTGAAATACGTCGGTGAAGGCGCAAATATGCCTTCAACTTTGGAAGCTATCGAAGTGTTCCAAAAGAATGGCGTTGTTTTCCTTCCCGCAAAAGCGGCTAATGCTGGCGGCGTGGCAACGTCTGCGCTTGAAATGGCTCAGTCCTCGGGCAGACTGTTCTGGTCATTCGAAGAAGTGGATGCCAAACTTAAAAACATAATGGTAAATATTTACCATAATATCGATAACGCCGCTAAGGAATACGGCTATGCAGGTAATTACGTTATGGGCGCCAACATTGCGGGCTTCATAAAAGTTGCAACCGCTATGATGGCACACGGCGTGGTTTAGTTGTAAAAATAAATTTAAGCGGCAGAAACGAAAATTCGTTTCTGCCTATTTTTTACACAAATTATTGACAAACAATAATTTATATCATATAATATTATTGATAAACAATAATTGATATGGTGGGCGGGCTATGATTAGAATATTCAAAAACAATATTAAAAAAATAATTTTCTTAGGTTTTTCATTACTTTTTCTTGTTTTGGCGCTTTGCGTAAATTGGAACGATGCAAACTTTTTTAACATTATTTATCTGCCGTTAAAAAGTATAGGAGATTATATCCGCTCGCTCGGAAATACTGTCGGCGGTTGGTTGCTTTATATCTTTTTGGGGATTTTGCCCTTAGCTTTTCCTATATACAAAATTATTAGAACAAGAAAAATTTATATATTTGGAATTGCGTGGATTACGCTTTGTGTATTTGATTATGTAATGTTATATTTTTACATTAATCCGCACCTTCTTGGCAGTGTAATTGTTTCGGGTACAGATAAGTTAAATGAAATCGCGCTTATCGGTTTTGAAGTAACTTTTTTTATTCTGCTATTTATTTGTGCGTTAATAGAAGTATGTTTGTCTATGAAGTACAGACACGAAAAGTATTATTTTTTAGCTGAAATTATAATTGATATACTCATTTTTATTATAATTTTCAATGTATGCTTTACTACCGTTTTAAATGCAAAATCGCAAATAGCCGATATTAATACGGCGCATTTGTCGGAGATAAATTTCAATAAAGGACTAAACGTGTTTGCGGTTGTTTTTTCTTTATTGATAAAGTGTGTTCCGCCGGCTGTAACTGTATTTTTACTTTTTAAATGCTGTGATTTTATTGACAAATTAAAAAATAATGCGTTTAGTCCTAAAAATATCGGATATTTGAAGGAAATTACCCGATTTGCCAAGCTTACGGTTTTAATTACATTGACGGCAACGGCAGTTAATAATATTTTTAATATCACGCTTTCCAAATGGATTTTAAATGCAAATTACAGTTTCGAAGTTCCTATCGTCCTTTTGCTTACGGTATGCCTTGTGGTTATTTTTTCGGAAATACTAATCGGCGCTATAAAAATCAGCGAGGAGCAGAAGCTGGTAATCTGATATGGCGATAATTGTTAAACTTGACGACGCTTTGAAAAAGCGTGGAATTACTTCAAAAGAACTATGCGAGTTGGTTGGCATAACCGAAGCCAATATGTCTATACTTCGCAGCGGAAAGGCGAAAGCGGTAAGATTTACGACTTTGAACTCGATTTGCTATCATTTAAACTGCAATCCCGCAGATATTCTGCAATTCGACGGACAAAAAACGGAGGATTAAATTATGTTTAAAAAGTTTTTGGCGGCTATTATATCTTTTGTTGCTTTATTTTCCTTAAACGGTTGTCTTGTTTTGCCGCAAGACAGCTCCGGTAACGGAACGTATACAGAAGATATGTTTTCGGGACTTATGTTCACTTTGTATGAACGCGGTCAGGATTTTTCCGTTCCCTTGACATCGGCAACGTTTGGCGACGAAAATTGTATTGCGGTATATATAGAATTTACAAATAAAAACGGAGAAAAGTGGTTTACGTCTGCTTCTTCGGGAAATATATATTTAAATGCCGACGGACATAAGCAAACAGTCGGTGAAGCAGACGACGGAAATATTATGCGTATGTCTACCGCAGGCAGCGTTATATACTTAAATCCCGATAGTTTTTTAACCGATGTGCATTTTTCTATGGATGAAATTTCGCGTGATAAAAACGGCAATATTGTACGTAATGAAGGTACGGTGATTTCCGTTCCCGTAAGCGGTATTTCCGAGTATACTGCTACAAATGAAGTTAAACGGTCTGTTACGTTTACTCAGACAATAAACGGAAAAAGCGAAGAAAAAACCGAAAATTACAGTCTTTGCGTAACGCTTATTTTGAAGATACGCGAGATAGGTAAGGATTGGCGCATCGTTCAATACAATGACGACGGACAAATAATTGAAAATACTTCCGTAACAAAACAAGACGCGGGGGATTTCGCAATTAAAAGCGACTGCGCATTTGTGATTGCCGAAGAGGTATTGGCAAACGGGGAAGTTAAGCGCACTCTATATGAAAAACAGGACGGGAAATGGAATGATGTCGTATTTTTATTTGACGGCGGTTTAGGTATTCTTGCAAATTCAACTTTTAAACTTATCGGTTAGGGAAGAATAGTATAAAACTTCTCCGCTCGTATGGTTGACTTAAATCGTAAAAAATTGTAATATAAATAAAAACAGGGTGGGTTATGCGTTTAGTTATAAAAGTCGGTACGTCAACTTTGACTTATCCGTCGGGCAGACTTAATATACGCCGTGTAGACCGTCTGTGTATGGTTTTAAGCGATCTGTTAAACGGTGGACACGAAGTTGTTCTCGTATCGTCGGGTGCGATAGGTATGGGCGTTGGCAAATTAAACCTTGACGGCCGCCCTTCCGATATGCCTACCAAACAAGCCGCCGCCGCGGTAGGGCAGTGCGAGCTTATGTATACATACGACAAATTGTTCGGCGGATACGGTCAGACGGTTGCGCAGATACTTATTACGGGTGAAGACGTGGAAAGTGAAAGGCGGCGCAGGCATTTTACCGATACTGTATTCAGACTTCTTGAGCTTAAAGTCATTCCCGTAATAAACGAAAACGATACGGTGTCAACCGATGAAATTTCGGTTGGGGACAACGACACTCTCGCGGCTATTGTTGCGGTAAACGTTAAAGCCGATTTGTTGGTCTTACTTTCGGATATTGACGGTTTGTATACCGGCGATCCCAAAAAGGACGAGAGGGCGAAGTTAATATCGTATATAGATAAGATTGATGATGAAATTATATCTCTTGCAGGCGGGGCGGGCAGTAAGTTGGGAACTGGCGGAATGGCGACGAAAATAAGCGCCGCTAAGCTTTGTACGGATAGCGGTATCGATATGGTGATAGCTAATGGAAGTGCGCCTGATGTTATTTATAAAATTATCGGCGGTGAAAGCGTCGGAACAAGATTTGCGGGTAAAAAATGACGACATTTGAAATTTTGGAAAATGCAAAAAGAATAAAGAATTCGGTTGCAGTAATGTCTACTGAGCAGAAGACGTCTGCATTAATTAATATGGCTGCCGCCATTGAAGACGATTGTGAAGCTATTTTAAGGGCGAATACTGCCGATTTAAACGTTGTGCGCAGTACTATGTCTGACGTAATGCTTGACAGATTGGCTTTAAATGCCGAAAGAGTACATTCTATGAGCGAAGGTTTAAGGGCAATTTCAAAACTTCCCGACCCTATAGGTTGCGTTTTGGACGAATTTACAAGGGGTGACGGATTAACTGTCCGTAAAGAAACGGTGCCCCTCGGGGTTATTGCTATTATTTATGAAAGCAGACCCAATGTAACTGCCGATGCGGCAGGACTTGCGTTGAAAAGCGGAAATGTTTGTGTGCTTAAAATCGGAAAAGAGGCGTTTTTGTCTGCAAGGGCAATTGTAAACGCAATGCGTAAAGGTCTTAAAAAAGCAGGGGTGTCGCAGAATGTCGTAAGCCTTATCGAAGATACGTCGCGCGAGAGTGCAAACGAACTTATGTCCGCAGTAGGATATGTAGATTTGCTTATCCCCCGCGGAGGTAAAGGCTTAATTGATGCGTGTGTAAAAAATGCAAAGGTGCCGTGCATACAGACGGGGACGGGCATTTGCCACGTTTACGTTGATGAATTTGCCGATGAAGAGAAGGCGTTGAATATAATTGAAAACGCCAAGTGCAGTCGGCCTTCCGTCTGCAATGCGATGGAAGTTTGCCTTGTAAACAGAAATATTGCCGAAAGTTTTTTGCCCAGACTTCACGCCAGAATTGTTTCGGGCAGATACGAAAATCCGGTAAAATTAAAACTCGACGAAGACGGTTATAAAATTCTCGGCGGATGGAGTGGCTGTTATAAAGCCGAAGAAAATGATTTCGATACCGAGTTTTTGGATTATGTTATGGCGGTGAAGATAGTGGACGGGGTTAAGGATGCTATTTCGCATATTTCCTCGCACTCGACGGGTCACAGCGACTGTATCGTAACCGAAAATGCCGAAAACGCAAAATTCTTTACACGCTCGGTTGACAGCGCCGCCGTGTATGTAAACGCTTCTACAAGATTTACCGACGGCGGGGAATTCGGGCTGTGCGGTGAGATAGGGATTTCAACGCAGAAGCTTCACGCCCGCGGTCCAATGGGGCTTTCCGAACTGTGTTCTTATAAGTACGTTGTAACGGGTAACGGTCATATCAGATAAATTAAACCGCACTGTGCCGAAATTGAAGCGCAGTGCGGTTTTCATTTATAATGAGGAAATAAATTTTTTAAGACATTGGCATTGTTTGCCCTGTTTGTCGTAACCGGTATCGTTGCAAATTTTGCAGGAGTATTTGGGTGTAAAGTCGGCTTTATCAATGTTAAGTTCTTTAAGCCGTATGTCACCGTCGGCTTCAAGCTGTGAAATTTGCTTCGCTATTCTTTTACTTTCATTGCCGTCACGCACTTCGGCAAAAGCAAGGTCTATGGATAATTCGTTTATCTTTTTGTGAATTTTTGCGTATGCTTCGTCGGACAAAGCCCTTTTTAATGCGCGTTCGGCAAAATCTTCTGCCATATGGCGTAAATCGTAGTAGTGCCGTTCTATCTCCGCACGGGATATGCGGTTTTCCGCAGCACTGCTTTGTACGTTATGCCGTTCAATTTTATCAGGCGAGATAACGCCTTCGGCTTTCCAGGATGAAAGAATGCTGTTCATATAAGCCATCGGGTTAGATTTGCCTGCGGAAAGTTTTGCCGCTTCCAAAATCATATCTTCCGAAAAGTTCCAGCTTTTCCATTTTGTAAGGCATTCCCTGTCCCAGGTTATTATTTTCCTTGTCAGTCCGCAGTATGAAAGTATTTTTTTGATAAACGCATCTTCTGTGTCGCAATTTTTTATGTGTTCGCCTACACTTTCGTCGTTGACTATTCCGTCGTTGTACAGTTTTTGTACAAATTCGTGCATATCTTCAAATGACTTTAAATTATGCCTGAAACAAAAAGAAGCGATAAACTTCATACATTCGAATGAATAACCGTAATCGTACCACACGTTTACGTAATTCTCGACATAGGGGGCGGAATTTTGCATATATACGCCAAGCGTACGCGCAATGTCAGCCGTTGCAAGATTTACCGAGTTTTTATTTTTGCAATAATCTTCTATTTCTTTTATGTCAAATTTTTTGTTTTTATATAATTCAGTAAGTGCGGAGTCAAGCTTTTCCGGTGTCTTTGCTTTGAAGTGACGCGATGCGGCAATTATAGCATTGTCTTCAAAACCCAATTCCGATGTCCATTTTTTATAAAATTTATCGTCTTCGAAATCGGGCTGTCTGTTTATGCCCGCCGCCGAGAAAATTTTTATAAGGGCAGGGGTGGACGACGTGTATGCCGAAAGTTTATCGTCGACTTTCTTTACCGTGGTAACGCCTTCTTCCGCAAAGCTTTTGGCAACCTTTTTAATATACTGAACCCTGATGTTATCGCCTTTTAGGTTTACACAGTAGTTTATAATCATAATAAGGGCGTTTTGTTCGAAGCCGTAATCTTCCATAAGCGCAAAATATTCTCTGAATTCGTTTGTGGAAATCATTCTGCCCTTAATGATATTTTGCACGTTTTTGGTAAAATCGGCGTATTTTTCCGGCTTGTATTTTTTTGGCGTTCCGTAATCGTTTTCGGCTTCAAGTATTTTTACTTCGAAAGGCGAATGTGAAACTATGGAAACAAGTTCAAACTCTTCAAGATATTCGAAATAATTTTTTGCTTCGTCAGAAGTAATGGAAAGTCGGGTCGCCAAATCTTCAAGCGAGTAGGAAGTAAGTCCGTTATTAAGGATATAAAGCGCGAAAAGGTATACTTTGACCGCAACGGGGTCAAGTACGGGCATATATTTAGTTATAAATTTGTTTTCAACGCTCGTAAACGATTTTTTTGCAAAACCGTCCGAAACCGAAATCAAAGCCATTTTTTCAAACTCCGTTTTTATCGCTTGATTTATTTATTCAAAAGGACTATAATATTTAAGTAAATTATATTATAAGTGTAAGAACAAAAAAAATCAAATACATTTGTCGTAATTTGCCGTAATTTTTTAAAGGCTGCTTAATGAAGATATTGCACACATCCGATTGGCATATCGGTAAAAAACTGATGGGTAGGGACAGGTATGATGAATTTCGTGCCGTCCTTTCCGAGATAGGTGAAATCTGCGTCAGCGAGAAGATAGAACTTGTTCTCGTTGCGGGCGATATATTCGACACTTATACGCCGTCTGCGGAAGCCGAAAAAATTTTTTATGAAGGAATAAAAAAAATTTCGAAAAATTCCGCAGTGCTTATAATAAGCGGCAACCACGACGATTACGTTCGTCTTACCGCCGCCGCGGAGATAGCGCAGGATTGTAACGTTTACATTATCGGCAATAATCTGCAAGCGGTAAAGTGCAACGGCAATTTTGCCGTAAGACCGGTCGAAAGTCAAAGCGGTTACGTCATTTTTGAAAATGCCGAGGGGGAAAGGCTTTACGTAAATGTTTTGCCTTATCCCAATGAAGCGAGGTTTAAAGAGGGCAAAACGGATGAAAGCTTTACAGTAAAGATGACCCGCTGGATTGAATTCGGCGAGCGTGGAAAAACAGAAAATATTCCTTCTGTTTTTCTTTCACACATATTCGTTGCGGGCGGAAAGGTCGGCGACGGAGAAAGAGAGATAGACCTCGGCGGGGCAAGACTTGTTTCAATGCAGACGTTGCCCGATTGCGGTTACTGTGCTCTCGGTCATCTTCACAGACGGCAGAAACTCGGTAAAAACGCATATTACTGCGGTGCTATTATGCAGTTTTCTTTTGATGAAGCGGGTGCGGAGAAGTCGGTAAACGTATTTGATATCGATTGTGACGGTGTAAAAAACTTCAAAACCGTAGCGTTGCGTTCGTCAAAAAATCTGATTCGTTTACAGGCTAACGGCGCGTCGGCAGGGGTGGAGCTTTCAAAAAAATATCCCGAAAATTATGTTGAACTTACACTCAATCTTACCCAACCGCTTACGCCTAACGAAAGTTCTGCACTGCACGAATGTGAAAATATAATTTCTTTAAAAGCCAATGTTGCGTCAGAGGACGAAAAAGACGTACACATTTCCAATAAAGATAAATGTTCGTCGCAGCTTTTTACCGATTACTATAAAAGCGAATACGGCTGTGCGCCTTCTGAGGAATTGCTTGGTCTATTTCTTTCGCTTACGGAAACGGAGGAAGAATGAAGCCTGTCAAATTAAAGTTCAAGGGTATTAACAGCTTTTCGGAAGAGACCGAAATTGATTTTGACAAACTTATCCGCGGCGGAATTTTCGGAATTTTCGGCGATACCGGCAGCGGGAAAAGCACTATACTCGATTGTATCAATTTTGCGCTGTACGGACGCGTGGAACGCAGTAAGGAAAAGCTTGATATCATTAATTACCGTTGCGACAGTGCGGAAGTAAAATTTGAATTTGACGTACTGACCGACGGCAAACGTAAAAATTATTCAGCCGAACGCAGTTTGAGAAAGAAGAGCGGAATTCATAAAGCAATGCTGTATGAAAACGGCGAATGCGTTGCGGACAGTCCGAAATCCGTAACGAAAAAAATAGAAAGCGTACTCGGCGTCAATGCCGAGGATTTCAGAAAGTGCATTGCATTACCGCAGGGTGAATTTTCACAGTTCGTCAAATCACAGCCGTCGGAGAGAATTAAACTTATAGAAAGGCTTTTTTCTCTTTCAAAATACGGAGAAACTCTCCGCAATAAAATAAAAGCACGCGAAGCTTCGGTTGAGTTGGAATATCAGAAGATAAACGCAACGATTGACACCTATTCGGACGTTTCGGCTGATAGTTTAAAAGAGCTTGAAAAAGATATAAAAAACAGTGTTAAAAATTTAGAAAGACTGAAAAGCGAAAATCAATCGGCGGAAAAAAAGTATTCGGAAATTAAAAAATTGTCTGAAAAATATTCGGAGTTGAAGACCGCCGTTGAAAAATTTGAAGAGTTACAAGCTGAAAAACCAAAAATCGAAAAGTTTAAGTCTGTTCAAAAAGCATTGCCTTTTTGTAATACGGCAATAGAAGCGGACATCGAACTTTGCGAAAAAAACAAAAAAATTGCAGAAGCCGAAAATGAGATTTTCAAGATAGACAGGGAAATTTTAAGGCAAAGCGAAGAACACGGAAAGTTGAAAAGCCGTCTTGAAGACGAAAAATTGGAAGATGAAATTTCAATCTGTAAAGAGCTTAAAGCAAAGTATTCAACATGCAACGGCAAGCCCGAAAAACTTTCAAAATTATCCGAAGAGCTTAAAATCAGACGCGACGAGTTTAAAAATAAAGAAAAAGAACTTTCAAAATATATAGATTGCGTCAAACTTGCGGAAAAGAACGTTGCGGATACAAATAAACTGCTTGAAGATTACGTGGGAAAAGATTTGCAACATCTTATCAACGTCGATTTTAAAGGTGCGCTGTTGAAAGACGAGTATGTAAGTACGCTTGATTATTTTGCCGGTCTTAACGGTCAGGTTAAATTTTATAACGACGGTTCCGAACTTTACGGTTTTATTTCAAAAGAATTGAAAAATCAAATTGAAATTTATAAGGACAGGGTATATCAGGTTAAAGATTTTAATCTTGCCGATGCACAGAAAAAACTTGAAAGCATTCAGTCTGCCGACAGGGAGCGTGAAAAACTTAATAAGCTGTTAAACGATAAAAAACTTGAATTGACGCAGGCACAGTCGAAAGTTGAAACTTGTCAAATTGAATTGAGGCATATACGTGAAGACGGTGAAGCGCTCAGAAAGCAGAGCGACGAAATAAAAAGTGAGCTCGAAAAAATATTCGGCGGTTGCGGCGGAGATTACGCGAGGGTTATAGAAAATAATTCCGAACGTCTAAAAAATCTTGAAAACCTTCAAAAACAGCTTAACGACGGGCTTGAAAATTTAAATAAAAGTATTAACCGGTTAAAAGTAGACAACGCTTCGAAGTGCGCAGAACTAAAAGCTTTAAAAACGCAAGCCGACGAGCTTAATGAAAAATGCAAAACCGCAATTATGCAGTCGGGTTGCGACAGCGTTGTCGAGTGCCGTAAACTTATAAAGGAATATTCCGAATACGTAGACGCCGAAAGTTCGATTGAAAAGTTTGAAAAAGAGCTAATTACATGCGATACCAAGATTAAGGAGCTTGAAAGCGTAAAGGGGATAAAAGAATTTAATTATTTGCTTTTGGACGAGGCGGAAGAATTTAAAAACAAAATTTTTTCTGAACTTACGCGGGCAAACAGCGATTTGGCGGTAAAATCCGCCGTAAGAGAAAAATCAGCGGAACGGTTGGAGCAGAAAAAACAACTTGAAATTCAACTTGCGGGAACCGTTAAGGAACGTAATTTAATTGCACAGCTTAAAGAATTGACGAAAGGCAATAAATTTATGGAGTATATTGCCAACGAATATCTTTGCGATATATCCAAACTTGCGTCGTCAACACTTTTAAATCTTACTGACGGAAGATATTTTCTTACCTATACCGACACGTTTAACGCGGGAGATAATTTTAACTGCGGAAATTTAAGGGGGGTTAACACGCTTTCGGGCGGGGAAATTTTTCTTGTATCGCTATCGCTTGCACTTGCGCTGTCGCAGACAATTTGCGCTTCGATGAAATCAATAGAGTTTTTCTTTCTTGACGAAGGCTTCGGCACGCTTGATTCTACGCTTGTCGACACGGTAATGAATGCGCTTGAAAAGCTTAAAAGTTCGCGTTTTACCATCGGAGTTATAAGTCACGTTGAAGAACTTAAACACAGAATAGATAACAAAATAACCGTAAAGAAAGCAACGGAAAGCCACGGTTCTACTGTGGAAATAAGTTGCTGAGGAGAAGATTTTGCCTAATATTTTAGCAACGCCTACAACGTTATGGTATGATTTTAATGATTCACTGGATATAAATCCCGTAGTTACAGGGCAAAAACGCCGTGACGGAGTTGTTTTCGAAAGCGTAAATCTGCTTGGCAGGGAGACCGGTGCCGGCAGGGTAAAAATTTATGGAACTTTTGCGTCCGGCGAAGCTTCGCCTGCGCAAGAGACTGTTATCATTTTTCCAGACAGTGCAGACGGAATAGATGAAAATATTTTAAAAATGTTTGTCGATAAAGGCTATTCGGCTTTTATGGTAGATTACCGCGGCGAATGGGACGGGGCGGAAGATTTTACGCGTTATCCCGAAAATATTTCTTATGCAAACACGGCAAAATGCGGAAGGCATAAGGACTTTGTTGACGAGTCTGCTGATAAGACGTGCTGGTATGAGTGGGTCGCGGTAGGTATATATGCCCGCAGATATGTTGCCGAACGTACGGGTAGTGATAATATAGCCGTTATGGGTATACGAGACGGCGGCGAAATAGCTTGGAAGCTTGCCGTTGCCAAAAAATTTTCATGCATAATTCCCGTATGCGCCGCAGGCTGGCAGGCATATGCGGGTATAAGCAAATACAAGTCGGACGAAAAAGAGCTTGACAGCGAAAGATACCGTTTTATTGCGGGAATAGATTCGCAGGCGTATGCGCCTTACGTTCAGTGTCCTATAATGTTGCTGTGTTCTACGACGGACTCAAGATTCGATTACGACAGGGCTTACGATACGTTCTCACGTATCAATCCCGATTATGCAAACGAAAGTGTTATTTCGTATTCGGTACAGGGAAATTCTTCGATTGATTTAAACAGTTCGGTAAATATGTTTATGTATCTTGACAAATATCTTAAACACAGAACCGTATTCGTTCCCCGCCCCGTAGAAATAACTGTCGGTGTTGACAACGAACAAAATCTTATTGCAAATGCAAAGTTTGACAATCTCGGGGTTGTAGAAAGCAGCGGACTGTATTTTGCCGAAGACTGTCTTGACCCTTCAATAAGGGAATGGACGAAATGTGCGGACTCGCAAAAAATTTCCGACAGCGAAAGAAAATTCTATGTCGATATTTACGAGGAAACTTCTGTTTTGTTCGTTCTCGGATATGCCAAATATACAAACGGCTTTACTATATGGTCAAAAATCGGAATAAAGAAGATAAGCGGCAGATTCAAAAATACCTGCGGAAAGTGCAGGGTGATTTACACAAATAAAAACGGCACCGACGGGTTTTATGTTGCCGACCCGCATTCGATGTCGGTCGGCGGTATATTCTTTGCGGGCGACGGCTCTGCTCCGTTAATGGTTGACAAGGCTAAGGGAATAAAGGGTATTTATTCTCCGTTCGGACTTACCACTTACAGAATGAATAGTCCGAGATATTCTCCGGTAAAAGAAAATATTTTGATGATTGACGTATTTTGCGACGAGACTTCGGAAATGACTTTTGTCATAGAAGATTCGAATGAGAAAGAAATATATAAATACAGTCAAAGTATTCTCGGCGGCGTTTGGCAAAGTCTGATTATCGAAAGCAAATTATTTAAAACTGTAAACGGCGTCCAATTAAGCGATTATGCTCATAACATAAGGTTTTGTATAACTTGTGAAGGGAATTACGCTATAAACAACGTAATGTGGCTTTAAAATATGACCGAACTTAGTAGAAGTTTATATTCAGAAGATAAAAAATCAAAATTAAATATATTATTAAACGTTTTAATAATTTTAATAGCCGTACTTTTAGTGTTCGAATTACTGTTTTCGGCAAACTACTCTGGTATTTACGTCGTCGGTCCGTCGATGAATAATACATTGACGGGGGCTGATGCGGAAAATGAAGCCGGCGGAGATTACGTTTACGTCAACAGACGCGTCAAACCCGATTACGGAGATATAGTCGTCGTCGCGAAAGATGAAGAAACGACTATAATTAAAAGGGTAATTGCTCTCGGCGGAGACAGGATAAAGCTTGTAAACGGAAAATTATATATAATGTATAAGGGCGACGATGAGTTTACGGAGATAGAAGAAGAATATGTGTCGCCCGAAAACAATACCGGCGAAGGTAACCAACCTTTGGATTTTCCGACCAGACACGGAGCTATTGTAAGCAGCGGTTTTCTTGTCAGGGAAAATCATATGTTCCTAATGGGGGATAACAGAGATTGGAGCCTTGACAGCAGGGAAGGCGGCGGCAGGGATTTTCCTGTTTCTTCGCTTTACGGCGTAGTCACAAGCTGGTCATTGAACGGAAAAAAATTTTTTACGGCAATTCATACCTATTTTCATTTCGATTTACCGCGGTATTTCGGAATAAAAAAATAAATTTACGGAGATTTTAATATGCGCGCAGTAGTTACGGTTGTAGGAAAAGACAAAACGGGAATTATAGCAAAAGTAAGTTCCTTTCTTGCGGAAAGAGGTGTAAATATACTTGATATAAGCCAGACAATTTTGCAGGATTATTTTGCTATGATTATGCTTGTCGACTTGTCGCAAGCAAATATTCAGCTTTCTGTTCTTTCGGAAGAATGCGATAAGCTCGGTCGGAAAATATCTATGTCTATTCACGTCCAGCACGAAGAAATTTTTAATGCGATGCACAAGGTTTAAATATGTTTAATTACAGCGACGTTTTGGAAACGATTAATATGGTGGAGAGAGAGCATCTCGACATCAGAACAGTAACAATGGGTATTTCGCTTTTGCCGTGTATAAGTTGCAGCGCCGAAGATACCGCAAAAAAAGTGTACGATACAGTATGTAAAAAGGCCGAAAATATTGTTAAAATTACGCGTGACCTTTCACGCGAATACGGTATACCGATTGTAAACAAACGCGTATCAGTTACGCCTGCGGCTATTGTTTGCGCGCCTTTTGCCGAAAAATCGCATCTTATAGGTAAAGCGCTTGACAATGCCGCCAAAGAACTCGGTATCGATTTTCTCGGCGGATATTCCGCGCTTGTGCATAAAGGAATGGCGGACTACGAAAAGAAGTTTATACTGAGTATTCCCGAAGTTCTTGCAAACACGGAAAGGTTGTGTTCTTCGGTCAATATCGGCTCGTCCAAGTCGGGTATAAATATGTCTGCCGTCGGACTTATGGGCGAAATTATCAAACAGACCGCAGAAGCAACTGCCGAAAAAGACGGCTTCGGCTGTGCCAAGCTTGTCATATTCTGTAATGCGGTGGAAGACAATCCGTTTATGGCTGGCGCGTTTCACGGCGTAGGCGAAAGCGGAACGGTAATAAACGTCGGGGTGTCCGGCCCCGGGGTTGTACAGCACGCAATCGAAAGTATTCCCGAAGCGGATTTAAGCGAACTTGCCGAAATGATTAAACGTACCGCGTTCAAGATTACGCGTGCGGGACAGTTGATTGCAAGAGAAGCGGCAAAGCGTCTTAATGCGGAGTTCGGCATTGTAGATCTTTCGCTTGCCCCTACTCCGACGCGTGGCGATTCTGTTGCGCAAATTCTGGAAGAAATGGGGCTTGAAAGCGTTGGGACCCACGGTACTACGGCGTGTCTTGCAATGCTTAACGATGCGGTCAAAAAGGGCGGTGTAATGGCAAGTTCACGCGTCGGCGGTTTGTCGGGTGCGTTCATTCCAGTATCGGAAGATGTGGGTATGATTGAAGCGGCGCAAAGGGGAACGCTGAATATGGACAAGCTTGAAGCAATGACGGCTGTCTGTTCGGTCGGGTTGGATATGATTGCCGTTCCTGGTGATACGCCTGCTTCTACGCTTAGTGCGATTATTGCGGACGAAGCGGCAATAGGTATGATAAACAACAAGACAACTGCGGTAAGAATTATTCCAGCTCCCGGTAAAGGCGTCGGCGATACCGTCAATTTCGGCGGATTGCTCGGACGTGCGCCCATTATGCCCGTTCACGGCGAAAGTGCGGAAAAATTTATAAAAAGGGGCGGGCTTATTCCTGCGCCTATACATTCAAATAAAAATTAAGAGGTAGCTATTTTGAAAAGACAAGACGTGAAACTGCAATATAAATGGAAGACCGAAGATATTTTTTCTTCTGACGAAGAATGGGAAAAGTGTTATGAACAAGCCGAAAAAACGTTGGATTTTTCTGCGTATGCGGGTAAACTAGGCGACAGCGACGTTCTTTTAAGCTTTTTCAAACACGACGACGAATACAGTATTGTGTTGGGAAAGCTTGCGACTTACGCGCATTTGAAACACGACGAGGATACGTCGGTATCTAAATATGCTTCGTATTACGCCAAAACAGGCTCTCTGTTTGCAAAATATTCTACCGCACTTGCGTTCTTCGAACCCGAAATGGCAAAGCTTGAAGAAAATTATCTTAAATCCCTTATTTCGGACAAACGGTTTGCCGACTACGATTATATAATAAAAAAGATTATAAAGCGTAAACCGCATACTATTTCCGAGCAGGAAGAAAGGCTTATGGGAATGGCTGGCGAGATATTCGATAATTTTAACGATACTTTCGGCATGATTGACAATATAGATTTGCCTTTGCCCGAAATAGAGTGGGAAGGCAAAAATATAAGGTTGACCCACGGCGTTTACGGAATTATAATGCACTCCGAAAACAGGGAAAAGAGAAGGGAAGCCTATGAAAAATATTACGGGGCTTATACATCTTTAATAAATACCATAACTTCGGTTTACAGCGGTAACGTAAAAAAGGACGTATATCTTAGTAAGGTTTATAAATACGGTTCATGTCTTGAACGGGCTCTTTTGGAAGAAGATGTAGACCGTTCTGTATACGACAACCTTTTAAATACGGTAGATAAAAATCTTCCTTCAATGCACAGGTATATTGCCGACAGAAAAAAAATACTCGGTTATGATAAACTTTATTTTTACGACGTAAACGCTCCGCTTGTCGGTGGCGCGGACTTAAAGCTTACTTATGACGAAGCTTATGCGTACGTAATTAAGGGACTTGCGCCTTTGGGTAAAGAATACCAAAGTCTTTTAAAACGCGGGTATGACGAAAGATGGATAGACGTTGAAGAAACCGACGGCAAGAGAAACGGCGCGTACAGCACGTTCTGTACGGGCGTTCATCCATACGTTCTTTTAAATTACCAGCCGACGACGTTCGATGTGTTCACCATTGCTCACGAGATGGGGCATTCGCTTCACAGCTATTTTTCAAGTGTAAACCAGCCCAACGCCAAGACATTTTATACGATTTTTGTGGCGGAAGTTGCAAGCACGGTCAACGAAGTTCTGCTTTTGAAATATATGCTTAACGATGCCAAGGATGAAAATCTTAAAAAATATCTGTTAAACTATTATCTTGACACTATACGCGCAACATTGCACAGGCAGGCGATGTTTGCAGAATTTGAATACGGCGCGCATACGATGTCGGAAAGGGGTGAACCTCTTACAAAAGACAATCTTTGCAAACTTTATTCGGAAATAGGCAAAAAGTATTACGGGGAAGATATTGAACACGATTACAATATTTCCTGTGAGTGGGCAAGAATACCGCATTTTTACAGGGCGTTCTATGTCTATAAATACGCAACGGGAATTATTTCAGCAATAAATATTGCAAACAGAATTTTGACGGAAGGGGACGTAGCGGTAAAAGATTACTTCAAATTTTTATCGGGCGGTTCGTCAACCGATCCGGTGTCGTTGTTGAAGCTTGCAGGTGTAGATCTTACAACCCAGCAGCCGTTTGACTTTGCAATGCGTGAATTTGATAATACGTTGACCGCATTTGAAAAATTAATGGGAATATAAGGTACTATGTCAGACAAAAATAACGTAATGCCTAATAATTTGGATGCCGAACAGGCGTTATTAGGCTGTATGCTTATCGATAACGAGATACTTGCGGAAATTTTGGAACAGCTTGATAAAAACGATTTTTATCAGGAATCGCACCAATTTATTCTTTCCGCGATGAAAATGGTGTTTGCCGAGCGTAAGCCGATAGACATCGTTACGCTGTGCGACCGTCTTGACAGCGACGGAAATCTTGATAAAGCGGGCGGTATTTCTTACGTGTCCGAACTTGCGCAAATTACTCCGTCGGCTGCAAATTATAAATATTATCTCGATATAGTCAAGCGTGACAGCGTAAACAGAAGTCTGATACGCGCCGCAAGGGAAATTGCCGAGTTTGCAAAATCCAGCGACGATTCGGTTAAGAGCATTCAGTTTGCCGAAGAAAGAATTTACAATGTGTCGCGTACCAACGATACTTCGTCCGTAAAAGATATAAGGGAAGGCAGCGGTATAAGCGCCGTTTTGGACAAGTTTGAAAAGCTTGCCAAGGATAAGGACGCTTTTAAGGGAATACCTACAGGTTTTACAAGGCTTGACAGACTTACAAACGGTTTGCAAAAGTCTGACCTTATCGTTATAGCCGCCCGTCCCGGTATGGGCAAAACGTCTATTGCGATGAATATTATTGAAAACGCCGCGCTCGGCAACGACGCCGTCTGCGTTGTCTTTTCATTGGAAATGCCCGAAGTACAGATAATACAAAGATTGCTTTGCAGCGCCGCCAACGTAAGTATGTCTGCCGCGCTTTCGGGAAAGCTTACCCCCAACGACTGGAAAAAAATTGTCAGGGCAAGCGACAAATTGAAGCAAAGCAGAATAAATATAGACGATTCTTCAAGAGTTACGCCCGCCGAAATACTATCAAAATGCCGTAGAATCAAATCAAAAAACAACGGCAAACTCGACCTTGTAATGATAGATTACATACAGCTTATGTCAAGCGAAAAGAAGAGCGGTGGTGAACAGAACAGAACACAGGAAGTTGCGGCTATTACGCGCGAATTGAAAATTATGGCTAAGGAGCTTAATGTTCCCGTCATTGCGCTTTCGCAGTTAAGGCGTATCCAGTCAGGCGAACCCCAGCTTTCCGACCTTAGAGAGTCGGGCGCGATAGAGCAGGACGCAGACATAGTTATGTTTATTAACCGTCCCGACGTAACTGCAACCGAAGAGGAAATAGAAAAGAAGAAAATTGTCAAGGGAATGGCTGATTTGATTGTCGCAAAACACAGAAACGGCGGACTTGACAGAATTAAACTGAGGTTCAAAGGCGAACTTACCAAGTTTGTTAATCCCGAACCTGACGAAGAAATGGTGCCGCCGCCCGAGGAACAGCGTATGCCCGTTCCGGACGATGCGCCGCCCGTAGAAGAAGATTATTCGCCGTCGGACGAAGAAATGCCCTTTTAAGATTGTTATGCAAACAAAAATTTTTTACATTGACGAAAATTCGTTAGAACTGTCAAAGCAAATTATTCTTGACGGCGGGGCGGTTGCTTTCCCCACGGAAACAGTTTACGGTTTGGGCGCAAATGCGTTTGATACCGCTGCCGTTGAAAATATTTTCAAAATAAAAGGCAGACCGAACGACAATCCGCTAATCGTTCACGTGCATTCGGATTACGATATTTCAACGCTTGTCGAATATGTTCCCGATTATGCTATTAAATTAAAAAAAGCCTTTCTGCCCGGTCCGCTTACAATGGTTTATAAAAGTAAAGGCAACGTAAGCAAAGCCGTGTCCTGCGGGCTTGACACGCTTGCCGTCCGTATACCCGCCCACGAAGGGGCGCAAAAATTTTTGAAGTACGTCGGTTTACCCATTGCCGCGCCTTCCGCAAATATCTCAAAGCATGTCAGTCCGGTTACGGCGGAACACGTATATTCCGACCTTGACGGCAAAATCCCGCTCATTCTTGACGGCGGAAAGTGTTGCGGGGGTATTGAAAGCACTGTTTTAGACTGTACGGGCGAAATTCCCGTAGTGCTTCGCAGCGGACTTGTAACGCGTGAAATGATTGCACAAATTGTCGGGCAGTGTGACCAATACGTTTTGAAGGACGGAGAAAGGGCGCGTTCGCCCGGTATGAAATATAAGCATTATTCGCCACGTTGCGCAACTATGCTGTATCGGTTTGACGGGCGTGAAGATGCGGTTAAGCAGTACAATAAAAGTATTGCGGACGGTGTAAAAGCCTATATTCTCTGCGACGATAAAACAGCAAAACTTATTAATGCGGAAAATATATTAAATCTCGGTACAACCGAGGAGCAGATAGCTTCCAATCTATATTTAAAACTACGTGAGGGGGAAAAGGTTGCACAGCTAATTATAGCAATCATACCCGAAAAGCAGGACGGAGTTATGGCGGGGGTAGTGAACAGGCTTACGAAAGCTTGCAAAAACTGAGATGAAAAGAAAGAAAATATTGTTTGTCTGTACAGGAAATACATGCCGTAGTCCAATGGCGGAATTTCTTTTGAAAACAAAAATCAAAAAAAATAAAATTAAGTGGTGGAGCGTAGCTTCGTGCGGTATTCACGCCGAAATAGGTTCGCCTATCAGTGCCAACAGTAAAACCGCGCTTGAAGAAGTCGGTGTTGCCGTTACAAAATTTTTACCCAAACAGCTGACCCAGCAGATTATTGCAGACAGCGTTCTTGTTGTGTGTATGACGCAGAACCAGAAACAGATGTTGGAAGAATGCGGAAACGTCGTATGTGTAAAAGATATTTGCGGTTACGATATACCCGACCCGTACGGTTGCGACATAAACGTTTACCGTATGACCCGCGACGCGCTTGACGGTGCGTGCGATAAAATAATACAAGATTTTATTTTGCAATATAAAGATTAAAGGAGTAGTTTTATGAAAATAGCTTTGGCTTGCGACCACGGCGGTCTAAACCTTAAAAATGCCGTAATAGAATATCTAAAAGAAAACGGATACGATTTCGTCGATTACGGAACGAACAGTACGGACAGTTGCGATTATCCGGATTTTGCTTTGCCTGCCGCCGAGGCTGTGGCGGAGAAAAAATGCGACAGAGGAATTATAATTTGTTCAACGGGTATAGGTGTGTCTATCGTTGCAAACAAAGTTCCCGGCGTAAGGTGCGCACACTGTCACGACAGTTACTGCGCAGAATTTACCCGCAGACATAACGATGCCAATGTGCTTGCTATGGGTGAAAAGGTTGTCGGAACAGGTTATGCATTAAAGATTGTTGAAACGTTTTTGAATACGCAATTCGAAGGCGGCAGACATCAGCGCCGAGTGGATAAAATTACGGAAATCGAAAAAAAGTATTGCAAGTAAGTAATTTTTAATTATTCGCACATAATAATTGTACGGAGGTAAATTATGAGATTAAATTGCGGTGATACTTGTCCTAAGTCCGGAGCCTATAAGGTTATTGACGGAAAAGGCAACGTGGTCAATTCTGTTTGGGTAGGAGAAGGCGAAACTATGCCCCCTACGCAGTATTCTGATTGTCATTACGAATCCGAGTCTTAATCAGACTGAAATACTTTCGATAAAAGCGCCCTTTTACGTTTTTCGGTAAAAGGGCGCTTACTTTAAAAAAATTTATAAAAGGCATAATCCTGCTTGACAAAATACAATAATTATTTTATAATTGCTTATGTTTTGCGGACGTGGCGGAATTGGCAGACGCGCAGGTTTCAGGTTCCTGTGGGCAACCGTGGGGGTTCAAGTCCCTTCGTCCGCACCAAGTCTTAATAGCTTGAACTTCTTTACCGTAAAAAGAACGTTCGGGCTATTTTGTTTAATGGAAGAATTTGAGAACTTCCGAGAATAAAAAATAATCCGATAGAACATTATGTGCTATCGGATTATTTTTTGATTTCAGATTATTGCGTCGGATTGCGTGTAAGCGGTTAATGAGTTGGCTTTGACCTGAATACATATATACTTTATTCCTTTGTCCGGTGCGGCAAAAAATTGTCGTTTTGCCGAAGGTGAAATACGAAGAAAATCGCCCGTTTTGATAGTTATCTTTTCACCGTCAATAATAACCAAGCCTTCTCCATCTAATATCGCATATATTTCTTCGTTATTCTTATGCGAATGAATAAAAGGAACATTTGCACCAGCGGGTAAGATGTTTATGCTTACTTCTGCACCGGTTAGACCGAGTTTGTCGTGAAGTTCAATGCGAGAATCTTCCGTAACGCTGATTTTGTTGTAGTTTTTCATAATGATGCCTCCGAAATGAATTTGTAAATCTATTATACCAAATACCGAAAACCTTTGCCATAATGTTACTTTTTTATTATCTGATAATAGAATAGTAACATAGTTTCATTTTTGAACTATTGACATAATTTCTCATTTCTGCTATACTCTATTAAAATATAAAAGGAAGTAACGCTTATGCTGACTAAAGACGAATTACCCGAATGTCCCGTTGCAACGACTGTTCAACTTATCGGCAACAAATGGAAGCTACTTATTTTACGTAATTTAATGTACGATAGTAAACAACGTTTCAAAGATTTTATCAAAACAATTCCTGCTATAAGCAAAAAGGTTTTAACAGATAACCTCCGTTCTTTGGAAGAAGACAAACTCGTAGAAAGAGAAGTTTTCGCGGAAGTACCGCCACGAGTGGAGTATTCTTTATCGCCGCTTGGACAATCGTTAAAGCCTATTTTGGATGCTATGTACGTTTGGGGAACAAATTATAAAACAAGTGAGTAAAACAAAAACCGCCGATAGAGTTTGTTTGCTCTATCGGCGGTTGCCGTTTCTACTACGTTATGTACGGCTACGGGCGAAACGGTCGAATTTGTAAACGATTATTTGCTCGAACGCGCCGCTGTCCGCGTCGGCTATCATTTTTTGAAAGTCGGGGCGGTGGTCGTTCGTTCCCGAGCGCGCTTTGTCCTTGTAGGCTTTTACAACGGTGTAGCCCTGACTTTCTGCGTACTCGGTGCAAATGCGAATTTGCCCCTCGATAGACTGCTCGTTTTGTCCTTGCGACGAATAACGCGCATAAATGACTGCGTTTTTCATTGTGATTTGCTCCTTTGCGCCGTCTGCGTGTGTGCGGACTGCGGCTTAAAAATTTTGTTGTTCGCTTTGGTGCTTACCGTCTTAACCAGCCAAAAATGCCGCCGCAGGCAAATTGTCAAGGGTTTGCGCCGTAGGCGACGACGGTTTTATGCCTAACGGGAGATAAATCGTCGCCCTTTACAATTTGTCAAGGCGGCGTATTCCGTCCCCAGACGGTAAGCACAAGCGAATAACAAATCTATAAAGTAGTTACAATAGAATTAGTATTTTATATGATTATTGTATCACAAAACAAATTTACGTTCAATTTGATTAGACTATTTTATAGTGCAACAAATTGTTGCGCTATAAAGCCGTTTAATGCGATTGACTTATAATTGTGCGCTATAATATAATTGTTGCAAAGGAGCGCACTATGACTTTCGGAGAAAAACTTACCGCTGCAAGAAAAGAAAAAAATCTTTCGCAAGAAGAACTTGCACAAAAACTTTATGTTACAAGACAAGCCATTTCACGCTGGGAAAATAATTCAACGCAACCTTCGTTGGAAATGCTGTCGGTTATTTGCCGCGAACTTGAAAAAACGCCCAATTATTTTATTGATACTCCACAAGAAAATTCTATTCGTTTCTTCAAATCTCTTTCGTTTATTGAAAAATGGAATTATGCTTTGGAATGGAGCAAGGAAAACAAATTGACAGGTTTTCTTATATGGATTTATAGTGTAATTGTGGGCATTGGTGTGGGACTTACCACATATTTTGCCGTATCGCAATCTTTTCATAATTATCTGCCGTCCTTATTAGCGTCAATTTTATCGGGAACGGTGCTCCTAACCGTGACAGGCATTGCTTTGATAGTATTTACGTCTATAAATAGTTCAAGAAAATTCAGCCGCTGGCTATCGGAAAAGAAATCTATTATCCGTAGGCGTAAATAAGGTAATAATATGACAAATTATATTGTATGCCCCGAATGCGGGTATAAATTATTCAAGTTAGGCGACGGCTCGAACGTAGAAATATATTGCCCGAAATGCAAGACAAAATTACAAATAGAAATCAAGGACGGCAAAATAACGACACTGCAAATCATAGCGGTAAAGCATAACACCGAATAAAATTTTATAAAAAATAATAATCCACCAGCAGCGGGTGGATTATTATTTTTATATATTGCTTTTATATTTTCTGCGATAAAGTCAACAATTTTCTCTTTCGTAATTTTTTTTTACTTGTTCAAATTTATTTGCGCTTTGCAGATATTTCTAAGGTAATTTTTCCGCTTGCTGTGGCAAACAAATTATCTAAGATTTGTGAATTATGTCACATATTATGAATAAAAATTTTTTTGAAAATTACTTAAAAATGCTTGCTTGTTACGCCGCGTAATGAATTATACTATATGCGAGGTATAATTTTATGGCAAGATATAAAGCATTTCCGCAAGGGTATATGACAGTCGGCGAAGTCGCAAAGAAAATGGGACTGACAGTTCGGGCATTACAATATTACGACCGCGAGGGGCTGTTCAGCCCGTCTTGTATCAGTGAAGGTGGACGGCGTTTATATAGCGATAAAGATATTGTCAAATTGCATCAAATACTTACTCTTAAATCGTTGGGTTTTCCATTCGATAAAATTAAAAATAGTTTGGCTTCTATTGATACGCCACAAAAGGCAATAATAGCGTTGACCGAACAAAGCAATTCGATACAAACACAAATAAATACGCTTACGCAATCTTTACAAGCAATCGAACTATTAAAAAACGAAATAGAACAAATGCAAACAGTTGACTTTTCAAAGTATGCCGATATAATTGTCAACTTGCAAATGGGAAATAAGTATTACGGTTTAATTAAACATTTTGACGATAATATGCTCGACTACTGCCATAAGAAATTCGATAAAGATACGGGTGTTGCGTTTATAAATAAGTTTAAATTAATTGTCGGAAAAATAGAAAAATGCATTGAGAACGGCATAGCACCCGAAAGTGAACAAGGACAAATTATCGCAAAAGAATTTTGGCAACTTATAACAGAGTTCACGGGCGGCGATATGAGTATATTATCACAACTAATGAATTTCGGAAACGCGCAAGCGGATAACGATATGCAAAACGTACTGAATGCTTTTATTGAGCCTGCGCTGTGTTTTTATTTTGAAAATTTGGGTATTAACCCTTTTGAGGCAAAAAAATGAAAAATTTAATCGATGTCAAGGAATTAAAAAAGAGTTACGGCACTAATACCGTATTGAAAGGTATAAATTTAACCGTACAAAAGGGTGAAATCTTTGCTTTGCTTGGCGTAAACGGTGCGGGAAAAACTACGGCCTTGGAATGTATTGAGGGCTTACGCACTTACAATAGCGGAAGTATAACCGTAAACGGAAAAATCGGTATTCAATTACAATCGTCCGCTTTACAAGCCTATATTAAACCTATGGAAGCCGTTAAACTGTTTGCGAATTGGCATAAAACCACACTAGATAAAGAAATGCTTAATTCTTTCGGCATACCCGAATTATCAAAAAAGAAATATGCCGATTTGTCTACGGGGCAAAAACGCCGCTTACACCTTGCGCTTGCCCTTATAGGCAACCCCGATATTATTTTTCTTGACGAACCGACGGCGGGGCTTGACGTTGAAGGGCGTGTATCGCTACACGAGCAAATCCGCGCATTAAAATCACAAGGTAAAACAATAATTCTTGCAAGCCACGATATGGCGGAAGTCGAAGAATTATGCGACAGAGTTGCTGTTTTAAGGGGCGGCGAAATTGCTTTTATCGGAACGGTTGACGAGTTTACTGTTATGGGCGGCAAAAGGCACGTTATTCGCATTAAAACCGCCGACGGACAAAAAGAATACGAAACGGAAAATATAACGGAAACGCTGTTTACGCTATTGTCGGAATACAAACAAAAAGGAATATCCATTTTACAAATTCAGACCGACAGAGTATCGCTTGAACAAAATTTTATAAATATTGTGAGAGGTGCGGAATAATGAAATCATTATTGTATGGAATTGGTTTGCAATTCAAATTTGATATACGCAGCAAAGGAATGCTTATTACCTGCTATCTTGTGCCGCTTGTGTTTTTCCTGTTTATGGGCGGAATTTTCACGTCTATTGATCCAAACGCTGTAAAAACTCTTATCTCGTCAATGACGGTATTCACAATCATAATGAGCGCATTATTCGGCGTACCGCCCGCTGTTGCGGAAATCTACGGTACAGATGTTAAAAAGGTCTATAAAGCAAACGGCGCGCCTATATGGTTTGGCATTATATCGCAGTTTATTTCGTCTTTTATTCATACGCTTTTATGCTGTCTTATAGTATTTGCTCTTTCGCCCTTAATTTTCAAAGCGAAATTACCGCCTAATTTATTATGGTATTTTTTATCGCTTATAGCGTTGCTTGCGTCAACTCTTGCTATCGGTTGCATTTTCGGACTTTTAATTAAACAGCAAGCTAAATTGACAATGGCTGCAATGGCAATTTTTTTGCCGTCCACTATGCTGTCGGGCATTATGTTCCCCGCAGAAATGTTGCCGCAGTTTATGCAATATATCGCCTATGTTTTCCCCGCTACAATAGCATTTAAGGCAATGACGAGTTTTCAAGTTTGGCATTTACCCGTTTTATTCGGCATATTTATTTTGCTTTGCGGTGTTATTGCTTTACTGTTAAAATATATTATTAAACGATAAGTAGATAATATTTGCATTATGCGCAGATGGTTTTTTAAAAAATGCAATGGGAAGAAGAACTTTCAGTCCCAAAAATAATGAAAAAAGTTGAAATGACAAATAAAACATTAATAAATCCTTGACGAAAAGCGTTTAAAAGAGTATCTTATTAATATGATTTATTCGTTGCAAGGCGAAGAAAATCCGCACTTGCAATTTTATATTTATCTTTAACAGGGATTTTTGCGCATTTTCGAACGGCGTATAGTTCGGATATTAAAATTTATTTATTAAACAGATGCAGTGCTTTAATTTTGGCGCTGTATTATTTTTTATTATTTAGGTGTACTTATGAAAAAATTTTTAATTTGTTTTGCAATTTTTTGCGTTACTTTTTGCTGTTCATTGTTTTTTTATGCCTGCGGTAAAACGGCTCCGTCCGACGGGGGTGAAGACAGTACGGTCGGATCTGATACCGAAAACGGCGGGGCGGACAGTCCCGATTCCGATAAAGACGGTTCCGACGTTGACGATAATGAAGATATCGTACATAGTCATACTTTCGGCGAGTGGGAAATTGTTGTCACGCCCGATTGCACGGAGGACGGCAAGCGTACAAGAATTTGCAGTTGCGGTGAAAAGCAAACCGAAGCAATCGACGCTTTGGGGCACGTTTTAACAGATTTTGAAGCGAAGGAAGCAACTTGTTTGCAAAAAGGGTGGAACAGTTATTCTGCGTGCAGTCGATGCGATTATACAACTTATGAAGAAATCCCGGAAAAAGGTCATTCTTTCGGGAAATGGGAAATCACTGTTCAGGCTACTTGCGAATCTGACGGGGAACAGACAAGAACGTGCGCTCACGATAACAGCCACGTCGAACGTATCACGATAGAGAAAGAAGGTCACGTTGACGGCGAACCTTTCATTTCAATAAAACCGACTTGCGACAGTCAAGGCGAAGAGCGAACAGAATGTTCGGTTTGTAATAAACTTTTACATAGCCATACTTTAAATGCATTAGGACATAATTACGGTGAATGGAATACAGTAACCAAAGCTAACTGCGTGCAAGAGGGAAAGCAGGAAAGAATTTGTCTTAACGACGGCGAACATAAGCAATTACGTACCGTTGAAAAGACTTTGCATACACGCGGGGAATGGGTTACTGTTGTTAAAGAAAGCTGTCAATCCGACGGGGAAGAAAACGTTATATGTACCGTTTGCAAAGCAGTACTTGAAACGAGAGAAGTTAAAAAACTCGGTCACGATTACGGTGAATGGATAATTGCCGTTAAACCAGATTGTACTACGCAAGGCTTGAAAAAACGTATTTGTTCCCGTGACGAAGCTCACACGGAAACTCAACCTGTTCCTGCTAACGGTCACTCCTTAGATAAATATTTATATGATGAAAAAGTACATTATCAAGCTTGTCAAGCGTGCGGAAAGTTAACAGAAAATCAGGCGCATAATTTTGAAGACGGTAATTGTACCGTTTGCGGATATGTAAATATTAAAACCCAAGGATTTGAATTTGTTTTGAATACCGACGGAAATACATATACGCTTACCGGAATTTCGAATAAAACGTTATCGGATATCACCGTACCCGAAAATTATAACGGTAAAGCGGTGGTGGGAATTTCGGAAAATGCTTTCCGTTCGAATAAAACAATAACTAAAGTATCTGTCGGCAAGAATATTGGTATTATAGCAAGGGGAACATTTTTCGGCTGCGATAATTTGGCTGAAATTTCATTGCCGTTTTTAGGCGGAAGTATTGACAATGAAAATGATTATATCGGATATGCTTTCGGTGCAAATTCCGCAATAGACAACGGTGCTTTTTTGCCTGTCTCGCTAAAAAAGGTAAGTATATATTCGGGGTTGACCCAAATAGGTGCGGAAGCGTTTTTCGGGTGTAAATCAATATGCGAAGTCGTTTTGCCCGATACTTTGAATTCGATAGGCGAACGCGCGTTTCGTAATTGTGCTTCTCTTAAAAGTATCACTTTGCCCGAAAGTTTAACCCAAATTTGCGCAAGCGCATTTTTTGGTTGTGCTTCGCTTAAAAAATTAACCGTACCGCCGAAAGTAAATTACATTGGTGCGTTTGCTTTTGCGGGGACGGAACTAACCGAAGTAATTTTTGAAAATGCAAAGGGCTGGGCAATGTATGATACTTCGGACGCAATTAAATTCAGATTGGGCGATGCACTTGAAAATGCCGTGTTTGCGGCAGGTTATCTTAAAGACGACAGATATATAAATTATATCTGGAAACGCGGTTAAATTAATAAATAGTTTTACAAATATATTGAAAAATTCCGAATATTATGATATTATATTGTTATCGGCAAGGAGAATTAGATAACTGTGAAACAGATGCGTAAAATATTGTTTTCAAAATTAAAAGAATCTTTAATTTCGGTTTTACCCGTAACCTTAATTGTTCTTATAATTTCTTTTACGCCTTTAGTAGATTTATCGGTACAGGAAATGCTTGCGTTTGTAATTTCGGCAGTATTTCTTATTTTCGGTATTAGTTTGTTTAATCTCGGTGCGGACCTTGCAATGACGCCTATGGGCGGTTACGTCGGTTCTGGACTTACAAAGTCAAAAAAACTTAAAGTTTTACTGTCCGTATGCTTTATTATGGGTGTACTTATTACGGTTGCAGAGCCCGATTTATCGGTTCTTGCAGATCAGGTAAGCGCAGTTATGAATAACTATGTTCTCATAATAACAGTCGGCGTGGGCGTAGGATTATTTCTGGTTATTGCGGTTGTGAAGATTGTATTCCATAAAAATCTGTCTTCGCTTTTAATGTTTTTCTATTTAATGCTTTTTGCTTTCTGTGCGCTTCTTATAGAAAACGGAAAAATAGATTTTCTTCCGCTTTCCTTTGATTCGGGTGGCGTTACAACGGGTCCGATAACCGTTCCGTTTATAATGGCTCTCGGCTTCGGAATTTCATCTACTGTCGGCGGGCGCGATGCAAATGAAAACAGCTTTGGATTGATTGCTTTGTGTTCTATCGGTCCTATGATTGCCGTAATGGCGCTTGCACTTGCATCGGGTGGCGGAGAAATCAGCGGTTTGGGCGAATATGCCACTGTTAGCGACAGTCTTGCCGAATTGGGAATGATAATTTTAAAAAACATCGGTAACGTTGCCTTGGCGCTTGCGTTGATAGTAATATTTTTTATGATATTACAGTTTACGGTATTAAAGCTACCCAGGCAAAAGCTTATACAGATTGGCATAGGTATAGTTTATACCCTTATCGGGCTTGTCATTTTTCTTGTTGCGGTTGAAGTCGGGTTTATGCCGATAGGCTTTAAAATAGGAAAGCAGATAGCCGAATTTAATCCTGCCGTGTTGGTCGTGTTCGGCTTTGTAATAGGTATGGTTGTAGTTCTTGCCGAACCGGCGGTTCACGTTCTTAACAAACAAGTTGAAGACGTGACGGACGGTGGCGTCAAGAAAATAGAAATGCTTATCGCCCTTTCGATAGCGGTGGGAATTTCTATCGGACTATCCTGTATAAGAATGATTTTCGGATTTTCGCTTCTGTATTATCTTATCCCCGGATATCTTTTATCTCTCGGGCTTTCGTTTTTCGTACCGAAAATTTATACTGCAATCGCATTCGATTCGGGCGGGGTAGCAAGCGGACCGCTGACTTCAAGCTTTATATTGCCGCTTATCGTCGGCGCATGTATTTCGCTTGGCGGCGGCTCGGCGGAAAACGTCTTAACGGATGCATTCGGGGTTGTCGCCATGGTTGCTATGACGCCGTTGATTACAATACAGATTCTCGGCTTTAAAGCCGTTATGACGTTGAAAGTACGCAACAAACTTATTATGAAACGTATCCTTGCAGCCGATGACGAGCAGATAATTTATTTTAAATAGGTGCAGTATGAGCCAATCAAAAACGACCGATAAATTAAAACATAAGTTAAAAGACGATAAAAACGAAAAATCTGCCTTAAAACCTAATGGTAATACCGTTACTTCAAATATACTTGAACTATTGATTACTATAGTCGACAGAAGTAAAGCAGAGTATTATACTGACCTTATTCAGTCGTTTGATGTAAATATGCAGGTAACGGCATTCGGACACGGTACGGCAGACGAAAAAATGCTTGTTTATCTCGGACTTGGAGATTCGGAAAAGGCCGTAATTTTCAGCGTAATTCAACAAAACAAACTTTCGGATGCTATTGCAACCCTCGACGAAAAGTTTAAAACCATACGTAACGGTAAGGGCGTTGCTTTTACAATTCCGTTAACAAGCGTTATCGGTGCGCTTATATACAGATTTTTGAGTAATAACAGGTAGGGAGAACAGAAATGAATTACGAATTGATTGTATGTATAGTAAATGCGGGTTTTTCGGAACTTGTTATGGATGCCGCAAAGGAAGTAGGGGCAAGAGGCGGTACGGTAATCCACGCAAAGGGGACTGCCAACAAAGATGCGGAAAAGTATTTTAAAATTACTATTCAACCAGAAAAAGAAATGGTTTTGATACTTGTCTCGCAGGAGATAAAAGATAAAGTATTGCATGCCGTATATCAGTCGGCAGGTTTAAAGACGGACGGACAGGGTATAGCGTTTTCAATGCCCGTTGACAATGTCGTGGGAATTTCATCTTCATCATCCGCACAGATTATAGAAAACGATGAAAATAATTAACGCGGGTAACGGCAGTTATATAGACATTTTTATGTAAAATAATTTTTAACAAAAGAACCTCTTGTAACCGAACGGTTACAAGAGGTTCTTTTGTTAAAAATCAATATTTAATGGCACATGCGCAAGCAAGCGCACCGGGTCCGATATGGCAGGAAATGCTTAAAGAGAGCGGGTTGACAAAAGTAAATTCAATATCGGGGAATTGTTCGATTAATTCGTTTCTGAATTTTTCGGCTTCTTCAAGGTTTTCCGTATGCGCAATGGCAATAGTCATTTTGCCTTCCGCAACTTCGTCCTTAAATCTTGTTGAAATATCTTTTTTCAATGCGTTTATCATTGTTGTCTTTGCGTCGGCAAGCTTTCTTACTTTTGCGTATTGGTCAAGTTTAAAACCTTGAATCTGCAAAACGGGTTTTATTTTAAGAAGTGTACCGATGGCAGCAACGGCGGGGGTGAGGCGTCCGCCTTTTTTAAGATATTTCAAAGTTCCGACCATTATGTAAATACTTGACTGCATTTTAGTTTTCATCAGCCAATCATAAATTTCTTTACCCGATTTACCTTCATTAGCCATCTTCAAACCGTCAAAAACGCTTTGCTTTTGTGTGATTGAAATTCTTTGATTGTCGATAACGAAAACTTTGCCTTTAAATCTTTCTTCGGTCTCAGCAAAATGTTGAAGAGTATGGCAAGTTTCCGAAAGTCCGCTTGACATAGGAATATATACCAACTCGTCGTAACTTTTAAGCACTTCATCCCAGATTTCGCCTACGTCGATAGGGTTAGGTTGTGAAGTAGACACCTGCGCGTCGCCTTTCAGTTTTTCATAAAACTGTTCCTGCGTGAGTGTAAGGTCTTCAAAATATAATTCACCGTCGATGAGTACGGGCATAGGAACGACGGAAATTCCGAGTTCTTTCGCTTCTTTTTGCGTGATACCGCTGTTACTGTCGGTTACTATTGCTGTTTTCATTTGTCTCTCCTTTAAACTGGTTAGCCTAATTATATATTAATTTTATTGATTAGTCAACAATTTTAATTATTTATTAAATGCTAAATTTCGGCAATCACTTCTATTTCTACCAAACAGTTTTTAGGAATATCCTTAACGGCAACGCAGCTTCTTGCGGGTTTGGAGAGGAAGTACTGCCCGTAAACGTTGTTAAATGCCGTAAAGTCTTTAATATCTGCAAGAAAGCAGGTTGTCTTAATCACCTTTTCAAAAGATGAACCTGCGGCTTTAAGAAGCGCGGCAATATTTTCACAGACCTGCCTTGTCTGACCTTCGACGGTAGTTTGTTCGATAAGTCCGTTTAATGGATTTACCGGAATCTGACCCGACGCAAATAAAAATCCGCCTGCAATTTTTGCTTGGGAATAGGGGCCGATAGCTGTGGGTGCTGATTCTGTAAATACAGTTTTCATAGTTGCTCCTTATAAAAGTTTAAAACCGCTGGCTTTAAGTTGGTTTTTAATGTGTTCGATATGTTCGAAATTTCTTGTTTCTATTTGTATGCGAAGATAACAGCCGTTAATCGCCGAACCCTCGTTTGAACGTTCGTGCAGGACCCCTGTAACGTTTCCACCGCAATTTGCAATTATCGTAGACACATCCACAAGCTGACCGGGTTTGTCCACAAGTTCAAGGGTCAGGGTACAGCATCTTCCCGACATAAGCAGCCCCCTGTTTATAACCCTTGATAGAATAGTAACGTCTATATTTCCGCCTGAAATGAGGGATACGACTTTTTTGCCTTTTAATTGGGGAAGTTTATTAAACAACACTGCGGCAATGGTAACCGCGCCTGCGCCTTCGGCAATCATTTTTTGTTTTTCGATAAGCGAGAGTATTGCGGCAGATACCTGATCGTCGGTAACGGTTACTATATCGTCAACGTATTTGCTGCAAAGTTCAAACGTCAACGACCCGGGCTCCTTAACTGCAATTCCGTCGGCGATGGTGGATACAGAGCCGAGAGTTTTAATTTTATGCTCGTGAACGGAATCTGCCATACTCGGCGCACCTGCCGACTGAACGCCGTATATTTTAACGTTGGGATTAAGGGATTTTACTGCAAAAGCTACCCCCGAAATTAGACCGCCGCCACCGACGGGAACAACTATTGCGTCAACGTCTTTAAGTTCGTTTAAAATTTCAAGACCTATTGTTGCCTGACCTGCAATTACGTCTTCATCGTCAAAGGGGTGTATGAAAGTGTAACCGAATTGTTTTTTAAGTCGTTCGGCTTCATTGTATGCATCGTCGTATACTCCGGGAACCAAAATTACTTCTGCACCGTAGCTTTTGGTTGCTTCAACTTTGGAAATTGGCGCGCTGTCCGGCATACAGATTTTAGCATTGATACCGAATTTGTTCGATGCAAGCGCAACGCCCTGCGCGTGATTGCCGGCAGAGCAGGCGATTACGCCCTTGGCTTTTTCTTCTTCGGAAAGTTTTGAAATTTTGTAGTACGCGCCCCTTAGCTTAAATGAACCTGTAAGCTGTAAGTTTTCCGTTTTAAGATAAACTTTGCAACCGCTTTGTTCAGAAAGTACAGGTGAGTAAATTATGTCGGTATTCCGTGCGGCATCCTTTAATACGTATTGCGCGTGATAAACCTTGTCTAACGTAAGCATAATTTTATTCCTTTATCCGATAGTTAATAAAATTATAGTCTTAATTTGATATAAAGTCAATAAAATTTCTTTTGAGTTGATTATTGGGTATAAAAACACTTGATTTTTTTTAATTAATTTAATATTATATTTATGTTGTTTAGAGAGCGGAGTGGTAAGCCCTTCGTGCTTCGGTACGACGGACGCTGCGCGTCCGCCAGCTCTGAAAAACTTAATTATTTTAAAACGCAGAGATGGCGGAGTGGTAAGCACTTCGTACTTCGGTACGACGAACGCTGCGCGTCCGCCCACTCTGAAAAACTTAATTATTTTAAAACGCAGAGATGGCGGAGTGGTCGAACGCGCACGACTCGAAATCGTGTTACGGGCAACTGTACGGGGGTTCGAATCCCTCTCTCTGCGCCAATAAGGACGTAAGTTGAACACTATCAATTTACGTCTTTAAAATTTATTAAGGAGCAGTAAAATGGTAATAGATATAAAAAATCTTAAAAAGAGCTTTAAAGATATAAATGCCGTTGACGGAATTTCTTTCAGAGTAAAAGAAGGCGAACTGTTTGCATTTTTAGGAGTGAACGGCGCCGGTAAGTCTACGACAATAAATATAATTAGCGGTATTCTTAATAAAGATGGCGGTGAAGTGAATGTTTGCGGACATAATCTCGATACGGATATGAATGCTATAAAGGCAAAGCTTGGAATAGTTTTTCAAAACTCTGTACTCGATAAAAAATTGACGGTATATGAAAATCTTAAATACCGCGCTAATCTTTACGGAATTTTCGGTAAAGAATTCAAAGACCGCCTGGATGAAATGACAGAATTGCTTGTACTGAAAGACTTATTAAAGCGACAACTTAACAAACTTTCAGGTGGACAGAAACGACGCGTCGATATAGCGCGCGCTTTGTTGCACAAACCCCAACTGCTTATTCTTGACGAACCTACAACGGGGCTTGATCCGAAAACGCGTATTACGGTGTGGAACGTTATTGAAAAGTTACGCAAGGAAAGCGGGCTTACGGTATTTCTGACGACTCATTATATGGAAGAAGCGACTGATTCCGATTACATAGTTATAATAGATGCTGGCAAAATTGTTGCCGAAGGGTCCCCGCACGAGCTTAAAAACAAATATGCAAGCGATTTTATTAAATTTTACAACCGCAGACAAGAGGCGGAAAAGTATTTTACGGAACGCGGTTATGTCATAAAAAACGAACGCGATTTTACGGAAGTGGAGATAAAAGGCACGGCGGAAGTAGCTAATATATTAAAATGCAATCCTCAATTATTCGACGATTTCGAAGTACTTAAAGGCAATATGGATAACGTGTTTATAAAGGTTACGGGAAAAGAATTGCAGGCGGGTTTATTATGACAGAGTGTAAAAAATTTTTATCGCTTGTCGGGCGCAACACAGAATGTTATTTCAAGGACAAGTTTACGTTCTTTATGTCGTTGATTACTCCGCTGATACTTTTGCTTTTATTTGTAACGTTTTTAAGAAATGTTTACATAGACAGTTTTAAAGTCGCATTGGGAACCAATAATGTCGAAGTAAACGGACGCATTATCGAGGGGATGGCGGGCGCGTGGCTGATGTCTTCTATTTTAAGCGTAAGCTCAGTAACCGTAGCGTTCTGCTCTAATACAATAATGATAGACGACAAAATACATTCTTGTATTAATGATTTTAAAGTATCGCCCGTTAAGCCCATAACTCTTTCGCTGGCGTATTACGCATCGAATTTTTTTGTAACGTTTATCGTTATGATGGTTGTTATGTGTATCGGTCACATTTATCTTGCCGCCGTGGGGTGGTATATTACGGCAGGCGATTTCTTTATGATAATAGTAGACTGTATATGCTGCATTCTGTTCGGCACATTGCTTGCCGGCATTGTGGAAAGTTTTGTATCTACGCAGGGTGCGCTTTCCGCCGTGTCAACGCTTGTATCGTCAATGTACGGTTTTATCTGCGGAGCGTATATGCCACTTTCACAGTTTTCGGAAGGACTGAGAAACGTTCTCGGCTTGCTTCCCGGGACTTACGGCGTAGGCATAATGCGTAACCATTATATGAACGGTTATATTTCGGCTTTATCCGAAGCGGGGATACCCGCTGAACATTTGAACGGTATACGTGACAGCTTCGACGCGAATTTATACGAATTCGGAAATCAGATACCGCTTGGAGCAATGTACGGGATACTTTTGGGTTCCTGTGCGGTATTATTGGCTGTCTATGCGGTAATAGTTATTTTAAAAGCAAAAAAGTTAGGGAGATAAATATGAAAAAATACGAATTTGTTAAGCTGAAAGTTAAAAATAACGTTATAACTTCTGCTACTTTAAGTGAACATAGGGGCATAATAGAAGAGTACGCTTCAAGAGGATATTCTTATAAAGTCATATTCCGACGCTTCAGGGTGCAAGCGGAAAAATAATCGAGCTTGACTTGATTTTTGAAACCGAAGCATAATTTTTATTGCGGTTAAGGCAAAATAATGCTATAATACAAGCAATAAATATTTTTAAGGATAGAATTATGGAACAGTCAAGATTAAAAAAGTATGCCGAACTTATAGTAAAATGCGGGCTGAACGTGCAGAAAGGTCAGGAAGTTATAATAAGATGCGGTCTTGACCAACCCGATTTTGTCACTCTCGTAGTCGAAGAGTGTTACAAATGCGGAGCGGAAAGAGTTAAGGTAGAATGGTCGTATATGCCTGTGACAAAGCTTAACTACGATTACAGAAGTCTTGAATCTCTGTCGGAAGTGACCGAAGTCGAAAAAGCCGAATGGCAACGCAAAGTTGATAAACTATCGTGTTTACTATGGCTTGATTCGGATGACCCCGACGGTTTAAACGGTACCGACAGCGGTAAAATTTCAAAAGCAAATATGGCAAGGTATCCCATAATCAAGCCTTACCGCGACTCACTGGAAAACAGGTATCAATGGTGTATTGCCGCCGTACCCGGGAAAGAGTGGGCGAAAAAAATATATCCGGACATTTCTTGGGAAGACGGGGTTGAAAAACTGTGGAACGACATTTTGTACTGTTCGCGCGTGAGCGAAGATCCCTTGAAAGAATGGGAAGTACACAATAAAAATTTGGCAAACCGTTGCAAATTTTTAAACGATTACAAGTTTGAACGGCTTGAATACAAAAGCGGAAACGGAACCGACTTTTCCGTAGGTCTTAATCCGATAGGCGTATTTATGGCGGGCGGAGAACTGACGCTCGGCAGTAAAATTTACTTCAATCCGAATATTCCGAGTGAGGAAGTATTTACAACGCCTTTACGCGGAAAAGCCGAAGGAAAAGTTGTTGCTACTAAGCCCTTGTCGTATCAGGGTAAACTGATTGAAAATTTTTGGTTCAGGTTTGAAAACGGAAAAGTCGTAGAACTTCACGCAGACAGAAATCAGGACTTACTTGAAAAGATGGTGGCAATGGACGAAGGGGCGGCATACCTTGGCGAGTGTGCGTTAATTGCTTACGATTCGCCCATAAACAATACCGGCATTCTGTTTTATAACACGCTGTTTGACGAGAATGCAAGCTGTCACCTTGCGCTTGGCAGAGGGTTCAACAACTGCATTGAAAACTTTGAAAAATATTCGGTTGAAGAATTCGGAAAACTCGGTGTAAACGATTCTATGATTCACGTAGATTTTATGATAGGAAGTAAGGATATGTCAATCGTAGGCGTTACTAAAGACGGTAAGCGTGTACAGATTTTCAAAGACGGTAATTGGGCAATTTAATTAAATATAAAAAAACGCGGTCAAGACCGCGTTTTTTTAATATTTTAAGTACTATGTTACACATAATTAACTCAAATGACCTGTAAAACAAAGAATTTGAGATATTGTGTTTCGTCTGCACAAAGCAAAGACGGATGGTCGGGGCCTGCGTTTTTATTTCCACGCTGCGTATATTTCTTCCGCTTTCCCGCGCCGCTTCCATAAGCATTTTTTCAAACAAGTTAAAAGACATATAATGCGAGCAGGAGCAAGTAAGCAGAAAACCTCCGCTTTTGACTATTTTCATTGCAGTCAGATTTATGTCTTTATAACCTCGGTAAGCATCTTTTACTTCATCTGCGGTTTTGCAAAATGCAGGCGGGTCGAGTATCACGGCATCAAACTGTCTTTTTTGTTTTTTGAATCCGCGTAGCACTTCGAACACATCGCCGCATAACGTTTGTATGTTTTTAAAACCGTTAAGTTCGGCGTTGTCGCGCACGTTTTTAAGCGCAAGTTCGGATATATCGCAGGCGGTTACACTGTCGGCAACAGTCGCCGCATTCAACGAAAAACCGCCGCTGTTGCAAAAACAGTCCAAAACTTCGCCTTTGCAGTATTTTCTTGCAGTCAATCTGTTTTCTTTCTGGTCGAGAAAGTAACCGGTTTTTTGCCCGTTTTTTACGTCGACAAGCATTTTAATTCCGTTTTCGCAAATGGGTTGGTAGTCGGGCACATTCCCGTATAAAAGCTGTTTAACTTCTTCAAGTCCCTCTTTTTTTCTTACGGCAACATCGCTGCGTTCGTAAATTCCTTTCGGCGAAAACAGTTTAATAAGGCAATCGCAAATTAGTTTTTTGCGCATATCTATGCCGAGCGAAAGGCATTGCATTACAAGCACGTCGCCGTATTTGTCAACGATAAGGGCAGGCAGGTTGTCGGCTTCGGCAAATACCATTCTGTAACAGTTTTCGTAACCGAGCTTTTTACGATACCCGTCGGCTTGCTTCAAGCTGTCGAGATAATATTCTTCATCGTCGGTACTGTCGTTACGGATAAAAATTCTTACAAGTATTTTTGAAGCGTGATTTATATAACCTTTGCCTATAAATCTTCCGTCGTACGAATACACTTCCGCCAAAGAACCGTTTTTATCCCTGTTTTCAATTTTCATTACTTCATTTGCGTAAACCCAGCTGTGACCTGCGACAATGCGCTTTTCTTCGTTCTTTTTAAGATAAACTTTGTATGCCATATAAATACTATAACAAACGGCTGTAATAATTGCAAATGCTTTGAATAAAAATTGCTTTTTATTTCTATAAATGGTAAAATATCTTATATGCGCAAATTATTAAAATATTTAAAGCATTATAAACTTCAAAGTGTGCTTGCTCCGTTTTTTAAACTGCTTGAAGCCGCGTTTGAATTGTTTGTTCCCATTTTGGTTGCGGCTATAATTGACAACGGCATATCGGGCGACGGTGGTTGGAAATATATCGTCAACGTTTGCCTTATACTTGTCGGACTTGGTGTTATCGGTCTTGTTTGCGCTGTTTCTGCACAATATTTTGCCGCACGGGCGGCAGTCGGTTTTTCACAGGAGTTGCGCGGCGATTTGTTTAAAAAAGTTCAAACGCTGTCGTACAGCGCTATCGACGGGTTAGGAACTTCGAAAATAATAACGAGAATGACTAGCGACGTCAACCAGATCCAGTCGGGTGTCAATCTTGTATTAAGATTGTTTATGCGTTCGCCTTTTATCGTCTTCGGCGCAATGGTTATGGCTTTTGTCATAGACGTTACTGCGGGCGGAGTATTTGCAGTTACGATTGCGGTACTTTGCGCAGTTGTGTTTACAATAATGCTTGTAAGTATTCCGATGTACAGACGCGTACAGTCCGATCTTGACAAAGTAACAGCTTCTACGAGAGAAAATCTTACGGGAGCGAGAGTTATACGTGCTTTCTGTAAAGAACAGGATGAAATAAATTCATACAATGCACGTAACGGTCAGCTTACTAAGTCGCAAAAGTATGTCGGTAAGTTTGCCGCCTTAATGAATCCGTTGACTTACGCCATAATTAACGCTTCGATAATTGTTTTGCTCTATGTCGGGGCGATAAAAGTTGACGGCGGAAGTCTTACCCAAGGCAACGTCGTGGCCTTATATAATTATATGGGGCAAATTCTTATCGAGCTTATTAAACTTGCCAATCTGATAATAACGGTAACTAAATCGTTTGCCTGCGCGGGCAGGGTAAACGAAATACTTGAAATGAGCGAAGAAAAAATACGCACCGATATAACACCGGCTTCTTCAAAATGTCCTTTTATAGTTTTTGATAAAGTTTGCGTAAACTACGGTAATGCCGGAATGGACGAACTCAGCGACCTTTCATTCAGTGTGGAAAAGGGACAGACAATAGGCATAATAGGCGGAACGGGTGCGGGAAAAACAACGCTTATAAATCTTATTCCCCATTTTTACGACACCTCAAGCGGGACGGTTTTAATAGATGGAAAAAACGTCAACAGCATAGGCGACGAAAAACTTCGCGATATGTGCGGAATAGTTCCGCAACAGGCTGTTCTTTTCAAAGGTACGATGCGTGAAAATTTACAGTGGGGTAAAAATGACGCAACCGATGAGGAAATTATGTCGGCGGTACAGACGGCTCAGGCTGCCGACGTAATAAATTCGAAACCCGGAGGGCTTGACGAACTTGTCGAACAGGGCGGTAAAAACTTTTCCGGCGGGCAAAGACAAAGACTTACCATAGCGCGGGCTTTGGTTAAAAAATCGGAAATTTTAATTCTCGACGACAGCGCGTCCGCGCTCGATTATGCTACCGACGCCAATTTGAGGAAATCGTTAAAGCAACTGCCGTATAAGCCTACTGTTTTTATTGTGTCGCAACGCACGTCGTCAATAAGACACGCGGATAAAATCGTAGTGCTTGACGGCGGAAAGGCAGTCGGTATAGGCACACACGAAGAACTTCTTAAAACCTGTGAAATTTATCGTGAAATTCATAATTCACAGTTTTCCGTAAAGGAGGCTTAAACGTGGCAGACCGTCAGAAAATAATTATAAAACGCATACTTAAACAGCTTAAAGGTTATAAGATATGGCTGGTCTTAACGGTAATTTGCGCTTTGGTTTCAGTTGCGGGAATGCTTGCCGTGCCTGTGTTTTTCGGAAAGATAGTTAACAATATCGTAGGCGCCGGCGAAGTATACTTTGATTCCATTTTTAATAATTTCATTATTATAGGCGCAATGATAGCTGTAACGTCAATAGCACAGTGGCTTATGAACGTTGTCAACAATCACATAACTTACAACGTCGTAAAAGATATAAGGGAAGAAGCTTTCTCACATATCCAAGAATTGCCGTTAAAATATATAGACTCACATTCTTACGGCGATATAGTAAGCCGCAATATAGCCGACGTCGACCAGTTTGCCGACGGGTTGTTAATGGGCTTTACTCAACTGTTTACGGGCGTTTTAACGATTGCGGGAACTTTGGTTTTAATGCTTGTAATTAACTGGGTAATTGCTTTGATAGTTGTCGTGATAACTCCGCTTTCGCTGTTTGTGGCAAAGTATATTGCAACGCGCACGTATACGCTGTTTAAAAAGACTTCGGAAATCCGTGGCGAACAAACTGCGTTTATCGACGAAATGGTCGGTAATTTGAAGGTTGTAAAAGCGTTTAACCGTGAAGATGAAAATATAGAAAAATTTGACGAAATAAATTTGCGTCTTACGAAAGCTTCCTTAAAATCAATATTTTATTCTTCGCTTACCAATCCGAGTACGCGCTTCGTCAATGCGTTGGTGTATGCCGCGGTTGCGCTGTCAGGGGCGTTAATGCTTGTATTTAATACGCCTTTGCCTGTTGTGTTCAACATCGGACTTCTTACAAGTCTTTTATCATATGCAAATCAGTATACAAAGCCGTTTAACGAAATTTCAGGGGTTGTTACCGAGTTGCAGAACGCGACAGCCTGCGCCAGGCGGATATATGAATTAATCGACGAAATACCGCAGGTTCCCGATTGTGAAGACGCAACCGAATTAAAAGAAGTAGAAGGCAACGTTGAATTCAGAAACGTATATTTTTCATATGCGACGGATAAAAAACTTATTGAAAATCTTAATATAAGCGCGCAGGCGGGGCAGAGAATAGCCATAGTCGGACCTACGGGATGCGGTAAAACCACGCTTATTAATCTGCTAATGAGGTTCTATGACGTGACTGACGGAGAAATACGTGTGGACGACAAAAATATTTACGACGTTACACGAAAGTCGTTAAGACAGAAATACGGAATGGTATTGCAGGAAACGTGGCTCAAAAGCGGTACAATAAGGGAAAATATTGCCATTGGAAAACCCGACGCTACCGATGAAGAAATAATCAACGCTTCAAAGGCATCTTACGCTCATAATTTCATTAATCAGTTGGCAGACGGTTACGATACGGTTATTTCCGAAGATGGCGGAAATTTGTCGCAGGGACAGAAACAGCTTTTATGTATAGCAAGAATTATGCTTTGTCTTCCGCCAATGCTTATTCTTGATGAAGCAACTTCGTCAATAGATACGCGTACCGAAATAAAAATTCAACAGGCGTTTGCAAAATTAATGAAAGGACGGACAAGTTTTATCGTTGCGCACAGACTTTCGACTATAAGGGAAGCGGATATAATTCTCGTTATGAACAACGGGAATATTATCGAGCAGGGCAGTCACGAAGAATTGCTTGCCCAAAACGGATTCTATTCCAAATTATATAATAGCCAGTTTGCTATTTAATTGATAAAAAAATAAAATACGGAGTAATATATGTTACAGGTAAACAACGTATCGCTTCAATACGGAAGCAAAAAACTTTTTGAGGATGTCAATCTCAAATTCATAAAGGGCAACTGTTACGGAATTATAGGCGCTAACGGTGCGGGCAAGTCAACCTTTTTAAAGGTTTTAAGCGGTGAAGTGGAGCCGAATAAGGGTGATGTTACGCTTGATAAAACAGAGAGAATGTCTGTATTGCAGCAGAATCAGAATACTTACGACCACGTTACCGTTCTGCGCGCCGTTATGCTGGGTCATAAGCGTTTGGTGGACATAATGGACGAGAAGGATGCGCTTTACGCCAAAGCCGATTTTTCCGAGGAGGACGGCGTGCGTGCAAGCGAACTTGAAAGCGAGTTTGCAGAACTCGGAGGCTGGGAAGCCGAGTACGAAGCGCAGACGCTTTTAAACGCTCTTGATATTACGGAAGACTATTACGACGTGCAGATGTCGGAAGTTGACGCAAAACGTAAAGTCAAAGTTTTGCTTGCGCAAGCTTTATTCGGCAATCCCGACGTTTTGCTTTTGGACGAACCTACAAATAACCTTGACATCAAAACCGTACGCTGGCTTGAAAACTATCTGCTTGACTTTGAAAATACTATTATCATAGTTTCGCATAACAGGCATTTCCTTAATAAGGTATGCACACACATCTGTGACGTCGATTACGGTAAGATTAATATGATGCTCGGCAACTACGATTTCTGGTACGAAACGAGCCAGTTGTTGGCAAGACAGCAAAAGGATCAGAACAAGAAGAATGAACAGCGAGCAAAGGAATTACAGGAATTTATCGCAAGGTTTGCGGCCAACGCTTCAAAGTCGCGACAGGCAACGTCAAGAAAGAAAGAGCTGGAAAAGCTTACAATTTCGGACTTTAAGCCGTCTTTGCGTAAATATCCTTATATAGATTTCAAATTTGAAAAGGATATCGGCAACGATATTCTTATGGTGGACGGGCTTACAAAAAAGGGATATTTCGAAAATATTTCGTTTACAGTTCAGAAAGACGAGAAAATAGGTATTATCAGCGACAAGAGTACAACCGTATCGATGCTGTACGACATACTTATGGGCAAAGTTCAGCCCGATTCGGGAACCGTTAAATGGGGAAAAACGATTTCGGCTTCTTATTTCCCCGAAAATAATAATGAATATTTTCAGGGTTGCGAATACTCGCTTGTAGATTGGCTTAGCCAGTATTCAAAAGACCACTACGAAGAATATCTCCGCGGATGGCTTGGCAGAATGCTTTTTTCGGGTGAAGAAGCTTTGAAACAGGCAAAGGTTTTAAGCGGTGGAGAGAAAGTGAGGTGTATGCTTGCAAAGATGATGCTTGAAGGCGGGAATTTCCTTATTTTAGACGAACCCACTAACCATCTCGACCTTGAATCAATTACCGCTTTAAACAACGGAATGAAAAATTTTAAAGGTTGTATGTTGTTTACATCGCACGACCAGGAACTTATGAATACCGTTGCAAACAGAATTATTGAAATAAACGGCACTAAAAAGTTCGATAAAAAAGTCACTTATGACGAATATTTAGACATTGTTACTCAGTGAGAAATGATTATTGTACAAAATTAGACAATATTAGACAAAATATTTAAATAATTTCATTTATATTTTTACAAAATAACTTTACATTTGCGTTTTTATACTGTATAATTCTATTTACAAATAAGAAAAAGGAGATATATAGTATGAAAACAGCTAAAATTGCTATATTTGAAAGAAACGAAGATTTATTAATTGAACTGAAAAATTACTTTGAACAAGCCACAAACTATTCGGTTTGTGCAACCGCGTGTTCCGGTGACGCCGCTCTTGAAGCGCTTAAAACCGTCGCGCCCGACATCGCCATTATCGATTCTGCTCTTAAAGGAATTGACGGCATTAAATTGCTTGACCACGTAAAGAGCATCAGACCGGAATGCGTTTCCTTTATGATGTCTGAATTTGACGATAACAGAATTGTTAATTCGGCAATAAACCATGGTGCAATTTATTATTTTGTCAAGCCCGTATCGCCGCAGATTATTGCGGAACGCGTCGGTGATATTCTGAACGATAAAGTAATAGACTATAAGGTATCTGCCGAAATAAGGGACAAGCGTAAAGCAATTTCTCTTGATGAGAAGATAAGCAATATCTTTACCACGATTGGAATACCTCCGCACATAAAAGGTTATGTTTATTTGCGTGAAGGTATTAAAATGGCAGTGGAAGATAATTCGATTATTAATAAAGTAACGAAAGAATTGTATCCTAAAATCGGTGAAAAATACGATACTTCCGCAAGTAAAGTTGAAAGGGCAATCCGTCACGCTATCGAAGTTGCTTGGAACAGAGGCAGAACCGATGCTATCGGTTCAATATTCGGCGCGCGTGCTTACATAGGTAACGACAGACCTACCAACAGTGAATTTATCGCTCTTGTTGCGGACAAGCTTATTCTTGAAAATTTAATGTAACTTTATTTACGGCGGTCAATAACACCGCTGTAAATTTATTTTTCCGCTTATATTAAAAATACTTGATTTTTAGTTTACGGTATTATATAATAATTAAGCTGTTTGCCGCTGTGGTGGAATTGGCAGACGCGCTGGACTCAAAATCCAGTGGTAGCGATACCGTATCGGTTCGACCCCGATCAGCGGCACCACTAATAACGTAAGTTGAACCAAGTTCGGCTTGCGTTATTTTTTGTATTAAAAAAGCCGAATTACTGAAAAGTAGTTCGACTTTACTTTCACAAACGACAATAAGTGTCGTAAGAAACGAAAAACATTCAATTTGTACAGCTATTTGACCAATTTATTCAGCTAAAATCAAAGTTGTCTTGTAAAATATCTGTTATATTCTCTGTATAATAAATTTTGCCGTTTATTTTCCTGCCTTTTATACAAATCTTGGAACATATCGACTATCGAAATATTACATAGACCTTTATTTACAAGCAATTCATATTTTCCTTGTGAAAAAGCAAATTCTTCGATTAACCATTTGGAGTCCGAATTATTTTCTATAACGACCTCTCCCCAATAAACAGACATAATACTTTCAAATTGTTTTTGCGATACCCCCAATTTACCGAATGTATTATTGCGATACAATTCAAAATATAATTTTTCTATATTTTTTAGACTTTCAATAGTGTAGTCTGGGGAAAAACCGTCTAATTGTCCGCTTATAGCTTCTAATCTATTGAGCAATTCGTCTTTGTATGAGATTAAATATTTTTCGGCTTGGGCTATATCGTCAAATTCTTTCAATTTTTCGCCGAATTTCAGCGCTATTATTAAACTGTGTTCGGACATATTGTTATTTTCCTTTATGGTATGAAAAATTCTTTTTTAGCCAGTTTTTATAAAATTCACGGTTCACTTTCACGCCGTTTGTGCTTTCGTAAATGTTCTCCAAAGCTCCGCAAAAATACCAGTCAATAAAAGTTTTGAAATCGGGGGCAAAAATCTCACCGTGAAGAACCCCTTCCGAATCGAAATAACCGTTTTCTTCCCAAAAGCCGCCATATTCCAACCATACGACGGGACAATCTTCTCCGTCGGAACGGCTTAAATCGAGACATAAATATCCGTCCATATAGGCAATCGGAAACAAGTTTTCATATACTTTCTTATCGGACTTGGTTTTCCATTCCTTAAATTCGGCACGAAAAGTCTTTAAAGCTTCCGACAAATCGGAAATATCGTAAGAGAAATCGTATAAGTTTATTAAATTTATTTTAAGTCCGTTGTTTCTGTAATCATAAGCTATGCCTATAATATTGTCGTCATCGCGCTTATAGGCAGTTAAATAGGCTTTGAAAATCGCAGGAAATCTCAAACACTTTCTTTTTTCGAATTTAGCAATGTCGCTATCGGTTATTGCAGACGGTTTTAAATCTTTAAGCCAGCCTCTTTGCGATAATTTTTGAAACGCATTTTCTATAAATTCTTCAAAAGTCATTTTTCTATCACTGCTCCTAAATTAAATTGAAATTATATAGATAATACCACAAACGAATACCTTTTTCAACTATATGACAACGCAAAAATATAACTTTGGCACTATGGCGTGTGCTTGTCTTGATAACACATAATTTGTATGGTGCGTTAGGGTATATTGGCGGTTTTCTCTTGACATATATAGTAATGTTGTATTCAATTTATTTTTCGATAAAAGCTAAAAAAAAGAAATAATATACAAGAAATACATTAAGATGACGTACAGGACTAAAATGTATGTCCTCATTTTGCTTTAAAATTATTGATTTTAAATACATAAAGTGTTAAAATAAAAATATGGAAAAACTTGTATTAATCGACGGTAACAGCTTATTTAACAGGGCGTATTATGCGACACCGATATTCACAACGCGAAGCGGAAAACCTACCAATGCGGTTTTCGGCTTCGTAAAACTTCTTTTTAAAATTCTTGACGATGTTAAACCCGAATATTTGATAGTCGCATTCGATATGAAGGCGCCTACGTTCAGACATAAAATGTATTCCGAATATAAAGCAACGCGAAAAGGTATGCCTGACGAGCTTGCAGCGCAGTTAGAACCTCTTAAAGACCTTTTAAAGGCAATGAAAATTGCCGTTTGCGCGAAAGCGGGAATAGAGGCGGACGATATTATAGGTACGCTTTCAAAAAAATTTGAGGTCCACAGTTACATTTATACGGGCGACAGGGATAGCTTTCAGTTAGTCGACGAAAAGACAGACGTGTATTTTACAAAAAAAGGCGTGTCTGACCTTTTAAAACTTAACGTCGAAAATTTTAAAACAGAAACGGGCTTAAATCCTTTGCAGATAATCGATTTAAAAGCTTTAATGGGCGATAAGTCGGATAATATCCCGGGAGTACCGGGAATCGGTGAGAAAACCGCCGTCGACCTTTTGGCAAAATACGGGACTCTCGACGAGATTTACGAAAATATAGGCTATTTAAAAGGCGCAACCCGCGAAAAGATTATGAACAACAGAGAGCTCGCATATCTTTCGTACAAGCTTGCAACTATAGATACAAACTGCGATTTGGACATAAAGCTTGAAAATTGTAAAACGCCTTTGAAATTTGACGGCGACGTTAAAAAAATGTTCGTCGATTTTGAGTTTAACAGCTTTCTCGGACTTGACATTTTTACGGAAGAAGTTAAGGCGGGACAGGCTTCCGAAGTCAATTATCCCGAAAAAATAACAGACGGTACGGCAGAACAAATTGTTTCCGCAATAACCGATGCCGACCGGATTTTTGTCGTTTACGAAGAAAACAAAGTTGAAATTTATGACGGAAAAAGGGAGTATTCTGCAATACATTCGGGCAACCTTTTCGATAAAGGACTGAATATCGAAGGATATATAAGGGTACTTAAAGCCGTTTTTTCGAATAAGAATAAGCACGTAGTAACTTTTGCCTGTAAATCTGTTATGCACTCGTTAAAGTCTTTGGGAATTGTGTTTGAAAGCTGCTTTGACGATGTATCTTTGATGGGTTATTTATGCGACTATAACGCCGCAGGTTTCAATCTTAAAGAGCTTTGCGAATATTATCTATATAATATAGAATATTCCGCATATGCTTTAAGCGAAATTTATAACAAATACAACCAACTTCTTGTAACCGATAATACCATAGACATATATGAAAAAATCGAAAAACCGCTTTTAACCGTTTTATTTGAAATGGAAGACGAAGGGGTTAAAATAAGCGTTGAAACTTTAAACGAATTGTCAGAACGGTATCAGACTGTCATTGAAGAATACAAGCAGAAGGTTTTTGACGGTTGCGGTTGCAAATTTAATTTGAATTCACCTGCACAGCTTGGCGACGTTTTGTATAACAAACTCGGATTGACGGACGTTAAGAAAAAGAAAACGGGTAAATTTTCCACAAGTGCAGACGTGCTGGAAAAACTTAAAGACAACTGTCCCGTAGTTGCCGATATCCTTAAATACAGAATGTACCAAAAGCTACATTCGACTTATCTGGAAGGATACAGGCATCTTATAAGCGATAAAAATAAGGTTGTCCATACGACTTATAATCAGACAATAACGACGACGGGCAGACTTTCAAGCACTAATCCCAATTTACAGAATATTCCTATACGCGAAAACGAAGGAAGGGAGCTTAGAAAGGTTTTTGTCCCTCGTGACGGAAACGTTTTTATCGATGCCGATTATTCGCAGATTGAATTGAGGCTTTTAGCTCATTTTTCGGGTTGTAAAGAATTGATTGACGCCTATAACCGCGGCGTAGATATCCACACGGTTACAGCATCGCAGGTATTCGGGGTTCCCGTAGGGGAAGTAACCGAAAAAATGCGCAGGGAGGCAAAAGCCGTAAATTTCGGTATAATTTACGGAATAAGCGACTTCGGTCTTTCAAGAAACCTTGATATTCCGCTTGCCACGGCACGCGAGTATATAGAAAAATATTTTAATACGTACAGCGCCGTAAAAGATTATATGAATTCTAACGTAGAATTTGCAAAGGCAAACGGGTACGTTGCTACCTTAACGGGCAGAAAACGTTTGATTCCGGAAATAAATTCACCGAATTATAATTTAAGACAGTTCGGAGAGCGGGCGGCAATGAATATGCCGTTGCAGGGTTCAAGCGCGGATATAATTAAAATTGCAATGATTAACGTAAGTAACTCGCTGAAAAAAAACAATTTGAAAACCAAACTGATTTTGCAAGTTCACGACGAACTTGTTCTTGATGCGCCGGAAAACGAAATGGAACAGGCGGCGGAAATACTTAAATACGAAATGGAAAATGCGGTTAAACTTAATGTGCCTTTGACCGTCGAAGTCCATACGGGCAAAAATTGGTATGACGCAAAATAATTATAAAATAGCTATAACCGGCGGAATAGGCAGCGGTAAATCCACCGTGTGCGGAATTATTGAAAGCTATGGCTATCCCGTAATCTCCTGTGACGCAGTATATAACCGTTTATTGCGTGAAAAAACTTTTTCGGACAGCATCGCCGCCGAATTCGGCGAAGTGTTGGATGACAGGGGATTGGTCGATAAATCAAAACTTTCTTCAATAGTTTTTAATAATAAAGACAAACTGAAAAAACTTAATGAAATTACCCACAAAGCAATAATTGACGAAGTTATGCAAGAAGCTTCTGGCAAAGGCATCTACTTTTGTGAAGTGCCGCTTTTGTTCGAGGGCAGTTTTGAAAAGTTATTTGACGGAATAATAGTAGTTTTGCGCGACAAACAAAGCAGAGTTAATGCGGTATCAAAAAGAGATAATCTGTCGCAATCTGATGTGCTTTTACGTATAAGCAATCAGGTAGATTATGATAATATGAACTTTGAAAAGTATTATGTCATTCATAATACTGCCGATATTCAAAGTTTGCACGAACAGACAATAAAAATAATTGAAAAATTAATAAAGATTGCCCGTTTTTGACTTGACATTATAAGTAAAATAATATAAAATTACTATGCTCAAAGGGCAACGCACTCATGGCGGAATTGGCAGACGCGCAAGACTAAGGATCTTGTGGTTAACCCCATGCAGGTTCAACTCCTGTTGAGTGCACCATCTTTGTAGGACGAAAATACTGTCCTACTACATAAAGCCCGAAAACTTTCGTTTTCGGGCTTTATCATACTATATATTGTGGTTTTGCATTATTTCAGTGGTTTTTGGTTTTCACTGCTGTCTTTTGAGTAGTTTTGAGTAAAAATAGGATTTGAACTAACGATTTAATTGCAAATGTCAGCACAGGCTGCTATTAAACAAAGCAAGGAGAACAAAAAATAAGCCGTTTTGGTCATTCTCCATTAGCTTTGAAGAAGCCAAGCAGTATCGTCACAAATTTCTAAATGTGCTAACGCGCGAATCTCAATGGGAAGAAATAATTGTTGACGTATATCTTTAATCAAATAGAAAGCCGTTACTTTGTGTAGCGGCTTTTTCATTGTCCGTTTTTCTTGCTTTTACTCTCTAATTATGCTATAATGATTATGCGATAAACAGTAATTTAACGGAGTATGAATATGGCATTTGATTATAAAAAAGAATACAAAGAATTTTATATGCCGGCAAACAAGCCGTCTATCGTTACTGTGCCGAAAATGAATTATATAGCGGTACGCGGTAAAGGTAATCCCAACGACGAAAGTGGCGAGTATAAAGATTCAATAGGGCTTTTGTACGCAATAGCCTTTACTATTAAAATGAGTTATAAAGGCTCTCACAAGATTGACGGGTATTTTGAATACGTTGTTCCGCCGCTTGAAGGTTTTTGGTGGCAGGAAGGCTCGGACACAATAGATTATGCGAACAAGAACGGGTTTAACTTTATATCACTTATTCGTTTGCCCGATTTTGTAACGGAAGCCGATTTTGATTGGGCGGTGCAGGAAGCGACGAAAAAGAAAAAAGCCGACTTTTCAAAGGTCGAGTTTTTGACCTACGATGAGGGCGTTTGCGTTCAATGTATGCACGTTGGCTCTTACGATGACGAGCCGAAAACGGTAGCACTTATGCACGAGTATATGGCGGCAAACGGCTATGTGTTGGATATAAGTGAAAGCCGTTATCATCACGAGATATATTTAAGCGATCCGCGCAAGTGTGCCGGAGAAAAACTTAAAACCGTTGTAAGACACCCGATAAAGAAGGTATAGGATGCAACCTAACGATATACTTAAATACTGTTTTG
>CAJUNJ010000014.1 GCA_910587825.1 uncultured Christensenellaceae bacterium
TACTTAAATACTGTTTTGAAAATCTACCCGATACGGTTTTAGTAAGCAGTTGGGGTGAGAACGGAATTTTCTATAATCCGAATAATACGCTTAAACGCGGAATTTATGTTTTGACCGTCAAAGAGAAAGACGGCGACAACGATAAAAGTTCGGATTTAAACAGGGAAAATATTTATCGCGTAAATGTAGGTATTCGCAAAAACACTTTTATAAATATGTTCGGCTTTGTTCCTGCGCGTCCGTCAAAAGGCGGAATTGTGGATATGCCGTATGACTTTACGCAAACGGATAAAATATTGCCGCACCCCGTTTACGCTTGGATGGGTTGGGTGTGTGCGCTCAATCCGTCCGATATAACCTTTGAAAGATTAAAGTCGCTAATTCAAGAGTCTTATGAGTATGCAAAGGAAAAATATTCTAAAAGAAAGTAAGTTAAATTGCATTTTTCGTAGAGTATATAAAATGAAAAAAATTATTATAATCGTTTTGATTTGCTCAATTGTGTGCGTAACAATAAAATTGACGGGTTGCGCAAATGAATTTGCAAAACAAGAATATAATGATGCCGAAAAAATAGCGCAGATCGAAGATCGTTATGCAAAAGACAATTCGGTTATTAACGCCATAGACGGCGGATACTCTCTTACGGTTTCAAAATTCAACGGACGGCAAACTCTATGGAATAAAACTCTCGAAAAGAGTACAGAGATAGAAATACAAATTGATTTGAGTATTTCAAGCGGCATTGCAAAAGTCGTATATATTGATTGCGATAATAATATAACCGTTTTAATAGAATGCTCGCAAAACGATGCCGATGAGCATATAACGACAAAAACCGTTTCTTTAACAAGAGGATTAAACAGATTTAAAATTGTCGGATACGATTGCAAAGACATAGACTTGAAAATATTATTTGACGAGCCGTACATCGATAGCAACAACTAAATTTAAATTTGTCGTCCCACTTTAAAAATTACAGCGCACTACACTTCGTAAATTAAGTAGTGCGCTTTTTGATTGTACATAAAAAGACGCCGTTTAGTGGAGATTATTTACTTTGTATATTTAAATAAAATGTTACAAATACTATGTTTGTGAATGAAGCGACGGTTTATATTGTTGCGGCAGCTTTTATTATTGCGGTATTTCCGATATATATTCACAACTATATATACGTAAACACCGAAGAAAAATTTGCAAGTTTAAATATTACGGCTTACAGATTTTTAAAATTATATAACATAAATACCGTAAAAAACAAGCCGCATACAATGCAGATAAACGGTAAAGATAAAAATATCGATTTAAAAGCGTTGAAGTATAATTATTATAAGATGTTTAACAAGTTATGCATCTATAAAATTATACAGCTTTCGGACTTCGGATTGAAAAATCAGAATAACGCTTATGCCGCGCTGGCGCAAAACGCAATTACTTATACGTTTTATAAGACCTTGCAGATAAACGGCAACTATTCAAAATTACGAAATTACACGTTATTGAACGAAGGACATTCAGATATAAGGTACTACGCCAAAGCCGTTACAATAGTAAACGTTTTGGTTATAGCAAAAATATTTATAATTTATCTAACGGAGAAATTTAATGAATACAAAAATAAAAAAGAACAGGGATAAAGAATTTACCGAACCTTCAATGTCGATAGAAAAGGTTGCAGATGCGGACACCGTAATCGGGAAATCGATTATAACGGTCAGCGGGACGGAAATCATTCCGCTTTCATCGGTGACGGTTGTTAATTTGAGCGGCGGCGGGGAATACGGCGATATAAAAACCATAAAGGAAACCGACGGCTTCAAACTTGCGGGCGGTAACGGTACGGTTATAACAGTTAAGCCGAAAGGTTTTCTTATTGACGACGGAAAGGGTTGCAGATTACTGAGAATGGAAGAAAATGCAATAGATACACTTATAGATAAGACAGGAGAATTGGTTAATAAAATATCCGACAATGCGTAAAATAATTTTTTGTACTATATGTTCGATATTAGCTTTGGCGACAATTATGCCTTTATCGGTTAATAAAACCGCTTACGCTTCGGCACAGGCCGAGATAGCTATGGAGCTTACAACCGGTACAGTACTTTCGGAAAACAATGCCGATGCAAAACTGCCGATGGCAAGCACAACCAAAATTTTAACGGCAATAATTGTCATAGAGGACTGCAATCTTGATGAAGAAATTACAGTCCCCGATAAAGCCGTGGGCGTAGAAGGTTCAAGCATATATTTAAAACACGGTGAAAAAATAAATATTTGCGACTTATTATACGGTTTGATGCTTCGGTCCGGCAACGATTGCGCCGCGGCGCTTGCAATTCATCATAGCGGCAGCATCGAAAAATTTGCAGAGGTTATGAATGAACGTGCAAGGAAAATAGGCGCGTTAAGTTCTAATTTTAAAAACCCGAGCGGGCTTCCGGACGACGAACATTACACCACAGCGCGTGATTTATGCAAAATTGCTTGCTATGCAATGAATAATCCTGAATTTAAAAAAATAGTATCTACCGCAAATTATAACGGTAAATACAAAAGTTTTATAAATAAAAATAAAATGCTGAAATTTTGCGAAGGGGCAAACGGCATAAAAACCGGTTATACAGTTAAAGCAGGAAGATGCCTTGTATCGTCAGCCGAACGATGTGGGATGGATATAGTTACAGTAGTATTGAATTGCCCGGATATGTACGCGCATAGTTGTTCTATATTCGATAAGTGTTTCAAAACTTATAAATTGCTTAAATTTGACACTAACAAGGTATTTATATCAGGAAATATTCTCTGCAAATTGAAAAAAAATGAAAATATAGTAGTTAAAAGCTACGGTGAAATCAATTACGAAGTTATTCCTGTAAGAGAGCAAACAGATAATGCAGTTGCCGAACTTAAAATTTCCGACGAAAATGGCTTGCTTTTTACAAGAAAATTATATAGTATATAGATAGTTAAAAATCTTAACAGGACTGTATAATGAGAATAAATAAATACCTTGCGGCGTCCGGCATAGCTTCAAGAAGAGAATGCGACAGACTGATTGCAAGCGGTAAAGTTTTAATAAACGGAAAAAAAGCCGAATTGGGAGCGGAAGTCGGTGAAAGCGACGAAGTATCGGTCAACGGAAATGCGGTTGCATTAAAAAAGAACGAATATTATATTCTCAATAAGCCCAAAGGTTACATTTGCAGTGTATCCGACGAAAAGGGAAGAAAAACAGTTCTTGACTTAATGCCGGACGGTGTCGGAAGAATATATCCCGTCGGCAGACTCGATTACGACAGCGAGGGGTTGCTTATTCTTACGACAGACGGTGAACTTGCGCAACATCTTACCCATCCGTCAAATTCGGTGCCCAAAACTTATCTTGTTAAAATAGAGGGGACTATAACCGAATCAGCATTAAATCCTATAAGAAGCGGAATTGAAATTGACGGATATGTCACAAAAAAATGTAAGGCGCATATCGTTGAAACAAATAAGGTATTTACTAAAATCCATATCACTGTTACCGAAGGCAAAAACCGCGAAATAAGGAAGATGTTTGAAGCAATAGGAAAAAACGTTACTTTGCTCAAACGCATAAAAATCGGAGATTTGACTTTACGAGGACTTGACAGAGGCGAATACAGAAAACTTAACAAGCAGGAAGTAGCTTATTTAATGGGGTTATGAAAAAAGTGCGTTAATTTAACGCACTTTTAATATTATTAAATATTTCTTATTAAGCCGATAACTTTACCGAGAATCAACACGTCGTCAAACACAAAGTCTTCCATAGCATCGTTTTCGGGATGAAGAATAATTTTGCCGTCGCGTCTGAATAAACGCTTAACCGTTGCGCTGTCGTCAACACATGCTACCACAATATCGCCGTTATCGGCATTGTCCTGTTTTTTTACGACGATTTTATCGCCGTCGAACATACCGATATTAATCATAGAATCGCCTTTGACGTTCAACAAAAATAATTGTTCGTCGGAAGGGAAAAGATTGCTTGGCAGTGAATAAAAGCCGTCATAATTTTCGGTTGCAAATATAGGTTGTCCTGCGGCAACGGTTCCTATTAACGGTACGTTAACCGCGCTTTGGTTTAAAGATACGGCACGGTTTTTATTGTCGGCTTTCTTTAACAGTCCGCGGTCGCTCAAAGCGTTGATATAAGCAAAAGCAGTAGCAGTCGACTTTATATCACACGATTGGCAAATCTCACGGACAGTGGGAGAGTAACCGTTTTCAGCAATAAACTTTTGAATATATTCGAATACCTGTTCGCTTTTGTCTTCGCCACGTTTCATAATTTTACCTTTAAATAGATTATATCATAAAATAAAACAAAAAATCAAACGTTTGTTCCGATTTTTTACTTGTTTTTAATGTTTGCTTGATATATAATATCAAAGAGGTGAGTAATGTCGGAAAAAACCAGTCAAAAATGCGTCCTATATGACAGGCAATGTACAGGTTGCCTCGAATGCGAAATTTGCGATTTAGATCCCAATAAAATTTGTGATAATTGCGGAAAATGCTTAGATATCCGCGACGATGCCGTAATTAAAATAGATAAAATTATTATGGATGAAAAATAGTTCAGCTATTTTTGCTAAATTTAATCGTCATCGCGTTTTAATTTTACCTTGCCCGCAACAGCCCGACGGTTTTCTTCATTTATTGCGGCATAATGTTTTCGCGTCGTATTTACGTCTTTATGCCCTAAAACGTCTGCAACGATATAAATATCGCCTGTGGCTTTGTAAAGCTGTGTACCGTATGTAGAACGCAGTTTATGCGGTGAAATATTTTTAAGCGGAGATACGATTTTAGCGTATTTATGGACTATATTTTCGACAGCCCTGACGGTCAGACGATTTGAATTATTTGATAAGAAGAGTGCCTCGGATTTACTTTTAAAACCATTAATCTGTTCTTTATATTCGATATAAGTTTTCAATGATTCTGCAACTTCGTCATCAAAAAACAGTATGGATTTACTGCCGCCCTTACGGGTTACTATAAATGAATTGTCCTTGAAATTTATATCGTCGTTATTAAGTCCCACAAGCTCGCTTATACGAATTCCGGTGCCTAAAAACAGCATCAAAATTGCACAATCACGAACACGGTTTTTAACGTGATAAGATTTTTGGTGATTTGATAAACCGGTTCCGCTTTCCGCAACGTCTATAATATTGTAAATTTCTTCCGCATCAAGCCTTATAATCGGTTTATCGTGTAATTTAGGCGTGGCAACTTTTGCCGAGTTATTTACGCTTATATAACCTTTATTAAAAAAGTATTTAAACATTGCGCGGACGGATGACAGTTTACGCGCTTTTGCCCTTTCATTACAATTATGGTCTTTACCGGAATAGCGGTAGTGTGACAGGTAACCAAGAAAATATTCTATGTCATTGCTTGTGACGCGTTCCAAATCTTCCAATGTAAAATCTTTAACAATTTTACTGTTTTTAAATTTTATTTCCTGAAGAAAATAGAAAAAGATTTTTAAATCGTGGGCATAATTAAGCCGCGTTAGCGCACTTGTTTGGCTGTCTATTCCCAGAAAATAATCCTGACAGAATAGCGGTAGTGATTCTTCGAGAATCCTGTTCAATGTTTCAATGTTTTTATTGTTTCGCTGCAAATAATAATTAGCAGATGAATTAGCCATATCTATATTTTAATGTTTTTTCCAAATCAAGTCAAATATTAATTTTACGAATAATTAAATTTTTATCATACTAACTATGTCAGAAGCTATTTTATCGCGGAAAGCATGGTCATGCTCTACATAAATCATAGTGGGGGTACATTATATATTATGTCTTGCGTTAACATGTTTTTATCTGAAATATAGTAGGGGGAAATAGTCAAACGCAACGGGAGATTTTATTTTACCGCTATATTCATACTTGCCCATTAAAAGATTTAGAAACGTAGTTTTTCCTCTGCCGTTCCGACCTACAAATCCGAGCTTCCAATCGGTATTGATATTTAGATTTACATTATCAAAAATTAATTCACCGAACGATGGGTAGGAGAAAGACAAATTTTCTATTTTAATATCGGGCATAGCATCTCCAAATTTATTTATAAAACCCCGAAAGGCTTTAATGATTTCTTTATATAATTATCATCAGTTCCGTCATAAGTCCATAAAACAAGTAAAGGTATCTTTGCTGATTTTAAAATTTCGGATACTTTCAAGTCACGTTTTACGCGGCTTTTATTGATGTGAGAAGTATCGTTTATCTCAATGCAAAGCAGAGGGAAGTAGTTTTCATCAAATATACAAAAATCAATCACCCTGAATAATTCGGTCTTATAATTAGATTGCGAATGCTTTTCAATAATCTGGGAAAGCGGAATTTGGGGAAAAATAAAATAATTTCGCCTTATTAATGATTTAATTTTTATGAAATAATCTTCCTCACAGGGAGATAAATATCTCGGTTTAGCGGAATAATAGGTATCATATTTTTTACGATTATTTTTGTTCTTGAAAAATTTATAACGTAAATATAGAAAAAATCTGTTGTGTCCTTGATAAGCTTTTAAAAAAATCAAAAAAATTGCAACCGATAATATGACTGCCACCAAAACAGCAAGTACAATAATAAAAGATTTCATTAAATTAATTATATAAAAACACAGAGGATAAGTCAAACATTTATTTCGCGGAATTGATGAGGTACACAAAACTATTCGTAAAACACAGCTTTTACGAATAGTTTATATCTATTTATACAAACAAAGCAATAATAAGCTTTGTCAAAAAATTTAAAGAAATCTTTTAAAATTTTCTGTTTTTTATATAAGCCAAATTTTAACGATTTTAGAATTTTACTTTTGTTTTTTAATCATTTATTGAAAAAATTTTGAGAAAAAGCGAGAATTATCTCGCTTTTTCTCAATTAAATTATTCTGCCTAATGCTTATTAAAATTAAATTTAATAATTATGTCTGGCATAATAGTATTTATTTTTCTGATTTTAATGATTTAAGATTCCAGATATTCGTTGCGTAATCGCTGATTGCTCTGTCCGCGGCAAAAATTCCTGCCGCAGCAATATTACGTAACGACATTTTATTCCAACTCAATTTATCCGTTGAATACAAATCTGAAATTCTATGTTGAGTGCTGCTGTAAGCCCCAAAATCCGCCATACACATATAAGGGTCGGCAACCGGTGCGCCTGTAAGAAGATAGTTGGCAATTTCCGAAAATGACTGGCCATTAAAGCCCTGAATTAATGCTTCGATTATTCTTCTGAGTTTCGGAGATTCATTGTAGTAACTGCTTGAACTGTAACCAAGTCCCCATATGTCGTCTACCTCATTCGCTTTTAAGCCGAATATGAATATGTTATCTTTACCGACTGCCTGCGCCATTTCAACGTTGGCGCCGTCCAAAGTGCCTATCGTTAATGCGCCGTTTATCATAAATTTCATATTACCCGTTCCACTCGCTTCTTTACCAGCAAGCGAAATCTGTTCTGAAATTTCCGAAGCAGGCATAAGCTTTTCAGACATTGTAACGTTATAATCTTCCATATAAACGACGTTAAGCTTTTCGTGAATCTTTGTATTCTTCTTGATGTCTTCGGCAAGGTAGTTGATAAGCTTGATTATTTTTTTAGCCATATCATAACCGGGAGCAGCCTTTGCACCGAAAATATAAGTCTTGGGAACTATGTCAAGGTCCGGATTATTCTGCAAATCCAAATACGTATCGATAATATTCAAAACATTCAACAACTGGCGTTTATATTCGTGTAAACGCTTAGCCTGAACGTCAAACAACGTATCGGGATTAATTATCACTCCCTGTTTCTTCTTTGCATATTCCGCAAACTGAACTTTTTTAATTTGCTTTATTTCGTCAAGACGTTTTAATACCGACTCGTCGTTTTCAAACTTTTTAAATTCCGCAAGTTTAAGTCCGTCAAGCTCGTAACCGTTACCTATGCAGTCAGTTATAAGTTCCGAAAGTTCGGGATTAGATTGATTGAGCCAACGTCTGTGCGCAATACCGTTTGTAACGTTAGTAAATTTTTCAGGCGAAAAATCATAGAAATCTTTGAAAACGGAATGTTTGATTATCTCACTGTGCAATGCCGATACGCCGTTTACACTGTGACCGCCGTAGACAGAAAGGTTTGCCATCTTGATACGGTCGTGTTCAATTACCGACATACGGGAAATCTTTGCCCATTCTCCGGGGAACTTGTTCCACAGTTCTTCGCAAAGTCTTCTGTTAATTTCTTTTATAATCGAATGTATTCTCGGAACCGTCCTTTCTATAAGTTCTTCCGACCAAGTTTCAAGCGCTTCGGCAAGAACCGTGTGGTTTGTATATGCGCAGGTTGCCGTAGTAATCGCCCAAGCCTGATTCCAATCATAGAAATATTCGTCAACGAGTATCCTCATTAATTCCGGTATAACCAGTGCAGGATGTGTATCGTTTAAGTGAATTGCCGCAAGTTTAGGTAAATCTCTTAAATCGCCGTATCTGTGTTTATGGTCGCTGACAATGTTTTGAATTGATGCCGAACAAAGGAAATATTGCTGCTTCAAGCGCAATGATTTACCCGCCATATGATTATCCGCAGGATAGAGTACTTTCGTCAGAAGATCTGCGTCATTGTCATCAGACATTGCCTGATAATACTCGCCCTGTGTGAACAGTTTCATATTGAAATCCTGTACGGGTTTGGCTTTCCACAATCTTAAAACAGACACCGCCAAGCTGTCTTTACCTGAAATCATCATATCATAAGCAACAGCTTCTATTTCCTTACAGTTAATATATGTTGTTTCAAGTCCGTTTTCAGTCCACCGCTCTTCAATTTGACCGTTAAAACGAACAATGAATGATTTGTCGGTTCTTTGGGTTAACCACGCCTCTCCGCCCGGAAGCCAGGCATCGGGAAGTTCCATCTGCCAGCCGTCAACTATTTTCTGCTTGAAAAGACCGTATTCGTAACGAAGCGAATAACCCATTGCGGGATAATCGCCGGTTGCCAAAGCATCCATAAAGCAAGCCGCAAGCCTGCCCAATCCGCCGTTGCCTAAGCCTGCGTCGGGTTCAAGTTCGTACAATTCTTCAAGCGTTAATCCGTAAGAAGTTACTGCTTTTTCAAACACCGACGTTGCGCTTAAATTATATAAACTGTTTTTAAGCGAACGCCCCAAAAGGAACTCCATACATAAATAATAAACTTTTTTTGCACGTTTTGATTTTACTTTTTTATGGAACTGCTGTCTTTTTTCAAGCAAAATATCTCTGACCGTCATAACGACAGCCTTATAAATCTGATCCTTAGTGGCCTCTTTTGGACTTAAACCGAAATATCTGGCAAGCTTGCCCTTAATTAATTCCTTAACTTCTTTTTCGGTTAACGTAGTACTACTCATTTTGTTCTCCTATAAAAGTATAATATTATTTAAGCATTTCAAAATAAAGAGCTTCATATTCTTTTGCCGAATGGCTCCAACTGAAATCCGTCGTTGCCGCCCTGTACATAAGTTTTGACCATTCGTCTTTATTTTTATAATCGGATACCGCCTGCCTTATGACATACATCATATCGTGAGCGTTATAATTCGAAAAAGTATATCCGTTATAAAGCGGTTTTATACTGTCGTAAAGTCCACCCGTCTCTCTTACAATAGGAATTGTACCGTAACGGCAGGCAATCATTTGCGAAAGCCCGCAAGGCTCTGATTTGGAAGGCATAAGAAAAATATCGGAACCCGAGTATATTTTTCTCGACAAGTCGCCGTTAAATACTATATTTGCACTTAATTTTTCCGGATATCTGTTTGCCAAATCTTTGAAAAATCCTTCAAAGTGTGCGTCGCCTGTTCCGAGAATAACTATCTGTATATCGTCCTGCAACAGTTCTTCTATAACATTGGTAACCAAATCAAGCCCTTTGTGCGATACAAGCCTCGAAATCATCGAAATAACGGGCACGTCACTACGTTGCGGCAGGTTAAGCATTTTTTGAAGTTCCTGCTTACAAACTGCCTTGTTTGAAAAATCTTCTGGCGAAAAGTTTGCAAATAAGTGCTTGTCGAGCTTGCAGTTATAGCTTAAATCGTCTATACCGTTCAATATACCGGTAAGTTTAAATTCGTTATTCCTTACTATTCCGTCAAGACCGTGCGCAAAGTAGGGGTCCTTTATCTCTTGTGCATATTTCGGGCTGACGGTAGAAAATCTTTCGCAACACTCAATCGCCCCTTTCATAAGATTGATTGAATTATTGTATTCGACAAGATATCTGTATTCACCGTAAATATCGAACAAATCGCACAGTAAATCAAGTGAATACTGTCCCTGATATTCTATGTTGTGAATGGTGAAAAGCGCCCTTATATACTGATACTCCTCTCTGAAACAATAATTTGTTTTTAAATAAATTGCCGATAATGCAGCCTGCCAGTCGTGACAGTGCATAACGTCGGGATAAAAGTTTACAAACGGCATAATTTCAAGCACGCTTCTCGAAAAGAAAGCAAATCTTTCACCGTCGTCGAAATATCCGTAGCAACCCGGGCGCTTGAAATAGAATTCGTTATCTATAAAATAGAATGTAACCCCGTCTTTTTCATATGAAAAAATTCCGCAGTATTGGTTGCGCCAAGCAAGGTGAACATACAAATTTCCGAGATATGTAAATTTATCTCTGTACTCTTTCTTTATGTCTGAATACAACGGAATAACCACTCTGACGTCAAATTTACCAGATGCGGCAAGCGCAGTCGAAAGCGAACCCACGACTTCTGCAAGTCCGCCCGTAGCAATAAACGGCGTAGACTCGGAAGCGACGAACAGAATTTTTTTCTTTTCCTGCGTTTTTACTGTCTTTACAGTCTTTTTAGGAGCGCTTGCAGTTTTCACGGTTGTTGCCTTAGCAGTTTTTGTTGTTGTGGTTTTCGTCACTGTAGCTTTTTTTGTTGCGCTTTTTTTCTCAGTTGTAGATTTAGTTGTCTTAGCAGTAGCCATAATTTCTCCTTTAAATAAGTATTCCCTTATTTATAAAATAAGGTTGTAATTCGCAACCGGCAAGTACCCTGTTGTCGCGGATAACCGCGCCTTTATCGCTTACTACATATGCAAGATTACAGTTTTCGCCTACAATATCGTCCGTCATAAGTATACAGTTTTTGACAACCGAACCCTTGCCTATTTTAACACCGCGGAAAAGTATACAGTTTTCTACCGTCCCTTCTATTAAACAACCGTCCGAAATGAGTGAGTTTTTAACTTTCGCAGTCGAAGTGAACTTCGCGGGCGCACTGTCGTTAACTTTGGTATATACGTCCCTGTCGCCGAAAAGTTCGCTTCTTATATTTTTGTCAAACAAATCATAGTTGGCTTTAAAATAAGAAGCAAGCGAGTCTATATTGGCGTAATATCCTTCAAGCTTATAGGCGTAAAGATTCAACGTCGACACACCGGGACTTAAAATATCCCTTCCGAAGCTCTTATATCCGTGCTGGATAGCGTTTTGGATAAGTCTTAAAATATACGACCTGCGTGCAACCATTACGTTTATATAATTTTTCTTGATTCCGTCGGTTGCGGGATTAATTTCGATACCCGTAATCTTTCCGTCGGAATTGGTATCGAACGTCATATAGTAATGAGTTTTCTTTATTTCGTGTTCATGATATACCAATGTTATATCGGCATTTTTCTGAACATGATATTCTATTACTTTGCTGTAATCAAGCTTATAAACCGCGTCGCTGTCTGCAAGGACGACAAAGTCTTCCTTTGATTTTTTAAGAAAAGCCGTTGCTCCTTTCAAAGCTTCAAGTCTGTTTTTATAAAGTGTTTCAGACTCGTCGCTGTAAGGCGGAAGCAAAATAAGCCCCCCGTCCTTTCTTGCAAGATCCCAATATTTGCCCGTTCCGAGATGATCCATTAAAGATTGATAATTACTTTTTGTAATCATACCAACCGTTGTAATGCCAGAATTGACCATATTAGAAAGTGCAAAATCGACTATGCGGTATCTTCCGCCGAACGGTACCGAACCGATAGACCGTGCTTTTGTAAGCTCGGGCACGCTTTCTTCGTTTAAACTTGAATAAATAACACCTACTGTCGAAGCCATTTTATTTCCCCCCTTATACGTCCTTATCTACAATTTCACCCGCAGGAACCTTGCCGTTTTTTCTTACGGTTACGCCTCTGCCGAGTACTGCTATGCCGCTGGTCTTGCTTTCGACTTTCAAAGCCTTTTCGCGTACATCTCCAACGACTGCTTTTTCGCCGATTGTAACGTCTTCGTCAATTATAGAATAATTAATCTTAGCGCCCGACTTAACGGTTATATTTCCCATAAGGACGCTGTCGGCAACGTATGCGCCTTCTTCTATTATGCAGTCTGTACCTATTACGGAATTGACAACTTTGCCCTCTATTTCGCAGCCGGTTGCAACAATAGAGTTAACAACCTCGCCCTCAATAAATGCGGGCGGCGCAAGCGGGCTTCTCGACTGAATAACCCTGTCCTGATCCATTAGCTGGAAGCGGGGCACGGTTCCGAGTAAATCCATATTAGCCTCCCAAAGAGACGCTATCGTTCCGACGTCTTTCCAATACCCTTCGAAACGGTATGAATTCATCTTCTCGCCTGCGTTAAGCATTGCCGGAAGCACATTTTTGCCGAAATCCTTTTCGGACTTCGGATCGGCTTCGTCAAGTTCGAGATACTTGAAAAGCTTAGAAGCAGTAAATATGTAGATACCCATCGATGCAAGATTACTCTTGGGCTTTTTGGGCTTTTCTTCGAATTCATAAATCGAACCGTCGGGATTGGTATTGAGAATACCGAATCTCGGCGCTTCTTCCCAAGGAACTTCCATACACGCGATTGTACAGTCGGCATTGGCTTCCTTATGCGCGGTAAGCATTTTGTCATAATCCATTTTATAAATATGGTCGCCCGAAAGTATCAAAACATATTCGGGGTCGTACATTTTCATAAATCTGATATTCTGATAAATTGCGTTTGCAGTACCTTTATACCACGAAGTATCCGTCTTGGCTTCGTACGGGGAAAGTATATGGACTCCGCCGAACGTTCTGTCCAAATCCCACGGCTGACCGTTGCCGATATATTCGTTAAGCACCAAAGGCTGATACTGTGTAAGCACGCCAACGGTATCGATACCGGAGTTTATACAGTTAGACAAAGGAAAATCAATAATTCTGTACTTTGAACCGAAAGATACCGCGGGTTTTGCTATATTGCTTGTTAAAGCGTAGAGCCTGCTACCCTGACCGCCGGCAAGCAACATTGCTACGCATTCTTTTTTTCTTAGCATTGCTAAATCCCCCAAAAATTAATTTATTTTTTTAAATATAAACAAGATAGTTTGGGAATATCGACTATTATCGATTTATCTTTTCCCTGGCCACTCTTATTAACGGTTTTGTAAATACGCTTTTTAAATTTGCCGTCGCCGCCGAACATCTTACAGTCCGAATTAAACACAACACGATAACTTCCTTCCTGAACGCCGACGGCGTAACCGAATATGTCGATACCTGAAAAATTAATTATAACGGTTATCGTTTCACCGCTATGGCAGTATCTGTTAAAAGCTATTAAATTGCTTGACTTATCATCTACAACCAGCCATTCGAATCCGTCCCACCCGTCTTCTATATCATACATCGGTCTGTTCTGTTTATAGAAAAAATTTAAAGACCTGACGTAATTAGACATCCGTCTGTGTTTGTCGAACTTTTTCAGAAAGAATTCTATGCCGTCCGCATAGTCCCATTCCTTAAACTGGGCTATCTCATAACCCATAAAATTAAGCTTTTTACCGGGGTGGGCATACATAAAACCGAGCAACGCCCGTTCGCCCGCAAATTTATCATCGTAGCTCCCGTGCATCTTATTGACGATAGAGCCTTTGACGTGAACAACTTCGTCGTGCGAAAGCGGTAAGATATAACGTTCGGAAAAAGCGTATACAAGCGAAAACGTAATTTTGTTGTGATGATGATTTCTGAAATAAGGGTCTTGCCTGCAATAAAACAGTACGTCGTTCATCCAGCCCATATTCCATTTGTAATCAAAACCCAACCCGCCGTCTTCCGTACGCTTTGTTAAATTCGGAAAAGTTGTAGACTCTTCGGCTATCATAAGTGCATCGGGGAAATACCGTTTTACCGCCGAGTTAAGTTTTTTTATAAATTCAATTGCTTCAAGATTTCTGTTGTCGCCGTATTTATTAGGCATATAATCGCCGAACGGTCTGTCGTAATCGAGATAAAGCATAGAAGCTACCGCGTCTACCCTCAGTCCGTCAACTCCGTATCTGTCAAGTAATAACATTGCGGAAGAGATAAGAAAGCTATCGATTTCTCCTCTGCCGAAATCAAACTTACGCGTTCCCCATCCGATGTGTTCCATTCTGTCCCATAAGGGACATTCATATAACGGCTGACCGTCAAATTCATAAAGTCCCCATTCGTCTTTCGGAAAATGCGCGGGAACCCAGTCTATGATGACTTTTATGCCGTTGGCGTGAAATCTGTCAATAAGGCTTTTAAATTGAGCGGGCGTTCCCAACCTTGCAGTTACCGAAAAATATCCCGTAACCTGATAACCCCACGACCCGTCGAACGGAAATTCGTTTACAGGCATAAATTCAACATGAGTGTAACCCATTTTTTTAACGTACGGGACAAGAGTTTTTTCAAGCTCTGAATAAGAATAATACGATTTATCCTTATGTCTCTTCCAGGAAAGCAAATTTACTTCGTAAATATTTACAGGTTCCGAATAATTTACGCCGTTACCACTCTTCGGCTCAGCTGTCGGCAACCGACAAATTTTTGAAGCAAACGAAGCGGGATAGTCTGAACAGAATGCGTATGGGTCGGCTTTATATAGCCTTCTTCCGTCAAACGTTTCAATACGGTAGCGGTAAGTATCGCCTTCGGAAGCGTTTATGACAGCTTCAAAACTTTCGCCGTCGGAAAGTCTGTACATTTCGAAATCAGAATTGCAACCGTTGAAAATGCCCGTAACGCTTACACATTTTGCGTGCGGAGCCCACACCCTGAATACGTATTTACCGTCGGTTATCTTATGGCATCCGAAAAAATTATATGCAAAATATTGCGTTCCGCCGTGGAAGCTTTCAAGGCAACCCTCATCCTTCATATGCACCACCAAACTTATTATATTTTATCATACTATTATCATATTTTCAATACCAAAACAAAAAAAATTTGGAAATATTTTGTAAAAATTATAAATAAAAAACAAGTGCGGTATTAACCGCACCTAATTTATTTGATATAATCATCCAACAGCTGAATATTAGCGTTAACAAACTTATCCAATTCGTCTGCATCAAGCTTTTTAAACGAAAGCAATGCAAGCGAATAAACGTAACTTGCGACAAATTTTTGTTTTTCATTATCCAACTGTTTTATTTTTTCTATTATGGGATTAGACGTGTTGACAATCATTGTTTTAGCCAACTCACCATTTGTCATACCGTACATTTGACCCATTTCGGTATAACGGCGCATATACTCGTCCGTTATAATCAAAGCGGGAACTCCGCTTTTAAGCTTTTCGAATTTGACTGTAAGTTTATCGTCTCCTATCGCATTTTTAAATATATCGGCAAGAACCGTGTCTTCTACGCTGTCTTCGCTCTTCAAAGCTCCGTCGATGTCGGCGTCTATGCGCATAAATTTAATTTTATCGGGGGTTTTGTATTCTATAAAACTTAAAAAGTGCGGATCGATGAAAGTGTCGCAAAGGATAGCGTCAAGCCCTGCATCTTTAAACATTTTTATATACTGCGCCTGTTGCAATTCGTCAGAAGCGTAATAAATAGTTTTAGGTGCTTTTTTGTCTTCGCCTTTCTTGCCGTCGGCTTTTGCTTCTTCCTCTTCGTTGCCCAAAAGCTCTTTAAAAGTTACAAACTTACCGTCGGTATTTTTATAGATAATTACTTCTTTTATTTTTTCATAAAATTCTTCGTCTTTGATACAGCCGAATTTTATGAAATTGGAAGTATCTTCCCAGCAATTTTCAAATTTTGCCCTGTCGTTTTTAAATAAATTAATAAGTTTATCCGCAACCTTCTTAGTGATATGCTTACTTATTTTCTTAACTTCTCTGTCGTTTTGGAGAAAGCTTCTCGAAACGTTCAAAGGAATGTCGGGACAGTCTATTACGCCGTTTAACAGCATTAAAAATTCGGGAATAACTTCTTTTATGTTGTCTGCGATAAAGACCTGATTACAGTAAAGCTTCACCTTTCCGCGTTCAAGCTCAACCTTGTTGCGGATTTTGGGGAAGTACAGAATTCCTTTAAGATTAAAAGGATAATCCATATTGAGATGAACCCAGAAAATGGGTTCGTTATAATCCATAAAAGTGTCCTGATAGAACTTTTTGTAATCGTCGTCCGTACAGTCTTTGGGATTTTTCATATAAAGCGGAACCGTCGTATTCATCGGTTCGTCTTTACCGTCGCCCTTATATGCAACATATATATTGTAAGGCATAAACGAGCAATACTTTCTTACAAGATTTTTAATATTGCTTTCTTCAAGAAATTCTTTTTCTTCGGCAAGAATATGCATTACGATTTTAGTGCCACGGTCTTTCTTATCGCATTTTTCTATACTGTAAGTGGCATTCCCGTCCGATTCCCAATGAACTGCGGGAACATCTTTATATGATTTAGTGAAGATTTCAACGTTTTCGGAAACCATATAAGCAGAATAAAAGCCGAGACCGAAATGCCCGATGATTCCGTCACCGCCGGCTTTTTCGTATTTTGCAAGGAAATCGGAAGCGCCTGAAAAAGCAATTTGGGTAATATAGTTTTCAACTTCTTCTTCGGTCATACCTATACCGTTATCTTCCACGGTAAGAGTCTTTGCTTTCCTGTCAACCGAAATGAGAATGCGGTACTCTTCTTCCTTACCGTCGGCTTCGCCAAGCACGGCAAGCTTTTTATATTTTGTTATGGCGTCAACGCCGTTTGCCACTATTTCTCTTAAAAAAATGTCTTTATCCGAGTACAGCCATTTTTTGATAATAGGCATCATATTTTCGCTTGAAATTTTGATGTTGCCTTCTCTTTTCATTTTATCACCTCAAATTTATTTTAACGGTTATTCTATAAACTTTTTTTATTGCCGTTAAACTATAACAAAAAAATTAGAATAAAAATTGCCGAATATTTACTTTTATCAAATTTTTTAAAGAACAATAACGCAAAAAAAGGCGCAGCTTTACGCCACGCCCAAACCGAAGTATGTTTAAATTAATTACTTATTATTTTTTGCGCTTGCAAGCAAATCACCGATAGATGTACCGGAGATACTGCCTTCGCTCCAATTTGAAAGCTCTTCGTCTGAATTAGCCCTTCTCGTAAACCGTGATTTACGGTTTTCATCTCCGCCTTCCGCATTTTTGGGTGCGCGAGATACCCTTTCGGGTTCGGGAAGAATAGCCTTAATGGAAAGGTTCATCTTCTTTGCATCTATGTCAAGCGCAATAATTTTAGCGTCAACTTCATCGCCGACGTTGAGAACGGTCGAAGGTGTTTCGATTCTTTCATAGCTGATCTGAGATACGTGTACAAGACCGTCGATACCTTTTTCAACTTCAATAAAAGCTCCGAAAGGAACAATTCTTACAACTTTGCCGTGAATAATGTCGCCTACGTTGTACTTGCCTTCCGCAAGATCCCAAGGCTGGGGTTGAAGCTGTTTATAACCGATTGATACTTTCTTGTTCTCTTTATCGATTTTAAGAACTTTAAACTGATAAGTCTTACCTATTTCAAGAACATCCTTGACAGATTGTACGCCTGTCCAGGAAAGATCCGAAATGTGCGCAAGACAGTCAAAACCGTTTACGGATACGAACGCGCCGAAGTTGGTTGCTCTTTCGACTTTTCCTTCAACTATGTCGCCGACGGAGATATGTGCAAAAAACTGTTCTTCCTTTTCAAGTCTTTCCGCATCTCTTGCATCGCGTTCTTCCTGTAAAATTACGCGTTGTGAAGCGATAATTTCTTTTCTGCCAGTCTTTTTGATTTCAAGCGCGCGAAGACGAAGAGTCTTTCCTTCGTATTTAGTTAAATCTTTAACAAATCCGGGACGTATTTCTTTTGCGGGAACAAAAACCGAATAAGTGCCGAGTTGCGACACAAGTCCGCCCTTATTCGTGCCGGTACATACGACCGAGAATTCCTTACCCGATTCTATTTCTGCGCTGAGAGCTTCTTCTTCCTGTAAAGTCCTTATCATCTTTTGAGAGAGTTTAAGGTTAGGTTTAAGCTCAACGACAAGCAGATCGATAGTTTCGCCGATTTTATCTATATATTCGTCGGCGTTGTACTGTTCGCAGTCAAGTTCGTCCTTGCTCAAAGCAATTTCTTTCTTTGAGAACGGCAAAAGAATCTGCAAGCCTTCATCTGTTGCCTGCGAAATTGTTGCCTGAACGATCTGTCCTTTCCTGAACTTCGATTCGTTGTCGATTTTAGCAACTACGTCAGCCATTGAGTTCGTTGCTTTAACTTCTGTGTTTTCTTCCATCTTTAAGAGAACCTCCCGGGTTTGCGCATTCGGGGTTGACGCCCCTGAAACAATACCTACACTTTTGAAATTTTTTATTTTGGAATAATCCAATTCTTCGGCATTAGAAAGCCGGAATACGTTGCCGCAATGTTTTAAAGCAATTTCATACAGTTTGTTTGTATTACTGCTGTTCAGTCCACCGACGACCAGCATTGCTTCGCACTTTTTGGCAAGTTCTTCCGTCTCAATTTGCCTAACGATAGTAGTATAGCAAATCGTCTTGAAAACAGCAACTGTTTTTTCACACAGTTTTCTAATATTTTTTATAATTTTTTCGAATTTCTGTGCGGAAAAGGTTGTCTGGCTGACGATACAAACACATTTTGACTTAATTGACGGCGGAATTTTATTTTCATCGTTTACAATTGTCGCCTGTCCGCCGCACCAACCCAGCAATCCCATTACTTCGGGGTGCGTCGGTTCGCCAGCGATAACGATATGGTTGCCGAGTGCATATTGTTCGGCAACGATTTTCTGGGTTCTTTTTACAAATCCGCAGGTGCAGTCGATAACCTTGATGTTGCGTCTTTCGCATATCCCGTAATAACTTTCCGGCACGCCGTGTGAACGGAAAACGACGGAACTTCCGTCCGGAACATCTTCAAGACTTTCGACAACTTTAAGCCCCTTGTCGCTTATAGCCTTTACAACGTCGGCATTGTGTATTATTTTACCCAAAATATAAGCGTTTTTGTCTTCAAGTGAAAGCGCGGTGTTTACCGCGTATTCCACTCCTTTGCAAAAACCGCTGTTTTCGGCAATATAAATTTCCATTTTATTTCTTTTTATGTTTACGCTTTCCGGTCATATCTTCAAGCCGCGTATACATTTCAATCATTGTGTTGCGGAGCTTTTCATCACATTCGGCAATATCGGCGTCGCAAAGGTGCCTATCGTAATATTCGGAAAACTCCAACGGCTCTCCGTACAGCACCCGCGAACGCCTTAAAAATTTTGCCTTGTGAAGCTGTACGATGGGAACTATCGGCGTTTTGGTCTTTATCGACAGTGCGGAAGCTCCGCTTTTAAACGGCAACAAAATTTGATCGCTTCTGTTTCTCGTGCCTTCGGGAAACACCGAAATGTTTTCACCATCCTTTAAATACTTCATAGACTGCATAACCGCTTTGACGTCGGTTCCGTCACGGCTGACTTTAATACATTGGCATTTAACAACGAAATTTTTAAAAATACCTTTTTCGAACAATTCCTTTTTTGCTATAAAATGAATAGGCTTGCTTGTTGCAACGAGCACAAAAAATACATCCAGAAAACTTAAATGATTGCAAACAAAAATATAATTACGGTCGTCGTAAACTTCGGTATGACCGTACTTTTTGTAAGGAAAAAAAATCCTGAACAAAAACTTTTCAATACGGTGCAGTTTACGCCACCATTTCTCATATTTAGTCGGTTTATTTTTAGCCATCCCGTCTTCTGCCATTTTATATTTTCCTTTGGATAATGTTAATTATAAAATCCACAACCTGATTTATTTCCATATTATCGGTAATTATTTCAACTGCGTCATCTGCTTTGCAAAGCGGCGCAAACTTTCGGTTTTTGTCCTGTTCGTCACGGCGAATAATTTCATCAAGCACTTCGCTGTACGGTTGAACGTATCCTTTTATTATATTTTCTTCGTTCCTTCGCCTTGCCCTGACTTCGGCAGAAGCCGTAAGGTAAAATTTATAATCTGCGTCCGGCAACACGTTTGTGCCTATATCCCTTCCGTCAAGTATGCAGGAACTCTTTTGTGCAATCTTTCTTTGCAGGTCAACCATTTTTTTTCTGACATATTCGTGTGCGGACACTTCGGAAGCCAGCATAGAAATTTCAGGAGTTCTTATTTTAGCCGAAACGTCTTTACCGTCAATCAACGTCAACTGTGTACCGTTTTCATATCTTACGTCTATATCGACTTTATTTAATACGTTGGCAACGCTTTGCCCGTCCGAAGTATCCGCGCCGCATTCACGGCAAGCGAGAGCGCAAGCGCGGTACATTGCACCGGTATCGAGATAAAGTATATCGAACTTCTTTGCTATTATTTTGGATACGGTACTCTTTCCGCTGCCGGCGGGCCCGTCGACGGCAATAGTCATTTTTTTTGTAAGATCTTTTCTGAGGTTTTGCGCACCGTTAAGATATATATGAACGGGTTGCCTGTCGCATTCTGTCAAAACCATAACCCTTATACATCTTTCCAACGCGCCGTCGATCTGCGGTTCCGCCGAAGAAAAGAGTGCGCAAGATACAAAACCAGCCTCACGCGCCGCCTTAGCGGGATAAAACGAATGCAAATCCGCGGTATTAGAAAAAAGTATACAAACTATTTCATCTTTATCAATCAAATTGCTTTCAACTATTCTGTCCAATAATTCTTTAACTGCATAAGTAATATCGTCCGAATTATCGCGCTCTACTGTAGTCGCGCCTCTTATTGCTTTCATTATATCTCCTACAAATCCTATTTAATGCTGTTTCCTGCGGCGTAACCGGTCGAAAAAGCAATCTGCAAATTGAATCCGCCCGTAAGTGCGTCAACGTCCAACACTTCGCCGCAAAAATACAAGCCTTTAACAAGCTTACTTTCCATAGTTTTGGGATTTATTTCTTTCACGTCAACTCCGCCGGAAGTAATTATAGCTTCTTCAAAACCGCGTAAACCCGATACAAGCATATCAAAATTTTTTATGCTTGTCAACAGGCTCTGCCGTTCAGTCTTAGTTATTGCATTTACTTTTTTAACGGAAGCAATGGAACACCGCTCTAAAATTACGGGAATGAAAGCGGTCGGAAGCAAATTTTTCAGACAGTTAGCAATATCTTTGTTTTTAAATTCGTCAAAATCTCTTAAAATTCGTTTGTCAAGAACGTCGCTGTCAAGCGCAGGTTTTAAATCTACAGAAAGTTTTACCAAGTTCAAATCAAGCCTGTTAATATAACTTGAAGCCGATAAAACGATTGGTCCCGAAATACCGAAATGCGTAAAAAGCATTTCACCGAAAAAACTACGCAAAAGTTTTCCGTTAAAATAAACCGACAAAGTAACGTTTTTAAGCGTAATTCCCTGCAACTGTTTATAAAATCCGCCTTTGATATTTAAGCCGCAAAGACCCTGTTTCGGCGTGACAATCTTATGTCCCGCCGCTTTCGCAAATTCGTAACCGTCACCGTCCGAACCTGTGGAAGGATAACTCAAACCACCCGTACAGACAATGGCTTTGTCAAATAAATATTTGCCTTTTACAGTTACTATGTCAGATATAGTACTATTCAAAATGTTGATTTTAAGTGTTTTTTCTTTAAATTTGAACTTTACACCGACATTTTTGCAATATTTTTCAAGTGTTTTAGTTACATCGCTTGCCTTATCAGACACGGGAAAAACCCTTGCTCCGCGTTCGGTCTTTAAAGCAAGTCCTCCGTCTTCGAAAAAGTTTACTGTTTTTTCGGGTGAAAAAGCATATATTGAACCGGTAAGAAATTTTGCGTTGTTTACAACGTTGGAAAGAAATTCGTCGGGCAGACACTCGTGCGTCAGATTGCACCTTCCCTTACCAGTTATATAAATTTTTTTTCCGCACTTCTCGTTCTTTTCAAAAACGGTTACGTCGTTGCCGTTGCTAGCCGCGGCATACGCCGCCATAAGCCCTGCCGCGCCCGCACCTATTACAGCTACTTTCATATTTTAAACCTTACGGCGTGAACGTTTTGTTCACGCCGCTTTATAATTTTTTTATACAGGATAAACTCTTTCGGGATTTTCCGCCAAATCTTTGTCCACACCGGTATCACGGGCTTTGCGCCATTTGAAATAATTTGTAGACACTTCGGGGAAAAGTGCATAAGACAGCACGTCTTCGGGTTTTTGATAGAAGCCGTCGGCTTTAACTTTGTCTGTCAAGGTCTGCATTTCGTCTTCAATAAGATCGGCGGGACGGCAGTCGATAACTTCTTCGCCGTGCGCAGTACATAACTTAACAACTTCTTTATCAATATCACCGGGAACTTCACCGTACTTGCCTAAAATTAAATCCTTATACTGTGCGGTAATAGTCTTATACCTGCCCAAAAGCACGTTCCATACAGCTTGTGTACCTACTATCTGGCTTGACGGCGTTACCAAAGGCGGATAGCCGCAGTCCTTTCTCACCCTCGGTACTTCGGCAAGACAGTCCATAAGTTTTTCTTCCTGCCCCGCCTGTTTCAACTGGTTTATAAGGTTGGAAAGCATTCCGCCCGGCACCTGATATAAAAGCGTATTAATATCGACCCTTCTTACTTTCGGATTAAGGAAGCCGTCTTTTTCAAGCCTTGCCGCCACTTTATTGAAGTGATTAACCAACGGCAAAAGTTTCTGAATATCTATACCCGTATCGTAAGGCGTACCGCTTAAAGTCGCAACAAGAGGCTCTGTAGCCGGATTAGAAGTTCCGTTACCCAACGGCGAAAGCGCACAGTCTACAATATCAACGCCCGCCTGTATTGCCATAAGGTTTATCATATCGCCCGTTCCGGAAGTATTATGCGTATGCAAATGCACTTTTGTTTCGGGACGTAAAGCTTTTTTAAGTTTGCTTACAACGTCGTAAGCCGTAAAAGGCAACAACAAATTCGCCATATCTTTAATACAGATATTATCGGCGCCCATATCTTCAAGCCGTTTGGCAAGATTTACAAAATAATCGGTAGTATGGACGGGGCTTGTAGTATAAGAAATCGCCGCTTCGCAAACACATTTACCGCCGGCACCGTATTTTTTAATCGACTTAACCGACGTTTCAAGATTTCTCGTGTCATTTAACGCGTCAAATACCCTGATAACTCCCACACCGTTTTCTATCGATTTGTCAATAAAACTTTCGACGACGTCATCGGCATAATGTCTGTATCCCAATAGATTTTGCCCGCGCAGAAGCATTTGGATAGGCGTCTTTTTAAGATATTTTTTAAGGTTTCTCAGTCTGTCCCACGGGTCTTCATTCAAAAATCTTAGACAGGAATCGAAAGTGGCTCCTCCCCACGCTTCAAGCGAATAGTACCCTATATCGTCGAGAAGGGGCAAAACTTCTTCCATTTCTTCGAATTTCATACGCGTTGCTGCGTGTGACTGATGAGCGTCGCGCAAAATTGTATCGGTTATAAAAATTTTCTTTCCTTCCATAATATCTCCTGATTAAGCAATTACAGCGTTAATTGCCGAAATTACGGCTTCCGGCGCAGTTCCGTCAACATACCCGCCGAAGCAAGCAATCAATATACCTGCCGCTATTGCAGAACCTATAACTCCCGCAACGTTAGGTCCCATCGCGTGCATAAGCAAATGGTTTTGCGGGTCATATTCCCGCCCTACGTCTTCGGAAATTCTGGCAGCCATCGGCACTGCGGATACACCTGCCGAACCTATAAGCGGATTGATCTGCCCTTTGGTGACTTTGCACATAATCTTAGCCACAAGTAAACCGCCCATAGTTCCGATTATAAACGCAAACAAACCTATACCTATAATAGCAAGAGTGTCAACGCTTAAAAATATTTCGCCCTTTGCCTTACTTCCGACAGCAATTCCGAGAAATATCGTAATCGTATTCATAAGCCCGTTCTGAGCCTGCGTCGAAAGTCTGTCTACAACCCCCGATTCTTTAAACAGATTGCCGAGCATAAGCATTCCTAGAAGCGCAATCGATTGGGGAAGAATTATTCCTACCACCAAAGTGACTATAAGTGGGAACAGAATTTTTTCAAGCTTGCTGACTTGACGGAGCGGCTTCATACGGATTTTACGCTCTTTTTCAGTCGTTAAAAGCCTCATTAAAGGTTTCTGTATAATTGGAATCAAAGCCATATACGAATATGCGGCTATTGCAATAGTCGGAACATATTTTTCCGCAAGTATCGAAGTCGTCATAATCGCCGTCGGCCCGTCTGCTCCGCCGATAATAGCTATCGCCGCTGCTGCGGCAACTGAGAAGCCCAACGCTATTGCAAGAATAAACGCCACGAATATGCCAAGCTGTGCACCTGCGCCGATTAGCATACTCTTAGGGTTGGCAATCAAGGGACCGAAGTCAGTCATTGCTCCTATTCCCAAAAATATCAAAGGCGGATAAATAACCTTGTCGACACCGAAATACAGGTACCACAGAAGCCCCCTGTCCGTCACATCGTCATAGGCGGTTGAAATAATTTCACCCGCTTCATTCGTAGGATATTTACCCCACAGCACGGCTTCTGCACCGGGTATGTTAATTAAAAACATACCGAAAGCTATCGGAAGCAACAGCATAGGTTCGAATTTTTTTACTATGGCAAGATACATAAGCACAAAAGAAATCAACAGCATAACATAGTTCTGCCAATTTCCCTGTACAAATCCCATATCTTTATACAGGTTTCCGAATATCTCGCCAAAGTTTACAAGTAAACTTTGTTGCATAGCTCCTCCGCTCAGCCGATTACCGCAAGAACGGCGTTTGTTTCGACGTTTGCGCCTTTGGCAACCCCGAACGTAACCTTCCCGTCGCAAGGAGCAGTTATTTCATTATCCATTTTCATTGCTTCGAGAACCATAATAGGTTGGTCTTTCTTAACCGCGCTTCCGTCGGCTACAAGCAGATTTTTTATAAGCCCGGGGAAAGGCGATAAAACCTTTTCCCCCGAAGCAGAAATTTTAGGCGCCGCATTGGGAACCGTAGGCGCAGATACGGGAACGTGCCTGCTTTCACTCTTCTCTGTTACCCCGACTTCTTCTACTCCGACCGAATAACTTTTTCCGTCTATTGTTACAATAAAATTACGCATTATGTTTACTCCTTAAATTCTCTTTATTCTCTTAACCCTGAATTCACATTCGGGCTGTTCCTGACTGTAAAAAGCCATAATTGCGGCAATAACCGCTGCCTTTATTTCGTCGGGAATTTCCTCATCGTCCGGAAAGGCGATAACTTCACCGGAAGAATTGGTTTTCTTTTCCCTTTTAAAAGTTTTAGCCAATGATGTCTTAATTTTCTTTATGAATTTACTTAAAAATTCAAGATTATTGGACTTTCTTAAAATCAATCCAAGTATCCATATAATAAAGATAATGAGTACAATTCCCAGAAAAACTACGAGAAAACCAATTAAAGCATAAACAAGCCCTTCACTGAAATTGTCAAAATACCAATTTCCGTCCTTGGGAATAATAGCAAGCAAATTTTTCATTATTCCCTCACTTTACAAGCATCTGCAACGACGCTATCAGGTATTGTCTTAAAAATGAAGGTTGTATTATATTGTCTATATAACCGCCCTTTGCTGCATTCATAGGGTCTGAACGTTCGTCGGAATACTTTTGCGCAAGTTTTTGTCTGTCAATGTTTTTATCATCGGCAAATTCAATTTCAGCACCCTGAATACTGTCAAACAAAGCAATTTGCGCATCCGCAAACGCGTAGGAATAATCATAGCCCATACTCTTTGCGGCAAACACCGTGTATCCGAGCCCTATCGCCTTACCGTAAACTACCGAAATTTTGGCAGAACCGATACAGTCGAGTATAGAAATATATTCACCGAGTTCTTTTATAACAAGGCTGTTATTGTTTTCAAGGTCGCTTTTAATGCCGAGAGTATTAACAAACGTAATATAAGGCAGTCCAAAACAGCAGGCGACTTCAGCAAAATCTTTAATTTTTCTTACATTAAAAGAATTGAGCGTTACGCCGTCTTTACCGTCAAACACGGTTGCGGCAACGGCAATCCCCCCTACTCTGCCGAGAACGCACTTTACTTCGGGCGAATAGCAATTTCCTATTTCTATAACTGTGCCTTCGTCAAATACGGATAACAATGTTTTAACGTCGCGCTTTTTATCCAACTCCGGTAACGAAGCGTTTAATTCGTCGCAATCGACGACGGGTACGGAAAGTATACCGGTTATTTTGAGAACGATATTTTTTATTTCTCCGAAATCTTTAACTTTAAATGAAGCGATATTTGCTTTATTTAACGAATCAGCGCCGCCTACTTCGTATTTATTTATGTTCTTACCGCTCTGCGCAGAAATTACCAAAGGGCTGTTTGCGGCAAGTACACTTTTTTTATCAATAAAAAATGTAAAATCGCAAAGTCCGGCAAGCATTGAAATCTGACCGTAAACGTCTCCGTTTACAATAAGATACTGAGGCACGGTACCTTTCAACTGCGAAGCTTTTAAAATCAGAGTGGCAAGCCCTTCAAGCACGTTAACCCCTTCCCCAACCTGCACGCCGAGCGAAGACAATAAATAGATTACCGGGGTAGAACTTTTTTCCGCCTGATCAAGACATTTTGCAATTTTATCGCAGTTAGCTTTGCTTATGCCTCCTTTAAACACTTCGCTGTTTTGGGCAACGATATAAAAAGGATAACCGTCAATCGTAGCAAACCCCGTAACAACGCCTTCGCCTTCGGCTTTATCGCCGTAAAAATCGTTTTTCGAAAAACTGAAAGCAGAAAGCTCTACAAAGCTGTCTGCGTCAATAAGTTCGTTTATGTCGCTGCGTACGTTTTTACCGGCATCGGTAATTTGTTGCTTGCGCGTCTGCAATAAACGTAATTTATCCATAAAAATCTCCTAAATGCCAAATTCCTACATATATCATTCTATCATAATTTCCATCAAATGCAAACGCTATGGATAAAAAATTATCAAATAAATTTTTTGTTTAAAACAAACAAAAAAAGTGACAGCACCGTCACTTTTTCAATTTGAGTTTTTCTTTGATAAACTTATCTATTTTGTCCGAATATTTGCACACAAGCCAGAATGCAAGAACTATAACTACCGCGATTATCGCCCACAGCAGTATCCCCCACCAGGTGTTAAACGGAATCAAGCCGAACGAATAAGAAGTTGTCAACACCGAAATTAAGCGGGTTATTACAATCATTATAAGGAAATAAGGCCAGGACATTGACGATAGCCCCGCAATAAAGCACAGCACGTCGTCAGGGAACATAGGTAATAAAAACATTACAGATAAAATGAGATAGTCCTTACCTTTAAGTTTTTCAAGCCACTTGTCTAACGTATCCTTGCCCACAATCCATTTGACCGCTTTGTATCCTACCCACCTTCCGATTGCAAAAGCAACTATCGAACCGCTGACTATACCTATAAAACTATATATGGCGCATCTAAGCGGACCGAAAAGAGCAACGCCCGCCGCCACGGCGACAGAGCCAGGTACAGGTAAAACAATAACTTGAAGAAAGCAGAACAGTATAAACAGAAATACCGCCATATTGCCGAACTCTGCAATATAATCGCGTAGCGCCTGAATGCTGTTAATTTTTGTTATTATTCCCGTAGCGCAGATAGTAAAAAACACTATTCCGCAAATATCCAAAAACACGAGCACGCAGATAATCAACCTGTGTATTGCCTGTTTATTCAGAACGTAAAATACAATAAAAGCAATGACAAGCGCACCGATAAACGAAGCCGACACGGATATCAGCGTAATAAAATGTTTATCAATGAACGGTAAACTTTTATATGCAAGTCCGTAAGCTATAAACAGAAATGCAATGGCGCCGGAAAGAACCGCCGCCAATATGTTAACCGTATGTTTAAGTGCTTGTTTATATCCTTTCATTATATATATAGTATATATTAAAATTTAAAATTTTATAATTATGATGTGAAATTAAAGTGAATTTTTAAAATTTTTAATGGCGTCGGTTGCAAGCTTGTCGCAGATATTGTTGTATTCATTATCTGCGTGTCCCTTAACTTTTATAAAGTTCAACTTATGAATTTTTGAAAGATTAAACAGTTCCCGCCATAAATCTTCGTTTAAAAGTTGTTTATTATCGGCTTTTTTCCAACCGCTCCGTTCCCAGTCAAAAATCCAACCCCTGTTAAAGGCATTCACCGTATAAGCGGAATCGCTGTACACGTCAACAATACAGGCTTCTTTAAGGCATTTAAGCCCTTCTATAACAGCCGTAACTTCCATTCTGTTATTTGTAGTGCATTCTTCGGCGGCAGATATACGTTTTTCATAACCGTTATACATCAAAACGGCTCCCCATCCGCCGACACCGGGATTGCCGGAACATGCCCCGTCGGTATATAAGGTTATCTTTTTCATTTGTCGGAAAGTTCTTTTGAACGCTTAACGCAGGCAGCAACCGTATCGAAAATTATTCCGCGGAAATTATTCTCTTCAAGAACCTTGACGGCTTCTATAGTCGTCCCACCTTTACTGCAAACCTGTTTTACAAGCTCGGGTATGGACGATTGACTGTTTTCAATCATTTCCGCTGAACCGATAACAGTCTGTACGGCAAGTATTTTAGCTTCGTCACGCGTAAGCCCATGTTTAACGCCCGCATCGACAAGGTTGTCTATAAACATAAATACGTACGCAGGTCCGCTGCCGCTTATTCCAGTTACTGCGTCCATCTTGCTTTCGTCAACGCTTAGTACCGTACCGAGGCAATTAAAGGCATTGCTGATAAATTCAACATCGTCAAGATTGTCGTTGAAATCGGACATATCGACGCCCAACGCCCCGCTGCCTATTGAACAGGGAAGATTGGGCATACATCTTGCAACTTTCATATTTCCGTAATTAAAAGCTGATTTTATAGCCGATTTTTTTACGCCTGCCATTACGGATATAACTTTTTCAACCTTACAACCTTCTATGCTTTTAACGGCTTCTTCAAAATTCTGAGGCTTAACAGCCAAAAGCAAATATTCGCAGTTGTCGGCAACGTATCTGTTGTCTAACGTCCTGCGTACGCCGAGATATTCAACGCTGTCAAGACATTCTTCAGACTTATCGCTTACAATAATTTTTTTCTCGTGCAGAAAATCGGAAAGCACTACGCCTTTTAAAATAGATTGCGCCATAAAACCGCAACCTATTACTCCGAGTTTAAATTGTTTTTTCATAAATAATTCTCCGAAAACAGTTGACTTAATGCAAATGTTATTATATAATTTTATATGTTTTTAGGGGAGTAGCTCAACGGTAGAGTCGCGGTCTCCAAAACCGTCGGTTGCATGTTCGAATCGTGTCTCCCCTGCCAAAACAGTTTCGTATTTTTACGAAGCTGTTTTTTTATTCGGAAAACGTTTTTACTCCCAACCGTATTCAAGATATTGAACACCGTTAATATATGCTTTTACAGCAGCAACCCTGTCTGGAATAACGTCGCACGGGAGATTATCTATATCCGTCCATAAAAGTTCGGAACATTTTTCCGGTTCCATAACAGCTGGTTGCCCGTCAAATTCATTGCATACAAAATATCCGTAATAATAAATTTTATCTCCGTCAAGCTTATGTATAAAGCAAAAAAACTTAATTTTGCCCTTATTTAGGCAAATACCTAGCTCTTCGCAGCATTCGCGAAGTACTGCGTCAGACATAGACTCTCCTTTTTCAACGTGCCCCGAACAAGATAAGTCAAATAATCCGTCCGCAAAACCCGTGTTTTGTCTGCGTTGTAAAAGAATTTGTTTTTTTCCGTCCGTCTCCCTTGTAAGCATTAAAACGACGCCTGCGGGAGCAGTAAATCTTTCCATCAGATTTTAACGTCGCCTTTCTGCCCGAGAACTGCGGAATTTGATTTCAATATCGGGTCTACTTCATTTTCAATAAATTCGACCGTCTGGGAAGGCGCTCTGCCCGTAAATTTGGATGCGTCGAGTATTTCATCCAGCTTGCCGTGGACAGGCGCAAACATTTTATCTGCCTTTATCAATTCTATAAGATTATTTTCCTTGCCGTTTTCCTTTACGTTTTTGCCGGCCTGCATAGAAAGCACCCTTATCCTTTCGTGCAGCTCCTGACGGTTACCGCCCGCCTTTACGCATTCCATCATTATATTTTCCGTAGCCATAAAAGGCAGTTCGGCTGAAATATGTTTTGCAATAACTTTGTCGTACACAACAAGATTTTCAGATACATTCATATATATATTGAGTATACCGTCCAAAGCAAGAAAAGCTTGTGCGTTTACTATTCTTCTGTTTGCCGAATCATCAAGAGTTCTTTCAAACCATTGCGTACCGGCAGTCATAGCACAGTTGACAGGCAAAGATATGACAAACCTTGCTAACGAGCCCATTCTTTCACTGCGCATAGGGTTGCGTTTATAAGCCATCGCCGAAGAACCTATCTGCGATTTTTCAAAAGGTTCTTCTATTTCTTTCATATTCTGTAAAATTCTTATATCGTTTGAAAACTTATATGCGCTTTGTGCAATCTGCGAAAGAACGCACAGAACGTTGTAATCGAATTTTCTCGGGTAAGTTTGTCCCGTTACACCGTAAACACCTTTATAACCGAGTTTATCTACAACCCGTTTTTCAAGCTCTTTGACTTTGTTTTCGTCACCTTCGAAAAGCTCCATAAAGCTTGCCTGAGTACCCGTCGTACCCTTAACGCCGCGAAGCTTTAATGCCGATTGCAGATTAACAAGATTACCGTAATCCATAGTTAAATCCTGCAACCAAAGCGTAGCGCGCTTGCCGACGGTTGTAAGCTGTGCGGGTTGAAGATGCGTAAAGCCTAACGTTGGCATATCTTTATATTTAAGCGCAAACGAACGCAACTTATCCATTACGTTGACAAGTTTGTTTTTAATAATTTCAAGTGCGTCGTTAATTATAATCAATTCCGAATTGCAATCCACAAAACAGCTTGTTGCGCCGAGATGAATAATCGGCATTGCCGATTTGGCTTGATCTCCGAATGCGTGGACGTGAGCCATAACGTCGTGCCTGACTTCCCGTTCGTACTTTTCCGCCACTTCGAAATTTATATCGTCGGCATACATTTTCATTTCGTCAATCTGTGATTGGGAAATATTCAGACCGAGTTCCATTTCGGACTCCGCCAACGCTATCCAAAGTTTTCTCCAAAGAGCAAAACGCTTTTTATCCGAAAAATTTTCAGACATGGTCTTACTTGCATATCTCGTGATTAAAGGATTCTGGTAAACTGAATTATCCATTTTTATCTCCGTTTCAGCACTTTACGGGCTGTGAGTAATTAACTCCGAAAGTTTCAACCGTAACTTTTTTCATAGTCTGCGGCATTCTGGGTTTATCGTTCCAATCCACTGCAACCGAAGCGATTTCGTCAACGGTTTCCATTCCTTCTATTACCTTTCCGAAAGCAGCGTATTGACCGTCGAGGTGAGAAGAATTTTTATGCATAATGAAAAATTGCGAACCTGCGCTGTCGGGCGCCATTGCGCGCGCCATTGAAAGCACGCCGCGTTCGTGTTTTAAATCGTTTTGTTTAAAACCGTTTAAAGCAAATTCGCCTCTAATCGAATATCCGGGGCCACCCGTCCCCACGCCTGCAGGATCGCCGCCCTGAATCATAAAACCGGCTATAACGCGGTGAAAAATCAATCCGTCGTAAAAACCGCTTGACGCAAGGCTTATAAAATTGTTTACGGTATTGGGTGCTTTTTCGGGGTAAAGTTCCGCCTTGATGGTTTTACCGTTTTCCATTTCAATGGTAACTATGGGATTGCTCATAAAATCTCCTTATAAATCGCAATATTTTTCCAACTTTACATCCGCTTCTTCAAAAAGCCGAAGCGAAAAATTATCGGGATAACCTTCCTTGTACACCACTCTGGTAATGCCCGAATTTATAATAATTTTTGCGCAGATAACACAGGGCTGATGAGTACAGTAAAGCGTACAGCCTTCGACGCTGCAACCCACTCTCGCCGCCTGAATTATCGCATTCTGTTCGGCGTGAACGGCATAACAAAGCTCATGCATTGTCCCGCTTTGAACGTTGAGTTTTTTTCTCATACATTCTTTCTTATCGACACAGCTTTTAATTCCCTGCGGGGCGCCGTTATATCCTGTTGCTATAACTCTCTTGTTTTTAACAATTACCGCCCCGACATGTCTGTTTTCCTGAAAACAGCTTGACCAGGAACCTATCTGTTCAGTCATTTCCATAAATCTCTTATCCCATTTATCCATAAGATTCCACTTCCGTTTACAGCGATATTTTTCTACATCTGAATTTTAACATAAAATTTCTTAAAAAGCAATTTTTTACATTATTATGTTTTATTTTATTTGCCATAGTTTATAAAATATCTGTAACAAAAATCAAACAAATCCGGAGGACATATCAATGAAAATCAAACCTTTATTCGATAAAGTTGTCGTTGAAGGACTTAAAGCCGAAGAAAAAACCAAAAGCGGACTGTATCTTACTTCCGCCGCACAGGAAAAACCCGCAACCTGCGTTGTCGTTGCCGTCGGACCCGGCGGATTAATCGACGGAAAAGAAGTTAAAATGCAGGTCAAAGTCGGCGACAAAGTTTTGCTTGCAAAATACAGCGGAACCGAAGTTAAAGTTGACGAAAAAGAATATACGATTATCCGCCAAAGCGATATTTTGGCGATTGTCGAATAAATTTAAAGGAGTAAAAATAAATGGCTAAACAGATTAAATACGGCGACGAAGCAAGAAAAGCGCTTGAAAACGGCGTAAACGTAGTTGCCGACACGGTTAAAATCACTCTCGGCCCCAAGGGCAGAAACGTTGTGCTTGACAAAAAGTTCGGCGCACCGCTTATCACCAACGACGGCGTAACAATCGCAAAAGAAATTGAGCTTGAAGACCCCTTTGAAAATATGGGCGCACAGCTCGTTAAAGAAGTATCCACAAAGACCAACGATGTCGCGGGCGACGGCACCACTACCGCCGTTGTTCTTGCACAGGCAATAGTTAAGGAAGGACTTAAAAATCTTGCCGCAGGCGCAAATCCCGTTATACTTAAAAAAGGAATTGCTACGGCAGTCGATACGGCGGTGGCAAAAGTTCAGGCAATTTCAAAACCTGTTGAAAATAAGCTTGGAATTTCGCAGGTAGCTTCCATTTCGGCAGGCGACGAAAAAATAGGCGAATTAATTGCAAATGCAATGGAAATCGTCGGCAAGGACGGCGTTATCACCGTTGAAGAAGGTAAGACCATGGCAACCGAACTTACTACCGTTGAAGGTATGCAGTTTGACAGAGGCTACGCTTCGGCTTATATGGTAACCAACACAGACAAAATGGAAGCCGTTCTGGACAATCCCTATATCCTTATAACTGATAAAAAGATTTCGGCTTTGCAGGAAATTCTGCCTGTAATCGAACCCATTGCACAACAAGGCGCAAGACTTCTGATTATCGCAGAAGACGTTGAAGGCGATGCGCTTGCCGCTCTTATTGTAAACAAACTTAAAGGCGTGCTTAACTGCGTTGCGGTCAAAGCTCCCGGTTTCGGCGACAGAAGAAAGGCTATGCTTGAAGATATAGCAGTTCTTACGGGCGGAACGGTCGTATCAAGCGACCTCGGATACGAATTCAAGGACGTAACACCCGATATGCTTGGCAGAGCTTCACAGGTTAAAGTCGATAAAGACAACACCACTATTATCAACGGTTCCGGTGACGCAAAGGCTATTAAAGCGCGCGTTGCTTCGATTAAGGCACAGATAGCCGAAACCACGTCCGACTACGACAGAGAAAAATTACAGGAAAGACTTGCAAAGCTTGCAGGCGGCGTTGCCGTAATAAACGTCGGAGCGGCAACCGAAATCGAAATGAAAGAAAAGAAACTGCGCATTGAAGACGCGCTTGCGGCTACGCGTGCGGCAGTTGAAGAAGGTATTGTTCCCGGCGGCGGAGTTGCGCTTCTCTCCACTATTCCCGAACTTTCCAAACTTATTGACACTCTCGAAGGCGACGAAAAAACAGGCGCGACGATAGTTATGAAAGCCATTGAAGAACCTGTTCGCCAGATAGCTAAAAACGCAGGCTTCGACGGTTCGGTTGTGGTAAACAATATTCTCACCGCAAAGAAAGCGAATTACGGCTTCAACGCACTCAAAAACGAATACTGCGATATGGTTAAAAGCGGTATTATCGACCCGACAAAGGTGTCACGTTCCGTACTTCAAAACGCGGCTTCGGTTGCAGCAACGTTGCTTACCACCGAAAGCATCGTAACCGATATCCCCACGCCTCCCGCACCCGCTATGCCCGCAGGCGGAGATATGGGCGGAATGTATTAATAAATTAACATTTAATAAAAGATGAACGTTAGCAAAACGCTCTTGAACTGTTTGTTCAAGAGCGTTTTCTCTAAGTTATTTTTAATTATATTTCATAAGTGTTATTATTGGGAACAATTTATAGCTTTTCACCCCGTAAATACTTATCTTCCTTATTGATAGAATTACATTAAAGCTTCCCATATGGAATGAAAACGAATAATGTTAAAGAATTCTCTAACAATTTACCGTAATTCCCATAGGGAATTTAATAAGACGCAAATAATAAAGATTTAGGCATAGCGTTAGGCTATGCCTTTTCTGTACTTTTTTTTGTGGACGAACTAGGCTACTCGTAGCCTAGTGAGATATAGATATGTTTTATATTTCCCGCAAAATTCAATCAATCGGTTGCGCATTTTCATTTTTCGTGATATAATAGCTGAACGATAAACAGTAATTTAGCGTAAGGATACTATGATTGATAGCGAATATAATGAAACAATAAAATCCGATGTTTTGAACTTCGGAAATAGAATTGTAAACTGTTGGGGGTACCGAATTGATAACGGATATGTCATTATAGATACAGGCTATGAAAATAGTTATAGGAATTTCAAAAAGAAACTGAAAGCAAATAATATTAAAATCAATCAAATTAAATATTGCTTTATGACACACGCACACGACGACCACGCCGGATTTATAAATCAGCTTTTGTTCGATAATCAAGAAGTGAAAGTCATTATGAGCGATAAAGGGATTGACACTTTACGCAAAGGGCAAAACTCTTTTGTCGGCGGTTGTACAAGTAAACTTGCACTTGCATTTTGCAATGTGATGAAGTTGTTCGGGATGGGACAACACAAATTTCCGCCTATACAAGCCGAATATGAAAGTAGGCTAATCATTATATCAAATGACAATAGGGCTTATTTGGAACAAGAGCTAAACGGCAAAATCGTAGAAACAGCAGGACATACTTCTGATTCTATTTCGTTGCTTTTGAATAATGGCTATCTGTTTTGCGGTGATGCGGCAATGAACGGATTTCCAAGCAAACACAACATAACGATTTGGGCGGAAGATAAGGTAGCATTTTTGCAGTCGTGGCAAAAGATTATTACATTACAGCCTACCAAAATTTTTTCGGGGCACGGAAAACCGTTTAATGTTCAAATTCTAAAAAGGAATATCGGATTTGTCGAAAACATAAAATTGCACGCTCTAAAACACAAATAAATTTCAATTTATCTTTCTAAATAGTTTGTAGTAAAACGCTCTCGAACATTTCGTTCGAGAGCGTTTGTCATCGCTTGAAAATACAACTCTTAAAAATCTAGTTTTTTAATTCCCTATGGGAAGTGCGCTTTGTTTGAGAGTTCTTTCTGCTTGTGATTAAGTAAGCTAATTTGAAATTCAGCGGCGTGTCGCCGCAGCCGTGTATCTTTATTGCCGAACCGCTTAACTGACTTCACTGCACGTCAAATTGAAATTTATATTAATTCTCATATATAAAATTGGATAAGGTTTTCCTTGTTCATCTAATTCTGTTCTTTTATAAGTTTTAAATCCTCTATATTCATAAAATCCTTTTGCGTTTGAATTTTGCTCATTTACTGCCAGTTATTACTTCTTTATTAACTCCGTCAAGTGTATTTATCAGTTCTTGTACCTCATTAAAAAATCTACACAAATGAAACCCATCTGCCACAGCATGATGAATGTTCAT
>CAJUNJ010000015.1 GCA_910587825.1 uncultured Christensenellaceae bacterium
GAATGGGCAACAAGGCGTACAACAGGGCAAAGCGAGAGTTGGATAAAGTGTTTATGTTTGCAGATAAAAAAATAGAACCCGCTCCGTCTGAAACAGAAGATAAAACCGAAGAAAAATGTTGTGACTAATTTATTAGTTTATAAGTTGGGAATTACATATTCGCAAATTTGTATAATTTTTTAAAATGAAAATATCTATCATTATACCCTGTCATAATTTAGAAAACTATATTGAAAAATGTCTTTCAAGTATTGCCGTACAAGATTTCGACAAAACGCAGTATGAAGTTTTGATTGTGTTCGACGCTTGTTCGGACGCTTCAAAAAGCGTCGCTGAAAAATTTTTAAACGCTACGGGCATTGACTTTAAAGCTTTTGAAACGAATTACCGACGTGCGGGGCTTGCAAGGAACGTCGGCTTGCAAAACGCAAAAGGAGATTATGTATATTTTATAGACGGCGACGACTATCTGATAAACCGTTCGGCTTTGACAAGGTTAGCCGATGCTATTGAAAAAAATAAAACTTCCGTAGTTTATCAGAAAAACTTTGAGTCGGAACAGGCAGTTAACGACGTGGACGCAGTATGGAGGTATTTCTTCGACAGGCAGTTTATAGGCGAAAAAAGATTTTCGGCTTTGGAAATAAATGAGGACTGGGAATTTATAATGGATATTAAACAAAAAAAGTTTTATACGGAATGTTTTATCGACGAAGCTCTGTATCATTACACATACCCGCGGGAAAACAGCATAACCGATAAATACAGAAAAATGTACCCCCGATTATTCGCATTTTAAACGCGGCATTAATTAAAGGTATAATTTGTAACTCCGCGCGCAAAATAACGGTATGGCTAAACGCAGAACAAAAAATATGATAGAAGATCTCTTTGAAGAGTGCGCAAGCGCTAACGAGTGTACGGGGCTTTACCAGAAAGTATCGCTTGACACCAAGGAGATTGAAAAATTTCATAAAAAGTTTAACGAAGAAGAGTAAAAAGGGGGCTTGCGCCCTCTTTTTTTATGTGGTATAATCTGACTATGAGCAAGTACATACTTTCGATAGACCAGGGGACGACGAGTTCCCGTGCGGTGATTTTCAACAGGCGCGGAAGAATAAAAGCCATTGCCCAGCAGGAATTCAAACAGATTTACCCGCAGGCGGGTTGGGTGGAACATTCCCCGCAGGACATAATGGGTTCTGTGATGGCGGTAACTGCCGAAGCCGTCGCCCGCGCCGGCATTTTGTGCGAAGATATAAAAGCCGTCGGAATAACCAACCAGCGCGAAACTACGCTTGTCTGGGACGCAAAGACGGGCAAGCCCGTCTATAACGCTATCGTATGGCAGTGCAGGAGGACGGCGGGGCTTTGCGCCGAGCTTAAAAAGACGCACGCAGACATAATTTACGAGAAGACGGGACTTATCCCGGACGCTTACTTTTCGGCGACCAAAATCAAGTGGATACTCGACAACGTGCCTAACGCAAGAGCGCGGGCGGAGCGTGGCGAACTGCTTTTCGGCACGGTAGACACATTTCTTATGTGGCAGCTTTCAAAGGGCGGAATTTTTGCAACCGATTACACCAACGCCGCGCGCACTATGCTTTTCAATATACATACTCTCGAATGGGACGAAGAGCTTTTGAAGCTGTTTTTGATTCCCCGCGCAATGCTTCCGGAAGTTTATCCAAGCGGTCACAAGTTCGGTTACACCCATAAAAGCGTACTGGGCGCACCCGTTGAAATTTGCGGGGTTGCCGGCGACCAGCAGGCGGCGCTTTTCGGACAGCTGTGTACTGAAGCGGGTGATTTGAAAAACACTTACGGCACGGGTTGTTTTCTTTTAATGAATACGGGCGACAAAGCGGTAAAAAGCCGTAACGGACTTGTCACGACGTTAGGCGCGACGCTTACGGGCAGGCCGCCGTACGTTCTGGAAGGTTCGGTATTCGTAGGCGGCGCTGTCATACAGTGGTTGCGCGACGGACTTAAACTTATCTCTTCCGCGGACGAAAGCGAAAAGCTTTCGCTTAAAGCAAAGGATAACGGCGGGGTGTACATAGTCCCCGCGTTCACAGGGCTGGGCGCGCCCTATTGGGACGCGGACGCACGCGGAACGGTGACGGGGCTTACACGCGGAACTACTGCCGAACATATCGTGCGGGCGGGGCTTGAAAGCATAGCGTATCAGGTATGCGACCTCGTTTGCGCAATGCAGAAGGACGCGGGCATCAACGTAACCCGTCTTGCCGTAGACGGCGGGGCAAGCAAAAATAATTTTCTTTTGCAATTTCAAGCCGATATTCTCGGTTGCGTCACCGCCCGTCCCGAAACGGTGGAGACGACCGCTCTCGGCGCGGCGTATCTTGCGGGGCTTTGTTCGGGATATTGGAAGAGTTTGGAAGAGATTAAAAACAACGTGCGTGCGGGTAAAGTGTTTACGCCTTGTATGACGGAAGATATGCGTAAAAAACTGCTTGACGGATGGGAAAAAGCCGTTAAAAAGGCAAGGACGGTGTAAGATATGAACGCTAAAAAAATTCTGAAAATAACGGCTGTCGCGCTTGCATGCGTAATAGGGCTGACCGCGCTTTTAATCGGCGGTTACGTCGCTTACGTCGCCATACAGTATTACAGGATAGAGGATAACGTAACTCTCGAAGTCGTAAACTCCAAAAGCCGCACGGTCGAAGCGGGGATGGAATATTCGGTAATGACCTATAACGCGGGGTTCGGCGCGTACTCGCCCGAATATTCGTTCTTTATGGATACGGGCGTTATGGCGGACAGCGGTAAGCAAGTTACGGGCAAATACGCAAAGGGTATGGACAAAGCCGACGTCCGCAAAAACGTCGACGGGCAGATTTCGGAATTCAGGAAAGCCGACCCTGATTTCTGCTTTTTACAGGAAGTGGACGAAATGGCGGACAGAAGTTACCGCATAAATATGAAAGAGGAATTTATTTCGTCTGCGCAGGAATACGGCGCAACCTATGCCGAAAACTTCCACACCGCAAATCTGTTTTATCCGTTCAACGACCCAATGGGCATAACCAACGCGGGTATTTTAACCCTATCGAAATATAATATCGAAAGAGCGGCGCGCCGTTCTTTCCCGCTTACGGACAATTTTATAGACAAACTGTTCGATTTGGACAGGTGCTTTGCCGTACATTACCTGCCCGTTGAAAACAGCGATAAAAAGCTTGTTATGATAAATCTGCATATGTCGGCTTACGACAAGGGCGGGACGGTCAGGGCAAAACAGCTTGAAATGCTTAACAGGGTCCTTGCCGAAGAATACTCAAAGGGCAACTACGTTATAGCGGGCGGCGATTTCAACCATTGCCTTATCGCAGACAAATTTTCAAGCGACGCAGAAGCGCTGTCGCATTTTAAAAGCAAACAGCTCGTACCGGAGTGGGTTAAAAATTCCGTATTGCACAGTTTTGAACTTGCGGAAGGTTTTACCATCTGCGCGGACGCGGATGAAGCTACCTGCCGCGGCGCGGATATTCCGTACGAAAAGGGAGTAAACTACGTAAACACGATAGACGGCTTTATCGTCTCCGCCAACGTGCGCGCCGTATCGGTAAAAACCGTTCCGACGGAATATGCGTACAGCGACCACAATCCCGTAATTTTGAAATTTGCGCTGATCTGAAATTCAAGCGCGCCGACCGGAGCGCAAAAGTCAAATTTTTGTACGGTTATACATATATTTTTCAGCGTTGCGACAATTTCAGACTTAATTGTTGATAATTTTCAGGCACAATATATAGTATACTTGTTTAAAAATAACATACAAGATATTGTGTGGCAAGGCTTGACTTTGGAAAATATTAGTATTATACTTGATTTCACTACGGCAAATACGGAGGATATGTTATGAAAGTTATAAAGCGTGACGGCTCTACCGTTGAATTCGATAAAAAGAAGATAATAAAGGCTATCGGAAAGGCAAACGAGTCGGTTGATTTCGAAGACAGGATAACCGAAGAACAGATTAGTTCGATAGTCGACGATATTGCTTCCCGCCACAGAAGGCGCGTTCTTGTAGAAGATATACAGGATATGGTGGAAGAGAAGCTGATGGAATTGCAGAAATATCAGCTTATGAAGTCGTACATTCTTTACCGTTACGAACGTGCGCTTATCCGTAAGGCGAACACCACGGACGAAAGCATTCTTTCGCTTATCAAAAATTCCAATAAGGACGTAATGGAAGAAAATTCAAATAAGAACGCGCGTACGGCTTCCACCCAGCGCGACCTTATCGCGGGAGAAGTGTCCAAAGACCTTACCCGCCGTATCCTTTTGCCCGAATATATTTCCAAAGCGCACGACGAGGGGGCAATTCACTTCCACGACGCGGACTATTTCTTACAGCCCATTTTCAACTGCTGTCTTATAAATATCAAGGATATGCTTGACAACGGCACGGTTATGAACGGCAAAATGATTGAAAGCCCCAAGTCTTTCCAGACCGCCTGCACCATAACCACGCAGATAATCGCTTCCGTCGCTTCGTCGCAGTACGGCGGACAGTCGGTAAATATCGCCCATCTCGGCAAATATTTAAGGCGCACCAAGGAAAAGTATATAAAGCAAAGCAATTTGACATTCGGCGACACGGTAAGCGACGAAATCAAAAAACGCTTTGTCGATATGCGCTTGCAGGAATCGCTTAAAGCAGGCGTCCAGACCATACAGTATCAGATTAACACGCTTATGACCACCAACGGTCAGTCGCCGTTCGTCACGCTCTTTCTCTATCTCGACGACAAGGACGAGTATATCGAAGAGAACGCGATGATTATAGAAGAAATTTTAAAACAGCGTTACGAGGGTATCAAAAACGAAAAGGGCGTTTTCGTTACGCCCGCATTCCCCAAGCTTATATACGTCCTTGACGAAAACAACTGCCTCAAAGGCGGCAAGTACGACTACCTTACAAAACTTGCCGTCAAGTGTTCTTCCAAAAGGCTTTACCCCGACTACATTTCCGCAAAGAAAATGCGCGAAAATTACGAAGGAAACGTATTCTCGCCGATGGGGTGCCGTTCGTTCCTGTCCCCCTGGAAGGACGAAAACGGCAATTACAAGTTCGAAGGCAGGTTTAACCAGGGCGTCGTGTCTATAAACCTTCCCCAGTGCGGCATACTTGCTAATGGCGACGAGAAAAAGTTTTGGGAAATTCTCGAACAGAGATTACAGCTTTGCTTCGACGCGCTTATGTGCCGTCACCGTGCGCTTGAAGGCGTGACCAGCGATGTGTCGCCCGTGCATTGGCAGTACGGTGCAATCGCCCGCTTACAGCCCGGCGAAAAGATAGACAAGTATCTGCACGACGGTTATTCTACCATTTCGTTGGGATATATAGGTCTGTACGAAGTTACTAAGCTTGTAAAGGGCGTGTCGCATACCGACCCCGCAGGCACCGAATTTGCCGTTAAAATTATGAACACCTTGCGCGAACACTGCGAAAAGTGGAAGAAGGAAACGGGATTGGGCTTCGGGCTTTACGGTACCCCTGCGGAATCGCTTTGCTACCGCTTTGCAAGGATAGACGCCGAAAAGTTCGGCGAAATTCCCGACGTAACCGACAAGGGTTATTACACCAACAGCTACCACGTCGACGTACGCGAGAATATTGACGCATTCTCTAAATTCGTGTTCGAAAGCCAGTTCCAGCAGATTTCTTCTGGCGGCGCCATTTCCTACGTCGAAATACCCAATATGCGTCATAACCTTACGGCGATAGAGGACGTAGTCAAATTCATTTACGATAATATCCAGTACGCCGAATTCAACACTAAAAGCGACTACTGCCACGTGTGCGGGTTTGACGGCGAAATTATCATAAACGACGACAACGAATGGGAGTGCCCCGTCTGCCACAACAAGGACCAGCGTAAAATGAACGTCACTCGCCGCACCTGCGGATATTTGGGTGAAAACTTCTGGAACGTCGGTAAGACAAAAGAAATTAAATCAAGAGTTCTCCACCTGTAAAAAACGCCGTTTAAGTGTCGCAATCCTGCGTTGCGACAAAATGTTATCACGAAAAATTCGCACGGCAAAATTTTGTGAGCTTGTTTTCTTATGTATTATGCAAAGATAAAACGGTATGACGTATCCAACGGGCCGGGGGTGCGCGTGTCGCTGTATGTAAGCGGCTGCCGCAACCACTGCAAAAATTGCTTCAACCCCGAAACGTGGGACTTCTGCTACGGCGAAGAATTTACCGCCGACACTCAAAATTCAATAATCGACGGCTTAAAACCCGACTATATCAAGGGCTTTACCCTTCTCGGCGGCGACCCGTTCGAACCCGAAAACGCAAAAGTTCTTGCTCCGTTTATGGAGAAGCTGAGAAGCGTCTATCCGCACAAATCGTTCTGGTGCTTTACGGGTTACGACCTTGAAAAGGAACTGCTGGCGGGAAAAAAGGGTGACGTAGCCACTGTCAAACGGCTTTTAAACTGTCTTGACGTGCTTGTAGACGGCAGGTTTGTGGAAGAATTGAAAGACCTCAACCTTCTGTTCCGCGGGTCGTCCAACCAGCGTATAATTCTCGTCCGTCCCACGCTTGAAAGCGGTAAACCCGTTCTCTGGGACGAAAAGACGATTGTATAGGTGTATTTATGAACGTTGCAATAAAAAAACTTTGTCCTAATGCCGTAATACCTTCTTACGGCAGCGAATATGCGGCAGGCGCCGACCTTTACGCCTGTATTGACGGCGAACTTGAAATAAAGCCGCATTCAACGGTTGTTATCCCCACGGGCATTGCGCTTGAACTTCCGCTCGGTTATGCGGGGCTTATTTACGCGCGTAGCGGGCTTGCGACCAAAAAGGGACTTGCACCCGCAAACAAAGTCGGCGTAGTCGACTGCGACTACCGCGGGGAAGTTAAGGTTGCCCTTCACAATCATTCCGATATATGCCAAAGCGTATCGTCGGGCGAAAGGATAGCCCAGCTTGTAATTACTCCTTATATTACGGCTGCGTTTACAGTGGCGGATGAGCTTTCGCCTACCGTCCGCGGCGCGGGCGGGTTCGGTTCCACGGGCAGTAAATAATTACGGGGCGCAAGCCCCCTTTTATTTTAAATTTAATCTTGACATAACCCGATATTGATAGTATAATAAATATATAATTATCAATTAATTAATTTCGGGGGAAATTGTATGTCTTATTATATCGGTATAGACGTCGGCGGTACAACCATAAAGGGCGCAATTATAGACTCTGCGGGTAAATTGTACGGTGAAGACAGCGTTGTAACGGGCAAAGGCGAAGAGATAGTCAAAGGCATTGCCGCCGTCTGCGGCAGGCTTATAGCTCTAATAGGTAAAGGTGAAAAAATCGTCGGCGTCGGCATAGGTTGCGCAGGCGTTATAGACGGTGAAAACGGCGTAGTCGCGCAGGCAAACAATTTACAGCTTAAAAACTTTCCGCTTGCGAAAAAGGTGGAGGAACGCGTTCATCTGCCCGTAAAAATTACCAACGATGCAAATGCGGCGGCTTTGGGCGAAGCGAAGTTCGGCGCAGGTAAAGAATACCGCGACAGCATACTCGTAACGCTCGGTACGGGCGTAGGCGGCGGAGTTGTTATAGACGGAAAACTTTTCGAAGGCAATAAATCCGCAGGCGCGGAGCTCGGACATATGGTAATAGAGCGCGGCGGCAACAGATGTTCCTGCGGAAGGCGGGGATGTTTCGAAGCCTATTCTTCCGCAACTGCGCTTATTAAACGCACTAAGTGGGCGATGGAAGAGGATGTGAGTTCGGCAATGTGGCAAAGCTGTACGTCCGATACGGCAAAGGGCAGGACGGCTTTCGATTATGCCGATACCGACATAGCCGCCCACGAAGTTGTGGAATGGTACATAAAATATCTTGCGTGCGGACTTGTAAATCTTGCAAATATATTCCGTCCGCAGATTATAATGCTGGGCGGCGGGGTCTCCAATCAGGGTGAAAACCTCACCGTGCCGTTACAGCAAATTCTCGACAGAGAAGTTTTTGCGGGATTTTACGCCCCCGTAAAGGTTGCAACCGCAACTCTCGGTTCTAAGGCGGGTGCATTCGGCGCGGCTGCGCTTTGGATAGATTAAGCGTCCATTAATCGCTTTAAGCGACTGCGCACTTAATCGAAGGAGTAAATTTTTTATAAATGAATAAGGACATACCAGTAATCGCGCTTCAAAGGCTTCCCGTTTATCTCAACTACCTCAAATCGATGCCTGCGGACAGGATGTACGTATCGTCGGGGCTTATTGCGGAAGCGCTTGAAATGGGCGAAGTGCTGGTAAGGAAAGACCTTGCCTATACTTCGGCTACGGGCAAACCCCGCGTAGGTTACATTAAAAGCGAACTTATAGCCGCTTTGGAAGATTTTCTTTGCTGTAACGGCAGCCGTAACGCCGTGCTTGCGGGCGCAGGCGGTCTGGGGAAAGCAATTTTAAGTTACGGCGGTTTTAAAAATTACGGCATAAACGTCGTCGCCGCCTTCGACAACAATCCCGAAAAAATCGGCGGTTCCGTTGTCGGAAAACCCGTTTACGATATAGAAGACGCGCAGGAGAAGATTGCCAATTTAAATGCCGAGCTTGCCGTAATCTGTGTTCCTGCACAGTTTGCGCAAAGCGTTGCGGATAAGCTTGTGGCAAGCGGAATAAAAGCAATACTCAATTTCGCGCCCGTTATGATTAAAGCCCCGCAGAACGTAGTCGTCAGACATATCGACGTTGCCGCCAACCTTGCGGTGCTTTCGAGTATGATATAATGGCAGTTCACAAAAATTTGCTTTGCAAATTTTCCGTGAGGTTCTGTGGTCGTAAATCGGCTTGACGGTCGAAGTAAATCCGATTTTGCCGGTTTTCGGCGTAAACGAATAGAAATTTCGGGCGGTTAGGGCGTTTCACGCACCAAATTTTTGTGATATAATTTTTAGGTTTTTTTCGTATATGGAACAGGATAAAGAGCGTTTGGCGCAAACATTTGCAAAAAGGGCGCAAACGGCAATTAAGATAATAAAAATACTCGTCATCTCGGCTTGCGCCGTTGCGGCGGGACTGCTTATATTCGCCGTCGTTGCTTTCGGTGCGATAGAAAGTCCGTCGGCGGCGGTAATAGGGCTTACCGTCTTTATTTCGGTAATCGTACTGTTGCTTGCCGCGGTAGTTGCGGCGTTTATATATGCTAAAATAAATTTAAACAAACTTAAAAAGCTTGACGAATAAAACTTAATTTACCTGCGGCGGAGCGCTTACGCGCCCCGCCGTTAATATTTGTCCGACCCGCGTAATATATTAAAAGCGTATGGCACAGGAAAGATTTAAAACAAGGGGCGGATTTATTCTGGCTTGCGTGGGCGCGGCTATAGGTCTTGGCGATTCTCTGCGTTTCCCGGGGCTTTGCGCCAAATACGGCGGCGGAACTTTTTTGCTTATATATATAATCGCGCTCGTTCTCATAGGAATACCCATACTCAACGCGGAAATTGCGATAGGCAGAAAATACCGCTCGGGCGCGCCCAAGTGTATGGCAAGCCTGAATAAAAAAGCCGAGCCGTTGGGCTGGGCTTCCTGCTTCAATTCTCTCGGCGTTGCCGTTCTGTACGCAGGGCTTTTGGGCTGGATAATCGCAATGGCCGTAAAAATAGTTCCGCTGTGCAAGTCGGCAACTTCGCTTACCCGTGCCGAAACAAGCGGTTACTTCTTCGACAGCGTACTCGGCAGTTCGTTTTCACCATTCGTTTTCGTCTGTATTCTCGTTGCCTGGGCGCTTATGTACGCCTGTCTGCGGGGAGGGGCGGGTTCGCTTGCGCGCACGGCAAAATTTACCGTAATAATTCCCATTGTACTTTTGCTGTTCCTTGCGGTAAGGGGGCTTACGTATTCAAACAGCGGTCAGGCGCTATATGCGCTGTTCGTCCCCGACTTTAACGCGCTCGGCGACGCGGAACTTTGGATAAATGCTGTCGGGCAGGTATTCTTTTCGCTGTCCGTTCTCGTCGGCATAATGCCTGCGTACGGCGCGTATCTGCCCGAAAAGACCAACGTCTTCCGCGACAGTCTTATAATTGCGCTTTCCGACTTTCTGGTGTCCGTGCTTTCTTCCGTGGTGCTGTTTACCACCCTTTACGGTTGCGGGCTTCAAGGCGAAATTTCCCGGTCGGGCATAGTGACGGCGTTTATGGTTTATCCCGCCGCAATCACTCTCGTATTCGGCGCAGGCAACGTCGTATTGAATTCGGTTGTCGGCGTGCTGTTCTATCTGTCGCTTGCAATGATGGCTTTGCAGTCTTCCGTGTCTATGGTGGAAGCCGTGGCTAACCCGCTTTCGGAAAAATTATCCGTTAAAAAAAGCAAGATTGTCGGCTTTATCTGCGCCGTCGGCGCGGGAATATGCTTTATCTTCGCTCTGCCGTCCGCCGTCGCCGCGCTCGACATTGCAGACCATTATCTCAATTATTTCAATATTCTTATTTTGGGCGTTGCCGAATGCGTAATCATAGGTGTATACGCAAAGCGCATTAACCTTGCGGGCGAGATAAACAGGTACACGGGCAGGGTAAAAATGCCGTCCAAGCCTCTTATATTTTCGCTAAAATATTTAAGTCCCGTCGCGCTTTCCTTACTGACAATGTGGGGGATATACCACCTTATATCCGTCGAAGGGGGGCTTTACGGCGGTTATCCCCTATGGGCGCAGACTGCTTTCGGTTGGCTGTTGAGCCTTGCCGTGTTTGCTTCGGGCTTTATTATCTGCGGCATAGGCAAATTCAGACCCCGTCGTTTAAGCCGAGCAGGTATGCGGGGTCGGCGTCTAAAACAACGCAGATATTAGCAAACGTATCAAGCGCAGGCAGTGCCCTTCCCGAAATGTAATTGTTTACCGTCGGTTGTCTGACGTTAAGCCTGTCGGCAATTTCCTTTTGAGTCAAACCGCTCTGTTTAATTGCTTCCCGCAATCTCTGTTTTATAATATGTAAAGTAACCATAAATATATTATATAGGTAATGTCTATAAAATGCTTGACATATAGGCATTGCCTATATTATAATTTGTGTAATTATGAGTACAAACGAAGAAATAGAAATCAAGTCTTGCGGAAACTGTTTTTATTTTAAACAGCATTATGTTATTTCCGCCGCGTCAAAATATTGTAAGGCAAACTGCGGTCATTGTAAATTCCGTTTTCCCGTCCATAAATCACCCAATACGCCTTGTTGTGAAAAATGGATAAAGGGAGAAGATTTAACTAAACATTATAAAGAGAACGCTAAAATTAAGCTTTTGCAAATGGCGGATATTGTAAGACAACTCGCGGAAATTTTCGAAGATACATAAAGATCCCCGCCCGCGGGCAAGGTTGATAAAACTTTGCCCGCGGGCGGGGTTCCGTTAGTAAAAATTGCCGTATAAAAATTTAAAAAACTTGTCGAAAATGTTTTGTATTTTAAACATAAATATGATACAATTAATCAGTATTAATTTATCGGTACATAGTTATCGATTGGACAGGAGTAAAAGATGGCACAGAATTTATTTGAAGGCACCGAAAAGCAAATGGCGGATTTGCTTCGCTGTATCGACGAACACAAGGGCGAAGCGGGCGCGCTTATGCCCGTTCTGCACGAAGCGCAGGACATATACGGTTATCTTCCCGCAGAAGTGCAGACGGTAATTGCCGACGGACTCGGTCTTCCGCTTGCGGAAGTTTACGGGGTTGCGACTTTCTACTCGCAGTTTTCGCTTACGCCCAAGGGCAAACACCGCATAAGCGTGTGCCTCGGTACGGCTTGTTACGTCAAGGGTTCCGATAAGATACTCGAAGCCATAGAAAAGGAACTGCGCGTATCCTGCGGAGAGAATACGCCCGACAATAAATTTTCCATAGAAAGCTGCCGCTGCGTAGGCGCTTGCGGTCTTGCACCCGTAATGATTGTGGACGGAGAAGTGTACGGTAAACTTACCGCAAAGGAAGTGCCCGCAATTCTCGATAAGTATATGAAGGATTGAGGTGAAAGAAATGACTTGCGAAGAACTTAAAAAAATATCGGCTGAAAAAGCCGACCTTATCAACGTAAGAAGAATAGTCCGCGAACAAGCCGAAAAACTTGCAGCAAATACGGGTTACAGAAAACAGGTTCTCGTCTGCGGCGGTACGGGCTGTACGTCGTCAAATTCGCTTAAAGTAATACAACAGCTTGAAGAAAGCTTTAAGGAATTGGGTATAGACGACGTACTCATCGTTAAGACGGGCTGTTTCGGTCTGTGCGCGCTCGGTCCCATAATGATAGTTTATCCCGAGGGCGCGTTCTATTCCCAGATGACGCCCGAACACGTAAAAACCGTTGCCGAAAAGCATCTTATAAAGGGCGGGGAGATTGTAAAGGAACTGCTTTATGCGGATACCGTACATAAGGACGGAAGCGTAATCCCCTTTGCCGAAATTCCTTTCTATAAGCATCAGATGCGCATAGCGTTGCGCAACTGCGGGGTTATCGCCGCCGAAAGCATTGAAGAAGCGATAGCCGCAGGCGACTACTCCGCGCTTGTCAAGGTTCTTACCGAGATGACGCCAGACGATGTCGTGGCGGAGATAAAGGCTTCGGGCCTGCGCGGCCGCGGCGGCGCGGGCTTCCCCACAGGACTTAAATGGCAGTTCACCAAGGAAGCCGCGGGCGACGTAAAGTATGTCTGCTGTAACGCCGACGAGGGCGACCCGGGCGCATTTATGGACAGGTCTGTCCTCGAAGGCGACCCGCATACCGTTCTCGAAGCGATGACCATTGCAGGTTATACAGTCGGCGCAAACGAAGGTTATATCTACGTGCGCGCGGAATATCCCATTGCGGTGCAAAGACTTAACATAGCAATTAAGCAGGCGAGGGAGTACGGGCTTCTCGGTAAAAATATTTTGGGAAGCGGCTTCGATTTCGATATACATATACGTCTTGGCGCGGGTGCGTTCGTCTGCGGCGAAGAGACCGCGCTTATGGCGAGTATCGAGGGAAAGAGGGGTGAACCCCGTCCCAGACCTCCTTTCTCGGCGCAGTGCGGATTGTTCAAAAAGCCGACGGTTTTAAACAACGTCGAAACCTGGGCAAATATCGCGCCCATTATATTAAAGGGGTCCAAATGGTTCTCTTCAATCGGTACGGAAAAGAGCAAGGGGACAAAGGTCTTTGCCGTCGGCGGAAAGATACATAACGTAGGGCTTGTCGAAGTGCCTATGGGTACGCCCTTGAAAACAATTATCTACGATATAGGCGGAGGCATTCCCGGCGGTAAACGCTTCAAGGCGGCGCAGACGGGCGGACCTTCCGGCGGGTGTATTCCCGCAACGCATATCGACATTGCAATGGATTTCGACAATCTTGTCGCAATAGGTTCTATGATGGGTTCGGGCGGACTTATCGTTATGGACGAAGAGACGTGTATGGTCGACATTGCTAAGTTCTATCTCGAATTCACCGCAGACGAAAGTTGCGGAAAGTGCGCGCCTTGCCGCATAGGCACCAAACGTCTTTTAGACCTTCTTACAAAAATAACCGAAGGCAAGGGCGAACCCGAAGACCTTGACAAGATTATGAAGCTTGCAAAGCATATGAAAAGTTCTTCGCTGTGCGCGTTGGGACAGTCCGCGCCCAATCCCATACTTTCGGCAATGGAACACTTCGGCGACGAATATATGAAGCATATTTACGCCAAGCAGTGTCCGTCGGGCGTGTGTAAATCGCTTCTCAATTACTATATAGACGCCGACAAGTGCCGTGGGTGTACGCTGTGTAAGCGCAACTGTCCGGCAAACGCAATTTCGGGCGACGTAAAAAGTCCGCACGTTATCGATAAAACCAAGTGCATAAAGTGCGGCCAGTGTATAGCGCATTGCCGGTTCGGCGCAATCAATAAAAAGTGAGGAGCGTAAAAAATGGTTAATCTTAAAATAAACGGTATTCCCGTAAGCGTGCCGGAAGGTTCCACAGTTTTGCAGGCGGCAAGGGCGGCGAATATCAGAATACCCACCCTGTGTTATTTAAAGGACGTGCAATGCGTCGGTTCCTGCCGTATGTGTCTTGTGGAAGCTACGGGCGCAAGGGGGCTTGTCGCGGCGTGCGTTTATCCCGTTACAGAAGGAATGGAAGTGCGTACCAACACTCCCGCGGTCAGACAGTCCAGAAAGACAACCTTGGAACTTATCCTTTCCACGCATAAGAAAAAGTGTTTAAGCTGCGTGCGTTCAATGAATTGCGAGCTGCAAAAGCTTGCGCTCGAATATAATGCGGAAGAAGATATGTTCGGCACAGACCACGACCTTAAACCTATCGACGATCTTTCCGCGTCGGTTGTCAGGGACAACAGTAAATGCGTAATGTGTACACGCTGCGTCGCGGCGTGCGGGCAGCAGACGATAAGCGCGATAGGACCTAACAACAGAGGTTACGCAAAGGCGATAGGCTCGCCTTACGACGTGTCGCTGGCGTTTACGCCCTGCGTCAACTGCGGACAGTGCGTAGTCGCGTGCCCCGTCGGCGCGCTCTACGAAAAGAGTTCGGTTGCAGACGTCTGGGGCGCAATCGTAGACCCCGATAAACAGGTCGTGTTCTTTACCGCTCCGTCTGTAAGGGCGACCTTGGGCGAAGCGTTCGGCCTGCCCGTCGGTACCAACGTCGAAGGCAAAATGATTTCGGCAATAAAACAGCTCGGCGACGTGAAGTGCTTCAATATGGACATTACCGCCGATTTGACTATTATGGAAGAAGCCGACGAATTACTGTCAAGGCTTCAAGGCGGTGGCGCGTTGCCTATGTTTACAAGCTGTTGCCCCGGCTGGGTCAAGTTTGCGGAACATTACTATCCGGAACTTCTTCCCAACATATCGACCTGCAAATCCCCGCAGGAAATGTTCTCTGCGTTGTTAAAAACTTATTATTGTCAGAAGAACGGCATTAAGCCGGAAAATCTTTACGTCGTATCCGTAATTCCCTGCACGGCCAAAAAGTTTGAAATTTCCCGCGAGGAGCTGGGTAATTACACCGACGCGGCAATCACCACGCGTGAGCTTGCCAAAATGGTAAAGGAAGCGGGTATTGATTTTGCCAACATAGCCGACGGCAAGTTCGATACGCCTTTCGAAGAAGCGAGCGGCGCGGGCGCCATTTTCGGCGCGACGGGCGGCGTTATGGAAGCGGCGTTAAGAACGGCGGCTTACAAACTCGGCGGAAGCGGCGCCCCGTTGGAGTTTAAGGAAGTCCGCGGAACGCAAGGCGTCAAGGAAGCCGAATACACCGTCGGCGGTACAACCGTAAAAGTTGCGGTGGCAAGCGGGCTTGGCAATGCAAGAAAGGTTATAGAAGCTGTAAAGAGCGGTGAAAAGGATTACACGTTTATAGAAGTTATGGCTTGTCCCGGCGGATGTATAAACGGAGGAGGACAGCCCTACGTTCACGACGAGATACGCAATACGATAGACCTTAAAGCCGTGCGTGCGCAGGCGCTTTACGACTACGACGGCGAAAGCAGATTGCGCTGTTCGCACGACAATCCCGCGGTTGAAGTTATTTACAAGGAATTTTTGGGCAAGCCCAACGGACATAAATCGCACGAGCTTTTGCATACGACATATCACGAAAGGGAAAAATACTGATAAGGCAAGCCCCGCGTTAAACGCGGGGCTTTGAAAATAAAATTAACCGCGCATTTTTATGCGCGGTTAAATTCATTGATAAAGCAAGCGCTTTTACGCGCTTATAATAAGTTACGCCCTTTCAACCGATTTAAGGCATCTTGTGCAAACGTAACCCGTTACGGTTTTGCCTTCCGCCACGTACGTAACTTTCTGTACGTTGGCTTTGAAAGTCCTTCTCGTTCTTCTTTTCGAATGGCTTACGTTGTTGCCGGTCGTCTGACCCTTACCGCATACGCTGCATACTCTTGACATATCGATACACCTCCGTGTGTTTAAGCTTAAAAATCAAAGTTAAAAATAAGCCGTTAACCAAACGACCTTAATTACTATAACACGGCGTTTGCAAAAAATCAAACAAAAACGGCGGCAATGTTTAAATTTTTTTGAATTTTACCAAATAATTTACAGGTAAATGCAAAAACTTCTTGCAAAAATACAATAATCTTCTTGCAAAAATGAAATTTATGTTATAGAATATTATTCGTACAGGTAATATCATGGCAGTAAACACAAGCAACGTATACGGTAAAATATCAATATCCGACGCCGCCATTTCAAAGGTGGCAAAGAATGCTGCCCTTGAATGTTACGGCATCGTAGATACGGTATCCCGTAGGTTTACCGACTCTCTGTCGGAGCTTCTGAAAAAACAGTCGGGAGGCAAGGGCATAAAAGTCGTTACTTCCGGCGACAGAATTTTTATCGACGTGTACGTCATAATCAAGTACGGCGTATCAATTAACGCCGTTGCAGAATCACTTAAAGAAAGCGTTAAATACAAGGTTGAAAAATTCACGGGTATGATAGTCGATACCGTGAACGTTAATATTATCGGGGTAAAACTGTAATAGCTGTACTGTACGGTACAGCTATACTCGATTTAAGCACATCAACCCTTCACAAGGAGTAATATGCAAAAAACCATCAACAGTACCGAATTCCGCAAAATGGTTGCGGGCGGTGCGAGAATGTTAGATATAAACAGGGCTAAGGTCGACGCTTTAAACGTATTCCCCGTTCCCGACGGGGATACTGGTACGAATATGTCGCTTACCCTTCAATCTGCGGTCAAGGAAATGAACGCGTGTTCTTCCAACCGCTTTCAGGAAATATGCGACGCCGTGTCCAAGGGCGCTTTAAGGGGCGCGCGCGGAAATTCGGGCGTTATATCTTCACAGATTTTCAGGGGGATATGCTCCGTTCTTAAAGACACCAAGGACGCGTTCGATACCAAAACTTTCGCAAAGGCTATGGAAGCGGGTACAAAGGTCGCTTACAGCGCGGTGTCCATTCCCAAGGAAGGTACGATTTTAACCGTCGTAAGACTTATGAGCGAAGCCGCCCCCAAGCTTGCAAACAAGAACAAAGATTTCGTTGAATTTCTTACGGCTTTGATAGAAGTCGGCGACGAAGCGCTTGCAAAGACGCCCGAACTTCTTCCCGTTCTTAAAAAGGCGGGCGTGGTAGACTCCGGCGGTGTCGGGCTTATGACCATAATGCGCGGCTTCCTTGCCGCTATCACGGGCGAAGAGCTTGACGCCGACTCTATTCCCACCGAAGCTTCGGACGGAAAAAAGAGCGACGAAGATTTATTCGATGACAATTCTGATATAATCAATCTCGATCTGGGCGATATAGAGTTTGCCTACTGTACCGAGTTTTTTATTATACACTTAAAACAAATGACGACGCTTGCCGACATTGACAAGCTTAAAGAAAAACTTATGGGCATAGGCGATTCCGTAATTTGCATCGGCGACCTGGAACTCGTTAAAGTCCACGTCCACACCAACACCCCCGGCGTCGCTTTGAGCTACGCGCTCGAACTCGGCGAACTCGACAGGCTTAAAATAGAAAATATGCTTGAAGAGAACAGGGCGCTCAAAGCCAAGCTCGAAGCCGAGAAAAAGGAAATGGGTATGCTTGCAATCTGCGCAGGTTCGGGACTTGAAGAGATATTCAAAGACCTTATGTGCGACAGGGTTATAGAAGGCGGGCAGACTATGAACCCGTCGGCGCAGGATATTGCCGACGCCGTGCAGAAGATAAACGCTTCCAACGTTTTCGTCTTCCCCAACAATTCAAACGTCATTCTCGCGGCGGAACAGGCAAAAGCGCTTGTCAGCAACCGCACCATACACGTTATACCCACTAAAAACGTAGCGCAGGGTTTTGCGGCGGCGCTTGCGTTTAATCCGGAAGCTTCCGTCCCCGAAAACAAGACGGATATGACCCACGCTATCGACAACGTTGCGTCAGGGCTTGTTACCCGCGCCGTGCGCAACACTACGATGAACGGCTTCAAGCTTAAAGAAGGCGACATAATCGGACTTGACAACAAGCGTATACTTGCCAAATCCGACAACAAGGACGACGCCACGCTTGCGCTTATAAAGGCGCTTAAAAAGGACGACCACGAAATGATAACCCTCTATTACGGTGCGGGAATCGGCGACGAAGAGGCGGCTGCTCTTACGGAAAAAATTACGGAAGCTTATCCCGATTGCGACGTGGACTGTCATTTCGGGGGGCAGCCTGTGTATTATTATATGGTATCCTTGGAGTAGAAAAACTCTGTCTAAGCATCGCATATGGGTGTCGCGCTCCGCTTTACTTCGGTCAAATACTTCTGTGTATGCTCCCTTGTAAATGCTCGTGCTCCTTGCTTTGCTCGCTTATCCGAAGTTTTTGCGGGTTCACGGATTTCGCAGGCGTAGAATAGCCGAGAAATTCGTGAATATTTTTTTATGGAGCTTAATTCGTTAAGATACGTTTCCGAAAAGAGGGAACGTGAATTCAACAAACTTAATATTTACACCGCCGAAGATTTGTGCCGTCATTTCCCGCGCGACTATCTCGATATGACCGAAATTTCGCCTTTGGCGGGTGCGTATCATCACGATATTATTTTGACCGCGTGCGAAGTGCTTAGCGTCGAATACAACCGTTATTCCCGCCGTCCCTATGTAAAGGCATTGTGCCAGCAGGGCGGCTATGTTTTCAACGCAATCTGGTTTAACCAGCCTTACGTCGCTTCTAAACTTACCCGCGGTCTGTACCTGTTTTACGGCAGGGTGCAAAACAAGTACGGTACGGGCTGTTCTATGATAAATCCCTCTTTCGAACGCGCCGACGACAACCGCCGTTTGAAGGGTTTAATTCCCGTCTATCCGCTTTCGGGCGGTCTTACGCAGGGCGTAGTGCGTTCAACGGTTAAAAATGCGCTTGAAAAGGTAAAGATAGAAAGTCTTATCCCGTCGTTTCTCCGTAACAAATATGCGCTTATCCCGCTTGCGGAAGCTTATAAAAAAGTGCACTGTCCGCAATCGCGCGACGATATTAAACTCGGCTCCGAACGCATTGCTCTCGAAGAATATTTTTTGCTTATTTCGGCATTCAAAGTCGTAAAGGGCGGGCGTGACGACGCAAGGCTTAAAAGCTATTCCGTCACCCGCGGCGGGCTTGAAGAGTTTATTTCCCGTTTTCCGTTTGCCTTTACCGGCGGACAGAAAACCGCCGTTGAAGAAATTTTTTCGGATATAAAATCTCCGCGCACGATGAACAGGCTTTTGCAGGGCGACGTCGGAAGCGGCAAAACCGCCGTCGCGCTTGCGGGTATATATATGGCTGTAAGCTCTGGTTATCAGGCGGCTATGATTGCCCCTACCGAAGTGCTTGCCTTGCAGAACGCTCAGCTTATAAAAAAATATTTTCCCGAATATCGGGTCGCAAGTCTTACGGGTTCGACTTCTGCTTCCGATAAAAAAGCAATTAAAAAAGCCCTCGCATCGGGGGAAGCGGACATAGTCTGCGGGACGCACGCCGTTATTCAGGGGGACGTTGTCTTTAAAAATCTTTCGTTCGTCGTCTGCGACGAACAGCACCGCTTCGGCGTGGCACAGCGCGCTTCGCTTTCGGAAAAGGGGGAGGGGTGCGACGTTCTCGTTATGTCTGCAACGCCCATACCTCGCACATTGTCGCTGATTTTTTACGGCGACCTCGATATTTCCGTCATAAAGGACAAACCCTCGAACCGTTTGGAAATAACCACGGCGATTATTCCCGAACGCAAGTATTCGGATATGTACAGATACGTGGAGGAACAGGCAAAGCTCGGCAACCGCGCTTATTTCGTCTGCCCCAAAATCGAAGGCGACGAAGAGGGGACGGTAATGTCGGTTACCGAACTTTTCGAAGAACTGAAAGTAAAAATGCCGTCCGTGCGCGTCGCTCTTTTGCACGGCAAGATGAAGGACGCGGAAAAGACCGCGGTGGTGTCGGCGTTCAAATCGGGAGAATACGACTGCCTTGTGTCGACAACCGTTATCGAAGTCGGGGTCGACGTCCCCGAAGCGACGACTATGATTATTTACAACGCCGAAAGGTTCGGTCTTGCCCAGCTTCACCAGCTCCGCGGACGCGTAGGCAGGGGTGACAGGAAAAGTTATTGCTTTCTTCTCTGCGGCGTAGATACGGACGAAGCCCGCGCAAGGCTTTCGGTAATCGTAAACAATTCAGACGGCTTTAAGATTGCCGACGAAGATTTGAAGCTTCGCGGCGGCGGAGATTTTATGGGTACCCGTCAAAGCGGTAAAATGCTTAACGACATTAAAAATTTGAAGTACCCCGTCGAGGCCGTTTTTACCGCGAAAGCAATTTCGGACGAAGCTTTTTCGGGTCGGTTTGACGTAAAGCTTTTAACCCGTATTGCCGCGGAAAAGTACGAAAGTTTAAAGGATATAACTTTAAACTGACCGCCCGCGCCCTAAAATAAAAAAAACTTGCTTTAAAACGTTTGACAAAGTTTGTCAACTTTGTTAAAATTGCCTTTGCGATTATGCTTAGCGTGGGTTATTGCGTAACCCGCATTTTTTCGCGTTATCGGCGCAGTCCTGCATTCATTCGATTACGCCGAAAATCGGCAAGATTGAATACAGTTAAACAGTTAAGCCGGTTAACGACAAAAGCAATCGCACGAAAATTTAATTCGCAGAATAGAACTAAATTTTCGTGAATCACTTTATTTATTCCCCACCGTATTAAGGGTATGCGGTGTAAGAATATATTCCACAGGTTTATTACCGAGTAAAACAAGGAGGATATTATGCCTACAATTAACCAGCTTATCAGAAACGGCAGAGAAAAACAGGTTTTCAAGAGCAAGTCGCCCATATTGGACAACTGCCCCCAGAAGCGCGGCGTATGCCTTTCGGTTACGACTACCACGCCTAAAAAACCCAACTCTGCTATAAGAAAGATTGCAAGGGTAAGACTTACCAACAAGCAGGAAGGTACCGTTTACATTCCCGGCGAAGGTCACAACTTGCAGGAACACTCGTCCGTGCTAATAAGGGGCGGAAGAGTTAAGGATTTGCCCGGCGTTCGTTACCACATCATCCGCGGCGCATTGGATACCGCAGGCGTGTCGAAGCGCAAACAGGCGCGTTCGAGATACGGCGCAAAACGTCCTAAATAATTCACGTTTTTTATTTCTGTTCTGCGAAATAAAATAAATTCTCCTACTTGTTTTCGGAATATATCTACCCTTACCGATAAGAGTAGGCAGTATTCGTTATTGTATAAATAACGGAGAAGGTTTGCTACATCTTTCGTGATGCAAGCAATAGCTTATTTAAAGGTATTAAGTACCCTTAAAAACGATAAAAAAATAAAGGAGTAAAAATTATGCCCAGAAGAGGCGGCGTTCCCAAGAGGGACGTATTACCCGATCCCGTGTACGGCAGCAAGGTTGTTACCAAGCTTGTAAACCAGATTATGTACGACGGTAAGAGGGGAACGGCACAGAACATTGTTTATGGTGCCTTTGATATAATGAGTGAAAAACTCGGAAAAGACCCTATGGAAATTTTCAATCAGGCAATGAACAACATTATGCCCGTATTGGAAGTTAAGGCAAGGCGCGTCGGCGGCGCAAACTATCAGGTTCCCATTGAAATCAGACCCGAAAGAAGACAGACGCTTGCAATCCGCTGGCTTGTCATCGCAACGCGCAAAAGAAGCGAACGTGAAACCGCGCAAAAGCTTGCGGCGGAACTTATGGAAGCTTACAACAACGCAGGCGGCGCAGTCAAGAAAAAGGAAGACACGCACAGAATGGCGGAAGCAAACAAGGCGTTTGCGCATTTCAGATTCTGAGTTTGAGGAATTAATATGGCAAGAGAATACGATTTAGCCCATACGAGAAATATAGGCATAATGGCGCATATCGACGCCGGCAAAACCACCACGACAGAACGTATTCTGTACTACACCGGTATAAACCACAAGATAGGCGAAACGCACGACGGTTCGGCTACTATGGACTGGATGGTACAGGAACAGGAACGCGGTATAACCATAACGTCCGCGGCGACAACCTGCCATTGGACGAGAAGCGGTCAGACCAAAAAAGACGAATGCAGAATTAACATCATCGATACTCCGGGACACGTTGACTTCACGGTTGAAGTAGAACGTTCTCTCCGCGTACTCGACGGCGCTGTCGCTACTTTCTGCGCTAAGGGCGGCGTTGAACCCCAGTCCGAAACCGTCTGGCGTCAGGCGGACAAGTATAAGGTTCCCCGTATAGCATACGTCAACAAAATGGACATCAACGGCGCAAACTTCAAGCGCGCCGTACAGATGATGAAGGACAGGCTTAACGCCAACCCCGTCCCCATCGAACTTCCCATCGGTAATGAAGACACATTCAAAGGTATCGTAGACCTTATCGAAATGAATGCGGAAATTTACGATTCCGAAGACGGCAAGCAGTATCACAGGGACGAAATTCCCGCCGATATGAGGGATGAAGCAGAAGAAGCGCATATGGCGCTTATGGAAGCTGCGGCGGAAGGCGACGACGAACTTATGGAAAAGTTCCTTGAAACTATGGAACTTACCCCCGAAGAAATCCGTAAAGGACTCCGTCTTTCTACAATCGCTATGAAATGTACGCCCGTTCTCTGCGGTTCGTCCTACAAGAACAAGGGCGTCCAGATGCTTTTGGACGCGGTTATAGATTTCCTTCCTTCGCCCGTAGACGTTGCGCACGTCAAAGGCGTTAATCCCGATACAGGCGCGGAAGAAGAGAGAAAGACTTCCGACGAAGAACCTTTTGCGGGACTTGCGTTTAAAATCGCAACCGACCCGTTCGTCGGCAGACTCGCTTATTTCAGAGCGTACTCCGGCGTACTCGATTCAGGTTCATACGTTTACAACTCTACCAAAGGCAAGAAAGAAAGGGTCGGCAGACTCGTCCAGATGCACGCAAACACCCGTACGGAAATCCCCAAGGTTTATTCGGGCGATATCTGTGCGATAGTAGGTCTTAAAGACACCACCACGGGCGACACGCTCTGCGACGAAAAGCACCCCATCATTCTTGAACAGATGACTTTCTCCGACCCCGTTATCCAGCTCTCTATCGAGCCTAAGACCAAAGCGGGTCAGGAAAAAATGACTATGGCGCTTATAAAGCTCGCCGAAGAAGACCCCACTTTCAAGACCTATACGGATCAGGAAACGGGTCAGACCATTATCGCGGGTATGGGCGAACTTCACCTTGACATTATCGTCGACAGACTTTTGAGAGAATTCAAAGTAGAAGCCAACGTCGGCGCACCGCAGGTAGCTTACCGCGAAACCATCAAAAAGGCTGTCGATTGCGAAGGTATGTACAAGCGTCAGTCGGGCGGTAAAGGTCAGTACGGTCACTGCAAACTTCATATGATTCCCGGCGAACCCGGTTCCGGTTACGTCTTCGAAGACCTTACGGTCGGCGGTTCTATTCCCAAGGAATATATCCCCGCAATCGACAAGGGTATTCAGGGCGCTTCCAAAAACGGTTTCCTTGCGGGTTACGAAGTCGTCGACTTCAAAATTCAGGTTTACGACGGAAGCTATCACGAAGTCGACTCTTCGGAAATGGCGTTCCAGATTGCAGGCTCTATGGGCTTTAAGGACGGTATGGCAAAGGCAAACGCAGTCCTTCTCGAACCCATAATGAAGGTTGAAGTTATCACCCCCGACGATTATTTCGGCGATATAATGGGTAACGTAACCGCACGCCGCGGCACCATTATCTCAACCGACGACCGCGCAGGCGCAAAGGTAGTGGACGCAGAAGTTCCCCTTTCGGAAATGTTCGGTTACGCAACCGACCTTCGTTCGAGAACGCAGGGCAGAGGACAGTTCACTATGCAGTTCGACCACTATTCCGAAGTGCCCAAGTCCGTGGCTGAGAAGGTTATCGGAGAACGCGCTAAAAAATAAAACTTTGTATTTACGTCGCAAAACATTTATGTTCGCGCCCGACTGCGTACTTCATTGTACGCGCCTGTCGCGCGGGATAACGGATTTTCAAGCCCGCTTATCAAAAATTCGACGGCAAAAGTTTGCAATGTAAAAATTTAAAAAAATGTGCGTAAATTTAATTGTCTTTTAAAAATATTTAATATATAATATAGTCAGTGTAAAAAAACGCACTAAAAGGCAGCAGTTAATGATAGATAGCTGCGACGCCGTTTTACGGCGTAAGTTATCATTTTATAAAATTAAAATAATAAGGAGAAACAAAAATGGCAAAGGCTAAGTACGACAACAGCAAGCCCCACGTTAACATCGGCACAATCGGCCACGTTGACCACGGCAAGACCACTCTGACCGCAGCTATCACTATGGTTATGGCATGTAAAGGTCAGGCAGCAAAAATGAAATACGACGAGATCGATAAGGCTCCCGAAGAAAAGGCGCGCGGTATAACAATAAACACCGCTCACGTTGAATATCAGACGGATAAGCGTCACTACGCGCACGTTGACTGCCCGGGACACGCAGACTACGTTAAAAACATGATTACGGGTGCCGCTCAGATGGACGGCGCAATCCTCGTAGTTGCGGCGACCGACGGTCCCATGCCCCAGACCAGAGAGCATATCCTGCTTTCCCGTCAGGTAGGCGTTCCTTACATCGTAGTATTCCTTAACAAGTGCGACCAGATGGACGACCCCGAACTTCTTGAACTTGTTGAAATGGAAATCAGCGATACGCTTGAAGCTCAGGGCTTCAAAGATTGCCCCATCATCAGAGGTTCGGCATTAAAGGCTCTTGAAAAAGCTTCTTCCGGCGCTCCCGATGCAGAAGTTCTTGCAGCTCCCGAATGCCAGTGCATTCTTAAACTTATGGACACCATCGACAGCTTCATCCCCACTCCCGAAAGAGATACGGCGAAGCCCTTCCTTCTTCCCGTTGAAGACGTATTCACGATTTCCGGTCGTGGTACCGTTGCAACCGGCAGAGTAGAAAGAGGTACCGCTCGCGTTGGCGATCCCGCTGAAATCGTAGGACTTATCGAAAAGCCCGTAGGCACAACCATTACCGGTCTTGAAATGTTCCACAAGAGCGTTGACGAAGCTATCGCAGGCTTCAACGTAGGCGCGCTTCTCCGCGGTATCGACAGAAAGGGTATCGAAAAGGGACAGGTTCTTGCTAAACCCGGTACCGTTAAAACGGCTACCAAGTTTACCGCTCAGGTATACGTTCTTAAAGCAGACGAAGGCGGACGTCACACTCCTTTCTTCAACCACTATCGTCCCCAGTTCTTCATCAGAACTACCGACGTTACCGGTTCTATCGAGCTTCCCGCAGGCGTAGAAATGGTTATGCCCGGCGACAACGTAGAAATCAAGGTAGAGCTTATTAAGCCCGTAGCAGTAGAAGAAAAACTTCGTTTTGCTATCCGTGAAGGCGGCAGAACTGTTGGTTCCGGTACGATCGTTAAGATTTTAGGCTAATTAAAAAAACAAATTCAAAAGCTCCGCGCAAAAAGCGCGGAGCTTTAAATATTAAATTTTTTTAAATTTACTATTTACTTTTTCCGGCTTATATATTATAATAAATACAGGATCATCGGAGGTAAATTTATGTTTTGCAGAAATTGCGGAAAAGAGATAGACGATAAAGCGGTGTTCTGCGTACACTGCGGGGTAGCGGTTACACCCGTTGCCGCGCCTTCCGCCGCATCGGCGCCGGCGGATAAAAAGGCGGTCAACGGCTTTGCAATCGCAGGGCTTGTATTGTCCTTAATCGGGCTGTTCGGCGGTAACTACGGTTTTCTTGTTCCGTCTATTCTCGGGCTTATATTCGGAATTATAGGTATGGTCAAGGCGAAAAATTACTCTGCGTACGGTCTTGCAATAGCCGCTCTCGTGGTAAGCATAGTCGCGTTCGTTATCTGGCTGATTATCTGGATAGCCGCTTTTACCATAATTGCAGGCGACTTCGGCTGGGTGGCGCCCGTAGTATAAAAATAAAATTTCAACCCGTCGTACCGTAAGGTGCGGCGGGTATCTTTTTTAATTTCCTTTTGTGTTGCCGTAAAATTTGCACAATTTATTAAGCGTACAGTTTATGCAGTCGGGGCGTTGCGAATGGCAGACCCTGCGCCCGTGATAAATTAAGTAGTGGTGGGCTTTCGACCAGACGTTTTTAGGCAGAACCGCGCAAAGCTTTTCTTCGACTTTCTGCGGCGTCTTTCCTTCTGCAAGTCCAAGCCTGTTTGAAACCCTGAAAACGTGCGTGTCCACGGCTATCGCGTCGCCCCCGAACGCCACCGCATACACAACGTTGGCAGTTTTCTGACCTACGCCCGCAAGCGTTTTAAGTTGTTCAAGCGTATTTGGTACTTCCCCGCCGAATTTATTTAAAATATCCGCCGAAGCCGAAAGAATATGCGCCGCCTTATTGTGGTAAAACCCGCACGAATAAATATATTTTTCAAGCTCTTCCTGCCCCAATGCAAGCATTTTTTCGGGCGTATTGTGTTCCCTGAACAGTACTTCTGTCACTTTATTTACTCTCTCGTCCGTGCATTGTGCGGAAAGAATTACCGCGACAAGCAGTTCGTACGGAGACTTGAAATGCAATGCGGGTTGGGCGTCGGGGTATAAAAACGCAAGCCCGTCCAAAATATCTTTTGTGTTTTTATCCATAAACAAATTGTATCATAAACGATAAAAATTTGCAACAAAGTCAGTTAATTCTTCCGAAAATGCTTCTTCCGTAAGCTGTCTGCATTCTGAAAAAACCGTAAAAAGCCGAATAGTTGCCCTTTTTTACAAGATATTTGGCTCTTTCAAACATCGTGTACGGCAGTTTAACGGACAGTCCGCACCCGATATTTGCTTCCTTAGGCGTGTTTATTAAGTTTGCGGGAATGCCTTCCGCCCGCAGTCTTGCGTTGCAGTCAATAGCCTGTGAGCGAGAACGGAAAACAGCAAGTATATCTGTCATAATTTTTTCCTTTGAAAGTAAAATATATTATTATTTTATGTAACGGAGAATTATAATGATATATTTCGATAACGCCGCAACGGGCGGCTTCAAGCCCGACAGCGTAATAACCGCCGTGACGTCGGCAGTCAAATACAGTGCAAACCCGGGGCGGAGCGGTCACAAGCTTTCAATCGCCTGCCTTGAACGCGTGTACGCAAGTCGTAAACTTCTGTGCGAATTTTTGGGCGGATATTCTTACGACAGAACGGTGTTTACGAAAAACTGCACCGAGGCGTTGAATATCGCTTTATTGGGCGTGCTTAAATCCGGCGACGAAGTCGTTACAACCGTTGCCGAACACAATTCGGTTCTCCGCCCGCTTGAATATTTAAAACGTAAGGGGGTTCGCGTCAAGTATGCGGGGCTTAAAAACGGCTGTATCGACGCCGGTGAAATTTTGTCTTGCGTGACACCGCTTACACGCGCCGTCGTCGTCACGCTCGCTTCCAACGTAACGGGCGCCGCTCCCGATATAAATTCGATAAGAAAGGGCTTGCCGGAACACACTCTGCTTATTTGCGACGGCGCACAAGCGTGCGGACATATTCCTATAAATATGAAAGCTTCTGGCATAGACGCGCTTGCGGTTGCCGGGCATAAGGGTATGCTTGCAATTCAGGGCAGCGGCGCGCTCGTGTTTTCGGAACGCGTAAATCCGGACCCCGTCACGTTCGGCGGAACTGGCAGCGAAAGTTATAATCTCGAAATGCCGGACTTTTATCCCGACAGGCTTGAAAGCGGAACGCTTTGCTATCCCGCAGTCGTGTCCATAGGCGAAGGGGTAATGTATCTTGAAGAAAACCTTGCCGACGGCGCGCGGAAGGTCATACAGCTTACAACTGCGCTGTGTGAAAATCTTTCCGCAATAGACGGCGTAACGCTGTATTCCAAGCCCAACCCTTACGGAATAACCGCCGTAAGTTTAAAAAATATGCAGTCCGAAATTGCCGCTTACAGGCTTTCCGACGAATATTCAATATGTGTACGCGGCGGATTGCACTGTGCGCCGTTAATGCACAAAGCCCTTTCCTCGGACGGTCTTATCCGCATTTCCGTATCTGCTTTCAATACTCTCGGCGAATGCGAACAGCTTGTGCGGGCAATTAAAGCCCTTTCAAAAGAATAATGTTTTATACTTCGGTAACCCAGCTGATAGGCAAAACCCCGCTTATGCGCCTTGTCGGGTACGAAAGGTTTGCGGGCATAAAAGCGCGGATTTTCGCCAAGCTTGAATATCTCAATCCCGCCGGTTCGGTAAAGGACAGGACGGCATACGCAATGATATTGCGTGCGGCGGGAGAAGGCTTATTAAAAGTCGGCGGAACGGTTATCGAGCCGACTTCGGGCAACACGGGAATAGCCGTCGCCGCAGTCTGCGCCGCAATGGGTTATAACGCCGTAATAGTTATGCCCGCAAATATGAGTGTCGAACGCCGTAAAATGATTGAAGCTTACGGTGCGCAAGTAATTTTAACCCCGTCCGAAAGGGGGATGTCGGGGGCGGTGGAGTACGCTGCGCGGCTTTCGGCGAAGACGGGCGGTATTGTTTTGGGACAGTTTGAAAATTCCGCCAATCCCGAAATTCATTACCGTACCACTGGCGCGGAAATCTACGAAGATACCGAAGGCAAAATAGATTATTTCGTCGCAGGCGTAGGTTCCGGCGGAACGCTCAGCGGGGCGGGCGTTTATCTGAAAAGGCGAATATCGGGCATAAAGGTCGTTGCCGTCGAACCGGCAGGTTCTCCCGTACTATCGCGGGGGCTTTCGGGCAGTCACGCGATTCAGGGCATAGGCGCGGGCTTCGTTCCGAAAGTTTTGAATACGTCCGTGTACGACGAGATAATAGCCGTCAACGACGGCGAAGCGCTGACGGCTATGAAAAATCTGTGCAAAGCACAAGGGCTGTTTGTAGGTCTTTCTTCGGGCGCGGCAATGCGCGCCTGCGAAATTCTTGCATCCCGCCCCGAAAATTACGGCAAAAATATCGTTGCCGTATTTCCCGACTCTGGCGACAGATATCTCTCGATAATTTAAATATTTTTAAGGCGGGTAATTACTTCCTTCAATTTCTTGCGCTTGAATCCGTCGACCATAGGCGCAAGCGCATTGTAAAAATTGTCAAGGTCGGCGTTGGTCAGCGTTCCTTCACGCTTACCGCGTTCGGCTTCGGCAATAATTTTCTGTAAAAGCTGTCCTTCGCTTTTGCCGTTCATCGCACGCGAAAGTACTTTCGCAAGCTCCACAGTGTTGTTCATTTGGTTTGAATTTCCGCCGGAATTATTTTCGCCGTTTTCGGGCGTATAGTTTTTGAAATCGTTCATTGCTGTCTCCGCATATAATATTAATAACAATTTATGCAAGGAGTCTGATTTATGCAACTACTGATAATTCTCGCGCTGCTTATGTACGGCGGAAAATCCAACGCGGGCAAAATTCTTTCGGAAGTCAAGCCCGTGCTTGAAAGCATAGGCGGAGATGAGATGCGCGAAGCTTTAAAAAGCGCAGAGGAAATTTCAACAGTGTTGACCGCGGTGCAGGGGCTCGCTTCGAACGCCGCAGAAGAACAGCCGCCCGTCCGTCAGGCGGAAGAAGAGCAGACGGCAATTAAATTTCCGCTTGCTCCCGTTTCGGCTATAGCCGATAAGGACATAACCTATTCGCTTTCGCAGTACATATCCCAAAACTGAAAAGCGTTGCGTCGGTAATTTAACCGGCGCAACGCATTACGTTACTATCTTTATTGCGTAATTCACTGTAAACGCCGTTACGCAAACAATTATAAACACAAAGTCGGCAATAAAAAGCCGTCTGTGTCTTTTCAGCCTGCCTAAATGCGCAAGCCCCAAAATAAACGGTATTCCCAGTAAAAACAGAGGATGGTAGCTAATTGCCCGTGCAAAGTCCCCGCAAAATGCCGCCGTATACGCCCTTGTCATTCCGCAGAACGGACAGTCCATTCCCGTTATACGGCGAAAGGGACAGCCTATAATATACGCATAAACGGCTATTACCGCAAGGTATAAAAAGTGCAGGGCAATTTTTTTCATTATATAAGCGAAATAATTTTGTTGAAATTTTTGTCCTTCGCCCTTTTATAACTTAAAAATATGTCGATAAGCGGCCAAAGCCCGCAGGTCAGCCAGCCCAAAAGCAGTTTGGCAACTCCAAGTCCTATATCGCCAATCATAAATCTGTCCACGCCGAACCCGCCGAGGAATATAGAAAATAACAGTATGTGGGTCGGGTTGTGCAGGTCTGCGCATAAAATAGCGTCAACCGTTTTATCGTCGGCGTTTGCCAGACTGTTTTTAAGTAACGGCATTTTTTCTTCGGGGATTTTGCCGCTCAGCGACTGTAATACCTGTCTTACGTTTTCTTCACTCATAGTTTTTGCTCCTTAAAATTATTCATTATGAACGGAAAAATTTGTTAAAAAATCGTTCATTTTGTATTATTTTAAAATATTAAAAAGCAAAAGTCAACCGTTTTGTACGATTATATAATTAAAAATCGCCCGTTTTGTATAATCTATGTATTATATGGAGTAAGGCTATGTTCAGATTAAAGGAAATGAGGGCCGAATGCGGGCTTATGCGCAGTAAGCTTGCGGAAGATTTGCATATGAATGCGGGGACAATCGCAAATTACGAAAACGAGATAAGGCAAGCCCCGTACGAGGCGCTTATAAGGTTTGCCGAATATTTTGACGTGTCGGTTGACTATCTTCTCGGCAGGACGGAGGGGGAAAGACCGTCAGTTGCGGACGGCGGGCTTTCTGCGGAAGAACGCAGGTTTTTAAATCTTTTCCGCTCACTTGGGAAAACGGGTAAAAGCAGGGTTATAGAATATGCCGAATTTTGGGTTGACGGCGGTAAATAATTTCGGTCTTGCTTTTTTTGCAAAATTGTGGTAGACTTATAATATGATTACCGGTATTTCAACATCATCGCTGTTTTTAAGAATGCCGACCGAAGACGCGGCGGTTACGGTTAAGGAACTCGGGGCGCAGACGGCGGAAGTTTTCTATCAGACCTTTTACGAGTACCGTCCCGAATTTTCCAAAATGCTTGCGCCCAAAATAGACGGGCTTAACGTCAATTCGGTTCACACGCTTACAAGTAATTTCGAACCCTCGCTTTTAAGCGCTTCCCGCCGCGCGCGCGGCGACGGCCTGTACTGGCTTGACCAGGTTATGCGTTCGGCACAGCTTCTCGGCTGTAAAAATTATACCTTTCACGGCAGTATGCGCGTTAAGGGCTATTACAGCGACGACTTCGACGAACTGTCGGCGTATTTGCGTGAAGCGTTGTTTTTCTGCGCACGCTACGGCGTTAGGCTCTGCCTTGAAAACGTAAGCTGGTGTATGTACAACCGTCCGGGCATATTCCGCGAATATAAGAACCGTATTCCCGAACTTTGGGGCGTGTTCGATATTAAACAGGCAAGAAGGTCGGGGTATCCGTACGCAATGTACATAGAAGATATGGCGGGGGCTATATCGCACGTGCATTTATCGGACGTGGACGAAAACGGTAAAATGTGTCTGCCTGGCAAGGGCGTTTACGACTTCACTGAAATATTGAAACGCCTTAAAGGCGTCGGCTTTGACGGAAGCGTCATTATCGAAGCTTATCCCGGTGATTACGGTGATATTCGTGAACTTAAAACTTCGCTTGAATACTTAAACGAAATTATTTATAAATTAAGTTAATAAAATCCGTTAATTATTTTTAAAAAAATGCTTGTCGCGCCGCAAGCATTTTGCGACCAGGTTAATTTAAAAATATTTTAGAAATTCTTTAAAAAATGCTTGACATAATTATTTCACTTTGATAATATATAAAAGCTGTCGACTTGACAGCGATGTTTTTCTTATGGAAATATGAAAAACAAGCCCGACTTTTTTCGGGTAAAGCAAGTTTTTGAAAGAAAGCTTCGCGATGAAGACTGACAACTGCATAGGAAAGAGAAGAAAGATAAAGTACAAAAAAGGCAATAAGATTAATAAGGTTAATACGAAGTAAAGTGCAATTAGCGTCT
>CAJUNJ010000016.1:0-12678 GCA_910587825.1 uncultured Christensenellaceae bacterium
TGAGATATTTCAACCCCGTCGGCGCGCACGAAAGCGGGCTTATAGGCGAGGATCCGAAGGGCATTCCCAACAACCTTACGCCGTACATTGCAAAGGTCGCCATAGGCGAACTTAAAGAAGTGGGGGTCTTCGGCAACGACTATCCCACACACGACGGCACGGGCGTGCGCGACTATATCCACGTTGTCGACCTTGCCAAAGGTCACGTCGCTTCCATCGAAAAGACGGTAAATAGCGGTGTGTACGTCTACAATCTCGGTACAGGCAACGGTTACAGCGTATTAGACGTCATTCACGCCTTTGAAAAGGCTTGCGGGCATAAACTGCCTTACTCCGTAAAGCCCCGCCGCGACGGCGATATAGCGGCTTGTTATGCGGACTGTTCCAAGGCGGAAAAGGAACTCGGCTGGAAGGCGGAGCTTGGCATTGACGAAATGTGCGCTTCGCTGTGGAAGTGGCAGACAATGAACCCCGAAGGTTATAAAAACTGAAAAAATTTGAAAATAAAGAAAAGTGCGCGACGGCTGAAATGTGCCGCCGCGCACTTTATATTTGCGCGCATATGTCTTTAAGTTTATTTGTCGCTCCGCGCATATGCGTCAGTAACCGAGTGTAAGGTCAATCATATTTTTCGGTTGTTTGCCGTCCAAATACATCTGTACGTTGGCTGTTACGTCCTCAACGTATCTTGCGTGACCGTCGCACACTTGCATCGCCTTGTGTGAAGACAATACTATGTTGTCAAGTTTGTCAAACTTCTCCGTGAACGGGAAATAGGGTTTTTCGCCGTTTTTCGGCTTGGAACGCCAGGTATCGATAGCCGCGCCCGCAAGACTTCCCTCTTTAAGGCAGGAGTAAAGCGCTCTCTCGTCAATGCAGTTGCCCCTGCCGACGTTGACGATATATTTTCCTTTAAGCTTTGCAAGTATATCTGCGTCTATTATGTTCTCAGTCTGCGCCGTGTCGGGCAGGGCGGTGAGATATCTGGTCTTTCTGCCGAAGTTTTCAAGACACGCCAAAACGTTTGCTTCCGTTCCGCCGTAGCACGCGCCGAACGCCGTGCTGTCGGCAATGGTTTTTCCTTCCTGCGCGGAAAGCCCTAACATAATTTCGCCGAATGCCGTTATAATTTATCGTTTATCTCCAGATGTCTTTCTATTCTGTCCCCGCAGACGTTTGCAAAGTACAGGCATGACAGCAAAGCTTCACCGCATTGGCGTTTATAATTTGCGTTAAACGCTTTTCTCAGTCTGTGAGCGCTTCCGTCGAAAGCCGATTTTAACGCGTTGACCTGAGGTGCGAATTTGCGTTTTACGCGCATTATATGCCTTGCCTTGACTTTAAGCGCGTATGTGTAGTCAAGTATTATTTCATTGCCCTTGATAAGGTAAAATTCGCTTTCCAGCTTGTCGTCGGTAAGCTTGGGCAGTATTTCGCTTGTAACGCCGTCCGCGAATTTTTTTGCTTTGCTTTCAAGCAGCTTCAAAAATTCGCACGAGCGGTGTTTTGATACCGCGTAAAAGTATATGTTTGGTTTTCCGCCCTCTAACAGGTCGCGGGCAATGCCCAAAAGGCTGTCCGAAAGATTAAACTCTTCAAAATCTTCTTCGCCTAAACCGTAGTTGTTTTCAATCGTCTTGAAAATTATTTTTTTAAAGACTTCTTCGGCTTGTTCGTGTCCGGAAGCTATTTTGCCGTCGGGGGTAAGGCTTATTTCGTTTTCCTTCATCGCAAGAGAAATGGGCTGGGCAAACTTGTTTTTCCAAATCGCCTTTTTTCTGCCGCGCTTTTCAAGCAACAGATAACCGTCCTTGGTAAGTATAATTCCGTTTATACCCGTCTGGTTGCTAAGTTGCGAAAGGGATAGGGGATTTATTTTGGTATCGAATTCGTAAAGCTCGCGCAAGGTGACGGCGTCGCCTATTTTATAGTCCATACAGCGGTTTGTTACAAGCATATCGAAGTATTTCGTGCGCATTGTGTCAAGCACAAGCATACCGTCGGCATAGTCCAGATCGTTAAGCCTTACCGTGACGTTGTTGCGTATTTCCGAACCTCCGTGCGCGCCCAAAAGCGCAAGCGCGTTTTCTGTTACAAAGGAAGGGAGGGTATAAAACTTGTTGCTGTCGCGGAAAGATACGCGCGTATCGCCGGCAATGTTTGCGAAAACGTTTACGGCGGGCAGGTTAAGCCTGCCGTTCATATATTCGTCAATCTCGTTACGGCGCGCCTTATATTCCGGCGAATACTTATCGCGGGCGTTGTTCTTCGGCGTTTTGACTTTACCGTGTTTGGAAGCTACCGTGTAAAGGTTCATAACCGCGCCGTCTTTTGAAAAATAGTTTCGGTTTTCGGGCATAGGCGGTTTTTTATGCCCGCGGTACTTGCATATTATCTTATGCCTGTCGTCGTCAAGCTTTGCGGACTCTTCCAGCTCCTGCATAACTTTAATTGCTGTTTTTGCAACTAACAGGGAGACGAAGCCCGCAAGGAATATGGAAATAAAGTCGCCTCCGGCAATAAGTTCCAACAGGTTTGCCCATAGACCGTTTTCATTGTTCAGATAGTTGTACAAAGCGACGAGACCGACGCAAGCTCCGCTGAAAAAGAGCAACTGAACCCAGAAGTTATGCACGGCTTTTTTAAGAAATTTGACAAGCTTTTTCATCTTTTGTCCTAAGTTTTTTTATTAATTATACGGCAGATATTTTCTGTTGTCAATATTAAAACGGCCGAGGAAATTTTCCTCAGCCGTTTTACTTGTGTAAATTTATCTGTTCTTTCTGCGTGCCGCAACAACTATTACCGATACCATAACCGCTGCCGCCAATACAACGCATACAACCGTTATCGCAATGATAAGCGTCTTGTTGTCGGTGGGTGCGGGGTCATTTCCGTCGGGAAGATTGCCTTCGTTACCGCCGGGGTTGGTGCTATCGCCGGGGTTGGTGCTACCGCCGGGGTTGGTGCTACCGCCGGGGTTGGTGCTACCGCCGTCAGGTAACGGGTTGGTGGGGTAGACCGGCTGATCCTTGACTTCGACGATATGTTTGGTTGCTTCAACAGCTTCATCGATGACGTTGCTGCTTACTTTTTCCTGTACACGCGCCGCGGCCGCGTCGGCAATGTATTGAATAACAAGCTGGTTGTTTATTTCCAAATCTTCATCCGAATAGTTAAGCGTAAGTTTTCCGTTTACTACTCTGTCTTTAATTTCTTTGCCGTTAAGTTTGACCGAATAAATGCCGTAGCCGTCGTCGGGCTGAATGGTGTAGGTATAAGTCGTGTCATCCCAAGCGGTTGAAGAATCGTCGGTTTGTTTTAACGAACGTATTTTACCGTCTTCCAATGTAAGCTTGCCGCCCTTGCCTTCGATGCTTGCGTAAGTTATTTTGTCGGTTACTTTGTCGGCGTCTACAACGGCCACCATATAGGGGGAGAAGCTTGTTACGCACGCTACGATACCGAACTGAGTTACAACACAGGGAACTTCCTCGATTATATACTCGTCGCCTTGAATATGTTTACGGTGGTACAGCTTGAACGTAACGCCTTCATCTTTAGGACCGTAGCCTTCGGGGAAACCGAGCGCGATTTTGACGTAGCTTCCGTCGGGAATTGTAGGGTATTTACCGCACATCTGCAAATAAATATCGTAAGTCTCGCTGGATTTAACGTCGCTTTTAGATACGTTAGAGCCCTCGATACCGCCTATTCCGTCGAGAATAGAGTCAACGGTTTCGGTGTCCGCTCTTTCCGCAACAAGCATCATTTGGCTTCTTTCCGCTTCGGAGAAAAGACTGTTGCCGTTTTCGTCCTTAAAATTGTCTTCCGAAAGGTCGGAGTTTGATACAAGCTCAGGCTGAGCGCAGCAGTCTACCCAAAGTCTGCCGTCGTAGTTAAAGCGCGCGGGACAGGCAAGATATGCTCTTGAAAAGCCGAAATTAACGCTGTTGGGAGCTTTATTCAAAGTTTCTTCTTTAAATGTTCCGTCCGGCTGTTTTCTCATAACCTTTCTGGCGGAACCCAAATTCGAGAAGAAGAAATTGTAACCCATATCATTGTGTTCGTACATAAGACTTGGGCAGAATTTAAACTCAACTGTACATTCGTCAATCAACTTAACGTAAGTTCCGTCTTTGTAAGGAACGAAGAAGGCATATTCCTGTGCGTTGGGGTGAATTGATGTAAACGATATTCCTATGGGCTGAGTTTTGTCAAGTATATGCAAAGGCTGGTCGTATTTTACTTTTAAAACAAACGCACTGTTCGGGTTCATTTTGGAATTGTTCTTATTATCGCGCATTGCGTCGCTTATTGTAAGTTTTGCGTTAAAGTCGGGGGAGGCTTCAAAATCAACATAGGGAGCGGGTGTATACGTACCGTAGCTTTCGTTGGTTTTGACATCGCTGATTGCAACCGCGTTTATTTCGTTCATTAAAGCGTTGCTGTAATAATAGAAAAAATATGGATCTTTTTCAGGATCTTTACCTAACGTCGGATCGTTGCCTGTGTAATCGTCGGGAGTAGCTCTGTCGGGTTTTACGTCGAATATAGCTATTTGAATGCCGTAAACCGAACTGTTATCGTAATAACGGGTTTGAGTGCCGGTGTCCTTTAAGAACTCGTCAAAGTCTGCGCCGCCGTTGTATTCAACCAGCACACGTCTCCAATATTCGATAACGTTCCAGTTTGTCCATTTTATCTGCATGATGCCGTTTTTATCAGGCGCATAATAGGATTCGCGTTTTGCAAGATAAAGTCCGTCTTCTTCAAACAGCTTTTTCGCGCTCTTTCCGTTATAGCTTACGGTTATGTAAGTGTCTACAAGGTCGTGTTGAAAATCGTCTTTTTCTCCCGTCTGTTCATATGTTAAAGAAACTTGAAGACCATCGGTCTTATCGGTGCTTCCGTAGGTGATAGGAGATAATTCGGGGTATCTAAGTTTGTAACCGGAAGAGGAAATAACTCCGTCGGTAACGTGCAATTCCGCATCGAAACCGGAGCTCATTACTGCGTATTTGGTTCTGCTGTAAGAAGACGAGTTCCAGGTAACGTCCATGGAATACCACGCGCCGTTGCTTGCCGCTCTGCTTGCCGCGAAGGTCTGCGCGCTCTCCTCTGCGGGATTTTCAAGCCATACGTAGTTCCACATATGATAAACGCTCGCGCTGCTATTGAAGCCGTATTCGTCTTTATTGTTACTGTAACCGTTTACGGTAATGCAGGGAATGCCCAACGCGTCCATAATTACTTTATATGAGGTGGAAAATCCTCCGCAAACAGCCTTGCCTTCGATAAGTCCGCCGTAGGGGGTGTTGATGTAAGCCTCGGCTACGTAGTTGGGGTCGTCCTTGTTATCGTAAGCAGCGTAATCGTATTCGATGTTTTCCGCAAGGTAAATATTTACTTCTTTTGCAAGATAAACGTCTCTGGCAACGTATTCGTTGTAATCGTTTTCTTTTTTGGTAACAAGGTCGACGATTTCGTTGACCTTTGCGTTGTAAGCCGTAATCGCCGTTTCAACCGAAGCTGATGTATTGAAGCCGTTGTCGTAGAAGAGGTTTGCTTCACGTCCGCTGTTGAGATAGCCTACGTAATTCCCGCCGCTCTTGCCGACGCTTATCGTAAGTTTGTAAAAGTTTATGTAAAAGATTTCGGGATGGTCGGTAAGGAACGCGTCGCGCGCCGCGGCAAATGCGCGGGGAACTTCAAGGTTACCGTCTTCAATCCAGGCTTTAAGCTGGGCTGAAGTAACTATGTCGCTGATGTTATAATCCACAACACCGTCCTTGAAATCTTCTTCCTTGTTGAGCTTGTCAAGTACTTCGTAAAATCTTTTTGCAAGTGTATATTCTTTGTTTTCCGTGTTTAAAAGATTGTCGTAGAAGAAGTGCTTCGCGTCGGGTGCGGAGCTGTCTTCGGCTTTTGCAACGCCTTTACCGCCCGCAAGCATACCTGCGCTTAAAGAAAGCGAAAGCACGCAGGCGGCGCCAAGACCCGCAAGTGTGATTTTTTTTGCAATTGTTTTCATAAAACCTCCAAAAGGGTTTGTTTTTGTACTTTTCCTGTCGGAATGTACGACTAATTTATAACCTAACAAATAGCGTTTGTCAAGCATTTAAACGTATTTTTATCAAAATTGCGCTTTTTGACAAAATTAAATCAAGCGTCAATTTTCTTTACAATATTATATATATGCGTAATTTTCGCACCGTGCACAGTAATAAGAAATAGAAAATTTATGCGTCGGCGGGCAAAGCGGCGCCGTTTACTTTGCTTTTAACTTCCAGCATTTTCCTGTCAAGTACGTTGCAAAGTTCGGCGCAGTCGGCAAGTTGACGTGCAATTTGCGCCTGCGTATCTCCGCTTAAATTTTTTTTGTACCTCAGCTTATGTTCAAGGTCCGCCCAGGATTCCATTGTAATGGTTCTAAGCTGAATTTCAACTTTCATATTGCGCGTTTCGCCGTACAGGAAGATGGGTATTTCAATAATCAGGTGCAGGCTTCTGTAACCGTTTTCTTTGGGGTTTTTTATATAATCTTTGGTTTGTATCAGGGTGACGTCGTCCTGACCGGTAATACAGTCCGCAAGCATATAAATATCGTCCAGAAATGAACATATAACGCGTATACCGGCTACGTCGTGCAGTTCCCTTTCAATCGTTTCGGGGGTAACGGGCAGTCCGCGCCTTAAAAGCTTTTCGGCAATGCTTTCGGGCGACTTTAATCTCGTCTTTATGCTCTCTATGGGGTTTCGTTCGTTTTGAACCGAAAAAATTTCGTTGAGCACGCGGAATTTTGTTTCCGCTTCGTATATGGCGCACTTGTATCTTGCCATCAGTTCGCGGGTTAAAACCAGCTGTTCCGCAACCTGCTTGTCGGTCAGTACTTCGGCAAGCTTTTGTCTTAAAGTTTTTTCTTCCAAATCAAATCTCCTTTTGAAGGACGTCTGTCCTTCACCGTAAATATAACCCCGCCGTATGCAAACGGCAAGGCTTTACAGTGAAAATATTCTGAAAATTGCGTTGACAGCGTCTGCGGATATGTTGTAATATTGAAACATACGCGGGGATAAAAGGGGGTAGCGCCTATGCTTAAAAACAGTTTGAAAAATTATTTTATATCTTTCAGACATTTTTTTACCCCGCTTGGCACTATGTTTTTGGGTATGATGTTGGGCTTTTCCGTGCTTATACCCGGCGCGATAGGGGCGCTTAACGGACTTATTGAAAATATAAAATTGCTTGCCGACGGCGTCAATCTTGACTTTGCCGTTCTGTGGGAAGAGATTAGGGGCAATATAACCGCGCTTGACTGGGACGACCCTTTCGGAGCAATTCAGACTATGCTTTCGGGCGAATGGATAACTAAGGTTCTGAACGAGAGTTTAAGCGTCATTCTCGGCGAAGATTTTAACGTGTTTGCGGAACATATCGTAAATATAATAAATACGTTTGTTGTACAGATTGTCGCCTGCGTTTTCATTTTTATAGCGTTTTTTATTATCGGCTTTATAGCAGGCTTTATGCTTACCAAGTTTTTTATAAGGCGCAACATAGCAAAGCGTTCGCTGTGGAAGTGGATACTTACAGGCATAATAAATTCTTTTCTTACGGTCGGCTGTTTGATACTCTGCGGTGTATTATACTCTATGTGGCAGCCCAGTGTGTTTTTCTCGTCGTTAATAATGCTTGTGTTGTCGTGCATAGTCGCCCTTACGGAAGCGTATCTGGTTTACGGATATAAAAAAGTAAAGTTTTCTGCGGTGTTGAACGTCGGAAATACGGGTTTGTATCTGCTTTCTAATTTTCTGATATTTTTAATTTCGCTTGTATTTATGGTAATCGCCGTTGCAATAAATTCTTTAATGGGTTTTTTCGTCGGACTTGCTATACTTGAAATTGCGCTGTGCGTTATGGATATGAACGCCGTGTCTTTTGTTCAGGGACTTATCGGCGAACCGTCCGTTCCGCCCGCGCAGGACGTCGGCAAAGCCGCGTGATTGATTAAATAAAATAAAAACAACGCCCTGCGGACATTCCGTCCGCAGGGCGTTATAAATTTTACAGCGTTATTCGAAAACTATTACAGAATCGATATTGGCTTTACCCGTACATTTTACGGTTACGCTGTGCGTGCCGTCGGAAAGCTTTTCCGACAAATATGAAATCACGGTGTCGTCCGTCTGGGGTTTGAGTTCTATACTGTTGACCTTGTTTCCGTCTATGTAAACTTCGAAATTCTTTCCAAGCAGAACGGAGGAGGTAAACGCAAGCCTCGTGCCGTTGAACTTAAAGTTCATTTCCGCGCCTGTATTGCCCGTGTAAACGTGACCGAACGTCGAATAAGCTTGCGCCGTTTTCCACGATTTATCAAACGCAAACACGTCTTCGTCGGGGGAGAACTGATGTCCGCCGCTGACGGTAAGAAGCGACGACAGTTCAATCTTATTTAGGCAGATATAGCCGAGATTGTTGCGCGCGTGCGTCAAGGTCACTTCTACTTTGTAGAATTTGAAGGTGTGGAAATCGTCGAAGTTTGCGATAACTTTTAGGTTGGATGCCGAGGAATTGACTGTTTCGTTGACAAGCGTCCAGTCCGAACCGTTGTCGCTGACCCATATTTTAAAGTTTTTGGGAAGATAAGTCGCGTAGTTGGCGCTTACGGACGAACCGTGGAAGGTCATTCGGTTTGCCGTCACTTGGGAATCGAGTTCAACCGTTACGCCGAAAGGATTGGCTTCTGATATAGGCGTTCTGTTGTTATGGATAAAAGTACTGTCGTTACCGTCAAACAGGTTTTGTATGGAGTACGTGGGGGTATTGTCCCAGGGCTGATAGGAAAAAGCGGTACAGGTCTGCTTTGCCTGTGCAAAAGTTTCGTCGCCAGAATAGGAGTAAGAGTATTGCCTCTGATAGAAATAGTCGCTTTTGAAATCAGCATTCGAAGGGAACTCGTAATCGCATCTGTAAGCGTTTACATAAGATACGCTTGTGGGAGGAACGGGTTCGGCATTGTTTGCTTCTTCTTCGGTTACCTGGTTGCCCTGATAATCGTAATAAAAAGTTTTGTGCGACACCGCTTCGGGTGAATCTTCCGCAACTTCGTTGCCGTCTTTGTCGTAGTATTTTTCAACAATAGTAAACATAGGCGTAGCCCATTTTCCGTAGCCGAGCCCGATATAGCTTACGAGGGGAGTATCCTGCACGATAAGCACTTCTTTTACATATACCCAGGAATGTTCTTTGAGATCGAGATTGAAATAGGTTTTTTCGTTGTTGGTATAGAATCCCGACCCGCTTCCGTTTTCTACGGATGCGCCTAAGTTGTAAGTCTGACCGCCGTCAACCGAATAGTATACGGCGCAGTTTGTTCTTCCGCGGAGATAAATGCGGTATCTGCCTTCTTCTTCGAAGTAAAGCTTTCCGTTAATCACTTCTATTGTGTTGGGGTGGACGAAGTGCGATTCGGGTGAGTCGGGGTGTTCTTTACGCGTCTGTTCGTTGTCGGGGTAGAACCATATGTCGGTATTGCAGTTTTGTACGGGGTTGGAGTGCTCGCCCGTATTTACTTCCGTATAACCCGCAAAACCGTTGTCGTACGCCGTTTTGGCGTCGGTATACATACTTTCCGCCGGGTAGGAATAGGTCGTTCTTTCAAGCTTCATTTTGTTGGTTTCGTGCGATTGCTCGAATTCGAGAACAAGGTCTATATCGTCTACTTTATATTGTTTTTTGGAATCGGTTACTTGAAGGGTCACTATAATCTGACCGGAAAGTAAATTTGATTTATCGGGCGTGTATTTAAGTTTGTATCCGTCTATTACTTCTATGTTGCCGTTTTCGGGCTTTGTAACCTGTTTGACCGTGTAAGAGAATCTGTCGGGTATAACTATGCTTCCGCTTGCGTACTGGCCGTTGGGTGCGGAATATCTGTTAAGGTCTATTTCAAACTCTTCGCCGAAAGGTATTACGTACGGCTGCATAGTCTTAAAGTATTTTTTCTGCCCGTCGTACATATAGCTTCTGCCCGTCTGGTAAACGGAAGATACGGGTACGAAAAGCGAATATTCGGGGTTTTTCAGCTCGTTTGCGGCGTTGTTATCTATGCCTCCCAGAATATCTTTGAAGAAGTAAGTCATATCGTTGTGCGTTACGTCCTGCCAGGCTTTGAGATAGCCGGAGTAGTTTTCGCCGTAATGTTTGCTTCTCTGTACATATTTGGACTGGATATAGTTGTTAGCGCCGAAGTTGTGCAAAAGGGTAGCGTAGATGGATAGTCCCTTATTTCCGTTTGAAGGGTTTTCGTCGGCTCTCATAATTTTGAAAGCCTGTTCAAGAGCGAACGTTGCGCTTGTGTAACTGTTCCAGCCGCCGAGTCCCTGTTCGCCGAATTTCTCTATACCGCGTTTGGACGAAATTTTAGAAAATAACGCATAGGATACAAGGGTCATACCGTTGTTGGTGACTTCGCCGCCGTTGCCTACGCCGTAGCCCTGGAAGTTATGGTGGTATTCGTGTAAGTTACCCCAGGCGCCCGACGATACCATAGAGTTGTAGTTAAGCGAAGAACTCATCCAGCCCAACGGACAGTTTACGGAACTTCTGCCGGGGAATGCAACCGCCGCGCCCGCCGCGACGAAGGGGTCGTAAAGGAATACAATTCCCTGATTGCTTCCCGTTGTTGTCACGGAAGAAATTTTTTCCCAGAGCACTGCGGCTTTGTAAATTTCGTCGTAAGAGAAGTTGTCGGCATAGCGTCTGGGACCGGAGTGAAGCACTCCGTAATTCCATACTTCAAGGTCGAAGTACGGCGCGGAAGATTTGCGGTCTTCTTCGAATTCTTCCTTTGTGGTATATCCGAGAATAAAGTGGGAATATTTTACTCCGCCCGAAATGGTTGCCGTAAACTTCGCTTTTGTGTTCCTTATATATATGGGGCCGCCTATGAACGAGCCTACGTACGCTGTGTATACGCCGTTTTCAAGCGTGGCGGTGTTTTTGTTTACGCTCATAGTGTTCAAAAGGTGGGGGATACGTTGCATCTGACCTTTTTCTGCCCAGATGTTGTTTGCCTGACCGTTGTAAAGCGCCTGGCCGATATGTATCGTAAGTCCGCCGGTAGCTTCCATATCGGCTTGACTTATTTCTATTTTAATTACTTCGCCCGCAGGCGCATATAACCCCGTTACGCCGTAACTGTTGTAATTTCTGGGGCGCATAGTAACTTCTTTTACAACGGCGGGTTCGTCGTCGGCAACGTTGCCGAGGTACAAGCCCACGGAAGCCGTGTGCTTGTAAAGCTGTCTTTGTTTGGTAAGTCCCTTTTCAAGCGTGGGTACGGGGTCTGCCGTAGTTCCGCTGTAAAGATAGCCGTCTTTGTCCATCCAGGTATAACCGCCGCCGCCGGCGTTTGCGGTGCCCTTCGCCGTAAGATAGCTTGATTCCGCTATAAGCGCGTTCCTTGCCGCAACTTTGTCGGCATCACTGCCGATTACGTTTTTAAGGGTAGAACCGTATGTGGGATAGCCCGAAGGAAGACCGCCGTCCATTATGTCGGTAACGGGTTTATATCTTTCTGCCGTTCCCGTAATTTTGCCGTAAACGCCCACGGCGGTAGTGGTGGAGTATTCGTTTTTAAAAGTTTCTTCTTCCTTATTATCGGAAGGAAGTATTGCGGGCTTGCCGGAAGAATTAAGGTTCTTTTGCGGTTTGTCAAGTTCGACGGGAGTATATGTGTCGGTAATAGTCGTTTCAGGGTTTTTACCGTTTTTTCTGCACGCAGTTCCAAACATTGCGCCCGTTGCAAGAGTAAAAGTCATAAGCAACGTCGCCGCAATCATTATTGCACGGCGGCTTTTTTTGTTGGATTGTCCTGAATTCATAAATATTTCTCCTTATAAAATAAGTTTAAATTATTTGTATGGAGTATAACAAAACATTATTCTTTTGTCAATTAAATGTCCGTGCAAGTTGTACGGGCGAAATAGCAATATAAGTCTTTTTATTTTCAAAGGTCCGTCGTGAGTTTGTGTTTGATAAACTACACGACTTAACTGCACAAAAAAACAAAGCCGATTTTTCATTGTTTTGGAAATTCGGCTTTGTTACTGTTTGGTGACCCTACATTCAAGAAAGTCTAACCTTTAATTATCAAATCCTAAATCCATTTCACGTTTCAATAATAAATTTACTGTTTCAATTAAAGCGTCTTTTACAATACCTTCTTCTGTATTGGTAATTTTTTGTTGCATTATTTCAATAAGTTCTTTCACTGACTTTTTAAATTTATTAAGAAATAATTCAAAATAGTGATAATATATACCAGAATCGCAATTTTTCACATATTCAATATAATGCCCATATGCTTTATCATACTTATTTTCAATTGTATATACTGATGCAACTAACATTTCCATATCGCAGTCTTTGCTAATTATTTTTAATGCTTCAGTTAACTCCTCATACCTGTTTATCATTTTAAACCAAAACTGTTTAGAAAGACTTTTGTATTGCTTTTCCGTTATACCATCGGGCGAACCCAAAATAAAAAAATTACTTTGAATTGTATCCAACTCTTTTAATAATAGTTTCCTATCTAAATTGCCATTATTTTGATTTAATTTTTGTTTGTATTCTTGTATAGCTTTTTCTTTGTCTTTCAATAACTGTTGT
>CAJUNJ010000016.1:12688-28384 GCA_910587825.1 uncultured Christensenellaceae bacterium
GCATTGATAGCATTAAAGAAGATATTAATATATTCAATTTGAGTCGTTAAATTTTTTCCTTTAATTTTCATTACGTTGGAAATATCTTCTGTGAGTGAAATAAAAGATTCTTTTTGAGAAATATTTATAAACGAGAATTTTTGAATTTTGTCATTCACAAAGCCAAATAGGTCAGACAACTCAACATCAGGTAATAGTACATAGAAGCACTTTTTGTTGCTTTCTTGGGATAAATACCAACCAACACCTAATTCTTCAATGCAGTATGAACTTTTAAGAAAATCCCTTGAAATCAAGTAGATAATTAAATAAGAATTCTTAATTGCTTGTCCAATACGAGAATTCAAATCTTCGCCGTTTTTAGCTCCTTGACTTATTGAAGAAGAACAAAACATATTTTTATGTTCTAATCCAAGTCGCTCTAAATAACTAATTAATTGATTTGCAATTACTTTATTTTTACTATTTTTACTCGAATGTGAAATAAACAATTTCTTCATTTGTTAAACCTGCTTGAATATTAATCTTAATATTTAAATCATTTTAAGTATATCAAACATTAATAAAATAATCAAATTAATAAGACAATATACTCAATATTAAAGTTGATTTTAAATTCTTTTTATGCTAAAATAATTTTACTATGCAAGCATTAATTAAATGGCCGGGCGGCAAGTCATCTGAATATGAAGTGATAAAAAAATTTGTGCCAAAGTACACAAGATATATCGAGCCGTTTTTCGGCGGTGGTGCGGTGTTTTTCAATATGTTGCCACAACCAGCCATTATTAACGACATATCGGCTAATTTAATGCAATTTTACTGCTATATAAAAGTGCAGGATAAAAAATTTAAAACTTGCTTATATAGCGTTAATAATGAATGGGAATTGTTAAAAAAATTAGCGTTAGAAAAAGCGGAAGTATTAAAGCCCATTTTCTTACAGTTCCGTCAAAACGAAGCAATAAAGACTCAACTCGAAGAAGAAATAGAAAACTGTTGCAAATCAATTTCTGTATCATTAACCGACTGTTCCAAAGTTGTAATAAATAAAGAGTTATTGCATAAAGAAATCTATCGTATGGTTTACGATAAAATATTCCGCACAAGAAAAAACGAACTTAAAAACAGTAAAGACTTATCCGATTACGATTTAACAAATAACATTTTAACAGGCTTTACAAGCGGTTACTATATGTATCTTCGTGACGTTTTAAACCGTATTGAAAAAAACAAGGAAGTATTTATAGCGGAAGAATACAAAATAGCTATATTTTATTTTGTGAGAGAATTTTGCTATGGCTCTATGTTCAGATACAACAAATCGGGCGATTTCAATATTCCTTACGGTGGAATAGGTTACAATAATAAAGACTTTAAGAAAAAAATAGATTTGTTATTTTCAGAAGAAACACAAACCTATTTTAAAAATACCGAAATATATTGTTGTGATTTTGAAGCAATACTTGATAAAGCGCAAGAAAGCGATTTCATTTTTCTTGACCCACCTTACGATACTGATTTTTCAGATTATGAAAATAGAAGTTTTGGCGAGCTTGACCAAAGAAGATTAGCAAAACGCTTACACGATACTAAAGCAAAGTTTTTATTGATTATTAAAAATACACCGCTGATTAGTGAGCTGTATCAAAATAACGGATATAGAGTATATGCGTTTGACAATAAGTATTCCTATTGTGTTAAAGGTAGAAACGATAGAAACGCCGTTCATCTAATAGTTACTAACTATGATTTAGATAAAACTTTTTAACTCTTTCAACACCTGCATTATAATACTCTTTATTTATTTCGCAACCGTAAAATATTCTATTTAATTCTAACGCTGCAATAGCCGAAGAAGCCACGCCCATAAACGGGTCAAACACCACATCATTTGGATTGGAAGCAATCTGAATGATGTGTTTTAATATTTGTACAGGTTTTTGAGCTGGGTGTTTGGGATTTTTCAACCTTTCAGTACCCATACAAATAGGCGACTCTATAAAGTTGTGCATATTCTTTTGGTCAGTAAAATTCCAAGTATGCCCTTTATTCCAAAAGCAAAATATCATTTCACAACTATTCAAAAAACCTTTTTTAAATATGTTTGGCGTTGGGTTAGTTTTATGCCAAATCATAAATTGAGTAGTGTCAAACTGTTTATCAAATGTTGTGTGCCATTTCCCGATACTGTTATATGTTGTAAATACAAAAATATTTCCGTGCGGTTTTAAAATGCGTTTAAAATCATTTACATATTCTTCGGGATTTACTTCAACCTTATCCCAATTAGCAATATCATTATTTAACGGTGTGCGGTTTGGTAATTCTATATTTCCAGTTGAGTATTTGGCAATATTATACGGTGGGTCGGTTAAAATTAAATCAATACTTCTATCGGGTATGGTTTTTATGACTTCTCTATTATCCTGCAAATAAAGCCTGCTTCTGCCAATTTGCGTATATTCAACCATATCCATTTTAATCGCTTAAATAAGTAGTTTTAATTCGGTCAAGAGCTTCTTTTATGTAATGAGCGTTTTCCCTATAACTTTCAAGAACGTATTTATAACCGTTTTCAGATTTACAGATAAAATTCCAAAAATCTTTACCAATCAACAATTCATCAGTACCGAAAAACTGTTTAACTCTTTCCTGCCGCCAAGCCTTATCTTCACCGTAACGGTTATAAGCGGTTGCAAAATAAATAGTAATTTTTGAAGTATCGCCTACCAAATTACTTAAAATGGCATACTGCTCTAAAATGGCTTCCTTTTCTGCACGAGCCTTTTTATTATCCAAATCACCGCCTATTTTAAGCTCTATTAAATAGTGGTGGTCGTTTTCTTCATCATACAAATAGTAGTCGGAGTCGTGGCGAACGTGGCTTTCCGTTTCGGTAGCGTTTTCAAGAATATTTGAATAATCTGATATTTCGGGTCGCTTGTTGTGTCTTTTGTATTCTTCAAGTATATTTGCAATAAGTTGAGTTTGCGATTTATATAGCGGACCCTCAACGGCACGTTTCACAACATAATTTTGTTCAGCCAGCGCAATAGCCATTTTTTCAAGCATATTACCAAGTGAACTATCTAAAGAACGTGAAAGAGCCGTGTAGTATTGAATTTCTTTCCCCAACGCTTCAATGAAAACATTATGAATTTTCATATTTATAACGCCTTCGGGATTATTCACTTCACTAACGTGGCGACACTCAAAACCTTCGGCATAAGCCATAACTGACGATTTCACTATTGAATAAATAAATTCTTTTTCGTTAGGTGTTTTCATTTGCATATTTCCCAATAAAATTTTTTATAAGTATATCATAAACCGACAAATTTAGCAATGATTCAACACATTTAATAATCAACTTTTTATTAAATGGCAGATAGGCGTGAGCTTGTCTTGACAAGCGCGCGGCTGACCCTTCGCACGAATTGTACGCTTTCCCACAATCGGCAAGGCAAACAAAAATGTCTAAGTTGGTTCGACTTAGACATTTGTTGGTGAACGTGCAAATACTCGCGTTGAGCCGAAAGAAAGATTGGAATAGGTGGCGCTATTTTCCGTATACAAAGCAAATATTACGTAGATACCATAGAGATAAATGAGAAAGGCGACCGTTGGCTATTGCCTTTGGCGCACAAGCCTAACACACTCCTTTCTCATTTCAAGCGGCTTTTGCGGCATAAAGTTGCCGTAACGTTAAATAAGCATAAAAAATCAGTCTAACGCGAATATCTTTGTGAAATATTCGAATTAGACTGAGAATGGTGACCCGTGCGGGAATCGAACCCACGATACCACCGTGAAAGGGTGATGTCTTAACCTCTTGACCAACGGGCCTTATTTAATTGTATATTATTTCGCGTAAAGCGGAATTATCTTTGGTAGCGACGGGTGGATTCGAACCGCCGACCTGCCGGGTATGAACCGGCCGCTATAGACCAACTAAGCTACGTCGCCATTTGCAAAATGCGTAAGCATTTTGAATTTTTGGTTGCGGGGGCGGGATTCGAACCTCGCGACCTCCGGGTTATGAGCCCGACGAGCTACCTGGCTGCTCTACCCCGCGATATCGCCTCTTCAAAAGGCTATCTTATTCTATAAAATATAAAGTAGTTTGTCAACTGTTTTTAAGTGTAAAAATAAATTTATTTTAATTTGCTTTACACTATTGCAACAAGCCGAAGTATATGCTATAATTCGGTTATGGTAAATCTTGCGCAATACGCGCATTTGAAAATCTGCGTCGCGGTGTCGGGGGGCAGGGATTCGATGGCGCTTTTACACTATATGCACGCGCACGCGGACGAATACGGTATAACCCTTTCCGCATTAAACTGCGACCATAAAATTCGCGGTAAGGCTTCGGCGGACGACAGCGCATTCGTCGGAAAATTCTGTGCCGCGCTTGAAATTCCCCTTATGTTTTTCGAATGGGAGTGTGGCGGTATAAAGACCGAAGAGAGCGCGCGGCAATGGCGTCTTTCCTGTTACGCAAAGGCGATAGAAAGCGGCGCAGACAGAGTGGCGACCGCCCACCACGCCAACGACAATGCCGAAACGGTTATTTTCAACCTTGCCCGCGGAAGCGCGCTTTCGGGACTTACGGGCATAACCGACAGTTCTACGCTGATACGACCCCTTATAAACTGCACACGTGCGCAGATAAACGAATACGTCGTTCAAAACGGCGTGCCTTACGTCGACGACGGCACAAATTTTACGGACAACTACACGCGTAATAAAATAAGGCATAACGTCTTGCCTCAACTTGAAAACGCCGTTCCTTCGGCTGTAAAATCTATTTGCCGTTTTGCGGGGCTTGCCGCAGACGATGAAAAGTATTTCGACCGATTGATAGCCGAACGCAGGCTGTTGAAAGTAACCCCTTACGGAATCGAGCTTGCCTATTGTGAAGAGAAAGTGATTTTCCGCCGTGCGGCGGCAAAAGCGGTCAGGGAGCAATTAGGTAAAAAAGATTATACTCATTCCCATATAGAAAATCTGTATGCCCTGCAATTTTCGCGTAACGGAAAAAAATTCGGATTTCTGAACCTTACGGCGTACAAGGAAGAGGGTAAAATAGTAATAACGGCAGACAAGCCGTATTGCGATAAAGAGTGCGCTTTTTGTTCTTTTGAAGGGGAAAACTTTGCGGGGAGTAAGTTCATAATTAAAACCGACCGTTTGCCGTCCGGCGTCGGCGAAAAGGCGCTTGCGTTCGACAAAGCGAAAATACCGCCCGACGCTGTAATACGTTTTATGCGGCGGGGAGACGAATTTACCAAATTCGGCGGGGGGACCAAGAAGCTGGGCGATTATTTCACGGATAAGAAAATACCTGCAAGGCTACGCGGAAGCGTACCCCTTATTGCGGACGGAAGCAAAATACTCGTTGTCGGCGGGGTGGAAATTTCCGACGGGGTAAAGATTACGGAGAGAACCGAAAAAATAAACTATCTGATATGTGCGGATTATTCCGCTATAAAGTAAAGGAGAAAAATATGGATGCAAAGGATGTTTTGGAACTTGAAGAAAAGTATAAGAAGCTGTTGACGGACAAACTTAAAACCGATAAAAGACTTGCGGTGTCCTGTCCCGAATTCAAATATCCCGAACCCGTTTACGTCTACGTAAAGTGCGTTAAGACCGAAAAATCCATTGCCGTACGTCTTGACGGTGAGGACGGGACTATGCGTTTTTGGGACTACGCCGACGACGATTATGCCGACGAGGAAGGCGTATGGAGCAATATGACCGAAAAGGGGCTTGAAAATATAGTCAAAAAGCTGTACATAGTAATGGACAAAGCCGTCGATATAGAGTTTTACGACAGGAACGGCGACATAGAAGATTATTATTCCGGTATAGTCAATTATGAAATAAACGCGGAAAACGCATTAAAGGCAGTGAAAAAGCACGGCAAAGATATTAAGTTCGCGTTTGTAAAATACAGCGATTTTTTCGGTACTAAATGTTACGTTTTCGATAAAGAATTCAACAGGGTCAAAAAGTAATTTATGTACAAATTTCTGTTTTCAGACGGTGAAGACGTCTGCCTTTACGAAGACGGTAAAATTGTAAAGCGCCACAGTAAGTTTATTGAAAATTATAAAAACGCCTGCGCTTCTGTAGAGCGCGCAAGGACGTGGAAGCAGAGCGGGGAAGGCGCAAAATTCCGCGGTGACGTGCGTTACGAAGCCGAAGGCGAAAGCGCAATATGCACAATTAACGGGGTATGGTTTACTTCCAAGGATAATGAAATAGTTTATTCTTTCACCGTCGACCAATCTTCGGGAGTATATAAGATAGACTTTTCGGATGAAAAAGCGCCGGAGATACACGTAGTAAATTCCGTAGATTACCGCTTTTCGGGCGGGTGCTGCGATACCGTTACGGACATTCTGGTTACGGAAATTTCAAGGAATTACTGCAATTCGGACATAGCCGTACTCGATTTGAAGTCGGGCGAATATAAGACTGTCACGGACGGCGACACTATGGACGGCGACCCGTTTATATCCCCCGACGACGCGGACGCCGTTTACTTTTCGTCACGCGGGGTCGGCAGGACGCTTAACGGTGACTTTGCGGGGTTTTCGCCGGCTTCGGTTTGCAAACTCAATATTTCCGCGCTTGAAGTGGAAGAAATACTTTCTTCGGACAAATACAACTATTTCAAGCCGATAGTAAGCGGGGGAAAGCTTTACGTGCTTCGTACTCCTTCAAAGGATAAGAAGCCTAACCCGCTGTTGGAAATAATTCTTATACCTTTCCGCATAATACAGGCTTTGGTAAATTTTATAAACGTGTTCGTAACGGCGTTTACGGGTAAAAGTCTTGCTTCGGGGGGAAGCAATCCCGCCAAGGGCAGAAAGTACGACAGCCGTGAAGAGTTTGTCAAGGGCAACCTTATAAACGTCGACAAACAGCTTAAAACAAATGCCCGCAAAGATAAAGACGGCTACGGATTTATCCCTTTAAGCTGGCAGATAATTGAAGCCGAAAGCGGAAAAGTCATAAAAAGCGGAATAGCCGATTACGATATAACAGACGACGGCACCTTTATTGCGACCAACGGCAAGCGTATTTTTGCCGTAAAGGACGGTAAAAGCGTTAAACTGTGCGATACCGAACGCTGTCTTACGGTGTCGTGCAGGCACGCATCCGGCAAGTCTTCCGACTTGTTTGCTGTTTAAAAACATTTTGATTTTGAATAAAAAAACTGCTTGCGGTTAAACTGTCTGTAAGAAGTTTTTTTTGTAATAGCAAACATTTCGATAAGTAAATTATGCAGAAAGTTAAGCCCCGCGGCGTTGCCGCGGGGCTTTTAGCCTGCCCCCCCCCCCGAGCGGCGGGGGCAGGCAAGCAAAATCGCGCTATTTCTTAATATCACCGTCGGTGCAGTGCACGGTGTAATTGCCTGTACTTAAATTCCAATTATCTATCTTTGAAATTGCATTCCACTGTGCCTTAGTGCCTTTATAGGTAATACTTGTAAGCGAGTTGCAACTGTAGAACGCCTTTTCGCTGATAAAAGTAACGCCGTTACCTATCGTTACGCTTTTAAGCGAGCTGCAACCGAAGAACGCCATATAACCGATAGAAGTAACGCCGTTACCTATCGTTATGCTTGTAAGCGAGTCGCATTCGTTAAACGCCATATAACCGATAGAAGTAACGCCGTCGGGTATGGTTACGCTTTTAAGCGAACTGCATCCGGAGAACGCCTTTTTGCCGATAGAAGTAACGCCGTTACCTATCGTTATGCTTGTAAGCGAGCTGCAACCTCTGAACGCATAATCGCTTATAGAAGTAACGCCGTTACCTATCGTTATACTTTTAAGCGAGCTGCATCCGGAGAACGTATATTCGCCGATAGAAGTAACGCCGTCGGGTATGGTTACGCTTTTAAGCGAACTGCATCCGCCGAACGCAGATTTGCCGATAGAAGTTACGCTGTTCGGTATGGTTATACTTGTAAGCGAACTGCGTCCGGAGAACGCAGAATTTCCGATAGAAGTTACGCTGTTGGGGATAATGCTTGATTTACAGCCTAAAATTAAAGTTTTTCCGTCTTTTGATAATATGCAATTATTTTCGCTTTTATATGTTGTGTTATTTTTATCAACGGTAACGCTTGTAAGCGAGCTGCATCCGGAGAATGTATATTCGCCGATATAAGTAACGCTGTCGGGGATGGTTATGCTTGTAAGATTTTTGCAATCTCTGAACACAGCATTGTTGTTAGAACCTATTTTAGTGACGGGTAAACCTTTGTACGCGGACGGTATCGTATATTTTGTTTCGGTAATATAGAGATATTTAAGTGTGTATGATTCCCCGTCATAATTTAGTGTAAAAATGCAGGGATATCCGCAAGCACAATTATCACCGCTGTGCTTTTCTCTAAAATCTGCGCCGCAAACGCTGCATTTACAATTATGATAATCTTTGTCATAAAAAACGTACGAATTTTCTGAAGCAACGTGCGCGTTTAAATCAAAGGGAATTTCGGCTTCTTCCTTTTCGCCGCAACGGCAATAACGGGTTTTTAAACCTTTTTCATTGCAGGTTGCTTTTTTAGTGGTTTCCCATTCGCTGAATTTATGTTTATGGTTTTCCATAACATAAGTAGTTTCCGCGCCGGCTATTTTTATCTTTAAAACACCGCTTTTAACCGTTCCTGAGCAGAGCTCGGTAGACTCGCCGAAAACCTTGGCATAGAAAACTATTTTATCGCCGTCCTTTTTATAGGTGCCCTTTGTCTTATCGTGGTCTTCCCACTTGCCCGAGCTTAAAATAAAGTATGATTCTTTATTGAGCTCGCCGTCGTATTTCAGCTCGTAATAGGTTCCGTTGGTCTGCGCGGCTATGCAGGCGGGGATAGAGCAGCTTAAAATTATAATAAGCGCCGCGGCGACTGTCAGCGCGATTACAAGCTTCAAGTGCGATTTTATCCACGCCTTGATATCAATTTTTCTTTTGGCTTTTTCCTGCGTTTCCGTAAAGGAATAGCCGCACTCGGTGCAAAACTTAGCTTCGGCTTTTATTTTTGCGCCGCATCTCGGGCAGGATTTCTCGCCCGAAGCCCAGGTTCCGCATTCGGGGCAACAGTTGCCTTCGAATTCAGTTCCGCATTTACTGCATTTGTTCATAAGTAATTTCTCCTTAAAATTTTTCCGCGGGCATAAAAATAAGGGCAACCGATAAAGGTTGCCCGCACACAGTACCTTTATCAGTCGCCAAACCTAAAAATCGAAACGTTTATACGCGAAAACTCGCTATATTCTCATACTGTCGATTTAAGGTACAGTTGTGCCTGAAACTCAGTATGAGAAAGAATACGAAAAAAATAGCTTTTCGCAATAAACATTGTCAGTATTGACTTTTAGATTTGGCAAACTTATTTTAACACGGCGCATATAAAAAATCAAGCGTAAATTAAAAGTTGCTCGTGTTTTTAAAGTGTGTATAATAATTCCGCCGTGAATCATACTTTTATCAAGGAGAAAAGGTATGGTAGTAGCTAATATTATTTCTTACGTCTTAGTAATTATCGGGGCGTTGAACTGGGGACTTTTCGGAATATTCGACTTCAATCTCGTAGGCTGGATATTTCAGGGACCGCGTACGGCGGGTTCGATTATAGTTTACGTACTCATAACCCTTGCCGCAGTATGGCTGATAATTTCGCCCATAATTTCGGGACACGGTTTAAGACTCGGTTCAAGGATGAAAAAGGAAGAAGAAGTACAATAACGTGTAAAAAAACGGAGTGTTTTTGCAAAAAAACCTGCCGTTTTTTTTTGCAAAATGAAAATATTTGTGCTAAGATAATTATATGGCTAAATGGGTAACTGTGTGGGGGAATGCAACATCTGTAAACGAGCGGCGTCCCGAGACGTATGCGCGGGATATAACTTTGCGTTATCCCGTCAAATGCGCGTTCGGCGGAAATGCCGTCAGACTGCATTTTTCGAATTTTTGCGGAACAGAACCCGTTACGCTTAATCAGGTCACAGTCGCGCCTGCGGTGTCCGACAGGGAAATAAATTTAAAGGATGCGGCGCTTGTCACCTTTTCGGGAAACGAAAGCGTGACGATAGGCGCGGGACAGGAAATTTTTTCCGACGAAATTCCTTTCAGAGTAAAGCCGAAGGGCGGGGTGTCTGTAAGTTTTTATCTTAAAGACTTTACGCTTATGCGTTCGGCAGTGGTTATTACGGGGCCTCTTTCCAAAGGTTTCTATTCTTTGGGCAACCGCGCATTAAGTTCGGTTTTGCCCGTGGAAAGCACCCGTTCCACAAATATTTATTATTTCCTCACCGGTCTTGACGTGCTTACGGGCGACGATAAGCGTTGCGTGGTGTGCTACGGAGATTCGATAACTTCGCAAAGCTGGCCGGATTATCTTGCGATGAAATGTATGGACGACCCGTACAACGTGACCGCGGTAGTACGCCGTGCGGCAAGCGGTACGCGCATACTCAGGGAGTATACCTGCATAACTTATGAAAGTTACGGGCTTTCGGGCAGGCACAGGTTCGAAAGAGAAATTTCTTCTGTAAGCGGGGCCGATACGGTAATTATACAGCAGGGTATAAACGATATAATCCATCCCGTCGGCACGGATGTAAATCCGTTCAGACCGATGTCCGACCTTCCCGCGTTAAGCGAGTTGGAGGCGGGAATGGAATATTACATAGATATTGCAAAAAAATATAAATTAAAGGCGTTGTTGGGTACGCTTTTGCCGATTTACGGCTGGCGCACTTACGCGCCCTTCCGCGAGCAGATGAAAAACGGGTTCAACGATTGGATACGTAGCTACGCAAACGGTAAGGCGGACGGGGTTATAGACTTCGATAAACTTCTGCGTTCGGAATACCTTACCTGCGAATTTGCGGAAGGATATGACAGCGGCGACCATCTCCACCCGTCAGAAAAGGCGTATGCGGCGATGGCGGAACTTGCGTTCGGAGAAATACAAAAGTGAGAGTTGCGATTTACGGCGCCGGCGCTATGGGTACCATTCTCGGCGCATACATAGCCGCAAGCGGCAGGCAGATTGATTTAATAACCCGCAATGTAAAGCACGTCGAGGCAATGAAGGAACACGGCGCGCACGTTTTGGGTAACGCCAATTTTACCGTCAGGGTAAACGCGCTTACCCCCGACGAGATGACGGGCGTTTACGACATTATATTTTTAATGACCAAACAGCGTGAAAACCATAAAATTTTGCCGACCTTACGGGATTTTCTTGCCGACGACGGCGTTATTTGCACTTTGCAGAACGGCTTGCCCGAACCTTCGGTAATAGAAGCGGTCGGGTCTAAAAGGTGTCTTGGCTGTGCCGTCGGCTGGGGTGCGAACATAATAGGAGACGGCGTTGCCGAACTTACTTCCGAAAAGGATAAAATGAGCTTTGCGCTCGGCAGTATGCGCGGCGACAACCCGTGGCTTCCCGCTGTCAAGGAATATCTCGAATGCGCGGGCAAAGTCACCGTGGAAGAAAATTTCTTCGGTGCGCGCTGGGCTAAGCTTGCCATAAATTCGGCATTTTCGCCCGTATCGGCTGTAACGGGATATACGTTCGGCGAAGTGGTGGGTAAATTCACTACCAGAAGGCTTGCGTTGAGACTGCTTAACGAAGCGTTTGACGTGGCGGAAAAGTGCGGCGTTGAAATAGGTCTTATACAGGGCAGGGACATAGTAAGTCTGTTCAGGTGCAAGGGACCTATCAAAAAAATTACGGCGTTTGCAATGGTGCCGTTTGCCATACGCGGACACGGCAAATTGACTTCGGGTATGAATGCAGACCTTAAACAGGGCAAGAAGTGCGATATCGATTTCGTTAACGGCGTTATACAGCGGTTGGGAAATAAGTTCGACGTCGAAACGCCATTGACCGACCGCATTATAGAATTGGCGCATCAGATAGAGCGTGGCGAAAAAAATATTTGCCCAGAAAACGCAAAACTTCTTTTAAAAAACAGGACATAATAATTTATATGGAAGATATTTATTTCCCGTCGCACGACGGTGTTACTACAATACACGCCTGTATCTGGAAGCCGGAGGGCGAAATAAAGGGCGTAGTGCAGATTATCCACGGTATGGCGGAGTATGCGGAAAGATATGCGCCGTTTGCCGAATATCTCAATTCCAAGGGCTATGCGGTCTGCGCCGACGACCATCTCGGTCACGGACTGTCGGTATGCGGCAAAGATGATTTGGGATATTTCAATAAACAGAAAAGTACGGATATCGTGATAGAAGATATTCGCACCCTTCAACTTAAAGTCAAGGAAGAATGGGGGGATAAACCCTGTTTTATTCTCGGTCACAGTATGGGGTCGTTCTTTTGCAGAAAGTATATCTCGCTGTACGGGAAAGACTTCGACGGCGCAATTATTATGGGAAGCGGCTTCAAAGGCAAGTGTACCTTAAATTTTGCACTGTTTGCAGTAAAACTTAACGCCCTGTTCTGCGGTTGGCGCAACAGAAGCAAGCTTATAAAAAATCTTGCTTTCGGCAGTTACAATAAAAGGTTTAAACCCGCGAGGACGGAAAATGACTGGCTTTCCAAAGACCCCGTAAACGTAGACAGATACGAAGCGGATAATCTTTGCGGTTTTCCGTTTACCGATAACGGATATTATATATTGTTCAATATAATAAAACAGGCTTGTTCGCGCAAGACGGTTGACGCTGTGCCGAAAGATTTGCCCGTATTCTTCGTTGCCGGTGCGGACGATCCCGTCGGCGATTACGGCAGGGGCGTTAAAAAGGCTAAGGAAAAATTCGTCAAAGCGGGCGTAAAGGACGTAACGATAAAGCTTTACCCCGACGCCCGTCACGAGATACTAAACGACGACTGCAAGGCGGAAGTCAGGGAAGATATATTTGCGTTTATCGAAAATCATTGCGAAAGATAATTTTACTTTTAAGGCTTCACTTTGGTGAAGCCGTTAGGCTATATTGATATGGTTGATGAATGGGAAGTTGAAATTCCCGCGCTTACGGGCGCGGTTAAGCGCAGGGCATACGTCTATCTGCCCGACGGTTACTATTACGATGATAACCGCCGTTACCCCGTTATGTATATGTTCGACGGACACAATCTCTTTTACGACGGACACGCAACTTACGGTAAAAGCTGGGGGCTTGCCGAATATCTCGATTCAACGCGCACCCCGCTTATTGTCGCGGCGGTAGAATGCAATCACGACGGTAACGGCAGACTGTCCGAATATTCGCCCGTCGACTTCGTTATGAAAAACGGTGATAAAATAAAGGGCAGGGGCAAAAAATATATGGACTGGCTTGTAGGCGCCTTCAAGCCGTATATAGATAAAAATTTGCGTACGTTGCCCGACAGAAGCAACACCGCGATAGGCGGAAGTTCTATGGGCGGGCTTATGACGGTTTACGCGCTTGCCAAATACAACCGCTATTTTTCACGAGGGGCGGCGCTTTCTCCCAGCCTTTGGGCGTGCGGTGGAGTACCGGACTTCGTTTTAAACGGACGGTTCGGAAAGGACAGTGTGCTGTATATGGATTACGGCAGCAAAGAGTTTTCCAATCACGGAGAGCAGAAAAAAATATTTTCTCTGACTGCGCAAACGCTGATGGAGAAGAACGTGTTTTTAACGTCGCGCGTGGCGCCGCACGGCGTGCATTCGGAAGCAAGCTGGCAAAAGTGTATTCCGGTGTTTATGAACGTTTTGGGGTTTTTACCGCAAAGCGACTAAAATAAAGAGGTGTTATTTATGAAAAATTTTGTGTTCATTTCACCGAACTTCCCCGAAAATTATTGGAAGTTCTGCAAAAAGTTACAGGAGAACGGCTTCAACGTTCTCGGCATAGGCGATTGTCCCTATGAAAATCTTACCGACGAAGTGCGTAATTCCGTAAACGAATATTACCGCGTGTCCTGCCTTGAAAATTACGAAGAAGTATACCGCGCCGTCGCATTCTTTATCTTCAAGTACGGCAAGATAGAATTCCTTGAAAGCAACAACGAATATTGGCTTGAACGCGACGCTTTGCTCCGTACCGAGTTTAATATAAATACGGGGTTCCGTCTTAAAGACGTTAAAAAAATAAAGTACAAGTCGCAAATGAAAAAGTACTATGCAAAGGCGGGTGTGCCCACGGCGGCTTACTGTCTTGTCAAAACGCTTAAAGGCTGTGAAAAGTTCATTGCCGAAGTCGGCTATCCCGTTATTGTAAAGCCCGACAACGGAGTGGGCGCAAACGACACCCGTAAAATAAACAGCCAAGCGGAACTTTACGACTTTTTCCAAAACAGACAGCCCGTACAATACATAATGGAAGAATACGTCGACGGCGAAGTCGTCACTTACGACGCGATAGTCGATTCCCAAGGCAACCCCCTGTTCGAAACGGGTAACGTCACCCCCACGTCGCTTATGGACGTGGTAAACGGTAACGGCAATTCGCTTTTCTACATAGTCGACAAGCCGTTCGAAGACGTGTGCGACGCCGGTAGAAGGACGTTGACAGCGTTCGGCGTGAAGAGACGGTTTGTGCATTTTGAATTTTTCCGTCTTAACAGCGACCAGCGCATCGGCAAAAAGGGAGACATAGTCGCGCTTGAAGTCAATATGCGTCCCAGCGGCGGTATTTCGCCCGATATGATGAACTACGCCAACAGCACCGACGTGTACAAAATCTGGGCGGATATGATAGCGTACGATTCCACGCTTACGCTCTGCGGCGAAAGATTTTACTGCGCGTTTGCGGGCAGAAGGGACGGTAAGACGTTCTATTATACGGACGCGGAAATCTGCCAAATGTACGCCGAAAACATTAAACTTACGGGCAGGGTTCCCGACGCGTTGAGTCCCGCAATGGCAAACGTAATGTATATCGCCGCGTTTAAGACAGGGAAAGAGCTTGAAAAATTCTATTCTGATATTCTAAAAACCATATAATATAATAACCGCCGTAAAGTGAACTTCCCGTAGGGAATATAAAAAACTAAATTATTAAGAGTTATACTTTCAAGCAAGGACAAAAGCTCTCGAACATATCGTTCGAGAGCTTTTTACTACAAACCATTTACAAAGATAAATTGAAATTTAGCGGCGTGTCGCCGCAGCCACGTATCTTTATTACTGAACCGCTTAACCGACTTCACTGCACGTCAAATTGAAATTTACCTGAATTTAATCAACCTGCTTCCCCCCCTTAAAGATTAAGGGGCAGGGGGTTTTGAGGAGTTTTCGGGTAACGGGGTTGTTAAGGGGTATAGGGCGGATTCGGAAAACAGCCCTTACCCCTTAAATAAATTGAAATTTAATTTTCAATTTTAATAATAATGTCGTATGCAGTAGAACATTCTTCTTTTGATAATTTTGTTTCATTGACCAGATACTCTATTGCCTCATCTTTGCTATCAAATTTTTTTAATATATCTTTTACCTCTTTAAATTTATCAATAGCAACCCGAATTTCGGTGTTCATAATTTCTCGCCTCACTTGTAAATTATTGTTTATCGTACAATTATTATATCACGAAAAATGAAAGAACGCAACCGATTGAATTTTGCGGGAAATATAAAACATATCTATATCTCACTAGGCTACGAGTAGCCTAATTCGTCCACGAAAAAAAGTACAGAAAAGGCACAGCTTAACGCTATGCCTAAACCT
>CAJUNJ010000017.1 GCA_910587825.1 uncultured Christensenellaceae bacterium
CACCCTCTCAGGTCGGCTACTGATCGTCGCCTTGGTGAGCCGTTACCTCACCAACAAGCTAATCAGACGCGAGCTCATCCATATCCGATAAATCTTTGATGGAAAGAAGATGCCTTCCAACCATATTATGCGGTATTATCAGTCGTTTCCAACTGTTATCCCCCAGACATGGGCAGATTGCTCACGCGTTACTCACCCGTCCGCCATGTATTGCTACATTCGACTTGCATGTGTTAAGCACGCCGCCAGCGTTCATCCTGAGCCAGAATCAAACTCTTAAGTTCAATTTGTATAAAACCGGACAATTAAGTCCGTGGCTCTATCTCGACTATTTAAGTCATTTATCTTTGCTGACTTTGCTTTGTGGTACTAATGTACTTCAAAGTTAAATTGACAGAAACTATTTTTTATAATCGTTTCCTTCTATTCAATTTTTAAACATCATTAACCGAAAAAACATTCGGTACTCGGTAGCGAGCTTGTCTATAATATCATAGTGAAAAGTGTTTGTCAACTGTTTTTTAAAACTTTTTTCATAAATTTTTTAAGTTTTTTTTAAAGTTGACTTGCACATCCCAGTTGCCCGTAACAAGCTTATATAAATTAACATAAACGAATATATTATGTCAAGCTTTTAAATTATTTTTGGCAAAATTTCCCTTTGCGTAAATATTTGACAAATTACGAAAATTTTATACATACTTTACACATATCCGTCATACGCAATTTTCCTTGCTTTTTTGCAGTTATTGGTATATTATATATATATATGTATAGAATTTTGCAGATTGTCTGCTGTATTTTCGCCGTCGCTTGCGCGGCTGTAACTATTTTCATATTTGCATATTTCAACCTGTGGGGTTTAATCCCTTTGGGCGGAGTTGCCGTCTTCGGCGCGTTGATGGTGACGTTTAAACAGCTTGACGCAAAAAAGCAACTCAAAAAAAATCCCCCCAAACCCGAGGGCGACTTTATAACGGGCAAAGCCGACAGGGAATAATTATGAATAAAACGGTAACGACTTTTTCTTCTATAACCAACATATTGCTTTCGGTCGAACTTTTCGTAGCCGCCGGTTATCTGATAATGCGCTTTTTCGCAAGCGTAGGTTCGATAATCGATAGCGCAAAAGAGAACGAAGCGCTTGCCGTACTGATTTTTATGTTCTTCGCAATAATTTTTTCGTTTGTGGGAATTTTATTTATAGGCGGATTATTATGTGCGGGATTCGGAATATTCTGTTTCGTAAGCGGAATAAAAAAGCTGAACGGCATACGCAAAAACCTGCCTGCAAAGATTAAAAGCTACTCGATGATCCTGGCAATAATCGGCTCAGTAGTTGCGTCCGTCGCGGCGCTCGGCATAGCCGTTACTCTCGGGATAGAAGAACGTCTGAAATACATACCGATTGCCTGCGCGGTGCTTTGCGCGACGGCGCTAATCGGCGTAACGTTCGACGCGGTAAGCGCCGCGGCAACAAAAAACAATTAAAAAACACGGCGCGTGCGCCGTGTTTTTTTAAAGCATTCTCTGCGACTGAATGTAATAGCCCCAGCGTGTAGAAGAAATTTTTTCGATTTTGGCATAGTCAGACGCGGTATGGAGAATATAGTTGTCGCCGAGATACATTGCGACGTGTCCTATGCGTTCGACGCCGGTATTGTTCTTTCTCGAAGCGTTGGTGAAGAACATTAAATCTCCGCGTTTCAGATTGGATTTCGCAACCGTCGTTCCCTGATACACCTGCGTTCGTGTATTTACCTGCAAAAGCTTATCCGCACCTTTATAGAACATATACTGCATAAGCGACGAACAGTCAAAAGCGTTTTTGGAAAAACCTTTTAACATATTGCCCTTGCCGTCGTGCAGGCGGACTGCGCCGTATACGTACGGAACGCCAAGACACTTGGTACCTTCGGCAATAACCGCTTCCACACGCTCGTCCCCGCTCTTTTCCATACCCATAACTACACAGTATTTTTTTGAAATATAGACGGTTTTGTTTTTATAGTAGGTCTTATACCATCCGTTTTCTTCGCCAAGACAGGCGTAGAGTGTAGACTTTTCAGCCGAACCGAGTTTGGCGTAACCCGTACCCGCACCCGAGCGTATTGCCACGCCGTCGGCGGTGACGGATATGTACGATACCGTCTTTACTTTGGGCGGTTCGGGTTCCGGCAGCGGTTTGACCGCGGGGACGTTCGGTTCGGGTATTTCCTCCCCATCGGGCGGGATCTGTATTTCCGGCGGTTTAACGTATCCTGCGGAATTTTCATCGTCGGGAAAACGTTGCGTTATGTCGGTATCCGGATCTTCCCCGCCTCCGCCGGAAATTGTCGCGCAACCGCTCATCGTAAGTGCGACGGTAAGCGCGCCCGCAAGCGCCGCTATTTTTTTATGTTTCATAAAACTTGTCCTCCTGTTACACCTGAATTATAACAGAAAGACATAAGCTGTGCAATGCAAAAAATTTTCCAGCCGAGGCAGAGTATGGAAGACAGAAAATCCGCCCGCGCGGCATACGGCGCGCGGGCGGATTTAATTAATCTTCAACGCCTTCATTGAGTTTTTCAAGCAGAGAGTCCAGGTCGTTGCCGTGAACGAACACAGCCTGCTCGATAGTTTCGCCGTGAGCCATTGCGCAGCCCAAACAGTGCATTCCGACCGCCTGCAAAATTTCCGCGCTGTCGGGATTGATTTTAAGACAGTCCATAATCAGGGTGTCTTTTGTTATCTTTGCCATTATATTTAATCTCCTTTTATACTTGATTTTATTTTGACGGTTTATCGTCCTGCATATGCACGACAAGCTGGTTGAAAGGTATGCCTATGCCGTTTTCGTCGAACATTATTTTAAGCTTTTTGTTCATTTCGCGCTGGACGGCGAAAATATCGCCTTCATAACACTTTGCCGTAAACTGCAAAGTGACGCCCGACGCACCGAGCGAAGCCACCCCGTCATAGCTGATAGGTTCGGTAACGCCTTCAATCTTTACTTCGGGAAGCTTGGTTTTTATAACGTCTTCTATTCTTGCAAGAGATTCGCCGTATTCAACGTCGATAAGCGATTTTGCGGTAGAAGGTTTAAGTGTCTGGTTGAGTATTCCGCGGATATCGCTGTTGTTTATGATTTTGATATTTCCGACCGCTTCGAGCTTTGTCGTTCTTATTCCTATGGAAATAACTTCGCCGCGGAAGTCGCCGATTGTGATAATGTCGCCCACGTTGAATTCGTTTTCAAAGACAATGAAAAGCCCCGCGACAACGTCTGCGATAAGACTTTGCATACCAAGACCTACTATCAACGTAACGACGCCTGCGCCCGTTATGAGCGCGGTGGTGTCTATACCCCAGATTGCAAGCACGGTTATAATAAGAGCTATTATAACAACGCATTTGATTAAGTTGTTTATAAGCCTTACCACCGTTATCTCACGGTTGTTTTTTCTGAAAATTTTGTTAATGATAAGCAGTATTACAGTCATTACCGTAAGGACTATCGTGATAATCTGTATAGCCTGAATAAGTTTAGGCACGATTGCAAGCACTCCGTTGACGAAATCCGAATCCGATATGCCCTTGTTGAATACGCTGTTCTGCGGGAAGATGTAGTCGTAAAAGACGTAAGCGCAAACGGTTGCGATAATCATAGCCAAAAGCACGATTATCTTGAATACGCCCATTTTTTTGACCTTCTGTTTAACGTTTTCATTAATCTTTTTTATTTCTTCGTTCATTTGGAAAATATCTCCTTTTACTGAAATTTTATCTGCATTCGTCCGTCGGGATAATCCGAACGGTGCTTCAACGCGTACACCGCCGCAACGGTTGATACGCCTTCTATTTTGAGCGGTCTGCCCTTGAAAATACGTGTTTCGATTGAAATTTCTTCGGTATTTACTTCCGCGACCGTTTTATCTTCGTTTACGACGGCAAGCGTATACGGTATGGTTACGTAATCGGCGAAAAGTATTTCACCCTTGCCCTTAATATCTGCAATCATAACGCCCTTGCACGCCCTGCTTATCGAATCTATCGTAGACGCCACTACGCGTTTGAACCCGCCCAGCGTCGTGACTATTATTATTTCGCCTTCGCCCGTGTGTTGGGTTGCGAAAAGAACTTCGTCCCCTCCGCCGAGCGCGATACCCTTTACCCCGCTCGCAATTCTGCCCTGAACCGGCACGTCGTCCTTATTGGCGTTCAGGCACAGTCCCTTACGCGTGACAAACAGCATAGAAGAAAATTCGTCGGGGTCGAACTTTTCGACGTTGAGAAGGCTGTCGCCGTCCTTTAACTTGATTGCCTGAAAAATATTCTTTGACTGGGCGTACTCGCTCCACGCAGTGCGTTTGACCGCGCCCTGCTTTGTAAAGAACAACAGCTCGCCCTCCGGCAGTTTACCGCCTATTGCGGCAAACAGTTTGACGGGATATTCGCCCTTCTGAACGCCTTCCGCCGCCTTTTCGAGTTTGATACCCGTCGACTTAAAGTCGGACAGTTCCGCATATTTAGCCGTAAGTTTTACGCAGTTGCCGAGATTGGTGAACGCATAAACGACGTCGTCAGCCCCGCAATTCAAGACCTGTTTATGAAGCTGGGAAAGCGAAGCCGAAGCAGGCAGTTTTTTCTTTATTATAAATTTAAACTCCCCGCGTTCCATAAATTTGAGGTTGTCGTTTGCATTTATGCCAACCGCCCATTCCGACACGGAAGAGCCAGCGTCCGCACGTTTGACGGCAATTTTGCTTTCGTCCTCAACTATTCTCGTCTTTCTTTCACACTTGTACTTGCGCTTTATTTCACGCATTTCGGACTTGACTATGTCCCACTGCTTGTGGGTATCGTCTATAATTGCGCGAAGCTTTTCGATAAGCTTTTTAAGCTGTTCAAGCTCTTCTTCAAGCTTTTTTACTTCAAGCTTTGCAAGGCGGGCAAGCCTTAAATCGAGAATTGCCTGCGCCTGCCGTTCGGAAAGAGCAAATCTCTCCATAAGCTTTCTGCGCGCGTCGCCCGTATTTTCGGCGGTCTTGATTATTTTAACCACCTCGTCGACGTTGTGTACGCCTATTATAAGCCCTTCGAGTATGTGACAGCGGGCAAGCGCCTGCTTCAATTCGTAACGCGTCCTGCGCAATACGACCTGACGCTGGTATTGGACATAATATCTTATTATATCCAAAAGTCCCAACTGCCTGGGTTTACCGCCCGCAATGGCAACCATATTGATGCCGAACGTACATTCGAGGTCGGTATACTTGAACAGAAGGCTTAAAACAGCGTCTACGTCGGCTTCCTTTTTAAGCGATATTACCGCGCGCATACCCGTACGGTCGGACTCGTCTACGATTTCCGAAATGCCTGCAAGCTGTTCCTTCTTGTCCTCTTTCAACAGCATTATCTTGCGCAAGAGTTCGGCTTTGTTGGTCTGATAGGGAAGTTCGGTTATAACGATATGTTTTTTGCCGTAATCTCCCTGTTCTACTGTATAGCGGGCGCGTAAGGTGATTTTGCCCCTGCCCGTCTCGTAAGCCTGTTTAAGCTCCTTGGCAATGATAAACCCGCCCGTCGAAAAATCCGGACCGGGGATAATTTCCATCATATCCCGAAGCGAAATTTTAGGATTGTCAATATATGCGCAACACCCGTCTATGACTTCGCCGAGATTGTGCGTAGGTATATTGGTTGCAAGACCTACGGCTATGCCGTTTGCGCCGTTTACCAAAAGGTTGGGGAACCGCCCCGGAAGCAAGTCGGGTTCGAGCAGCGAGTCGTCGAAGTTAAACGAAAACGGCACCGTCTCCTTATCGAGGTCGCGCAAAAGCTCCATTGCAAGCGGTTCCAAGCGGGCTTCGGTATAACGCATAGCCGCGGCGGGATCGCCGTCCACAGAGCCGAAGTTGCCGTGACCGTTTACAAGGGTCATACGCATATTGAAGTCCTGCGCAAGCCTTACCATAGCGTCGTAAACCGAGCTGTCGCCGTGGGGGTGATATTTACCCATACAGTCGCCGACTATTCTTGCCGACTTTTTATGGGGCTTGTCCGGCGTAAGGCCCATTTCCGCCATAGTAAATAAAATTCTGCGCTGGACGGGTTTAAGCCCGTCTTCTACGCGTGGCAGGGCGCGGTCGAGTATGACGTATTCCGCATACGGAAGCATAGACTGCGGCATTACGTCCTCTATCGGAGTAACGTAGACGTTGCCCGCCGGAATTGCCGTCTGGAAATTATGGTTATCGTTTTTCTTAGCCATAATCAGTCACCCCCTTGCGTTTCGGGTTTGAAGTTGACTTTGTCGATAAATCCGTCTACCTTATTGAAATTGGCGTTTTGTGCAAGAAATTCCTTTCTGCCCTCTACCTTGTCGCCCATAAGCATATCTATTACGTTGGCGGCTTCGGCGGCGTCCTCTATCGTCACCTGTATAAGGTTCCTTCTTGCGGGGTCCATAGTTGTGTCCCAAAGCTGGTCGGCGGACATTTCGCCAAGTCCCTTGTACCGCTGTATTTGGTAGCCTTTGCCAACCTTTTTTATCTTTTCGTCAAGTTCCTTGTCGTCGTAAGCGTATTCCACCTGTTCTTTTTTATAGACTTTATAGAGGGGCGGCATACCTATATAGACGTAACCTGCGTTTACAAGGTCGCGCATATATTTGAAAAAGAAAGTAAGCAGTATGCAACGAATGTGCATTCCGTCCTGATCGGCATCGGACAGAATAATTACCTTTTTGTATCTCGTTTTCTCCACGTCGAAAGAACGGTTGAAGCCCGCGCCGATTGCAGATACAAGCGTCTTAATCTCTTCGTTCTGCAACGCCTGCAACGCCGTCTTTTTCTGCACGTTCAGCGGCTTGCCCCTGAGCGGTAAAATGGACTGGAATTGCCTTACGCGCGCCTGCTTTGCCGTACCGCCCGCACTGTCGCCTTCTACAATGAACAGTTCGTTCATATCGGGGTTCCTGCCAGAGCAGGGCGCAAGCTTGCCTATTAAATTCAGTCCGTCGTTGTCGGAAGCCGCCTTTGCGACGTCCCTTTCGGCGCGGTGTTTTATTCTGTCGTCCGCGGCGAACTTGGCTTTCTTTGCTATATTTTCGAATATCGGCTTATTGCCCTTTATCTGTATAAGCTTGTTAAGCCCTTCGTAAACCGCCTGTTCGACAGGCACCCTCACTTCGGGATTGCCGAGCTTAGTCTTCGTCTGTCCTTCGAATTCCACGCCCGTCATCTTGACGGTAAGAACGGCTGTAAGCCCCTCCTTTATGTCGTCGGCAATAAACGGTGCTTCCTTGGCTTTTAGTATTCCGTTACTCTTCGCAAACTCGTTTACGACTTTAAGAAGCCCGTTATGGAAGCCCGTCTCGTGATATCCGCCCTCGACGGTGGAAATGTTGTTTACGAAAGAAAACAGACTTTCCGAATCGTCCTTGGTGTGGCAGAGCGCAAACTCTATCTTGATTTTTCCCTTTGGCGCGCCTTTAAGCTGAATGTCCCTCACGTCGGCGCAGTACAGCGGCTCGGCATAAAGGGGCAATTTGTCGCCGTTGAGATATTTTACGAAGTCGGTAAGTCCGCCGTCGTATTTAAACGACACGGGCGGGCGCGGAGACAGAAGCTCGCGCACGGTTTTGGTATTATCGCCGAAGAGGTCCTCTTCTTCGGTTTCGCGGTAAATTTCGCGCTCGTCTATAAGATTTATTTTAAGACCTTTATTTAAAAACGCCAGCTCTTTAAGGCGTTTAAGCACTACGTCGTAGTTCCACTCAACCGTCTCGAAAACTTCGCCGTCGGGTAAAAATCTTACGTATGTGCCTTTTTTGTGCGTCTTCTGCTTTGTGTCCTGAAGCGGCCCGTCGGGGACGCCGCACAGCCATTTTTTTCTTTCCGCGTCGTAACGGCTTGTAAAACCCATTTTAAAGACCGTGCCGCGGTATACTTCGACTTTAAGCCATTTCGAAAGGGCGTTTGTTACGGACGCGCCAACGCCGTGAAGCCCGCCCGAAAACGCATAGTTTGCCGTATCGAATTTACCGCCCGCGTGCAACTTTGTGAAAATAACTTCCACGCCGCTCATCTTTGCCTTGGTGTTTACGTCCGTAGGCATACCCCTGCCGTTGTCTTCAACCGAAGCCGAGCCGTCCGCATGCAAAGTAACGGTAATTTCGTCCGCATATCCGTTAGCCGCCTCGTCGACAGAGTTGTCCACTATCTCCCAAAGAACGTGATGAAGCCCTCTTACTCCGGTAGAACCGATATACATACCGGGGCGCATACGCACCGCTTCAAGCCCTTCGAGTATTTTTAAGTCGTCCGCATTATAGCTTTTGTCCGCCATACTGTTCCTTTGTTCCGTATAGTTTTAACCGCAAAAAATTTTTAACGGCATATACATTAATTATACCGCAATTTACAAAAAATGTAAAGCCAATTAAGCTTTTTTTCATAATATACACGCTTTTAATAACTTTGTCATTTATTTGACTTATTAAAGAATATATGTTAAAATAGAAAAAGTGCTTTATGACACGCTTGAATATACGGAGAGAAATAAGTGATAGAAGTTAAACAAATTTGGTCAAAGAAGGACAAGAAGAAATTTTTCAAGTTCCTTATAGATTTATATAAAGACAACCCGTACGCCGTACCCAACCTTTACGCGGACGAGTTCGGCGAATTCGACCCCGAAATAAACGATGCTTTCAGGTTTGCCGACTGCAAAATGTTTCTGGCTTACAAAGACGGCAAGATTGCGGGAAGAATTGCGGGCATTTGGCACCGCGGTTCCAACGACAAGACGGGACTTAAACAGCTGAGATTTACCCGCTTCGACGTAATAGACGATTTTGAAGTAACAAAAGCGCTGTTTGCCGAACTTTACAAATGGGCGAAAGAGCTTGGAATGAACGAGATTATAGGACCTATAAGTTTTTCCGACCTCAACGAAGAGGGAATGCTTATAGAAGGCTTTGACAAACCCAGCACGTATATAGAAATTTACAACCACCCTTACTATGTAGAGCATATGCAAAAACTCGGCGCGTACAAGGTTGTAGACTGGGACTGTTTCAGAATAAAGGTTCCCGAAAAACCCGACGAAAAGTTACAGTCGCTCTGCGACACGATTGCCGAAAGAAACGGGTACTCCCTTTTAGACGTTAAATATCTGTACAAGCACGACAAAAAACTGCTTGACAAATACGTTATGCAGTGCCTTGACATTCTTGACGAAGTGTACGAGCCGCTGTACGGCGTAAGCCCCATAAACGAAAAACAGAAGCGACGCGAAATGGCGTCCATATATCAGGTTCTCGTACCTGAGCTTGCGGCGCTTGTTATGCACGAAGGCAGGGTAATCGCATACGGCTTTTTAATGCCGTCGATGAACAAAGTTTTACAAAAGGCGAAAGGCAGCATCTTCCCCCGCGGAATTATCCCCTACATAAAGGCTATGACGCATATAGAAGTAGCCGATATGATGAGCATAGGCGTTACCAAATCGCACTCCAACAAAGGCGCGGTTGCAATGATTTTCAACAGCTGTATCAAAGGTCTGATAAAGCTTGGCGTAAAGGAAATCGAAGGCGGCCCCCAGCTTGAAACCAACAAGCATATACAAAACCTTTGGAAGAATTACGACCATCACCTTGCAAAACGCCGCCGTTGCTGGGGACTTAAAGTAGATTTAACTTAAACAGTTTGCCGTCCGCAAAGCGGACGGCTTAAATTTTAAAACGAATATATTACAGAAATAGAAAAGCGTTACGCTCTTCCGCCTTACGGAAGAGCATAAAGTTAAAGCCCCGACGTGTCGGGGCTTTTAAAATTATTTGTTTTTCTTTTCTTTCTTCTTTGCTTTTTCGTACTGAACGTCTATGTCTTCCTTGTCCTTGGGTTTGATTACAAGCAGTACTATAATGCCTATAAGCGCAAGCCCTGCGACCGAAAGCAGAATTATCGAAGCGATGTTGTCCTGCGCCCAGTTGTCTTCGCCCTTAATTGTGGAAGCCCTTATAGAAGCAACCACTGCAAGACTGCAAGTCACGGGGGAAGCGTTGTACTTTTTGTCGGTTACTTCCGCCCTCATATAGTAAAGACCGTTTGCGTCCTGCGGGGTAAACGTAGTAGAACTGTTCTTCCAGCCGTAGTCCTTAAACTCGTCGTAGTCGGGGTCGGATTCGTTAACTTCCCTTATTTCGGTGAAATACTTACGCGTTGCGGGATTTTCGAACAAGCCGTCCATTTCGGCAATGAAGCTTTCGTAGGAGAAAGTCGCGCCGTTATTGTCGTTTGCGTACTTAGCTCTGTCAAAGATAAACAGTCTGTAATTGGTGTCGTAACTTCCCGAAATACCGTTTATGTCAAACGAAGCCGAATTGTACGAAGTGCCTACGTATGCAGTCGGCTGAATTCCGGGAACTTCATCGAAGGATACGCCCGTATAGCGCACGTTGAAGGTAAACCAGGGAAGCTTGCCGTAAAGCCCTTCGTCGTCCCTGTCTTCGAACATAGTCCATATTTCGCTTGCGGGAAATTCCTTAATTTCGCCGTTATCGAGATAGTACATATTGTTGCCGGCAGCGTCGGTTGCGTAAACGGTGAAAGTGTACGCGCCCTGCTGGGTTACGTTAATGGAAAGGTTGTTTGATTTATTGTTGGTATTGGACTGCTGCGAGCTGTGGTAGTAATAGATACTGAACTTCATATCGGTGTAAGCCGTAGAATTGTCTAAAAACAGACTTTCGACCGAAGGAAGATAGAAATAGCTTGAAGAGCCTGCGGAAAGATTTTTCGCCGCTTCGTCCACTTTCGCCTGATATGTCGCTATTTTGCCGTCGGGCGCGTCAGACCAGGTGCTGTTACCGCCGTCGTAATCGTATATCACGCCCAAATCGTCGTCGGCAACCGCGATAAACGCAACGTCCTTTACTTTGACTTTGTAATTTTCGGGCAGGTACCAATCGAGATAAATTTCGTCGGATTCGCCGTTGGAAGACGTGGTGTCCTTTATGTTGATATAAACTTTGGTAAGCATATCAACCCTGAACCTGCCTTCCTTGTCGCTGAAATCGGTAAACCTCGTTCCCGCAAGCACTTCCTTGGTGGGAAGATAAGTGTTTATATCGGATTCCAACAGCACGTCGTCTTCGACTTCTTTGAAAAGTTCTTTTTTGTTGAGATCGGTAAGTTCTTCGTCGGTAAACTGGTCGTAACCGAGCACGTAATAGTACACCGTCGAACTGGGCGAAGTACGCAATACGTCTATTACCGTATAGTCTATGTCAACTTCGCCGCCCGTGGAGAAATGACTGATATTTTCGTTAAGGCAAAGCACGGGAGCCTTGTTGTCGGTAACCGTACCGCCGTAGTAATAATCCTGCGTGTCGTTGTGGTTTACGCCCGAAAGTTCGAACGACTGTCCGTTGAGCGTATAGAGAACCATCCGGGAAGCCGCCGTATCCTTTTCTTCATCTTCTGCAAATTCCGCCTTGAAGATTAAGGGATAGACGGGATTTGTCGAAGACGTGGACGACCTTGCGTAATTTCCGCTTACGTTTTTGAAAACGCCTTCCACGCTTTCCCCGCCGTCGTTGCCTACGGTAAGTCTGTACTCGCCGTCCGCCTTTTCGGTAAATTTAATTTCAATAAAATCCGAACTGATCTGCTTTGCGTCCGCTTCGTCTTTCGTAACGTCCTTGTCGTCGGTCACGGCAACGTTTAATTTGCCTTCTCCCGCGGGGAAGAAAACGATATAGTTTACGGACTTATTGTCCTTGGTCTTGTTGTACTGCTGGGATTCGAAAGCGATTGTAAACTTTTCGAACGTTACCGAAGCAAATCCGATTTCCATACCGAACATCTTGCTTACGGCCGTTGTTTCGCTTCCGTTTTCGCGGTCGCCGCTCTTTTCCGATTCAATCCAGTTGTATGCAAGATTCCTTCTGTAAGACACCGCGTCTTCGCCGTCGGCAAAAGTGAACATAGTGTAATACTTAGCGTCTTCGCCGTCGCCCTGCCTGTGCGCGATTACTTCGGCGTCGCCCGTAGAAGTGAACACGTTGGTTCCGTTCACGGTGACCGTACCGCTCGCCTTCGCGGGCATAAAATTAATAGTAAAGAACGCCGAAAGCGCCATAAGCAGAGTGAGCACAAGCGTCAATATTGAAATTTTAAAAGTCTTATGTTTCATAAAATTGCTCCGATATTAAATTACCGTTAATCTTAAACATTTTACAATATTAAATCAGCGTTGTCAATCGCTTTTGTTTTCTATTTCAACTTAATGTCAAATAAATTCCAGGGCGAGCCGTCTTTGGGCGGTTCGGCGATAAAGCGGAGCTTTTCGCCCGTCGTCGGGTGAGTAAACCTAAGCGAATACGCCCACAGCGCAAGTTTGCCCTTTACCGCCTTTTCCCCGCCGTAACGCATATCACCGTATACGGGGGCGTTTATTGCCGCAGTCTGCACGCGTATCTGGTGAGTTCTGCCCGTGTGAAGATTTATGTCCGCAAGCGAAAGCCCGCCGCTTTCGCCTGTTATTTCGTAATCGAGAGAAGCAAACTTCGCCCCCTCCTCCGTCTGCGTGCAGACGTAAACGGTGTTGTTTACCGAATTTTTTCTGAGATAGTTTTCAAGCGTACCCCGCTTTTTGGACGGAACGCCGCACAGCACGGCAACGTATCTCTTTTCGAACCCGCCGTTTTTCATCTGTTCGCCGAGTCTCGAAGCCGCCTTGGAAGTTTTGGCGTAAACCATAACCCCGCCCGTCGGTCTGTCAAGGCGGTGGACAAGCCCTATGTAGGCGTTGCCCTGCTTGTTGTACGCTGTTTTTACGTAACGCTTAACGCAGTCCAACAGGTTGTCGTCCCCGCTTTCGTCCGGACAGCAAGGCACGTTCTGGGGTTTAAGAACGACTATAACGTGATTGTCTTCGTATAAAATTATAAGCTCGTTATCTTCCATTAATTGCCTCTTCCTATATAAATACAACTTGCCCCGCACGGCAGGTTGATTCCCTCTTCCGTGGGGATACCCACTTCATAAGCGTCGAAGCTTCCGTCAAAGCCCCTTAAATTGAGTTTTAAAATATTTTTAAGAACTTCGGGTTGAAGCCCCGTCGTGTAACTGTTTATGAGAAAGAAAATGGGTTTATCGTTCAGAAGCTTTGCGCAGTCGGCAACAAAGCCGAACAGGTTTTCTTCTATCTTCCACATCTCGCCGTTGGGTCCGCGCCCGTAGCTCGGCGGGTCCATAATTACCGCGTCGTAGCGGTTGCCCCGTCTAATTTCGCGGGTGACGAACTTCATACAGTCGTCCACTATATACCGTATCCCGCTGTCCACGCCCGAAAGCCTTGCGTTTTCTCCCGCACGTTCGACCATTCCTTTCGCCGCATCCACGTGCGTGACAAGCGCGCCCGATTTGGCGCACGCAACCGAAGCCCCGCCCGTATACGCAAACAGATTCAAGACCTTAACTTCCCCGCGCGTTTTAAGGGCGTTTTCAATAAGCAGGCGCATCACGTTCCAGTTTACAGCCTGTTCGGGGAAAAGCCCCGTATGCTTGAAGCCCATAGGCTTTATTTTGAATTTAAGGTCGCGGTAGGAAATTACCCACTCCGCGGGGAATGCGCGCCTTACGTCCCAACCCCCGCCTCCTTTTTCGCTGCGCCTGTATACGGCGTGTATACCGTCGCGCAGAGAGAGGTCTTCGCCCTTCCATATGACCTGCGGGTCGGGACGGAGAAGAACGACGTCCTTCCACCTTTCAAGCTTCATTCCGTCGGAAGTCGCCGTTATTTTATAATCTTGCCAGTCGTCAGCCGTTTTCATAAGGAAGATTATACCAAAAAACAAAAAATTTGTAAAGTAATTAATTCGCGCAACCCGAAAAAAGCATTGCTTACATTTAATTTCGGCATATACGCATAAGACGCACGCGCAAAATATTGCGCGTGCGCCCTTCCCCGCTTTGAAAAAAGCTTCTATTTACTGTACGTTGCAAGCACACTGTACAGTGTCGAATAGTAACTTGACAGGTACTTTTTCGCCACCTCGTCCGCGCCGTACAGCGCAAGGCGTTCGTCAGTGTCGGGTATAGCGAGGTAGAAATCGCGCACGATTACGTAGCGTTCGTTGTAAGACAGGTTGTAATCGACTATGTATCCGGCGCTTTCGTCGCCCCCTTCGCCGCCGGTATCGCCGCCGCCCGTCGGTTCGTTTAAGCTCATATTGTATATGAGATTGTCAACCAGAACAGCCGTCTGAAATTGAAGCTCGTCTTTAAGCTCCCGCTCCTTATGGGCGATAAGCGTAGAATTTTTCATACCCGAATTGAGTGCGGCAAGCATATACATTTTAAGCTCCTTATCGGCTTTGCGCTCCAACTCGTCTTTCTTCTGTTGGGCGGTGCGCAGCATCTTCATCTGCACAACCGACAGCGCTTTAAGTTCTTCGTCGGTAATTTCTATAATGTCAAACAGCATCCATAACCTCCGCTTCCGCACTGAGCGCCGAGACGGCGTTTTTGCCAGAAAGTTTTATTGTAAAGCTTTTACCGCGTAGATTGGGGCGGATTATCCCGCTTGCCGAATAAAACCTGCGCGACACAGCGCCGTTGCTTATAACGACGTCTACCCCGTCGGAATTTACGAATATGCGTTTAACCGTCTTCAAACCCTGCGTCCCGAAATCGGTAACCCCGCTTTCGAAAGTAAACCTGCCCCCGCCCTCTATTTTGTGCGCGCCTTCGGCGTTGTACACGCGCACGCAACCTTCCGCCGTACACATCGCGCGCGCATCGGCATCTATAAGGTAACTGTCCCCCGCGTCGGGGTCGTAACACAGCACAGCCCCGCCGTTTAAATGTGCGCTGTTGCACCCGAGATAGTACCTGCCCGCAAGCACAGCCGAACATACGGGCGAAGATACGTCTTCGGCAAACCTGTGCTTTACAGCCTTAACCTGCGTTCCGTCGTAACTTTTCAGTCCCGAAGAAGTAAAGAACAAAAGCTTTCCGCCCGCAACGCGCGCTGTACCTTTGTAAATTCCGTCCGCTTCCGCGCCCGCAATATCCACCGAAAAATTTTCCGGAGTGCCGTAAAAGTTAAGCACCGTTAGCCCGTACTTTCTGACCGCGATAAGCTTATCGCCGTATTCGGTCAATTCGAGAACTTCGCCCTGTCCGGAATCCGGCGTCAGACTTCCGCCGCCTTCCATACACTGCTTCCAATCGTCTATACCGCCCGCGCCCGACCATAAAATTTTGCTTCCGTCCGAACCGAACAGCCTGCCGCGGCGCATAACCCCGCACTTCAAATCCGCCCCGTATCCGAACGCGGAGTATACCGTACCCGTATGCGTGAACGCACGGCTTCCGCAAATCAACGCCGCGCGTGGCGCGCCGTCCTTAATTTCTTCGATAAGAAAGGGCGTACCCGAAGCGTCGTCGAGTTTTACGAAAGAATTGCCGTTGCCCGACACATAGACGGCGTCGTTATCGCAGACGAAGTACCTGCCCGCGCCCTGTGCGTATCCCGCAAAATTTACCCCCGCAGGCACGTAGCCCGAATAGCCGTAGACGGACTCGGCGGGGACAAGTCCGTCGGCGCATACCCTGCACCCGACGGGCTTTGCCTTTCCGTCCGCAAGCAGGTCAACCTTGACCCTGTAACTCATACCCATCTCCTCGGCGGTATGCTTCCGCACTCCGGCAGACTGCGCTGTAAGCCGTCTATTTCTCCGCGGTACTTCTTTTCCCACAGCTCGGCTGCTTCTATCTCGCCGTTGATAAAACAGTATTCCGACGCCGTACCCAAAGCAAGCATACGACAGCTTTCGGCGCCGAAATCGCTTTCGCCGTCGATACTTTTACCCGTCGGCGCGTACGTGTATTCAACGGTGATTTTATCCGCGTCCGCAAACAGATATTCAAGCATAAGTTCAAACGCTATTTCTTTGCCGTCCGCCCGCACTTTTTTTACCGTTACGGGCGGATGCGAAAAGGACGAATAATAATATTTTCCGTCGAATGATTTAAGTTCTTCCTTTGCCGACAAAGGCACGTACTTTCTCGCCACCTCGTCTTCCACGGCGTTGAAGCAGTATAAAAGCGTGTCGACGGTCTCCCTACCCTCGGCGTCACGCACGGCGCCGTCCTCAACGTCCGCGGCAAGTGAATTGCGGCCGAGTATCTTCAATGCCGAACCTATTATTTTTTTAACTTCCATATTTCCTCCTGTCCCGCCCGCTTACCCTTTGATTTTTACCTTATCGGCATTTTAAGCCTGCGGAAGCTCCGGCAGGTCGGGCAGGTCGGAACCGCCCGCAACTTCGGGCTCGAAGTTGTAAAGCATAGCCTGTCCGCAGGTATTCGCCCTGTCCTTTGTCTACTCTTTATACTTTGCAATTCGCCCTGTCCTTTGTCTACTATTAAGGGCATAAAAAAAGGACGAGCGTACTCGTCCTCTCTCTGCTAAATTGAAATTTAACTTTCTATGTATAGTGTAGGATATTGTTCAAGCAATCGCTTATAACAATAGCAATCTTTTATATGGTCGTTAATTATTCCACTTGCTTGTAAGTGTGCGTAAACTGTTACAGAACCGAGAAATTTCATTCCGCGCTTTTTTAAATCCGCTGAAATTTTATCGGATAGCTCATTTGACGCAGGAAGATTTCCTAATTCGTGTCCGCGATATAGTAACGCCTTACCACCCGACCAACTCCAAATATACTGTGAAAAGGAACCGAACTCGTTTCTTATTTTTTGAAATATGCGAGCATTATTTATAACCGCCTCTATTTTTCTTTGTGAGCGTATAACGCCCGCCGTGTTCATAATTCGTTCTATGTCCTTGGCGGTATAGGTAGCAATTTTTTCATAATTAAAACCGTCAAAACAAGAACGGAAAATTTCACGCTTTTTCAGTACAGTATCCCAGCTCAACCCGCATTGCATCGCTTCTAACATTAAGTATTCAAATTGCTTTACGTCGTCATAAACGGGAACACCCCATTCATCATCATGATATTTTGTTTCAAGTTCGTTTATAAGACACCACGGACATCTATTCATAATTTTCTCCGCTAAATTACTGTTTATAGTACTGTCATTATAACATATCCGTTCATAAAAGTATAGCAAAAAAAGACGGTCTGTTTTCACTCGGACCGTCCCTTTCCTTAATTATTATAATGGTTATTCGTTTTCTACTCCGATTATCGGTCTAGTGATTCGCACCGCATCGCATAAGACGAAGGTCGCTGTCTTTCCGTCTATCAGGACTTTGTCCACTACTCGGCGGAAGATGTCCGCATTGAACTTGTCGAATAACTCGTCCGAGTTCAGCATCTCTCGTAGGTTATCCATTCTGCTCAAGTCCCTTTCTAATGCCAATCCTTCGGCTATCGTGGTTTCCTTTACATGTTTCAGCCTTTCGATTTCGCCGAGCATTTCCTGTGTCTTTGCGGAGATTTCAGCGGTGTTCGCCACCGTCATATCCCTTACCAAGCCTATCATTTCGTTTTGTATCGAAATGATTTTTGCATCGATTTCTTCGGTCGAGGTTTCGCTCTGGCGGTTCTTTACCACCTCTTCGATGTTCGCTATGACCTTGTTTATAAATCCGTCCTTGTCCGTTACGATGTCCCTCATAACACCTATAAAGGTTCTTTCAAGGTCTTCTTCTTTTATGGCGTCTTGCTTGCAGTTTTTGTATCGCTTATGGTTGATGCAGACCCAAGTGTACACCGTTTTTTGTACCGTATCGTATTTGTGCCTGCGGAACTTGCTACCGCAGCCGAGGCAGAATAACTTGTTCGAGAATGCGTATTTCGATGAGTAGCCTGCTTTGCCTGTCGGACTGTATCCCCTTTGGCTTGTTCGGATTTCCCTTTCCTTTTGCACTCTATTCCAATCCGTTTTGCTTATAATCGGCTGATGGTGATTCTCTACATAGTATTGCTTGCCCTCGGTATTCTTGATTCTCTTCCTATATTTAAGGTCGCTGTAGGTTTGCTTCTGCAGATGCAAGTCCCCTTTGTATTTTTCGTTTTCAAGTATATAGGATACCGTGCTTGTCTTCCATAATTTCACACCGCCGGGGGAAAGCACCTCTCTGTCCATCAGCATCTTACAGATTTGACCATAACTCTGCCCCGCCAAGTAGGTCTTGTATATAAACCTTACGATTTGTGCCTCTGGCTCGTAGATTTCGTAGTTATGGTCTTTTATTCGGTAGCCGTAGGTTTTTACGCACGGATACTTTTCTTGCTCTATTCGCCGTATTTTGCCCCACTTTACCGAGTCGCTTAAATTCTGCGAGAAGTCCTCGGCTACGGCTGCACTCATAAGCAGTCGCATTCTTGTTCCTGCTTGGTCATCCATACTGTTTAAGTGGTCGTTTTCGAATATTATGGGTATTCCTTTTAAGGTGAGCTGTTCGACTATGTTCAAGATGTCGACCACGTTTCGTGCGAATCGGCTGACCGACTTGACTATGATGATGTCTATCTTTCCGTCCATCGCATCGGCTATCATTCGGTTGAACTCTTTTCGCTTTCGCATACTTGTTCCCGACAGTCCTTCGTCTGCGTAAATACCTGCAAAAATCCACCCTTCGTGCTTTGTGATGTACTCGGTGTAGAATTCCTTTTGCGACTTGAAGCTCGTTTGCTGTTCTTCGCTATCGGTGGACACTCGGCAGTAGGCGCAGACCCTTTTGGGCAGGCTGTTTTTCAGTATGTCGATTCCGTTGACGATTTTCTTTGTGGGTTCGATCACCCTAAAGTGTTCTTCCATATAGTCGAGAACGTCGCTTAACATTGCTTCCGTAAGCGTGTGTCCCGCGTCTGCTTTATAGGGCGCAAAGTAATTATCCGCAGACTTGCTATAACCGTAAAGAGACGCGCTGTCGAAAATCGCGCCGAGTCCGGTAAGTTCGTTATCCTTTGAACCGTGGACGTAAATCGCGCCGTTGTTTAAGTATTCGGATACTTCCGAGCTGACCGTAACCGTACCTTCCGCGGGGTTTACGCTTTCTATAAACAGCCCCGTTCCGCCCACGGCGGCGTCGCCCGCAACCGTGTATACGTCGACGCGCATACCCGTCATATACTGCTTTGCACAGTCTACTTTGAAATTTTTGTTGTCCGTTTTATTTATGATTTTACATAATTTGCCCGTACCGTCGCCGAAGAGCATACGCTGGAAATTCTGCTTTGCGCTTGCGACAAGCCCTTCCATTTCGGCGTTTAAAAGATTGACGAACGCGCCCGACGAATCGCGCGAAGCGCGTATCGCCTTGTCGCTTATTTCAATAGTGCCGTAAAGATTTTTAAGGGGTACCGTTATGTTTGCGTATCTGTTTTTGAAGGGGTCGGGCAAGTCGCCGTCCTCCGCCCCCGCAATTACGTTACCGCAATAACCGCGTACGACCGCAAGTTTTACGTCCTTGCCGTAGACGCTGTCCGCATTCTTTTCAACCGCCGTAAAGAAAGGTGAAATCCCTTCGTTAAGCTGCGCCGAAACGGCGTCGAGATAATAGTCCTTTAACGCCGCATCGGCGTTCTGAATAGTAATCAATTAAAAATTCTCCTTATATTTATTAATCTAAAAACCTTTGCGCAAGTCTGCCCGCCTCCTTGACGGACTTTATTTCCCTGCGCGGTGCAGATACCCCGCTTCCGCCTACGACCAAAGGCACGCTTTTCGACGCGGATACGCTTTTAAGGTATTCGCCTATAACCGCTTCCCGCACTTTGGCGTTGGAAAGGGCGCTGTCGATAAGCTTTTTTTCACCGTCTTGGGAGAGCGGGCTTTCCGCCCCGTCGGGCGGTAAGTCCTCTTTGTTCCCTTTCTCCAACTCTTTCAGCCGTTGACTGCGCCGGGTGAATTCGGCTTCGAGGTCGGAGTAAGCCTTGCAAAGGGTTTGTACGTCTTTGAACTTTTTAAGCACTGCCGCAGCTTTTTCGTCGTTGTCCGCCTGCGCGGGGTCTGCCGTTGCTTTCAAGTCCTTTACGGAATTGTCCTTGTCGGGCTGTACGGTATTTATGTCTTCGCGGTTATCCGCGGGTTCTGTCGTTATCCGTTCTTTCATTTTCGTTCTCCTTAATTCGATTTCTGTGCATATCTATATGCGTGCATATTGTGTCTTCGGCTTCCGCGGAAAGTTTTTCCGTAAGCAGATAAGCCGTATGTTCGGCAATGTGGACGGCGTGGTCGTCGTACTTTTTGACTTCGCACCGCTCTTTAAGCATTTTAAGGTTTTCTTCATCCGCCCTGCCTGCGTGCAGCCTGCCCAAATCACGCTCGCCCGCAAAGCCCTTGTAACCCAAAATTTCAAGCACCTTGTTTTTTGCCGAAGCGGTAAGCCTGCCGTTTTCGTCGGAAAACAGTCCCCTGTCCAGCATATCGTAAACCACCGTCCGTCTCTGTGCGGGTGAAAGGTTGGATTCGCTGTCGGCGTCAAGCACCACGTCGTCGGAAGATATGTCGCTTCCTTTGAAATATATAATGCTTAAAGCATTGTTCCCGCCCGCGTATTTAAGCAGTCTTACGTCGGTTGCAAACTGGCGGTAAAGGCGCAATATCTGCCGTCCTATATCCTTCAACGCCCGCTTTATCTGCTGGTAGGCGTACTCCATTCTCGACTCGTCCTGTTCGATGATAAGCTGTAAACCCGTCGCCGAAGTAATGCCCGCAAAGCTGTCGGCATTGTCGGTAAGCTCGCCCGTACCCGACACCTTTGCAAAATCGGCAAGGATATTTTTTTCCTCTTCGCCGAACTCTGCGGGTACGCTTCCCAAAGTCAGCATCTCGGGCGGCTTTGCGCCCTGTCTGTAAACTATTATTTTGCCGGGCATAAGTCCGTCTTCGGCAAGCTCGTCTGTATCTACCGAGCCGTCCTCCACCGCGACCGTTCCCATAGAAATCCTGTTTAAAAATTCGTGTTTTCTGTTCTTGACCGCGTTATATGCCCGTTGCAACGGTATAAGACGATCCACAACGCTTGTTCCGAAAAAACTGCCGGCAAGGGGCAAAGCCGTCTGTTTTACAAATGGGTACGCCCTTTCCCCTCCGTCGCCGTTTATGTAAGGAAGCTCCCCGTCGTAAAGAACTTTTCCGCCCGCAACGACCGTCAGTCTTCCGCAGGGTCTGTCTTCGGTGGGGCGTTCGTACCTTTCGATTAAAAGCCCGTAACCGTGCTTTACCGCCTTTGACGCGCGCATATCCCTGCGCGAATAGGCAATGTCCTCGATATCGACGCCTTCAATCTGCACGCCGTAAGCCGTGTAAATATCCCTGACGGGAAGCGCCTGCGCGTGTATTATGCTCGGCTGAGCGGACAGCGACTGTTCCGAAAGCGAAAACGGATAAATTTCGAACGGAGGAACCGCCGCCACCTTGACTCCGCCTTCGGTAAGTTTTTGCCCGTCGTCCGTAACGCCCACGGCACAGCCGGAACGCCCGTCCCATATTATTTTATAAAACGCAGTACCGCACGTCTCCGACCACACCGTCGCGTCCGAAATCACGCCGTCCAGATCACAGTCCCCCGCAACCGCCGAAAGTATGGCGGAGGCAAGCGATGCCGAATGTCTGTCGCTCTCCTCTTCGGAAGCCGCCCGCACCGACAGCGCGGGGCGTATTCTGCCGAGCTTCGAACAGCGCGTCTCCACAGTAGTGGCAATATGGTTGAATACCCTTCTGTTCTGCCAGTAAAACTTTTTGCTCTCCTCGTAAATCTCTCCCGAAGAGTCTATATCGAAGTATTGGTTGCCGCATACGAAATTCATATTCAGTTGCCAGCCCCTCTCCAAAAACCTGCGCTCTTCCTGTCTGTTCAGAAAGTCGTTTAAAACTTCCTCCGCAAGCTTGCTTTCGGCCTGCATTTTTAGTTCATCCATCTTCATTCTCCTTTAATAATTTTATAAGTCTACGGCGTTCCGCTTCCAGCTCCGCATCCGAAAGTCCGTCAATCCCGCCTTCGTCCATCAGCATTTTGACGGCTTTGAGGTCGGGCGGAATATCCCGCCTGGTAACTTTCTTTTTTACAAGTTTAAGTTCGCCGTCCTCTACGGTAAATTCCTCCACCACTTCGTCGGCGCTTAACCCCGTTGCGCACTTTTTCAAAGCCGCTATAACGTCTTCTTCCATAACTAATCTGCAACGCTCCTCCTTTTATTTCTTATTCTTCTCTGCTTGTCCGCGGCAATAGGCGCAAGCGGAGGCTGTTCGCGTTCGGCGGGCTGGGGACGGCTCATAAGATAGTACCTGAGCTCGTCCATACAGTGGTCGTCCTTCTTGACGGGCGAATCCCCTTCGCCCCAGGCGTAACGCATAAATTCGTCAATCATATTTACGCAGTCCGAAAATATGTAAATATTTCCGCACCCGTTGCCGCCGCAAAGATAACTTTTGACACGCGCTATGCCCGTAAACACGTCCTTGTTCACCTTTGTGTCCGCAACTATCCCGCGTTCGTAAAAGAGTTCGGCAACGCTCTTTGCGGAAGCCAGCGTCCTTTGTCCCGCCGCGCTGTCTATAAGCGCGTACAGCCTGTCCCTGCCGTCCGTCTTCCAGCCAAGACGCCTGCTTATACGCTTAATGGCTTCGGCGTGAAAGTCTATATCCTTTCCGCTTGCGAAATGTTCGGCTACGACGTATACGTTGCCGTCCCAATCCACACAGTACCAATGCGCCGACAGCGGGTTATTGAGACCGGGGTCTATCGAAATTTTATCCTGCCAGTCCGGCGGTATCGAAAACGGCTTGACGACGTGAATTTTTTCGTCGAATTCGGGATATACAAGCCCCGCCCCTTCCGAAAATTTTCCGTACTTCCTCGCGTCCAGCGCAGATTGGTCAAGCGCGCTTTCCAACAACTTTATTTCCTGCTTATGCAAGAAAGGATTGTCAGCCCAGTTCATAAACTCGTGCCAGACTTCGGGGTTGTTTTTTCTGTTGAGATAAATTTCGCTATAAATAAAGGTCTTGCCCTTCAACGGGGTCATAGTACCGAAAATATCCCCGCGCTTATCCATAACGCGCATAAGGCACTCTTCGTATACGTCGCGGGGAGGTTCCTCGTCGAACCAGACGAAGTCGAGCGAAGAACCCTGAAATTTTTCCCTGCCCTGGTCGCAGCTTTTGAAGCCGAGCGTGGAAATTCCGCCGAAAACGTTTTTTATCTTTATCTGGTCGATAACCCCGCCCGACGGACTGTCGCGCCTGCCCGAAAGCATAGTAATTTCGGCAATCCAGCTTTTCGGCAGATAGTGCAGAATTTTCGCCTGCGCCACGTCGCGCTGTACCTGCGTAGAAAGCGACACCGCCCAACCGAACGCATCGCGCCTGTTCTTACGGTAAGGGTGTATCCCCCTCAACATCCACAGACACTCCACGGCTCCGCACTCGGTTTTCCCCGAGCGGTTGCCGCCGAACACCCATCGGTTGCGCTTTTTGCACTTGTGAAAGGCAATCTGCTTTTTGTGCCTTTTGCCCCTGTTATAACCGTTTAAATTTTCGCAGTCCCTGCGCCGTCTTTTTATTTCGTTTTCGACGGCGGAAAGCCTGTTTAAAATATCTTCCTTCCTCATAAGACCTTTTCAGACAAAAAAACAATAATTTTTTAATATTTTTTAATTTATAATTATCGGGTATGAAAGCCGTTAAGTTTTTAACTTGCTGCATTCTTGCGGCGTTTATAATTTTTATGCCCGCAGGCACACGGACAGCCCGCGCCGCCGCGCCGAGATACGCGCGCGCCGACGCACGGGACGTTTACTTCTGCGAAAGAAAGGATTTGAATTACGCGCTGTTTACCATACCTTATACATATTGCGTGGAAATTCTTTCAACCGAAGGCGAATGGTATTACGTAAAGTACGCGGAAGACAACGACAAGTACCGCGCTCTTTACGGATACTGTCTTTCCGAAAAGCTTACCCCGCTTGAAACCCCGCCCGAAAATATTTACCTGAACAGACCGGTTACGGTAACTTTCAAAGCCGACCCGCCCGTCGGTTCTCTACCCGTGCTTGACGCGCTTAACGTCACGGCTGCGTTCTACGGAACATACTATTCCGGGGCGACGGCATATTCTTACGTATACTATAACGGCGCTTTCGGTTACGTCTACGGCGCCAACGACGATTATCCGTTAAACGAAATCCCCACAGACGAAACCGAACAGCCTCCCGCGGAAAACAAGGGCAAAACAAACACAACGGTAATAATCGCGCTTGCGCTTTCCGCGCTGGCGGCGGCGGCTCTTTTCATACTGTATCTGACGGGCAGAAAATCAAAGTATTTCAGACCAGACAAGTAACGCCGTTTAAAAGACTGCAATACCTTTCAACCGCTTTGATTTCTTTGCCGAAGTTTTCAAGCCTCAACGCCCTTCTCGCAAACTTTACCGCGGCGCGGCGCATAGCCTTGGCACGTTCCGCTTCTACGCATTTTAATCCCGTACGCAACAGCGCGTATTCTTCAAGCAACGGCACGTCGCCGTCGGGCATAGCCCGCACCACCGCGTCTATGTAACTCCACAGTCCGCTCAGCATAGTTTTCTCGCCGATGAGCGCGCATATGCTTTCAAACGTATCCCGCCCCACCTCGCCGTACGCGCACGCCCTTTTTAAAATGATATTGTCAAACGCCTTATTAAGGCTGTCTGCGCAAAAATAAAATTTCAACAGCATCTTAACTTTCAATTTTACACTCTCCCGACGGAACTGCCGCCGTTTATTCAAAACATAAACGAACATATGTTTTTTATTTTCGGTTTTATTATAACCGTCAAATATGACAGTTTATGTACAAATTAAAAATTAAATTAAATTTTTTTAATAATTTTTTTGTGATTTGCTTGTCACAGTTTACAAATTAAACATAAGTGTGGTATAATTCAATCGTGAAACGTTCAGCAGTATTGATAGCTCCATTGTTGCTTGCCTTATCGGCGCAGGGCGGAATTGCCGCCTTTGCGGAAGCAGGCGACACAATATATCCCGACAACGGCGACTTCGTCAAGGCGCTTACTTTTACGTCGCTTACCGACTATGCGGTGGACGGAGAGACTTATGCGTTTGCAGACGGTAATACCGTTTTGGTATACGGCGAAGGCAATCTTACCCAATACGAATTCGAAGAAAAAGTAGAAAAGCTTGATTATTCGGACGGAATTTTGTATTACTCCACGGTAAGCGGAACATTCACTCTTCCCGACAGTGAAAAAGCCGAGTACCAATTCGGCGAAGAAATAGATTTATTGAGACATAACGGCTTTATCTACGATTTGAACGACGGCGAACTTACGGCGTACAATTCCGACACGCACGAACACACACCTTTCGAAGGCGTCTATTCCGACCTTAAAATCTACGGTGAAAAACTCTATGCGCTCGGCGGAAATGTTTTATATTCGATTGACGGAGCCGAAGCCACGGAAATATCGCTTGAATACGCCGACTTTACGGCAACGCAGAAAATATGCATAGGCAATTCCCCTGCGGAGCTTAAAAAGACGTCATTGAAATTTGTCGAAGTCGAAGCGGGCACGTATATGACCGAAGTCGACTTAACCTCTCTCGACGGCGATTTCTTCAACGCCGGCAAGACGTTAAAAACGGAAGAAAAAATTACCGCACTGTTTCTGTGCAATACGGGCAACGCTTCCATAATTGCAATCGGCGATACAAGTTATATTCTCCTTCAATCTAAAACCAAGGAAACCGAAGTTGAATGTTACGTTGAAAAAGAGTTCGACAACGCAACGGTTATAGGCAACAGAATATACGCCACTCCCTACGTCATTATAGGCACGTCGTCTGTCTCGAATGCCGCCGGTATGATTGTGTCGGTTCTCAACAAACTCGAATACGACGGAGTTCTCGGTTCGGCATTCTATGAAGTAATGTATATGACCGAGGACAAGACCACGCACGTCGGTTACGTCGCGGACGGCTTTCTGACGGAGTATATAATAGAGGACAACAACGACCCCAACATTATTCCCGACCCCGGGCATAGCGAAAAGAACAACACAAAGACGGTCGTTCTCATTCTGATTGTCGTAATACTCGTACTGATTGCCGTCGGGTATCTGCTGTATATAGCGACGTCGGATAAGCGCAAAAAGAATAAAAAGCAACAAGAAAAAATACCCGAAGATAAAACTTAAGTTTAAAGCCGTACGCCTCAGGCGTACGGCTCTATATATTTATTGTAAAATTATGCCTTTTAGCTTTAAAAATAAGTTGACAGCAAAAATTTGATTTGATATAATCTTTTAGCATTGAGTTGTGCGGAATGCTTGCGTAACTATGCGGGTGTAGTTCAATGGTAGAACACTAGCCTTCCAAGCTGGTTGCGTGGGTCCGATTCCCATCACCCGCTCCAACGCTTTTAAGGCAAAGCGCACCGCAAACCGATGCGAAACGCGCCTGTAGCTCAGTAGGATAGAGCAACGGCCTTCTAAGCCGTGTGTCGGGGGTTCGAATCTCTCCAGGCGCACCAACAAAATATGGCGGGCGTAGCTCAATCGGTAGAGCGCCAGATTGTGGCTCTGGAGGCAGCAAGTTCGAAACTTGTCGCCCGCCCCATTTAATTTTCGGGCTTGCGCCCGTGCGTTGGGGTGTCGCCAAGCGGTAAGGCACGGGATTTTGATTCCCGCATTCGTAGGTTCAAATCCTGCCACCCCAGCCAATATTCGGTCCATTAGCTCAGCAGGCAGAGCACGTGACTTTTAATCACGGTGTCCCGGGTTCGAATCTCGGATGGATCACCACTCCCATTCCCAATTTTTTGGGAAAACGCAAACAAAACGGTCCGCCGTTTTTATATAAGCAATGCACCTTTAGCTCAGTTGGTAGAGCAACTGACTCTTAATCAGTGGGCCCAGG
>CAJUNJ010000018.1 GCA_910587825.1 uncultured Christensenellaceae bacterium
TTTCCGCCCGCGTCGTAGCTGTATGTCCAGCTCTTGCCCAAAGCCTGATTGTTTTCCCTTGTCAGGCGGTTGTAACCGTCGTAAACGTATGTCGTTTCGTTCGACGTTCCCGAACGCGTATGCGTGCGTTTGGTTATATTTCGGTTTTTATCGTACTCGTACGCTTCCGCATTCGAATATGTGTCCTTGCCGTTGAAGCGGAACTGCGTAGTACAGCTCTTTACAAAATTAGTCGTGCCGTCTGTATGCGTATTGTCCTCATAATAGGTGTACGATTTCGTGTAATCAAAATAGCCCTGCGTATACTTTTCTACGGCTATTCTGTCCAATTTGTCCTTTTCCGTTGTCAACAGCATTGTCGTGTTTATGTACTTTAAGGTGGTACTCTTGACTTCACTGCTGCTCTGCATACTGTCGGTGCCGTACGCGAACTTAAGCGTCTGTATTACCGCGCCGTCGTAAGAATAGGTTACCTTATCGGGCAGATTGCGCGCGTTATATTCTACCCCGTATTCAAGCTTTTTCCCATTCGCGAGCGTTTCTTCCACAGAAGTAATGTTGTTTAATATGTTATAGCGGTACTTCGTTTCGGAACCCGCGTATTTGTCTATCACTTTATACAGCAGACTTGCGGAGTTTACGGGGAAGCCCGCGCTGTTGAAGTTGGTCGCCGAATACGTCGCTTTCAGCTCTTTTTCGTTTGTCGGCGAAGAATAGATAAATGTAGATCCGTCCAGTTTGACAAGGCGGTTGTACTTGTCATATATTTTGCCGTGCGGTATTGTATCCGAGCCGTAATATGTGAGTACCGTATCCGTATTGTCCGTGTAGGTATATGTCTTTCTCAGATACTGCGTGTTGTTTATCTTTACCGTGTTTATATTGCCGCGGCTGTCGTAGCCGAATTCGTAATTGAAACCGTTGTGCGACGCTTTTACGACTTTACCGCCGGAATATGTTATGCCGTTTTTGTTCAGCGTGCCGTCTATCGTTCCGCTTACGCTTTCAAGCCTGTCGCCAAAAGTATCGTATGCGTAGTCGGTTACAAACGAGTTGGGTGCGGTAGTCTTTATCATATTGCCAAACGCGTCGTAGCCGTAAGACGTTGCAGACACTGTCGAAGAGAGATAATTCTTTTCGGAAACGGGATAGTTGCCGGAATAGGTATAGTCAGTGATTATGTTGTACGCGGGCGTTGCGTTCATAGCCGTTTTCTCACGCGTGAGATATCCGTCCGTGTTATAGGTGTTTTGGCATACAGTTCTGTCGTTCTGCGATTTTATCAAATTGTAACAAAAGTCGTAGTAATAATAATTTTCCTTTGTGTCTATCGCGTCGTTGTAGTCGGTTTGACGGACTGTAAGATAATGTTCGCCCGTGGACGAATATGTTTTCCGTAAGCAGGATACGTCGGTTGAGTTATTGACAGTAAGCTCGTTGAATACGGTATCCGAAAAACTTAAAGAGTAACCGTTTGCAAAGTTAACCGTTGCGTCCGTAACGCCTGCAACGACTTTGCGCTTTCTGTCGTACCAGAAATTCCATTTACCGTTTACGCGCGTCTGATAATTTTTCGCGTTGGCGAGATAGTCTTCGGTATGCAAAATAATGTCGCCGTCCGCGCTGACGCCCTGACCGAAATCGACGCCCGTGTTTGTGTCCATATAGTAACCGTCTTCAATATTCGGATATGAGCCGTAACTTAAATATTTGTTGCAACAAAGTCTGTTGACAGAGCTGTTCATCGGTCCTAAGCAAAGACCGAACAGCGTTATTTTTGCGGCGCGGCAGTTAATATAAATTTTAAGTTTTAAAAGATGACCCGCCATATCGCGGTCCAATACGGTAACAAACGGCTTTGCCGCTATCTGCACGCCTTCGGCAAAGGGGTTAAATTTAAGTTCGCACAGTTTGTTTTCGGGCGATAGCGAGTCCCAAAGCTCTATCCTTATCTCAGAAGCTTCGCCGACCGTCTGCTTATAAGCGTTTTCCACTTTTACGCGCGCGGAAAACACGGCAAAATCTTTAACCGTGACGTTGTAACAAATCAAGCTTTGCGACATATAAAATTTCGGTTCTGTCACATTGTCCAGCATTAAAGCGGGAATACAGCCGAATACAAATTTATTGAAATTTTTATCAAGCAGTATACCCGAATAATACTGACAGGAATCCCTGTCGACAAAGCCTATGTTGCTCTGCCCATCGCCGTCCTTTTCATAGCTGTTGATAATTTCTCCGTCTTCGTTGAAGTTGTATATCTGCGTTACGCCTTTATTGTCCGCTACGGTGGTCTGCAAATAACTGTAAGCGAAATTAAAAGTTTTATCGTTCTGTAAGCAATAAAGCCGTGAAATTCTTACCGAATCTATGAAGGTCAGCCTCAATTCTTCGCCGTTGGATGCGGTAATAGAAGTTACCGCCCCGTTTGTGTCGCATATAAAATTGTCCGTTTCGGTTGTTGCCCCGCTTTTGCGGACTATATTTGCAATAAAACCGTTAGCGTCTTTATTTAATGTTACTTTTTCGACGCCGTTATATGATACCGTAACCGACGATACGCCGTACTTAAAGGTTGCGGTGCGGTTCATTCCGTCCTTTACGGACAGTATGCGGAAAGAATTTTCGTCAACATACGTTACGTCGGTTACGGCGTTTACCGCAGACGACATTTTCTGCGTAATTCTATTAAGCCTTCCGCGGCTGTCGAAAAGCATATTATTTCCGTCTTCGTCGAAAATTTTTGTTCCGTTTGAAGTCTCTTCCAATAACAGTCCCGTCCCGCGGCAGTCCGCCCACAGCGCAGTACTGTTTTGGGCATATCTGAAAATATGCCTTTGACCCTGACCGTCAAGGTAGACGTAATATTTTTTTGCCCTGCCGGAATCGTCGGTATATGTCTCAGGGTAGCAGTAAAGGTTATAATCGGTCAGCCAGCCGACAGGCAACCCGTTTTTATTTAAAATGCCGTCGCTTACGTTTTTTGTATTGTAATTCAAAGAAAGATTGAGCGGCATTTTTAAACCGCCGAGACTGAGCAGACGACGGCTTATGTACGGTATACCCTTTAAAATATCTATGTTGCAGGCAATTTCGCCCGCATTTGATTCTAAATATTCCTGACCCGTCAAAGCCGACTCGAAAGGTATGTAAGTAACTGTCAATACGGGACGGAGCGTTATGTCGTCGTTTTCATTGCTTGAAAAATTTTTTACAACGCCCGCGTTCTCGTTATAGATACATAAAGTTACGTTGCCCTTTACGGCAGAAGAAATTACAGGCGTTAAATCAAAATAACCGTCGTCGTCATATGAAATATTTTCACCGATTGTTCCGTTATCGAACTTACGCATAACGCACCTTGCGTTGTTTGCGGGATAAGCGTTGAATTTTATACCTGCGCTTACCACTTCGCCCAATTTAGACATAAGCGCAAAATTGAAAGTGATTACGGGAATAAAAAATGCAGGCGCGTTCGGGCTTCCGGCAATGTAACTCTGTAAACCCGAAATGTATTCTTTAGGAGGCAGAATGTAAGCCTTCATACTTAAACTGCCGATTAAACTATCCGTGTTATTATCCGAAACTCTCGCTTCGATTTTATTGTTCCCTTGCGGAAGAAGATAAACGCATTCGTTGTTGTTTAACGATGTGTTTATCCTTATTTCCCGAATATTGCTTTTCATATTTTCCCCCGATATATTTATCTTGCGATTTTAATCATAATAAGACCATAAACGGGCAATGTCAATAACTGTGTCCTAAACTTATCTAATATCGTCCTGTTTTCATTAAGTATAAAAAAAGAAAGCCTTAACGGCTTTCTTTTAAACTTTTTATCTCACACAGTCGGGGTACAGAGGGAACTCTTTGCACAGCTTTGCGACTTCGGCTTTGACGCTTTCAAACGCGCCTTCACGCCGTTCAATAACGTCGGCTATAAGCGAAGCCACTTTCTTTGCCTGCGCCTGCTTCATCCCGCGGGAAGTCATTGCAGGCGTTCCTACGCGTATGCCCGAAGTTACGAAAGGCTTTTGCGTATCGAAAGGCACGGCGTTTTTGTTTACCGTGATATGCACTTCGTCGAGAAGCTTTTCAAGTTCCTTGCCCGTCATATTTTTGTCGGTAAGATTTAAAAGTATGAGGTGGTTGTCCGTTCCGCCGGACACCATTTTTACTCCGCGCGCATTAAATTCTTCCGCCATAGCCGAAGCGTTTAAAACTATCTGCTTCTGGTATTCCTTAAATTCGGGTGAAAGCGCTTCCTTAAACGCAACCGCCTTTGCCGCTATAATGTGCATAAGCGGTCCGCCCTGTATACCGGGGAAAATAGCCTTGTCTATCGCCTTGCCCCATTCTTCCTTGCACATAATTACTCCGCCGCGGGGACCGCGGAGGGTCTTGTGCGTCGTAGTCGTAACGAAATCGGCGTAGGGTACGGGCGACGGGTGAATGCCCGCGGCCACAAGCCCCGCAATGTGCGCGATATCAACCATCATAAGCGCACCGCACTTGTCGCAGATTTCCCTTATTCTCTTAAAATCGATTACGCGCGGATAGGCGCTTGCCCCCGAAATGATGACCTTGGGTTTACACTCCAAAGCGATTTTTTCCATTTCGTCGTAGTCAATTACTTCCGCTCCCTCGCTTACGCCATAGGGAACGATGTTGAAATATTTGCCCGAAATGTTTACGGGCGAACCGTGCGAAAGGTGTCCGCCGTGGGCAAGGTTCATACCCATAACCGTGTCGCCCGGCTGACAAGCAGCAAAAAGTACCGCAAGGTTTGCGCTTGCGCCCGAATGGGGCTGGACGTTGCAGTACTCGCAACCGAAAAGCTGTTTCAGGCGTTCCCTCGCCAAATCTTCGGCTATGTCGACGTATTGGCATCCGCCGTAATAACGGTGTGCGGGATAACCTTCGGCATATTTGTTTGTAAGGTGGCTTCCCGCCGCGGCAAGCACCGCGGGCGATACGAAATTTTCGCTGGCGATAAGTTCGATATTATTCTGCTGACGTTCGAGTTCGAGTTTAAGCGCCTGCGCTATTTCGGGGTCGGTCTGTCCTATTAAGGTAAGGTCTATCATAGTACTGCTCCTTGTACGGTTTTTTATTAAAGGTTATCGTTTAAAAATTTTTCGGCTTCGGTTTTGGAAATATAGCCGAGCGACTTAGCCGCAAGCTCGCCGTTTGTGAAAATTGCGACAAGCGGTATCGACATAATTCCGTAACGTACGGAAAGTTCCGCATTTTCGTCTACGTCCACTTTTACGAAGACGGCTTTGTCGCCGAAGCTTTGGCTTAACCCGTCAATGACGGGCGCAAGCATTCTGCAAGGTCCGCACCACGTTGCGAAGAAATCGCATACGACGGGCTTGTCCCCCTTCAACAATTCGTCGAATTTTTCTTTATTTACCTGTTCAACCATAATTTTATCTCCTTATTGGTTTTTTGATAAGTATGTGTATATTTCGGTTATTTTAACTGACGACTGCGTTCCGTCCGACATTTTTTTGACGTTGACCGCTCCGTCCGAAAGTTCTGTCTGCCCGATAACCGCAACATATTCCGCGCCCAATTTATCGGCATACTTGAACTGAGCCTTTACCGAACGTTCCATAAGGTCGGTTTCGGCATATATTCCTTTCGTCCTCAGTTCCTGCGTTATTTTAAACGCTTCAAAACGCGTATTTTCGTCCATGCCCGCAATATATATGCGGGGCTTTTCGGGTTCGGGGAAAGGGCAACCGCTGTTTTCCATCAACAGCATAAGCCTTTCTATACCTGCGGCAAAGCCTATCGCGGGCAGGGGATTCGCCCCCAACTCTTCCAAAAGCCCGTCGTATCTTCCTCCCCCGCAGACTGTACCTTGCGCCCCTATCTGATCCGACACAAATTCGAACACGGTACGCGAATAATAATCAAGACCGCGGACTATGCGGGGGTTAACGGTAAATTCCACCGCATTTTCATTTAAAAGTTTTTTAACCCCTTCGAAGTGCGCAAAGCATTCACCGCATAAATAATCCGTTATTGCAGGAGCGCCCGAAGTAAATTTTTTACAGCCCTCCTCCTTGCAGTCAAGCATACGCAGAGGGTTCTTTTCGTAACGTGAACGGCAGGCGTCGCACATTTCGGAAAGATGAGGGGCAAAGTACTCTTTAAGCGCCCTGTTGTATTCCGCACGGCAAGTCTTACAGCCTATCGAGTTTAATTCGAGCCTTGTTCCGACTTTAAGCGATTTCAAAAATGCCGAAGCGGCGAATATGACTTCCGCGTCCGTACGGCAGGAAGCCGAGCCGAAAACTTCTATGCCGAACTGGTGAAATTCGCGCAGTCTGCCCGCCTGCGGGCGTTCGTAACGGAACGCCGGCGTTATATAAAACGTCTTGACGGGCATAGGACTGCTTGCAAGCCCGTTTTCTATAAACAGCCTTGCCGCGCCCGCCGTGCCTTCGGGTTTAAGGGTCATACTTCTTCCGCCCTTGTCTTCGAAGGTGTACATTTCCTTATTGACGACGTCGGTCGTTTCGCCGACGCCCCGTCTGAAAAGCTCGGTATGTTCGAATACGGGCGTGCGTATTTCACGCAAGCCGTAAACCCGCGCCGTACTGCGTGCGCAGTCTTCTATAAACTGCCATTTGTGCGACTGCGAAGGCAAAACGTCCTTTGTACCCTTGGGTATGTTAATCATAAAATTTTCCTTTGAATTAAAGAACGTACTTCTTCAAATCGCGGTTTTTAATAATGTTTTCAAGGTGTTCTTCAACGTACTTGGCGTTGACTTCGACCTGAATTACGGGATAATCGTTACCGCCCGCATTGTACGAGATATCTTCAAGCAGTCTTTCCATAACGGTGTGAAGACGCCTTGCACCTATATCTTCCGAAGTGGAGTTGACGTCCTCCGAAATTTCCGCAATCTTTTCTATCGCGTCAGCGGTGAAATGCAAGTCGATGTTGTCGACTGCAAGCAGGGCGGAATACTGCGTGGTAATAGCGTTTTGGGGCTGGGTGAGAATATTTATAAAATCTTCCTTGGTTAAGCTGTTAAGTTCTACCTGTATGGGGAACCTGCCCTGCAATTCGGGAATTAAATCTTCAACCTTGGACACGTGGAACGCACCCGCCGCGATAAACAGAATATAATCTGTCTTGACGGGACCGTACTTGGTCATTACCGTACAGCCTTCTACAATGGGCAGAATGTCGCGCTGGACGCCCTCGCGCGATACGTCCGCGCCGTGATTGCCCTTGCCTGCGATTTTATCTATTTCGTCTATAAATATAATTCCGTCGTTTTCGGCGCGTTTTATTGCTTCGGCATTTACCGCGTCGTTATCGATAAGCTTGTCGGCTTCTTCCGCGACAATCAGGTTCTTTGCTTCCCTTACGGTAATTTTACGCTTCTTTTTCTTGTGCATACCCATACCGTTAAATATAGAACCTATATCTATCGCCGCTCCGCTTCCAGGAGAAAGTTCAAGGGGCTTGGGTACGTCTTCGACTTCTATCTCTATAACGGTGTTGTCGTATTTACCGTCGTGAATATCGTCTACAAGCTGCTGTTCGAAGACATTTTTGGCTGTTTCGCCGCGTTCGTTCTTTTTCGCTTCGCTTAAAACTTTGGCTATCCTGCGCTCCGCAACGGCAACCGCCTTAAAGCGAACCTCCGCCGTCTTCTCTTCCTTGACAAGGCGTATGGCGCACTCCGCAAGGTCGCGCACCATAGATTCGACGTCTCTGCCGACGTAGCCGACTTCGGTATACTTGGTTGCTTCCACCTTTAAAAAGGGAGCCTTGACAAGCTTTGCAAGTCTTCTTGCAATCTCTGTTTTACCGACGCCGGTGGGCCCCTTCATTATAATGTTTTTAGGGGTAATTTCTTCCTGTAATTCGTAAGAAAGGCAGCTTCTGCGGTAACGGTTTCTAAGCGCTATTGCCACCGCTTTTTTTGCGTCGTTCTGTCCGATAATGTGTTTATTCAGTTCGTGTACGATTTGTTTGGGTGTTAAATCCATAAAAGACTCCAATAAAAATTTATTCACGAATTTCTCGGCTATTCTGCGCCTGCGTGCGAGCGTAGCGACGCTCTGCACACCTCATTTAAAAAATTTATATAATTTTGTGCAGAAATTCCGTGATATTGAAAGGCGCTTCTCGCAGACGGTAAGGAAATCCGCCTGCTCGGTCATCGCTTTTGCCCTTTTTGCAAAAGCTTATCTCGAACAGCTAAACAGCGGGTGTCCGCTGTTTAGAGAAATCTGTTCTCGTCTTTCTGCCCGCAATATTAGGGGCAAACTTATTATATAATTGCGGGCATTCAAACCGCTGAGGTGCTTACGCACAAATTGTGTCTGCCTGACAAAAAACGTGGTTTTTGTCGGCAACATTAATTATTTTAAATAATGCCGAAAATCGGCAAGGTCGGATTGACTTCGACCGTTAAGCCGATTTACGACAACAGCATCCTCACGAAAAATTTGCAACGCAAATTTTTGTGAACAGTTTATATTGTTTCGCATTTGATATTGTCGTTGGTATACACGCAAATTTCGCTTGCGATTTTAAGCGACTTTTGCGCGATTTCTTCGGCGGTGTAGTCGGTGTTCTGGCAGAGGGCGCGCGCCGCGGCAAGCGCATAGTTGCCGCCGCTGCCTATCGCGGCTATGCCGTCGTCGGGTTCTATTACTTCGCCCGTACCCGACACGATAAGCATTACTTCTTTGTCTGCGACAATCATCAGAGCTTCAAGCTTTCTTACAGCTTTATCCGAACGCCACAGTTCTGCAAGCTCGACGGCAGAACGCATAAGATTTCCCGAAAATTTATTCAGCATACCCTCGAATTTTTCGCTCAATGAAAATGCGTCGGATACCGAACCGGCAAAACCGAGTATTACGTTTCCGCCGTAAATTCTCCTGACCTTAGTCGCGCTGTTTTTGAATATAACGCTTTCGCCCATAGTGACCTGTCCGTCGCCCGCTATCGCCGTTTTGCCTCCGCGCTTGACGGCGCATATTGTAGTTGCGTGAAATTGGGTCATAATAACTCCTGTTTGTACGATTTTATATTTGCAAGCGCACGTTCCGCCAAAGCGGCGTAGCGCAGTTTTTTGTCCCTTATATTATTTTCAAGAGATTTAAGTATTCCGAAATTTGCGTTCATCGGCTGAAAGTCGCCGCCAGCCGACGATATATGCGCAGACAAAGCCCCCAAAACCGTGGTTGAGTCGGGAATTACGGGCTGTCTTCCGTTAAGCTTTTGATACATATGTATTGCCGCCAACAGTCCGCTTGCCGCCGATTCCACATATCCTTCAACCCCCGTTATCTGCCCTGCGAAAAAGACCGTGGGTCTTTCTTTCAGCGAAAAGTCGGCGTTAAGACACTGCGGGGAATTTATAAACGTATTGCGGTGCATTACGCCATACCTTAAATATTCGGCATTGGCAAGCGCCGGTATCAACGAAAATACGCGCTTTTGTTCGCCGAATTTAAGATTGGTCTGACATCCGACGAGATTGTAAGCCGTGCCTTCCGAGTTTTCCTTTCTGAGTTGCAGTATCGCGTAATAGCCCTTCCCCTCGCCGTCTTTTAGTCCGACGGGTTTAAGCATTGCAAACCTTAACGAATCTTTCCCGCGGGACGCAAGCACCTCGACGGGCATACACCCTTCGAAAATTTCCCGCTTTTCGAAATCGCGTAAAATAACTTTTTCGGCGTTTGCAAGTTCTTCCACAAACCTTTCGTACTGCTCTTTATCCATAGGGCAGTTTACGTAATCGTCCCCGCCCTTGCCGTATCTGTCGCCGTAAAAGCATTTGCCGAAATCAAGGCTGTCGCGCGCGACGATTGGCGCGGAAGCGTCGTAAAAATGCAAACCGCCCCCGCATATGCGGGAAATATCTTCCGACAGCGCCCCGCAGGTCAAAGGGCCGGTGGCGACAATGCACCACTCTTCGGGTACGCAAGTAACTTCACCGCAGACGGTTGTTATATATTTATTACTTTTAATCTTATCCGTTATATACTGCGCAAACCGTTGCCGTTCGACGGCAAGCGCGCCGCCCGCAGGGACGGAAGTCTTTTCCGCCGCTTCAAGCATAACGCTGCCGAAAACCCGCATTTCTTCCTTTAAAAGCCCGCAGGCGTTGGAGTAAGCGTCCTTGCCTTTAAGCGAATTGGAACAGACGAGTTCGGCAAAGTTTTTATCGGTGTGCGCGGGGGTAAAAGCCTTGGGTTTTATATCGTGAAGCTCTACCTCAACCCCTCGTCCGGCAAGATAGAGCGCGGCTTCACAACCGGCAAGCCCTGCGCCTATTATCTTAATTTTCATTTTCTGCGGGAAGAGTTTGCTTGTAGTCGCAGTTCTTATCGGAACATAGCAGTCTGTCACCGCGTCTTATTACATACTTTCCGCACTTGGGGCATTTGTCGCCCGTGGGAATATCCCAGCTTAAAAATTTACAATCGGGATATCCCGTACAGCCGTAATATATTTTGCCCGTCTTGGAACGCATTCTGCGCATAGGTTTACCGCAGTCGGGGCATTTGCCTTCCGTCTTTTCCCCGCCCTGCGCAGGGTCGGAATTGGGACGTTTGAAGCTGCATTTGGGACATTCGAGAAAGCTTCCGTATCTGCCCTTTTTAAGCATCATATTGCTTCCGCATTCGGGACACTTGTCTTCGGTTATCTTTGCGTCTACGGGAAGTATAGAAGAACATTCGGGGTAATTGGGGCAGGCAAGGAACTTGCCGAATTTACCGCTTTTGACAATCATATTCGCGCCGCACTTCGGACAGCGGACTTCCGACACTTCGACTTCCGATTCGCTTACGATATTCGAACAGGCGGGGTAATTGGAACAAGCGAGATACTTGCCGTACTTGCCCATTCTGCGTATCATAGGATTTCCGCATTTTTCGCATTTGATGTCGGTAATCTCGTCGCCGTCGGTAGAAGCGAATTTAAGTTTATCCGCAAACGCGGGATAGAAGTCGGCAATAATGTTGTGCCAGTCGCAACCGCCTTCTTCTATTTTATCCAAATCGTCTTCCATATGCGCCGTAAAGCCGACGTCCATAATATCTGTAAAGTATTTGACAAGCATATCGGTTATCTTATACGCCACTTCGGTGGGCACCATATACTTGCCGTCCTTTTCCACATAACGGCGTTTGGTGAGAACCGAAATTATAGAAGCGTAAGTAGAAGGTCTGCCGATACCCTTTTCCTCCATTGCCTTGACAAGCGACGCGTCGGTGTACCTGAGCGGGGGTCGGGTGAATTTCTGTTCTTTGACAAGTTCGTTCAAATTGAGGCTGTCGCCCTCTTCAAGCGGGGGCAGAAGCTTTGCCTGCTCTTCCTCGTCTTCGGTTTTGGAAGCGTCCTGATATGCCGCGGTGTAACCCGCAAACAGCATTGCTTTACCGCTTGCCTTGAACGTGTATCCCGCCGATACGGCTTCTATCTGCATAGAATTGTACTGCGCTTCCGCCATCTGCGAAGCGACGAACCTGTCGTATATGAGTTTATAAACGTTGTAGTGCTTTTTATCAAGCGTACCTTTTAAACTTGCGGGCGTTACGGCAAGATTTATGGGACGGATAGCTTCGTGCGCGTCCTGCGCCCCTTTTTTGGTGGCGTAGAAGTTGGGCGTGGCAGGTACGTACTCCGCGCCGTATTCGCCTTCGATGAATTTAAGCGCCGCGTCCTGCGCCTCCTTTGAGATGCGGACCGAGTCGGTTCTTATATAGGTTATAAGCGCGATATGGTCGCCGCCGACTTCCATACCCTCGTAGAGGTGCTGTGCGACAAGCATAGTTTCGGGCGAAGTCATTCCGAACTTATTCGACGCGTCCTGTTGGAGCGACGACGTGGTAAACGGCGCGGGCGCGTGCTGTTTGGTAATTCCCTTTTTGACTTTGGTGACGGTGAAAGGCGAATTTTTAACTTCGGCTTCCACCTTGTCGGCAAGCTCTTTGCCAATGCTCGTTCCGTTTTTCTTATATTGGTATACCGCCTTGAAAGGCTGGTATTTGCGTTCGGTATCCTGCAAGTGCGCGCTGAACGTCCAATATTCGTCCGGAACGAACGCCTGTATTTCGCGTTCCCTGTCGACGATAAGCCTTAACGCAACCGACTGTACCCTGCCTGCGGAAAGCCCGTTTTGTATACGGTTGTTTAAAAGCGGGGAAAGCTTGTAACCCACAAGCCTGTCAAGTACGCGCCTTGCCTGCTGTGCATCGACGAGATTGTAATTGATTTTACGCGGCTTCTGCAACGCGTTCTTTACGGCGGACGGAGAAATTTCGTTAAACTCTATTCTGTTTTCGCCGTTTTCGTCAAGCCCCAAAACCGTTTGGAGATGCCAGCTTATAGCTTCACCTTCGCGGTCGGGGTCGGTTGCAAGATAAACCCTGTCCGCCTTTGCCGCTTCCGCAGTAAGGCGTTTAATTACGTCCTTTTTGCTGGGAGTAATTTCATACTTGGGTTCGAAGTTGCCCGTTACCTTTACCCCCAACGTCTTTTCGGGCAAATCCCTTACGTGTCCGCCCGAAGCGTCCACCTTGTACTTACCCTTTAAATACTTTGAAATTGTTTTTGCCTTGGAAGGCGATTCGACTATAATCAGATCCATAGATGTCACCTGTTTACCATAGAGTACCTGTTGCCGCCGCACTTGACTATCAGTCCCTTGATTTCGAGGGCGGACGCAACAGGCAAAATATCAAATACACGTTTTCCGAGTTTTTGCGCCACATCGTAGAGAAAACCGCCGTCAGAAGCCTGCAAGGCGTCCAAAAATTCAAGCTCGGCTTTTTCAAGCGGTTCATCGCATACATTAAAGTCTAAACCAAACTCGGCGAAAATGTCAAGTATATTTTCCGTAAGATGAGCGTTTGTTTTTATCAGTTTGTTGCAACCCGCGCCGGAAGTTACTCCCGACGAATAGGGAAATGCAAATACTTCCCTGTCATATTCGAACGCATACTCCGCCGTTATAAGCGCACCGCTCTTTATCCCCGCCGATACGACGAGCACCCCGCGCGACAGTCCGGCTATAATTCTGTTGCGTTCCGGAAAGTAATAGGGTTTGGGCGGATAACCGTACGGATATTCGGATATAAGCAACCCCTTTTCGGCTATTCTTTGTTGAAGATTGTAATTGATTGCGGGATATACCTTGCCCAAACCGTTTGCAAGCACGGAAATTACCTTTCCGCCGCAGCCGAGCGCGCCTTCGAGCGCGGCGCTGTCCGCGCCCTCCGCAATGCCCGACACTACCGTAAATTTTTCGGAAAGTTCGCCAGAAATCTTTTTACATTCCGCAAGCGCTTTCGGCAGCGTCCTGCGCGAACCGACGACCGCAAAGCAGTCGCTCTTCAAAAGCGACACGTCGCCCTTACAGTATAAAACAATAGGCGGGCTGTCGGTATTTTTAAGACTTTCCGGATAAAAGTCCGAAAAATAGGTTACGCACTTTACGCCGTTTTCTTCAATTAACCGCAAGACTTCACGCCGGTATTCCGCGTCGTAAAAACTTGCTTTCACTTTATTATATACGCCGTCGGACAGCGTTTTAATCAAAAAATTTTTGCATTTTTCAAAATCCGGCGAGGCGGAAGATAAATCGGAAAGCAATGCACGGCGGGCTTTGTAAGTAAGTTCCGCTATATCCGACAATACTATCAAGTTGATTTCTTCTTGAGTATAAGTCATAATTTATTTAAAATCCGCGCTTCTGTACGACACGGCTTCCAAAACGTGCGACGGCAAAATACTTTCGGAAAAGTCGAGGTCGGCTATCGTACGCGCCACCTTTATTATGCGCGAACGTGCGCGGGCGGACAGATGAAGCCGTTCGAAAGCCGACTTCAATACGTTTTGACTTTCGGCGGAAAGACGGCAGAATTCCTTAATCTGCCTTTCGCCCATATTGGCGTTGACCGTTATTCCGCAGTCCGAAAAGCGTTCCCGCTGGATGGCGCGGGCGCGTTCCACCCTTGCCTTGACTTCCGCACTCGTCTCTTCCGCCGCGTCCGAAGAGAGATGTTCGTAACCGACGCCGTCGACTTCGACGTGTAAGTCTATCCTGTCGAGAAGGGGTCCGGAAATCTTGCTTCTGTACTTTTGTATCTGTGCGGGCGTGCAGGTGCATTCCTTCGCGGACGAACCGTAATTTCCGCAGGGGCAGGGATTCATACTTGCGCAAAGCATAAAGTCCGCGGGGAAAGTGACAGCCCCGCCCGAACGGGTTACCGTAATTACCCTGTCTTCAAGCGGCTGTCTTAACGATTCGAGCGCGGAGCGCTGATATTCGGGCAGTTCGTCGAGAAAAAGAACGCCCTTGTGCGCCTTGGATATTTCACCCGCGCGTATTTTGGAAGTACCGCCGCCGCAAAGCGAAACCGTGGTCGCGGTGTGGTGAGGGGTTCTGAACGGGCGAAGAAAGACTATGCCGTCATCCGAAAGCTCGCCCGCGACGGAGTGTATTTTAGTGACCTCCAACGCTTCTTCGAAAGTCATATCGGGCATAATCGTCGGTATACACCTTGCAAGCATTGTTTTGCCCGTACCCGGAGGCCCCGACAAAAGTATATTGTGACCGCCCGCCACGGCAATTTCAAGCGCGCGTTTTGCTATTTTCTGTCCCTTGACAAGCGACATATCGCAGTCGTAAGAACGTTTTAATTTACCTGCAGAATAACTGCGGGCGGGGACGGGCGGAATATCGCTTACGCCCGAAAGAAAGTCGTACGCCTCTCGCAGGGACTGCAAAGCATATACCTCGATGCCTTCGATATAGCTTGCCTCGTTTTTATTGCCCGCGGGAACGATGAATTTTTTAAACCCCTTATCCTTTGCCGAAATAAGCAACGGAAGTATGCCCGCCACGGGGCGGAGAGCGCCGTCAAGCGCAAGTTCGCCCAAAAACACGAAATCCGGCTGCGCGTCAAGCTGACCGCTTGCGACAAGTATGCTTAACGCAAGCGGCAAATCGTAATAGGAGCCTTCCTTCCTGACGTCCGCGGGGGCAAGGTTTACGGTAATTTTATTTACGGGAAATTTAAGCAAACTGTTTTTAATTGCGGAACGCACGCGTTCCTTGCTTTCCTTTACCGCGGCATCGGGCAGACCGACAAGGTCGTAAGACACCATACCCTTATTTATATCCGTTTCCACTTCGACAGGCATTCCTTCCAGCCCGACGAGCGCAAAACTGTTTATCTTAGATAACATATAGTACTTCCGTATTGAAAATTTAAAAGCTCCTGCGCAAGGCAAGAGCTTTTTTTATTATTTGGCTTCCGTAATTTTTGCCGCCTTGCCGGTAAGACCGCGCAGGTAATAGAGTTTAGCTCTTCTGACCTTGCCCTTTCTTACTACGGTTATGGAAGCGATTTTGGGGGAATGCAGGGGGAAAGTTCTTTCCACGCCTACGCCGAAAGAAAGTCTTCTTACGGTAAAGCTTTCTCTTATACCGCCGTGCTTCTTTGCGATTACAACGCCTTCGAAGTTCTGTATTCTTTCCTTCGTACCTTCGATAACCTTAAAACCTACTTTAACGGTATCGCCGACGTTGAACTTGGGAACTTCGGTTTTCATTCCTTCCTTTTCTATAGCTTCAACTAAGCCTTTCATAATTAATGACCTCCGTGTGTTAATGTACGGTATTCTTGCTTTATGCAGCGGACTACCGCGAGTCGACAATTATATTAACAGATTATTTTTTGTTTTGCAACTCATTTAAGGGGGTGTGTCGCAATTTTCACAAAAGAAAATACGGCTAAACCGCACACGCCCGAAAAAACATAAGCACAGCGCGATGCTGCTGTGCGACGCTTAGACGGAGTTTTTTATATTATCTTGCTGTAACCGTAAGAGTTGACCACAGCATCCACCTTAACGTTGTTTTTGCAAAGCGGGCAGTCCTGCGGGGAATACGAAATGTATTTGGGAATATCATTTACGCCGAAAAGTCTTACTACGGGTACGTCGCATTCGAAGTCGCCGCCGAACACCGTTGCCGCGCCGACGGGGTCGCCGCCGTAATAGCGTATACCCTCTATACCGCTGTTCACCGTCTGACCCGTAGTTGCCGAAGCAGTCAATAAAAGCACGTGACAGTTCATAACGTAAGGGAGAAAATTGTCGCGCAGAAGCATTTTTTCGCCCATAAGTTCGGGCGTGATAACCGCTATATTCTGGCGGACGTTAATCCCCGAATGTGAAAGATAATCCGCCATAAAAGCGCCCACCATTTTCATACGTTCCAAAGTTATTATTGTATCCACGGGCGTGGACGCAAAACTGTCCGAAAGAATTTTGGCGGCTGCCTTTGCCGCTTCCGTACGCGACTTGACTTCGGTCATATCTATGCAGTGACTGACGTGCGAGTGCTTTGTTGCGAAATGCCCCGGTATTACCTTAATAGATATTTCACGGTTGTAATTAGAAAAAATTTCATACGCTCTTTTTTCCATAATTTTCCTCCCCCTTTTTTATATTGTATTACGTTTTTGTATATTTGTCAATAGCCGAAGTTTAAGCTTCGAACGCATTTTCTATATGGTTCAGTTCACCGCGGAAAATTTCTATTACGTCAAAGCGGACCGTGCAGTCGATTGTCCTGCCTGCAAAATAATGCTCCGCGGCGAGAATATACCTGCGCATACGGTCTTTGCCGACAGCTTCGGAAGGCGTGCCGAAGTCGTCGGTATTGCGCGTCTTGACTTCGATAAACGCAGTTACGCCGTCTTTGGAAGCGATTATATCAACTTCGCCGAACGGATTTTTATAATTTCTTTCCGAAATTTTATAGCCCTGCCGTTTAAGGTATTTGCAAGCCTTGCGTTCGCCCGACGCGCCCAACCTCTTTTTGTAACCGCCGTTTATTAAAAGTTTTGCCATTTTTTTGTAAAACTCCTGCGGTGGACGGGGCATAGTCCGCACTTTTTTATACCTTCGATATGTAAAGCCGTACCGTAGCCCTTGTTTTTTTCAAAGCCGTAATCGGGATATATGCGGGCGTATTCTTCCATTAAAGCGTCCCTGTATACCTTTGCGACAATCGAAGCCGCGCCTATGGAATAACTCAGCCCGTCACCTTTTATTATGCTTTTCTGCGGACAATCAATATCCAAAGTCATATTGCCGTCCGTAATAACGTAATCGGGGCGCATTTTAAGACTTTCGACGGCGTTTTTCATACAAAGCCTTGTGGCTTGAAGTATGTTTATTTTGTCGATAATCTGCGGTTCGATAAGGCATATGCTGTAAGATACGGCTTTTTCAAGTATCTTTTGCGACAAACTTTTCCGTGATTTTGCCGAAAGTTTTTTGCTGTCGTCCACCCCGTCTATTATATCGTCCGTCGGCATAATTACGGCGGCGCACACGACTGGTCCCGCTAGGGGACCCCTGCCCACTTCGTCCACCCCGCAAACAGCCGAATAGCCCTGCGAAATAAGCTGTTTTTCGTAAAAAAGCTTGTCCATCAGAACTTCAACCCCGACATATCCGCGGACGAATCAAGTGTTATCCTGCCCAACCTGCCCTTTCTGAAATCGTCAATGACGGCGCGTTCGCCGCGTTCGTAATCGTATTCGCCCCCGCGAAGCACAAAGCCACGCCTTGCACAGACGCAGTCAAGCATTTCAAGCTTGCTTCCGCCCGTTATGCCGTAACGCTCCTGCAAGCGTTTGGGGTATTTTTGATAAAGTTCGTCAAGAAGTTCAAGCGCAACGTCGTCAAGGTCGAGAATGTCGTCGTTTATGCTTCCGACAAACGCCAGCCTGCGTGCGAAAGTCTGGTTTTCGAACGCGGGAGGCATAGTGCCCGGGGTATCGAGAAGCTCGAAGCCGTCAAGGCGTATCCACTGCTTACCGCGGGTTACGCCCGCCTTATCTCCCGTCACCGTCCTGCGCGCGCCCGCCAGCAGATTTATAACCGTGCTTTTGCCCGTGTTGGGTACGCCGACCACCATAAAGCGGAAAACCTTGCTGTATCCCTTTTCAAGACTTTTCCGACGCTTGTCCGCAACAAGCGCGTTGATTGCCGAAATAATTTCCCTGCGCGACGACGAGTTGACCGCGTTTATTTTGACGGCGTTTTCGCCGATAAGCCTGAGAAGATTGTCGGCGCGTTCGTCGGCAAGGTCGCCCTTGTTGAAGACGTAAAGCACAGGCTTAGAACCCGACATTTTAAGAAGTTTGGGGTTGAACGACGACGCGGGACAGCGCGCGTCGAGGACGTATATTATTCCGTCGGCAAGAGGAACGGACTGTTCCATCATCCGCATCGCCTTGGTCATATGACCGGGGAACCACTGTATGTGTTTCATTTTTCACCGCCTGCCAGATCGGGTCTCAATTTCAGTGTTAAAAGCCTGCTTTGCTCCCTCCGCCATTTGTCTATTTCGGCGTGATTGCCCGAAAGCAGAACGGGCGGAACGGACACGCCGTCGTACACCGCGGGACGTGTGTACTGCGGATATTCAAGCCCGTTTTCCCCGAAGGTTTCATCCACCAGCGAACGGTCTGAAATTACGCCGTCGACGTAGCGGGCTATACAGTCGCAGACTACCATTGCAGGTAGTTCGCCGCCCGTCAGAACGTAGTCGCCAATCGAAATTTCTTCGTCGATATACAAATCTATAATGCGCTGGTCGACACCTTCGTAATGCCCGCAAAGCAAAATAAGGTGTTCGCGGCTTAAAAGCCCGAACGCCTTGTCCTGTGTAAAAGTCGTCCCCTTGGGGGAAAGGTATATGCGGTGCGCCCTGTGGTCGGGGTCTACGGCTTTTATTGCCGAACCGACGGGCTGGGGCATCATCACCATTCCCGCCCCGCCGCCGAAAGGATAATCGTCGCACTTGTAATGCTTGTTTTCGGCGTAGTCGCGAATATTGACGACTTCAAGCTGAAATTTTTCCGCGTTGACCGCCCTGCCTATTATACTGCCGTAAAGGGGAGTAAACATTTCGGGGAACAGCGTAAGTATTGTTACTTTCAAAGGGAAACTTCCTTAAAGCGTTTGTAGTTTACGGTTATGCGCTTTGCCGTAACGTCTATATCCGAAATAACCCCGTCCGCCGCGGCGAAGGTAATTGTTTTAGCTCCGTCGGAAAGGGTGTATATATCGGTTTTGGCGGGAGTCACTGCGGTTACTTCGCCTATAACGGCGTTATTTTCGGTTACGACGGCGCAACCGATTAAGTCGGCGATATAGTATCTGCCTTCGGGCAGGGGCGGCAAATCTTCACGTTCGGCGCAAATCTCTTTGCCGCGCAACAGCTCGGCGCAATTTCTGTCGGCTACGCCTTTAAGCGAAAGATAGGCGTATTCTCCCTGTGCGCGCACCGAAAGGACGGAGTATTCCACTCCGTCTATCGATATTTTTTTTATGGGTACAAGGTCTGAGGCGGAGTCTGTCAAAGCTTTTACTTTGATTTCACCGCGTATACCCTGAGGTTTTAAAACGGTTGCAACCGTAAGCCTGCCGTTCATAGGACAGCTTACGCCTGTTCTTTTTCTTTTATTTCAAGAACGTATTTTTTACCGTCGCGGGGTGCGGAAGCCTTTACAAGCGTACGCAAAGCCTTGGCGATTTTGCCCTGTTTGCCGATGACTTTGCCCATATCGGAGTCGGCAAGAAGGACGGTTATTTCTATAACCTCTTCCTTTTCTTCGACTTTGTATTCGACTTCGTCTTTCTTTTCGGCAAAGTGACCGACGACGTATTTGACTAAATCTAACATAATTTAACTCCGTAAATCAACATAAGAAGAAAATGCTGAAAATTCGTGAACATACTATAAAACTTCGGAAAAGCAAGCAGAGCGAGGAGCGCGGGCATTTACAATGGGAGCATACACAAAAGTATGTGACCTAAGTAAAGCGGTGCGCGACGCCGCAATGCGATGCTTAGACGAAGTTTAGGACTTCTTCTTTTTGTCGTTGGTCTTGGGCGCGCTGAGCTTCTTACTCTGTTCTATTGCGCCAACCTTTACGAGATAGCTTTTAACCGTTTCGGTAGGCTGAACGCCCTTCGCAAGCCACGCCTTTGCCTTTTCAACGTCTATGTTGATTTCGGCGGGGGTTTTAAGGGGGTCTACGTAACCGATTTTATCGATATACTCGCCCGACTGCGCCTTGCGCGAATCGATAACAACTACGCGGTAGAACGGCGACTTTTTATCGCCCATTCTTGTCAATCTCATTTTAACTGCCATTTTAATTTCTCCTTTATACTTTATTCTCAAAAAAATTTGCTTTGCAAATTTTTCGTAAACTATATTATTTTTTCTTTGCCGACAAAAACCACGCAACGCGACACCGCTATGCGAAGCTTAGACGATGTTTTAGAATGGTAATCGGCGCTTGCCGCCCTTCAACTGCTTCATCAACTGTTTAGTCTGTTCAAACTGCTTTAAAAGCTGGTTTATCTCCTGCACGGACGTTCCCGAACCCGCCGCTATGCGCTTTTTGCGGGAAGAGTTTATTATCGCAGGTTCCACCCTTTCGCGTTTGGTCATTGAAAGAATAATCGCCTTAGTGCGCTCTATCTTGCTTTCGTCAATGTCGTCGGCTTTGATTTTACCGCCCATTCCAGGCATCATCGCAAGCAACGCCTGCGCCCCGCCCATCTTTTTCATACTTTCGAACTGGACGAGATAATCTTCGAGCGTGAAGGTATTTTCAAGCATTTTTTTCTGCATTGCCTTTGCCTGCTCTTCGGTGACGGCTTCCTGCGCCTTTTCTATTAACGTAAGAACATCGCCCATTCCGAGTATTCTCGAAGCCATTCTGTCGGGATAAAAAGGTTCAAGGTCGGTAAGTTTTTCGCCTACGCCTATAAATTTAACGGGTTTGCCCGTAACCGCCTTAATGGAAAGACACGCGCCGCCGCGGGTGTCGCCGTCGAGTTTGGTCAGAATAACGCCCGTAACTTCAAGCCGTTCGTTAAAGGTCTTGGCTACGTTTACGGCAACCTGACCCATCATAGAATCGACCGTAAGAAGAATTTCGGCTACGTCTACGGCGCTTTTGATATTTTCAAGCTCCTGCATTAACGCTTCGTCTATTTCAAGCCTGCCCGCAGTGTCGATAATTACTGTGTCGAAGCCCATAGACTGTGCGTGTTCGACAGCCTGTTTAGCCGTCTTGACGGGGTTTTGCGTACCTTTTTCGAAAACTTCCGCCCCTGCGTTTTTGCCGACGACTTTAAGCTGGTTAATGGCGGCGGGACGGTAAACGTCGCAACCGACCAGAAGGGGTTTTTTACCGTTCTTTTTAAGGTGAACGGCAAGCTTTCCGCACAGCGTCGTCTTGCCCGCGCCCTGTAACCCGCACATCATAATCACCGTGGGGGGCTTGGGGGACACGTTTAATTTCTGGTTGGAAGAACCCATCAAAGCGATAAGCTCTTCATTGACGATTTTAATTACCTGCTGGGCGGGGTTAAGACTTTTCAAAATCTCCTGCCCGACAGCCTTTTCCGACACGTCGGCACAAAACTGCTTTGCCACCTTTATATTTACGTCGGCTTCCAAAAGCGCAACGCGCACTTCGCGCATCGCCGTCTTAATTTCAAGTTCCGTAAGCCGACCGCGTTTGGTAAGTTTGGAAAATATATGATTTAATCTTTCGGATAATGAAGAAAACGCCCCCATATCCCCCTCCTATTCTTCGCCTGTCTTTGCTCTTCCGTAAACTTCTTTTGTGTAATCTTTTTCAACAAGCTCTCTTGCTTCCGGTTTATTTAACGCAATTTCGGCTTCCGCAAAATAATCTTTTAAGAGTATTGCTTCAAGCTCGGAAATTTCCTGCAAAAGTCCGGGGTGAGCGGTTTTGAAACTTTCAACCCATCTTGCGGCGGCGGTAAGTTTAAACGACTCTTCCAAAGCCGCGACGCGCAGACGTTTGCATATTTTAAGTTTGCTTTCATACTCTTCAAGCTGTTTTTTACAGCCTTTAAGACATTCGGACACCGCCTGACGGGTAACGTTTTTTTCCGAAGCGATTTCGGAAACGGTTAAATCTTTGTTGAAATACAAGTCGGTTATCTCCTGTTGGGTGGGAGTAAGCAAACCGTTATAAGTATCCCAAAGTGTAATAAACGAAAATTTATCCATAGCCGTGTAAAGCTTAAACGCTTTACATTATATTAAACCTCTCCCCGCGTCTTTGTCAAGCATTTTTGCTTAACATTTACATATATTTTTTAGCGCATATTAACATTAAAATTTATTAATTAACAAACTTTGAGCGGACGGATATAAAAATTATTTTATATTGACTATAATCAAGGCTTATGATAATATTTTTATATAAGGGTGAAATATCCGCGAAAGGAGATGAGCTGTTATGTCAAAGGAAATAGACGGCGTAATTTACGATACGCTGACTTCGACGGTAGATAAAAAATTTACTTACGGAACCCCGGGCGACCCGCACGGCTACGAAGAAACTCTTTACGTGACAGGCGACGGAAGGTACTTTGTATACACTTACGGCGGTTCTCTTTCAAAATACCCCGTGGAAAATATTTTCCCCATAGCGCGGGAAGACCTTAAAAGCTGGGTACTTTCTCACTGATTTAAATTGATTTTAAAACGCCTTTGCGGTAAATTACCGCAAAGGCGTTTTTCTTTGTATTATTTTTTCACGTCGGGTTTTGCGTCGAGAGGATGCCCGACTATTTCGCTTACCGTAGACGTATCGACCGCCGCGCCGCCCACTTCTTCATCGGGCGTTCCGCCGCCTTCGGGAGGTTTTTTCTCCTTGGCGTAAAGCACTTTCAAAAGTATAGGCGTGAGTATCGATGATAAAAGTATAAGCAAAACCGTCATTATCATAAAGTCCTTGGGCAAGCCCGCGTCAATAGCCGTCTGCGTGACTATAAGCGCGACTTCGCCGCGAGCCATCATTCCTATACCCGCTATCGCGCTTTCACGCCAGCTGTATTTAAAGCCCTTTGCAACGGCGCCGCATCCGATAACTTTACCTATAAGTCCCATAATCACGGCAAGGAAGGCAAGCAGTATTATCATACCGCTCATTCCCTTGAAAGAAATGTTGCTTATGCCTATATTCGCAAAGAATACGGGAGCAAACACGGTGTACGTGCTTACTTCTATCTTTTTGTCTGTATATTCGCTTGCGCGGTGTACGGTTGAAAGAACTACGCCCGCAAGGAATGCGCCCGTAATGTCGGCAACGCCGAAAATTTCTTCTGCAACCCAGCTGTACACAAAGCACACGACAAGCGAGAATATGGGAATACGGTGGGTTATCGGCCACTTGGTGTCAAGCCATTTGAACAGTTTGGATATGCCCCAGCCTGCAAGTATTGCAACAGCGAAGAACGCGACTATCATAATAAGCGTTCCCCACCACTGCGCCTTGAACCAGTCAAAGCCCGTAAGCTGACTTGCGTTGCCGGATTTTGCAATACCCGTCACGACCGATAAAAGCACGATTCCTATGATATCGTCGATAATCGCCGCGGATACTATCGTTGTTCCGAGCTTTGTGTTGATTTTACCCAATTCCTTTAAGACGGATACGGTAATAGCAACCGACGTCGCGGTAAGGATAGTTCCGATAAATATACTGTTGAAAATATTTTCGGTACCAAGCCCGATATTGCCGAAAGGCGAAGGCAGGGAAATGACAAAACCCAATACCAACGGCACGACCACGCCCGCGCAGGCAATAAGTATTGCCGCAAGTCCGGTGTTTTTAAGTTCTTTAAGATTGGTTTCAAGCCCCGTGGAAAACATAAGAAGCAGAACGCCTATTTTCGAGAAAATGGCAAGCCCGTCCGTTCCCATAGAGAAAGCTTCGCCTTCCTCGTTGAAACCGTTAAGAAGGAACAGCGCAGTATACTCCGCCTCGTTGCCCTTGTCAAGCCCGATAAGCGAGAATCCGCAAAGTTCGCCGAAAATCGCGGGACCTACTACTATACCTGCAATGATAAAGCCAAGCACCTGGGGAAGCCCGATACGCCTGAACAGCAATCCCAACACCTTTGTGAACAGCAGTATTACGGCAAGCACGATGACAAAGTCCAAACCGCTGTCAATGTAAACTACTCCTTTCATATATAACTCCAAAATTTTATTCCGACATATTATATCACAGAATAGTTCAAAGTTCAAGTGCCTAATAGGGGGTTAAAAGCACATTTTTCGGTCTAAAATTCAAGATTTTCACCCTGCAAGAATGGGCAAAAACCCCTGCGTTAGTAACAAAATAGTATCAAGTTAGTATCAATCACAATTTTGTTTACTTTCGGGGGTGCTTGCCGTTTCGGAAGGCGTGTCGGATTTTTCGTCAATAGTCTTGCCGGTCACATCTTCCTTCTGCTCTGCATCGGTCTTTGCAGTGTCGGTTTCGGTCTTGTCTGTTTCGGATTTGTTCCTGCTTGCATCGACCAAGCCTTCCCCGATTATGTATGCGATCACCGTTGCGCCTGCCATAATGATGGCGGTGATTTGGGCAACCGTGCCGTCCCCTGCGCCGAATGCAACTGCAATCGAAGCAGCAGCGGAAACAATCGCTGCCCAAAACTTTCTGCTTGTCAGTTTTGATTTCCAATCAATTTTTTTCATTTCTGAATACCGTCCTTTTATTTTTTAGATGTTGATTTTTCTTGCAGTCTTTCCAAATCTTCAATGCGGTGATTTGCCACTTTGATTTCTTCGTTGTGGACTGCATCCTGTTTTTCCAGTTTATAAACACGGTCAATTACTTGATTGTGTTTGTCAACCTTCTTTTCAAGTTGTTCAATCCTATAATTGATCAACTTTGTCCCGACCACAATGCCCGAAAATGTTCCGATGAGCGTTCCGACCAGTGTGATCAATGCCACAATGATTTCTGTTGTCATGTTGTCGTTTACCTTCCTTTTGAAATATTGCCGTTTAAGGCGCAAAATCGCCCTTCTGACGGCTTTTATTTTCGCAAGGGTGAATGTTCAACCGCACCCCCATTCGCTTATCCTGCCGAGCGTGGGGCAGGATTCGGGCGGTCAAATCACTGTTCTGCCAACAACGCTTCAACGGCTGTTTTCAGTTTGACCGGAACATCGTCAATGGTCTTGATGCCTTTGCGAATCAAATCTGCATAAACCTTCGCCATATCGCTTTAACCCCCCATCGATTCATAGATTTCACACAACGCAATTTGCGTGTCGGTGATGCTTTCCTTCAAGGCTGCGTTTTCCTTCATCATCAAATCCAAGTA
>CAJUNJ010000019.1:0-8504 GCA_910587825.1 uncultured Christensenellaceae bacterium
ATCGGCTAAGCCTATTTTGAACCACGCGACTATCGCGTGGTATTCTTTATACAATCAAAGATGCTCCCTCACAGGGAGCATCTTTCTATCTTATAAAGTTTGTGCGTACCGATACGGTATTTTGCGGGGCGCATATGCCGGAATTTTTACCCGCTTCTATACATTTAAGCAACCAAGCCATATTAGTCGCTATATTGTGCATTGTCTGCATACCTTCGGCGTCGTTATAAATTTCTTCGGGGCTGTTGCCGTGTACGGCGTTCCAGTACGAAGAAGTGACAATCGGCATCTGTTTTATTCCGAGGTATTTGTAAAGCACGTCTACGGAAGCGGTAGTACCCGCGCGGCGGGCAGATGCGATAACTGCGGCGGGCTTGTGTTCGAAAGCCTGCCCGCCTGCATAAAACAGCCTGTCGAGAACGGAGAGTATCCTGCCAGTGGGGTGGGCGTAATATACGGGCGTGCCGAAGACGAATGCGTCTGCGGAATACGCCTTTTCAATCCATTCGTTTACGCAGTCGTCGCCGAACACGCATTTGCCTTTGCCCTTGCAGCCGCCGCAGCCTATGCAGTCGCGGACGGGCTTGTTGCCCGATTGAAGAATTTCTGTCTGCACGCCTTCTGCGTTAAGAATTTTTGTAATTTCCGTAAGGGCGGTAAAGGTACAGCCGTTCGCCCTCGGACTTCCGTTTATAAGTAATACTTTCATTTTTTCACCTTAAAATTAATTTTTTAAATATGCTTTGCCGCCGTCCTTGCCGCGGTAATATATGTTAACGGTAACCGCCGTTACGGGTTTTCCTCCGCATTCTTTTTTAACGGCAGCTTGGTAACTGCTTTGTAAATCAGGCACGACGCCACGCATATCAGGCATACTGCCGCAACGCTTATAGTAAACAGCACTACGTTATAGGCAACCTGCCCCGCCCAAAGACGGAAGTCTTCCAGCGGTTTGAATGCGCTGTAAAGTATGTTGACGTAGTTTGTGTTAAGAAGGTATGCGCAAGGTACGGCGTAGGAAGCGTAAATAGCTATTCCGCAGGACACGTTTATGCAGTGTTTGTACCGCGGTCTGTAATCGCCCAGCGCAACCGAAAATATGAAGTATGCTATTACCGAGAAGTGGTATAAAAAGGTGTGCGTGTTGTGAAAGCTTGCAAACAGCGCGGAAGCCGAATTGCCGATCAGCGCATGCGGGTTGACGTATACGAGTATAGTCACAAGCAGTGCGTAAATTACCGTCATCGGTTTGAAAAATTCCCTGACTTTTTTAAACCCGAACTGCGACAGGGGCATAAACAAAAAGAACAGCGAACAGAAGTGCAGTGGCAGAATGTACAGTGTAAAATCTTCGAAAACGTTGTAATATATCTGCTTTGCGACTTCGAGAAGGGGTACGAACACGGCTATTATTTTAAGCGGAAGCGTGCGGTATACGGGCTTTGCGTTTTTAAGCGCGAAGCGCAGACATACGGCGGCGGCTATTAAAATAACTGTTGTCAGCGGAATGACTATCGCATCCCATAAATTGTAGTCAAACATATGTAATTACAAATCGAAAGCGATTGCCGTGATGTCGTCGTTGAGATTTTTATTGAAATTTTTGAGAGTATGTTCAAGATTTTTTATAAATTCGTCAGCCGTGCGCGAGACGGAAAGAGTCTTTATTGCGCCGTCCGCACCGAACATTTCGCCTCTGGGATTTTTGCATTCCGTCACGCCGTCTGTAAGAAGTACGAGTATGTCGCCCTTTTCGTAGCGGATTGTATCCTCGTAATACGACGGGTTTTCGAACCAGTTGGAAATGGGCGGGGAATTTAGCATAATGCGCGTAATGCCGCTTCCCGTTTTAAGCAGTATGGGGACGTTGTGTCCCGCCATAGAATAAGTTATGCTGTCGCCGTCAATGCGTACCGCCGCAACGGTAACGTAATTTCTTTCGTCGAGATTCAGTTCTGAAAACTTTGCGTTAAGGTTGCTTATGGCTTCCGCGGGGGAGTAAGCCGTCTTGTCGTAAGCCGCCTTTACAAACGCCGAAAGCATACCCGCCGAAATGCCCTTGCCCGAAACATCGGCAATCATACCGCAGGCGGAATTGCCTACCGTGTACACGTCGGGTAAATCTCCGCCTATGTCGCGGCAGGGGATATACATATAAGAATATCTTTTTCCGCCAGCCCAGTTGCCCGCGGGCAGAAGCCTTTGCTGAATACTTTTCGCGGTTTGAAGCTCCTGCGCTATTTCAAGTTCGTAAGCGTCGTCAATCGTGCCCATACAAAGCCCCCCGCCGAGAGGTGATACGGTAAGCGAATAGGAAACGTCGCGTGCAAGACCGTCCGTTCTGACTTTCTGGAAGACCCTGCGCGTCACTTTTTTGTTTGAACAAAGCGCGTCTTCAAACGCGTCGTAGAGGGGGCAGCCGCGGCATTCTTCGCTGCCGCACGCCTTTACCTTGGCGGCGCAGCACGTAACTTTGCCAAGCGTGCCTTCTTCCAGACCGGAAGGGAACAGGGCGCGGAAAGCGGCGTTTGTGAATACGGCTTTTAAGTTTTGGTCGGCGACGATAACCGCGGTCGGTACGCCGTCGATTATCCGTCTGTAATATTTGTCTATTTTCATTTCAGTTCATAAAGAAATTAAGCTTTTCGTCGGATACGCGTATGTCCAACGGTATGTTTTCGTAAAGCTCGCCGTCGGCTTGTATCGTGTAATTTTCGTCGTGCGGGATAAACGTCACCTTGTCCGTCTGTACTGCGGTAACTTGTTTTACTTTGTTTACCCTGCCCGTCATAAGTTTTAAAAACGCGCCTATTATTCCTATTTTGGATACATATTCGCAAATCAAAAGGTTAAGCATACCGTCGTCGGGCTTTGCTTCGGGGAAAAGCTTAATTCCGCCGCCTATCTGTCTGCCGTTGCCTACCGCCGTGATAAGCCCGTAATGTTTTTCCTCTACGCCGTTATATCTTACGGTGAAGCCGCAGCTTTTGAATTTTGCAAGGCTTACGATAAGCGCTTGAAAATATTTCGACTTTCCCTTGTTTTTGCCTGCGTAAGCGCGTTTAAGCACGTCAACGTCAAGTCCCATTCCTATTGCGTTTATAGAGCGCAACCCGTTGCCGAGCTGTATAAAGTCAATGGGGCGGGACTTGTCCGCAATAATTATTTCCGCGGCTTTCTTAACGTCGAGCGGTATGCCCGCCGTCGCGGCGAAATCGTTGCCCGTTCCGAAAGGTATAAGCCCCAGGAAGTTATCTTTGAAATTTTTAAACCCGTTTAACACGTCGTGCAGCGTTCCGTCGCCGCCCACGGCTACTACGCAATTGCCCGCGCCGGAAGTTATTTCGGCGGTAACCGAACGCACGCTTTCCTTATTTGCCGTCCTGTGTACGGTATAAGGCTTTCCCGCCTGTTCGAAAACGCGCAGTACGTCATCGAATTTTCTTTTGGCTTTTTTGCTTTTTACGTAGTTTTCGTTTAATATGACGTGGTACATAATATTCTCTCTTAAAGTAAATACGTTATTATTATAAACCAAATATTTAATTATTGCAATTATTTTAAAAAGTTGCTATAATTTTATTGACTTAAAAATTATGAAACGACTTATTACCGGAAATTTGTTAAAACTTGCCGAAAGCTGCGGCTTTCCGCTTTACGTCGTCGGCGGGGCTGTCCGCGATTATATCGCGGGGTTGGGAAGCGGTGGCGGCGACGTCGATATATGCGCGCCGGCTTCCGCCGACAGTCTTTGCGCCTGCGCCGAAAAGTGCGGGGCGCACGTCAATGCGGTTTACCGCAACACAGGCACGGTAAAACTTTCTTTCGGCGCGGAAGAGTACGAGTTTGCAAGCTTCCGTTCGGACGAATACGTACGCGGTACGCACACACCCGTAAAGACCTTTTTCACGGAAGATATAACTCTCGACGCGCGTCGGCGTGATTTTAAGTGCAACGCCGTATATTACGACATAAAGGGGGATAAGTATTTAGACCCTCTCGGCGGTATCGCGGATATAGAGAGCGGGCGCATTTCCGCCGTTGCGGACGCGGACAAGGTTTTCGGCGAAGACGGATTAAGGCTGATGCGGCTTGCCAGACAGTCGGCGCAGACTGGCTTTATACCGACGGAGGACTGTATCGGCGGGGCTTTGGCAAACAGCGGGCTTATTGCCGATATCGCCCCCGAACGCATATATGCCGAACTCGATTTAATACTTCACGCAGACTTGAAATACGGTGTTGCGGGCGGACAGTATAAAGGGCTTGAAATTCTTTCCGAAACCCGCGTTCTCGACCGCATATTGCCCGAACTGACCGCAGGCAGAGGTATGGAACAAAATCCTGCTTACCATAATTACGACGTTCTCGGACACAGCCTCAGGGCTGTTCTGTACGCCGATAACAGCGTGCGCCTCGCCGCCCTTCTGCACGACGTCGGCAAGCCTTACTGTAAGATAAGAAACGGCAACTATCACGCTCACGAAGAAGAGAGCGCGCGCATTGCCCGCGATATATGCGCAAGGTACAGGGTGGGTAAAAGGCTTACGGCGGAAACAGTAAGGCTTTGCGCCCTGCATATGTACGACTTGAAGTGCGACGCGCGCGAAAGTAAAATAAGACGGCTTATCGTAAACAACGCGGATATTTACGAAAAACTTCTGCTTGTCAAACAGGCTGACTATTCGGCGTGCAAGGACGATTTGTCCGTCGCGCCGTGTGTCGTAAAGTGGAATGCTGTTATTGAAAAAATGAAAAGCGACGGAACGCCTTTTAATACGGGTATGCTTGCCGTACGCGGCGACGGGCTTATTGCCGAAGGTATCCCGCCCGAAGCCGTCGGTAAAATACTGAACCTGTTATTGAACGACTGCGCAGTACAGCCTTCGTTAAACTCCCGCGAAAAGCTGACGGAGCGCGCGTTGTCGTATTACCGTACAGGTAAATTTTGATTTAAACAAAACTGTTGCTTTTTTAAGGTGTTTATAATATAATAAAATCGGTCGCTTACCGTCGGCTGTTTATCTGCGGAGCCGACTGAAAGAATAAAACGAAAACAATTTTTGCACCCATATGGGGGGAGTGTATTATGGCAGACACAAGTCGCAGGGGTATGAGCCCCGTTTTGGCTTTTATATTAGGAGTCCTTTTTGCGTTTATAGTTCTCGCGGGCGCGATTGCCGGCGGGGTATATTTTGCGCTCACTTACAAACTCGACAACATCGCGGCGAATAAGGACGAGGACGGCAATTATATATATATCAATGCCGACCCGGATAACGGAGGCGTAGCCAACGTGCTTGACCTTGTTAAAAAACTCGGAGAGTTGACAAGCGACTCCTCTTCGCTTACGCTCGGCGGGGTAGAGGGGCTTATTCCTTATACAAGTTCGCTTACTTCTGATTTGTATACCGCTTTGGGGCAGTATATGGATATTGACGAACAGGAAATCAAACAGGTTAAATTTTCGGAACTGGGGCAGTATTTCGAAGATAAAGTAATGGATATACGCCCCGCACGTCTTTTGGAATCGTTCGGCGGCGGTCTGCCCGACAATAAGTTAATAGAAGTTCTGCTTTACGGCAAGGAAGCCGATTACGTTGAAGAAGACGGCGGTCGTTATCCCGTATGGTACGATGTGTACGAACAGTCCGAAAATACGTTCAGGCGCAAGGGCGACAGATATATTTTACCGCAGGAACAGGTTGAATATTTAAGCCTTGACGGCGGGGAATACAGGCTGTATTACTACCGCACACAGTCTGCGAGAAGCGCGGGCTGTTTTATCACCGTAAAGGGCGAAGACGGAAAATTTACCGCAAACGCTACCCAGAATTACGCTTACGTAAGCGTGGACGGGCTTTCATCTCTTACGGGCAACTATTATTACCAAGGCGAGGAAAAAGTTGAGACCGACCCCGTAACGTTGGGTTCGCTTACAGACGGAAGCGCAATGTCGTCGCTTGACGGTCTGTATCTTACGGACTTTATAGAAGAGGGCGGCGAGCTTACCGATAAGATAATAGGCGGTATAACCATAGGGTCTATCATAGACGGTTCTGTGGATTTCGGGGGTATAGTCAACGGACTTACGCTTGACGACCTTATCGACGTAACGATAAGCGCAAACCTGCCCGACCCGTCCTGCTCGGTTCTTGCCTACGTGGTGTACGGCATTACGGATTTAACGGTTGCAAGCGGTACGGCTTCTGGCAGGGAATACACCCATACGGGAGTTTACAATGCAACCGACGGCGTTAAGTCGGATTGTTATATCTTTGCGCCCGAAGGCAAGGTTGAAGAAGCGTTTATAATTTCTGACGGCGCTGTTACGGATGTTAAAGGTACGACGGTTAACGGCATAAACGACCGAGTGTCGGGCGTCACGCGCGACCTTAAAATAGGTCAGCTTATGGACGTAAGCGGAAATAAATTTCTTGAAGCGGTTGGAAATTCCACTGTCGCAAGCCTGCCTGCGGACATACAAAAGCTGTCTGTCAACCAGCTCTACGCCCAGGACATTTACGAAAAGGAAGACGGTGAAGTCAAACTTAAACTTGCCACGGAATATAACGGGAAATATCTGTATTACGAGCTTGCGGACGGCGAATATAGACTTGTCAATGCCGAAAGCGACAGGGCGGGCAAACTGACCGAGGCGCAATTCGAAAGCGGAGTATACTATACGTACGGCAAAACCGTACCCGTGTGGAAGTTGCTTCTGTATGCTTCCGACGGCGTCTCCGAAGCCGAATGCGCGTATTCGATAAACAACTTAACTTCGCTTATAACCAACGTAACGACAAATACCCGCAAGTCGACCTTGCGTGAGCTTTACGACGCGGAAATTCTGTATTTCGAAAACGAGTCGGTTTTGGAATGGAATATCAGATACGAGGGACGGGAAATGTTTTTGGGAAAGCTTACGCTTGAACAGACGATAGATTTCTTCGTCAAGATTATGAAGAACCCGTCGATATTACTTCCGCAATCGGGTTTAAATTAATTGACATTTAAATTTATTTGTAATAAAATGTAATAACCTTGCATACCGTCGGTGGTATGCCGATTAAGTCCGGGAGGTGAAATTATGAAAACTTACGAAATGCTTTACGTTTTGGACAACGCCATTGCAGACGAAGCAAAGGAAGCGTTTGTCAAAAAGTTCGAAGACGTAGTTACGGCTGCGAACGGTAAAGTCGTATCCACTGACAAGTGGGGCGCGAAGAAGTTGGCGTATCCTATCAATTATAAGAACGACGGCTATTACGTGCTTATGACTTTCGAAGCGGAAGGCTCGGTTGTAAAGGAACTTGACAGAGTGTCGGGTCTTTCATCCGAAGTTTTAAGAAAAGTTATTACCGCAAAAGAATAAGGAACAGGAAATGAACAAAGTATTTTTAATCGGAAATTTAACCCGTGACCCCGAACTTACCGAAACGACTTCGGGCGTATCGCTTTGCCGTTTTTCCATTGCCGTAAACAGAAATTACGGCGGTGCGGACGGTGAAAGAAAGACAGACTTCTTCAACGTCGTCGCTTGGCGCGGGCTGGGCGAAACGGTTGCAAGATACGCCAAAAAGGGTAATAAGGTTGCAGTAAGCGGCTCGATAGAGCTTCGCAATTACGAAGACGGTCAGGGGGTAAAGCGTACGGGTGTGGACATTGTGGCGCAGGACGTAGAATTCCTTACGCCTAAGGGTTCGCAGGGCGACAGCGGATACGTTGCCGATTCCCCCGCACCCGCAGACAGAAAGCGGGCAAGTTTGCAGGCGTTTGACGACGACTCTGACATCCCTTTCTAAAAAAATAATATCAATTCAGGAGATTAATAATGGAAGAAAATAAACCCGTTGCTCCCAAAAAGAGCTATAAAAGGGTTCCCCGCAGAAAGGTTTGCGTTTTCTGTCAGGAAAAAGTGACGGAAATAGATTATAAAGACGTAAACCGTTTAAAGAAGTTCGTTGCAGAAAGCGGAAAAATTTTGCCCCGCAGAATGAGCGGAACGTGCGCAAAGCACCAGCGCGAACTTTCCACGGCTATCAAGCGTGCAAGAGTAGCCGCCCTGCTTCCCTTCAAAGCAGACTGATTTTAATTTTTGTAAGCGTACAATTCCGACCGTCGCGTCTTTCGCCATAGTCGTCGGCGCTTAACAGAAGAACAATTTAAAAATTTTAAAAGACCTTGCTTAAAGCGTAAGGTCTTTTTTCTAAATATTTTTGCTTGTCAAAACTATTAATTTTATGATAATATGTAGACGGGGGAAACAGTATGACGGATAGAATAAATTACAACAAATTAATAATATTCATATTGGCAGTGATTTTTACAGTGGCTCTTTCGCTATGCTTTGCCGCATGCGCCGACGACTCCGACGACTTGCAACAGCTTGTGGAAGTTACGGACGTTACTCTCGACGAGTCGTCTTTAACCTTAAAAGTCGGCGGAAAGCAGACGCTGACAGCTACGGTATTGCCCGCTGACGCAAGCAATAAAGAAGTTGT
>CAJUNJ010000019.1:8604-10472 GCA_910587825.1 uncultured Christensenellaceae bacterium
GCTGACAGCTACGGTATTGCCCGCTGACGCAAGCAATAAAGAAGTTGTATGGCAGAGCCTTAACCCCGCGGTTGCGACGGTTGAAAACGGCGTGGTAACGGCGGTAAGCGAGGGCGTGACTTCGGTTATAGCCGTCTGCGGCATAAAGAGCGCAAGCTGTATAGTTACCGTTTCCAAAAAACCCGTAGACGACTTAAAACCCGGAATAACCTTCGATAAGACCTCGCTTTCTCTCTATATCGGCGAAAGCACGACTATAAATGCAACCGTAAATATCGGCGGCGACGGCGATAAAACACTAAAATGGCAGAGCACGGACGAGAGCGTAGCGACTGTTTTAAACGGCTTAATAACCGCGAAAACTGAGGGTGCGGCAATTATTGTCGCAACATGTGGAGATTACAGCGCAAGCTGCGTCGTTGCGGTTGTTCCCATAGACGCCACGGGCGTAACGCTCGACAAAACCGCGATTAATGTGTATATAGGCGATACCGTAGAGCTTAAAGCGACGGTTATTCCCGAAAACGCTACTGATAAGGCCGTGCTTTGGCAAAGTTTGGACAGCTCGGTTGCCCTCGTGAATAACGGAAGGGTAACGGGCGTGTCGGAGGGTTCTACGGTAATAACCGTTCTGTGCGCGTCGTCTACCGCCGCGGCCACGGCAACCTGCGTAGTAAACGTAATAGACGGCGCAGTCACCGGCTTGACATTTAATAAGAGTGAATACTCTATGTATATAGGCGATACCTATACGCTAATACCCACCGTTTTGCCCGAACACGCAAAGGATAAGACTGTAATATGGCAGAGCTCCGACGAGAGTGTTGCTACGGTTGCAAACGGTGTAGTTACCGCAGTGAACGAGGGTGATGTGACTATAACGGGCAGGGCGGGTGAAGCCGAGGCAAGCTGTACGTTTACGATATCAGACCCCAACCCCGTGACGAAGATAGAGGTTTCGGGTGCGGACAGCGCATTTATCGACGAGTTTACACTCTCATCTTACGAATTAATGACCACGCGCAAAAACGGCGAAATTGGAAAATTCGAGCTTAAAAGGGAATACATTGCCGATGAAGATTTTGCAAAGCTTTCCGTTCTCGGTACGCACACTCTCGCGTTGAGCTATAAGGGTGTGAGCGGTCAGTGGAATATCGTAATCAAAAACCACGAATTCGAGGGCATTGAATTCCCGTCGCAGACCTTCTTTTACGACGAAACGCCGAAGAGCATTACGGTCACGGGCGCACCCGCAGACACACAAATAATTTACGAAAATAACGTTCATACGGATATAGGCGAATATACCGCTACGGTTACCCTTTCCAAACAGTACTATAATACTAAGACTTTAACGGCTACCATTAAAATAGAGCTTAAAGAGCGCAGTGTGACTTACGTTTTGGGATACGAGGACGTAACCAACGATAACCCCGGGAAATTTAACGTTATGCTCGGGTTTACGTTAGTCGCACCCGACCGTTCGGAAATAACGGACGGCAAGCATTTCAGCGGATGGTTTACGGACATAGAGTACATAGACAGTATAACGGAAATTGCGGCCGGCACGGACGAGGATATCACCCTTTATGCCAAATGGGAGCTTCCCTACACCGTAAACGGCAGCGGTGCGGTCAGCGCAACCGATTTCGGTGAAACCTTAACCGAAATAACCGTAATTCCCGAATTAAACGGAATAAAAGTCACTGCAATAGGTTCATACGGATTTTACGACTGCACAAGTCTTGCAAACATAACACTGCCGGACGGTTTGATATCGATAGGGGACAGTGCGTTTAGTAAATGCAAAAGACTTGCAAACATAACACTGCCGGACGGTTTGACATCGATAGGGGCATACGCGTTTA
>CAJUNJ010000019.1:10572-24267 GCA_910587825.1 uncultured Christensenellaceae bacterium
ATACGCGTTTAGTAGTTGCACAAGTCTTGCAAACATAACACTGCCGGACGGTTTGATATCGATAGGGAACAGCGCGTTTAATGATTGCACAAGTCTTGCAAACATAACACTGCCGGACGGTTTGATATCGATAGGGGACAGTGCGTTTGAATTTTGCAACGGTCTTGCAAATATAATTCTGCCCGACAGCCTGACAACTATAGGCAGTGAAGCGTTTTTAGTTTTTAATTCGAACTGGAAAAGTGTAGTTATTCCCAACAACGTTACCTTTATCGGCGTTGGAGCGTTTTCACTGGGTGGTTTAGAGAGCATAACGTTCAAAGAGGGCACCGGTAACGGCGTATATCATATAGAGGGTAACTGCCTTATTGAAACCGCCACAAAAACGCTTGTTGCGGGCTGTAATAATAGCGTTATTCCCAAAGACGGCAGCGTAACTATAATAGGTGAAAAAGCTTTCGCATACAGCAGGATTAAGAGCATTACAATCCCGGAATGCGTCGTTAAGATTTGTAAAGACGCTTTTCACGGGTGCTATGGAAATTTCGGTTTGGAGAGCGTGATTTTCGAAAATCCGAATTGGTATTATACAAACGACGACGGCGAGGAAATAATAATACCTTCGCGGTATCTCGAAGACCCGTCACTGGCTGCAAGCTGGCTTGGGGGCAACAGAGCGGAATACGAATGGAAAATAATAGTTAAATAAAGTACGATAGCATAAATGTTAAAACCCGCAAACCGTATCAAAGGTAAGCGGGTTTTGTTTTTTTGTGCGGCGTATATGTTTTAGTATATATGATTACTTCACATATAAAAAAACAGGTTGTCGTTTTGACAACCTGTTTTTAGTTATTGTAATTTCTTTCGCCGAATATCGAAGTGCCTACGCGTATCATATTGCTTCCGTACTGCACGCAGAGCTTCCAGTCGCCGCTCATACCCATAGACAGATATTCGATGTTTTTATCGCAGTCTTTAAGTCTGTCGTAAAGTTTACGCATTTTTACGGCAAGCTTCTTCAATAAATGTTCGTCGTCGGTAAACGGAAGCATTGCCATAAGCCCCTTTATTTTGACCGACGGCAGTACGGCTATTTTTTCGTAGGCGCTTAGGATTTCTCCGTAAGAAAACCCGCTTTTGCTTGTTTCGTCGCCGATATTTACCTGCAACAGTATTTCTGAAGTTATGCCCGCATTCTGTCCGCGCAAAGAAAGTTCTTCGGCAAGATTAAGTCTGTCAACAGAGTGGTATAAATCTGTTCTGCCCAAAAGATACTTAATTTTATTGGTCTGCAAATGTCCGATGAAGTGGCGGCGGGGGTTGCCTTCTATAAAGTCGTATTTGCTTTTAAATTCCTGTACGTGATTGTCGCCTATGTCTGTAATTCCCGCCGCAATTGCCTTGTTTATGCTTTGCACGTCCTGCAACTTAACCGCCGCAACTACGGTGACTTTTTCCCCGAACGGGTTGAAGTTTGCTTCCGAAAGCAGTTTTTTTACGTTTAGTTCTATCATATCATATCCGCTATAAGCCGCGCCGCTTCGGCACAGCCGACCTTTATTTTTCCGTCTTCCATAATATCGGCAGTGCGATATCCGCAGTCAAGAAACTTCTGTACTGCATTTTCGACAGCCGTATATTCTTCGTTTAAGTCCAAACTGTCCCTAAGCATCATAGCCGCCGCAAGTATGGTTGCAATGGGGTTGGCGGTATCTTGCCCTGCAATGTCCGGTGCGGAACCGTGAATCGGTTCGTACAGACCGCATTTACTATCGCCGAGAGAAGAAGAGGCCAACATTCCTATCGACCCCGTGACCTGCGCCGCTTCGTCGGAAAGAATATCTCCGAACAGGTTGGAAGTGACTACCACATCGAACTGTGACGGGTTTTTAACTATTTGCATAGCCATATTGTCGACAAGCACGTCGCGCACTTCTATTTCGGGATAATTGTTTTTACAGTATGCGTGTACCGTTTTTCGCCACAGACGTGAACTTTCAAGAACGTTGGCTTTATCGACGGAAACAAGTTTTTTACTGCGCTTCATCGCAAGCCTGCACGCAATTTCGGTTATTCGTTCTATTTCCCGTACGTCGTATTTTTCGGTGTCGCTTGCATATTGTACGCCGTTTTCCAGACCGGATTTTCTCTCGCCGAAATAAATTCCGCCTGTAAGCTCGCGGACGATAATAATTTCAACGCCGTCTTTTACAAGTTCGTATTTAAGGGGGGAAGCTTTGGCAAGATTTTTCCACAGCTTTGCGGGTCGGATATTTGAATAAAGCCTCATAGCCTTGCGTATTTCAAGCAGCCCTTTTTCGGGTCTTTTATCTACTGGCATATCGTCCCACTTGTAACCGCCGACCGCGCCCAACAGCACGGCGTCGCTTTTAAGGCAGCCTTCCGCCGTCGATTCGGGAAGAGGAACGCCGCACTTGTCTATTGCGCTTCCGCCTATCGGATAGTACGTAAAGTTAAACTTATGCCCGAACTTTTCGCCCACCTTTTCAAGAGTTTTGACCGCGCCTGCGCATATTTCGGGACCTATGCCGTCGCCTTCGAGTACAGCAATATTATAATTCATTATTTCACCTGCTTTGCTATATGCGCCAAAAGTCCGCCGTCCGAAATTATTTCCCTTATGAAAGATGGGAAGGGTTCGGCCCGGAATTTTTCACCCGTGGTAAGGTTTACTATAATTCCGTCGGACAGCTCGCAACTGATGCTGTCGCCGTTATTTATCGCCGCAACCGCCTGCGGGCATTCTAAAATGGGCAAACCGATGTTTATCGAATTGCGGTAAAATATTCTTGCAAAGGAGTTTGCTATCACAAGGCTTATACCGCTTGCCTTTATTGCTATCGGGGCGTGTTCCCTTGAAGAACCGCAACCGAAGTTGTCGCCTGCGACTATTATATCGCCCGCCTTTACGCGTTTGACGAATTCGCCGTCCAAGTCTTCCATACAGTGTGCGGCAAGCTCGCTTTCGGAAGTGGTGTTAAGGTATCTTGCGGGTATAATTACGTCGGTGTCCACGTCGTTGCCGTATTTGAAAACTTTTCCTTTAACCTGCATTACAATTCCTCCGGATTGGTAAGTCTGCCCGCAACGGCGGAAGCCGCCGCAACGTAAGGGGAGGCAAGATAAACTTCGCTTGTAGCGTGACCCATTCTGCCTACAAAGTTACGGTTTGTCGTCGAAACAGAGCGTTCGTTTTCGGCAAGAATGCCCATATAACCGCCGAGGCAGGGACCGCACGTCGGCGTCGATACTACCGCGCCCGCTTCGATAAATATTTCCACAAGCCCTTCGCGCACCGCCTGCAAATAAATTTCGTTGGTGGCGGGGATAATTATCGTCCTTACCCCGTCTGCGGTTTTTCTGCCTTTAAGAATTTCCGCCGCCGCCCGCAAATCGGATATATGCCCGTTTGTGCAGGAACCTATCACAACCTGATCTATCTTGATATCGCCCCACTGTTCGGGTGTTTTTGTGTTTTCGGGCAGGTGGGGGAAGGCGACTGTCGGCTTTAACTGCGACAGGTCAATATCTATAACTCTTTCATACTCCGCGTCGCCGTCCGGCATATAAATTTGCGGTTTGCGCTTAAACCGCCCTTTCATATAATCCAGCGCAACTTCGTCCGCGGGGAAAATGCCGTTCTTCGCGCCCGCTTCAATCGCCATATTGCAGATTGTAAATCTGTCGTCTATCGAAAGATATTTAATTCCTTCGCCGAAAAATTCCATCGACTTGTATAGCGCGCCGTCTACGCCTATAAGTCCTATGATATGTAAAATTATGTCCTTTCCGCCGATATATTTTTTGGGTTTACCGGAAAGAATGAACTTTATCGCAGGGGGAACTTTGAACCAGCATTCACCGCTTATCATACCTGCGCACATATCGGTTGAACCCACTCCCGTGGAAAACGCGCCAAGCGCGCCGTAAGTGCAGGTGTGGCTGTCCGCGCCTATTACAAGGTCGCCCGCGCCGACAAGCCCCTGTTCGGGAAGCAGGGCGTGTTCAATGCCCATTTTGCCCACGTCGAAAAAGTTCGTTAGGTTGTGTTCGTTTGAAAACTCACGGCAGATTTTGCACTGCTGTGCGCTTTTAATGTCTTTGTTTGGCGCAAAATGATCCATAACCAACGCAATTTTCTGACGGTCGGCAACCTTTTTTATACCTGCCTTTTTAAATTCCTTAATGGCGACGGGACCTGTAATGTCGTTTGCAAGCACAAGGTCGAGTTGCGCATTTATAAGCTGACCGGCTTTAACTTCGTCAAGCCCGGCGTGCTTTGCAAGTATTTTCTGTGAAAGAGTCATTCCCATATAATGTCTCCGTTACGGTATTATAATACCGCGATAAAGTAATATGTGTCATAATGATAATGAAAAATGTATGGCGCCGCCGTTTTCAATACCGTGCTTAAATATTATTTTTCGAATACCGCGCCTTTTGAAGCAGAAGTAACGCTGTTGCGGTATCTTTTCAGATATCCGCTCGCTTCGCGCAGTTTGGGCTTAAATTCTTTAAGCCTTTTTTCAATTTCTTCCTGCGGTACGCGCAGATTTATGCTTGAATTGTTTATGTCTATGTCTATAATATCGCCGTCGCGGACTATGCCTATAACGCCGCCCGCCGCAGCTTCGGGACAGACGTGACCTATTGCCGCGCCGCGCGTCGCACCCGAAAATCTTCCGTCGGTGATAAGCGCGACGTCCGCGCCCAGACCCGCGCCGACAATGGCGGAGGTGGGGGTAAGCATTTCGCGCATACCGGGACCGCCCTTGGGCCCTTCATAGCGGATAACGACGACGTCGCCCTTTACTATTTTACCGGAAGATATGGCAAGCATAGCTTGCTCTTCGCCGTCGAAGCACTTTGCGGGGCCGGAATGGACGTACATAGACGGGTCTACAGCCGATTTTTTGACAACGCACCCTTCTTTTGCAAGGTTGCCCTTTAACACGGCAAGCCCGCCCTGTGCGGAGTAGGGGTCGGATACGGGACGAATGATATTTTCGTCAAGGTTTTCGGCGTCCTTAATTACTTCTTTAAGCTTAATTCCGCCCGCCGTCATAACCTCGCCGTCGATAAGATTTGCGTCGTACAGTTCCTTCATCACCGCGGAAATTCCGCCGGCTTCGTTAAGCTCTTCTATATAATGCTCTCCCGCGGGCGCAAGCCTGCAAAGGTTGGGCGTGCGACGTGAAATTTCGTTCATAATATCTATATTTACGCCTTCAACGCCGGCTTCGTTTGCTACTGCCAGAAGGTGCAGTATTGTATTGGTGGAAGCGCCTATCGCCATATCCACGGTTTCGGCGTTTTTAAACGCCTGCGCCGTCATAATGTCCGACGGGCGTATATTCTTTTCAAGCAAATTCATAACGGCAACGCCCGTGCGCTTTGCCAGCGCAAGTCTTTGCGAGTAGACCATCGGCAGCGTTCCGTTAAACGGCAAAGCCATACCCAACGCTTCGCACAGGCAATTAAGGCTGTTTGCCGTAAACATACCGGAACACGAACCGCAGGTGGGGCAGGCGTTGCATTCGTAATTTTTCAATGTCTTTTCGTCGGCTTTGCCCGCATTGTACGCGCCTACGACCTCGAACATAGTAGAAAGCGAAGTCTTTTTTCCGCGTACGCGCCCGGCAAGCATAGGACCGCCCGACACGAAAATACTCGGAACGTCGACCCTTGCCGCCGCCATAAGCATACCGGGGATAATCTTGTCGCAGTTGCCTACAAATACCGCCGCCTGAAAGCCGTGTGCGCGGATAAGTATTTCCGCGCTGTCGGCGATTATTTCGCGCGAAGGGAGAGAGTAACGCATACCCGCGTGACCCATAGCTATACCGTCGCACACGCCTATCGAAGGCACGATAACGGGTTTGCCGCCCGCGGAAATTACTCCTTCCGCAGCGGCTTTGGCTATGTCGTCAAGATGCATATGCCCGGGGATAATTTCGCTTTGCGCGCATATTATCCCGATTAGCGGTTTTTTAATTTCATCGTCCGTCCAGCCCAATGCTCTCAGCAGCGACCGTTGCGAACTCATATCCGTTGCGTTTGAAAATATATTGTTCATACAGTTACCTTTTATTTTTTTGCGTTCAGTCAAGGTTTTTGGCTCTGTCTTTAAGCGTATGTTCCCCGCGTGCAAGGACGGTTACGCCCGTACGCTGCATTTCAAGTATTCCGTACGGCTTAATGACCTTTATAAAAGCTTCTATTTTATTTGGATCGCCCGTTATTTCAAGTATCATAGTGTCGGGCGAAAGGTCTACGACCTTGGCTTTGTAAATTTCCGTCGCTTCGACAATCTGCCTGCGCGAATCGGGCTTTGCATTTACCTTTATAAGCGCAAGCTCTCTGTAAACGCATTCAAGCTCGTCCGCGCAACCTATGCGTATAACGTCTTCAAGCTTTTCCATTTGCTTAATCATCTGGTAAAGCACGTATTTATCGCCGTTCAAAATAATTGTAAGACGGGAAATTTCGGGGTCTTCGGTTGCGCAACCGGTCACGCTTTCTATATTGTAACCCCTGCGTGTGAACAGCCCCGTAATGCGGGTGAGCACGCCGCTTTTATTGGATACCAACGCGCCTATGGTATATTTTTTTACCTCGTCCATAATCAGTTTTCCTCCAATTTTTCAAGCTGTGTGTCGTAAGTCATACCAGGTTTAATCATCGGCAGTACGTTTTCGTCGGGGGATATTTTGCAGTCTACAAGTACGGGACGGGAATTTTTCTCCGCTTCGTCGAAAGCCTGTTTAAGCTTGCTTTCGATATCGTCGTTTTCGCCGACGGTAATTCCCGCCGCACCCAGACTTTCGGCAAGTTTTACGTAATCTATCTTTCTTTTGCCCAAATCTGTCTGCGAGAACCTGCGTGAGTAAAATATTTTCTGCCACTGCCTTACCATACCGAGAACCCTGTTGTCCATTAGCAGAATAACCATAGGTACGTTGTATGCCGCGGCGGTGCTTATCTCGTTCATATTCATTCCCAGACAGCCGTCGCCCGTAATGAGCACGCTTAACTTTCCCGTGCCCAACGCCGCGCCTATCGCCGCGCCCATTCCGTAACCCATTGTGCCGAGTCCGCCCGAGGAGCAGAAGCGGCGGGGAGAGTTTACGGCGTAATGCTGTGCCGCCCACATCTGGTGCTGACCTACGTCGGTTACAAGCGGGCTGTCGGCAGGGGCTATTTTCGCCGCGGCGGAAATTATTTTATATGCGCGTTTGGAAGTATCCTTTTTAAGGGCGTTGCATTTTTTAAATCCGTCTGCTTCTTCAAGCCAGCTTTTACGCTCCGTCTTTCCGACAAGCGGTATAAGCGTTTTAAGCGTTTCGCCGACGTCCGCCAGAACGTGTACGTCCGACGTAACGTTTTTGTCGAGTTCCGCGTTGTCTATATCGACGTGTATTACCCTTTTGCCCTCCGCAAATTTGTCACGGTTAAGCGCAACCCTGTCCGAAAAACGCGTGCCGAGCGCAATTACCGTATCCGCCGCAAGCATAGTTTTAACGGCGGCAACAGTGCCGTGCATACCTATCATACCAAGGCAAAGCCTGTCGTTTTCGTCAATACAGCCTTTGCCCATAAGGGTGTAAGCTACGGGGCAGTCAAGTTTAACCGCAAGCTCGTGTACAAGAGACGACGCGTTCGAAGATATAACTCCGCCGCCCGCTATGATAATAGGTCTTTTGCTTTCCGTAATGGCGTTTACCGCACGGCTGAGTTTTCCGGACGGAACTTCATCGGCTTGCGCGGGCTTAGGCGATTGCGGCGCGTATTCGCATTCCTCAATCTGTACGTTTTTCAAAATATCGATAAGCACGGGACCTTTGCGCCCGCTGTTTGCAATGCGGAAAGCCCTTCTGACCGTGTCGGCAAGCTCGGTTACGTCCTTTACTATAAAGTTGTGTTTTGTTACGGGAATTGTAATTCCGCAGATGTCTATCTCCTGAAAGGAATCTCTGCCCAAAAAGTTAATGCCTACGTTGCCCGTTACCGCGACCAAAGGAACAGAGTCCATATATGCGGTTGCAATCCCCGTTACAAGGTTTGTCGCCCCCGGACCCGACGTTGCGAAGCATACGCCCGTTTTGCCCGTAACGCGCGCATAACCGTCCGCCGCGTGCGCCGCGCCCTGTTCGTGGGCGGTAAGCACGTGGTTAATTTTTCCGTTTCTGTACAGTGCGTCGTAGATGTCCAACACGGTTCCGCCGGGGTAACCGAACACGGTGTCGACGCCCTGTTCCAAAAGACAGTTTATAAGTATATCCGCGCCTTTAATTTTCATAATCGACTCCGTAAAATAATATTGTTCTTATAATTGTAAATTAAATGAATAAAAAAGTCAACCGAAATGTATCAAAATGTATAAATATACATAATTATACATAATGCGTGCAAATTCCCGTTTTCGGCTTTTCTTTCAAACATTTGACTTAAAGCCCTGTGCGGAGTATAATGTAGGCAAAAAATTACGGAGAAAAACAATGCTTGAAATTAAAAACGTTACTAAGGTCTACAAGACCAAGGGCGGTGTGGAAACACGTGCGTTGGACGGCGTAAGCATATCTTTCGGCGAAACGGGGCTTGTATTCCTTCTCGGTAAGTCGGGTTCCGGTAAATCAACCCTTTTAAACGTCTGCGGCGGTCTTGACGAACCTACTTCGGGCGAAGTTATCGTAAAGGGCAAAAGTTCGAAAGACTTTTCGGGCTCCGACTTCGACAGTTACCGCAACACTTTCGTCGGGTTTATATTTCAGGAATATAACGTTTTGGACGAATTTAACGTAGAAGACAACATTGCGCTTGCGCTTGAATTGCAGGGTAAGCCAAAGGACAAGCAGAAAATAACCAAACTGTTACAGGAAGTGGAGCTGGGCGCATTTGCAAAGCGCAAACCCAACACTCTTTCGGGCGGGCAGAAACAGCGTATAGCAATCGCCCGCGCACTCGTTAAGGAACCGCAGATAATTATGGCGGACGAACCGACGGGCGCGCTTGACTCGGCTACGGGTAAACAGGTTTTCGACACCTTGAAAAAACTTTCGCAGTCAAAACTCGTAATCGTCGTGTCGCACGACAGAGAGTTTGCCGAAATTTACGGCGACAGAATAGTAGAGCTTAAAGACGGCAAAATTATTTCTGACGTAACCAAGGCGCAGGTGGAGGCGCACGACGTTGACGAAAACGTAAAAATCACCGACGGCAATACGCTGACTATAAAGAGCGGAAGCAAAATTTCCAAGTCTAATTTAAAGGCGATACAGGACTTTGTGTCCGCCTGCGACGGCGACGTGATAATAACCAAGGGCGAAAAGCAGATTTCGGCTTTCAGAAAAGCCAACCGTATGACCGAAGACGGCGCAACCGAAACCTTTAACGATACCGACCCCGAAAGCATAGAATTAAAGCAGTACACAAAGGAGGACAGCAGGTTTATACGCTCGCGCCTGCCTGCGCACAAAGCTATAAAGATAGGCGCTTCGGGTCTTAAATTAAAGCCCGTAAGGCTGATATTTACAATATTTCTTTCGTTTATCGCCTTTACTATGTTCGGACTGTTTTCCACGCTTATGGTATACGACGGGCACAGTGTAACGGTAAATTCGTTTGCAAACAGCGACTACGACTATCTCAATATCGAAAAAGAGTATGTCACAACCGTCACCCAGACCCACGGCAAAGACAGTTACTCATATGAAAACGCTACTCCCGTAAACTTTACGGAAAAGGAACTTGCAGACTTCCGTGCGGAGTTCGGCGCAAACGCCTTCGGATATTACGGCAACAGGTGGAGCGGCTTTGGCATAGACAACGTTACGGTAAAAAACAACAAAAGCGATTACTATTTAAAAGAAATTAACAAGTTTGCCTGCGTCCCCGCGACGCATAGTGCGCTTTCTTCGCTAAAAGGCAGTTATCCCGTAAACGCCGACGAAATTTGTATAAGTAGTTATCTTGCGGAAGTTATGCTTTCGGAAAATTCCGAATTCCGGTCGGTTAAAGTGTCTGAAAACAAAGATTTGACGGTAACAAACGAAACGCTTAATATTTCCACCGCAAACGATTTGATAGGCAAAAGGGTTGCGCTGTCGCTGAACGGAAACAGAATTCCCTTTAAAATTACGGGCATATTCGAAAGCGGTGCCGTATCGGATGTTTACGACGTGCTGAAAGACGGTTCCGCCGATTTAAAGGACCCGTTCCTTCCAGAACGTTACGACAGCTACCTCAAAGAAGGGCTGTTTAAACTTGCTTTTGTGTCGGATAAATTTTACGGTGAATATAAAAAGGTGTTCGACTCCAACGACGGCGGTATGTATATACAATATTTCGACAACTGTAAAGAGAGTCTGGCTTTCAAATATAATTTTAAAAGGTTTGACGATTTTACGGGCGAATGGGTTCAGGAAGATTTCGAACAGACCATAAATCTCGGAAACGCGGTTAAGGCGTTCGGTACGGGCGATTATAAGCTGAAAACGCATTTCTTCGGCGATAAAAACAAAAACTCGCTTGCCGGCAACGAAATAGTGGTAGGCGTGGAAACGATATACGGCAATAACTTTTTCGATGAATACGTTTTCGGTTACTTCAAAGCCAAAGTCGACGCAGGCGAATACGACGGCGACGAGAGGTTGGTTTTGCCGGAATTGATAATGGAAGGAGATTTAAAATATGACGAATGGGATGAATCTCATACGGGCTACTATGAAATAGAGGGTATGTTCGGCGATGTTTATTATTCCGAACGTTATAACGATTATACTGAATACTCAAATGCCTACGAAAGAGTATGCAAAGCCGTAAAAGGCAGATTTATAAAGGACAATCTTGTAGGCGGTTTTAACTTAAACATTAAAAAATACATCGACGGAGGGTATTACGAGTCGGGCTATTTAGACGAGAACGGAATGTACGTTGAAGGCAAATACGTCGAATTGACGCAAAAAGAGCGGGAAATCGCGCTTGCCGACGCGGCAGAGGTGCTTTCTGGCATACAGCCAATAGAAGTATCACTTTCGATAGACGAAGGGTTGAGAACGGAAAATTGTAAAATCGTCGGCTTCCACGAAATGGATACGGAATCCGATAATTCATACGAAAGCCGTGCCGGACTGTATCTTTCACAGCAGCTTATAGACAGCTATCTTACCTTTTACAACGACGGCAGTTCTATAAAGTATGAAACCAACTACGTCAAAGAAGAAGGTACCGTGTACAACGGTCTTATGCTGGCTTACGACAAAAGCGCTTCGGCAATAGAAGAATTGCTTGATACGGTAGGTTCGGAAAACAGAAGGGCAAACGATGTGCAGTACAGGCTGAACTGCTCGCTGTACAATTCCATCTCAACGGCAAATGATATTGCCTCCACACTTTCAATGGTCTTCCTCGGCGTGGGGCTTGTATTTGCTGTGTTTTCTGCGCTTTTAATGTTTAACTTTATCTCTATGTCTATTTCGAATAAACGCAAGGAAATAGGTATCTTACGCGCGGTCGGCGCAAGGGGTACGGACGTGTTTAAAATTTTCTTTGCGGAAGCGGGTATTATAGTAGGTATATGTACCGTGCTTGCGCTTATTGGCGCGTTCTTCGGTTGCGGGCTTATCAACTCTATTTTAAAATCCGAAATGAATTTGCAGGTCACGCTGTTTGTATTCGGTATTGTATCCGTAGGTATGATGGTAGGTATCGCGCTTGTCGTCGCGTTTATTTCCACATTCCTGCCCGTGTTCTTTGCGGCACGCAAAAAACCCGTAGACTCGATACGCGCGTTGTAATAAAATTCAAACGGTTTTCTCTTCGGGGGAACCGTTTTTTTTAAACATTAATTTCAACTTTACGCTTGACAAATTCATATATTGCTGTGATAATGTAAACGTAGGATGTTTGCGCTTTTAATAGCTATAATTTATTTAAGTTTCATAAGTCTGGGGTTGCCGGATTCCCTTCTCGGTTCGGCTTGGCCCGTAATGCAGGGGCAACTCGGCGTTCCGCTTTCTTTTGCGGGCATAATTTCTATGGTTATATGTGCGGGCACTGTAATTTCAAGCCTTTTAAGCGACCGCCTGACGCGGACGTTCGGGACGGGCGTCGTAACCGCGGTAAGCGTTGGAATGACAGCGGGCGCGTTGTTCGCCTTTTCGTTCGGCAACCGCTTCTGGATGCTTGCGCTTGCGGCTGTGCCTTACGGTCTCGGCGCGGGAGGGGTGGACGCCGCCCTCAACAATTACGTTGCGCTTCATCTCAAAGCCCGCCATATGAGCTGGCTGCACTGTATGTGGGGAGTCGGCGCTTCGGTAAGCCCGTACATTATGAGCTTTGCGCTTACGGACGGGCTTGGCTGGAACGGCGGTTACCGCATCGTCGCAATAATTCAAATAGTGCTGTCGGCGTGCATATTTTTAAGCCTTCCGCTGTGGAAGTCAGACAAGACAAAGACTGATAATGCGGACGGGCAACCTTTGAGCGGAAAACAAAAGCCGGTCGGGTTCAGGGCTATATTCGGCACCAAGGGCGCGATAGCGTGTTTTATCTGCTTTTTCGCATACTGCTCTCTTGAACAGACGACTATGCTCTGGGCAAGCAGTTATATGATAAGCTACAATTCTATTACAGCCGAACGCGCCGCAATGTTTGCAAGCCTGTTTTTTATCGGCATAATGTCAGGCAGGGCGGTAAACGGATTTTTGACGCTTAAATTTTCCGATAAAACGCTTATACGCGCAGGGCTTGCAATTATAGCGGCAGGCATAGTTTTTATTATAATTCCGTCCGTGCAGGCGCTTACGATAGCGGGTTTTATAATCATAGGGCTGGGCTGCGCGCCCGTCTATCCCTGTATAATACATATGACGCCGTCGCTGTTCGGGGAAGACAAGTCGCAGGCGATGATAGGCGTGCAGATGGCAAGCGCGTACCTTGGTTCGTGCTTTGCCCCGCCGCTGTACGGGCTTATCGCAAACAACGTATGGCTTGACGCATTGCCGTACTATCTTATTTTCTTTCTCGCATTAATGGCGGTAATGCACGAAATCGTAGTTGTAAAAACAAAAAATAATTTTTTAAGGAGCAATATATGACAATTCTCGTGACGGGCGGGGCGGGCTATATCGGTTCGCACACCTGCGTTGAACTTCTTCAAAAGGGCTATGAAGTAGTCGTAATAGACAACTTCGACAATTCTTCGCCCAAAAGCGTGGAAAGGGTAAAAAAAATTACGGGCAAAAGCGTAAAGCTTTATTCGGGCGACGTGCGCGACGGCGGACTGTTAAACAAAATTTTTACCGAACATAAAATAGATTGGGTAATTCACTTTGCGGGGCTGAAAGCCGTAGGCGAAAGCTGCGCAAAGCCTATCGAATATTACAACAACAACCTTTACGGTACGCTTGTCCTTACCGATGTTATGAGAAAGCACGGCTGTAAAAAGATTGTCTTCTCTTCGTCGGCTACGGTCTACGGCGACCCCGAAGTTCTTCCGCTTAACGAAAATTGCAAGACGGGCGGAACGACAAACCCTTACGGCACAAGCAAGTATTTTCAGGAAATTATGCTTAACGACATTTATAAAGCCGATAAGGAGTGGACTGTCGTTCTTTTGAGATATTTCAACCCCGTCGGCGCGCACGAAAGCGGGCTTATAGGCGAGGATCC
>CAJUNJ010000020.1:0-6828 GCA_910587825.1 uncultured Christensenellaceae bacterium
TTCGTCCACGAAAAAAAGTACAGAAAAGGCACAGCTTAACGCTATGCCTAAACCTTTTTATTTGCGTTTTATTAAATTCCCTGTGGGAATTACGGTAAAACGGCGGTATTTTTTTGTTTTTTTAAAATACCGCGTTCTAAAATGGTTTTCCGTTTAATAAGCTATTGTACACATAGTTTTTGCGGAGGCGGATATGCTTGATTATAACGTTTACGAAGACATTGCCAAAAGAAGCGGCGGAGATATTTATATAGGGGTGGTAGGACCTGTAAGGACGGGTAAGTCCACGCTTATCAAAAAGTTTATGACCGAACTGGTTATTCCCAACGTTACGGACGAAAATGCGAAAAGCGTAATGGTGGACGAACTGCCCCAGTCGGCTTCGGGTAAAAGCGTTATGACTACCGAACCGAAGTTTGTGCCTGCAAAGGCGGCGGAAGTGCGGCTTGAAAACGCTTCGGCGAAAGTCAGACTTATAGACTGCGTCGGGTTTGTTACCGAAGGCGCTTCGGGCTTCGAAGAGGACGGCAACCCCCGCCTTGTAAACACGCCTTGGAGCGACAGCCCCGTACCGTTTACGGAAGCGGCTGCTATCGGCACGGAGCGGGTGATTAAGGAACACTCTACGATAGGCGTTCTCGTTACATGCGACGGAAGCATTGCGGATATACCCCGTCAGGGCTATGTGGAAGCGGAGGAGCGGACGGTTAAAAGCCTTAAATCGATAGGCAAACCGTTTGTGATAGTCTTAAACTGCAAGGAGCCGTCCTCGCCGTCAGCAAAGGCATTGAAAGCCGAACTCGAAGCGAAGTACGACAATACCGTAATTGCCGTCAACTGCGAAAAACTTGACGGTGAAGGGCTTATGGATATTCTCAAAGCCGTTTTGTTCGAGTTCCCCGTTCTGTCGTTCGACGTCAATATCCCCGATTGGATGAGATACCTTGCGCCCGACACGACCGCCGTGGGCGAGCTTTTGGATAGGGTGAGGGTCTGCGCCCCGAATATATGCAGGATGAAAGACTGTTCGGCATTCGACGAAATGCTTAAAGACTGCGGCTATTGGAAGGAAGAGGCGGCAATAACTTTAAACCTTTCGGAAGGCAGGGCGGAAGTGACCGTATCGGCAAAGGACGGCATATTTTTCGATATGCTTTCGGAAATCGCGGGCGACGGCATTTCGGACGAATGTTCGCTTATGCGCTACGTCAGCGGCGCCGCGGAAGCAAAGCGCGGTTACGATAAAATCAAGGACGCGTTCGAATGCGCAAAGGTCAACGGTTACGGCATAGTCCAGCCCGACGATTCGGATATGAGCCTCGAACAGCCCAAAGTCGTCCGTCAGGGCGGAAGCGTGGGCATAAAACTTAAAGCCACTGCGCCCAGCTATCACATAGTCAAAATAGACGTCACGGGCGAAGTCAGCCCCATAATGGGCAGCGCCCAGCAGAGTGAAAGCATTGTGCAGGGTATGATGAACGGCTTCGAAAACAATCCCGAAGGTATGTGGGATACCAACGTATTCGGCAAATCTTTGCGCGGAATGGTAAAGGAAGGGCTTGCGGGCAAGGTGTCCTGTATGCACGACGATACCAAGGCGAAGATGAGAAGGGCGATAAGCAGAATAGTAAACGAGGGTAAGGGCGGAATAATCTGCATTATACTTTGACGGTTGCATAAAAGTTTAATTGAATTAAATATAAAGCGGTGTGCCGTTATGGCAAACCGCTTTTAATCGTTTAACGTTTTTTACCGTCGTTTTTGGGGCTTTCGGGGGCTTGAGTATCCCCGTCGGTATTCTTTATCACGCTACCGTTTTTAAGACTCATAATGTACTTGTAGTACTGTTCGTCGTTCAGCTTAACTATCTTTTTCTTTGCCATAAAAAAATAACCTCCGCATTTTTAATTTATTATGCGCGAAGGTTATTTTAATTATACCCGTTTAAATCAATCTTACGCGTATAACGCCGTCTATGGCGCGTATGCGTTCGACGGCGTCCGCGGACGGGACTTCGTCCGTGTCGCATATAAGGTATGCGTATTCGCCTTTGGAAGCGTCCTGCATATTGGCAACGTTGATATTCTGCGAAGATATGATGTTTAAAATTTTGGAAAGCATTTCCTTTATATTTTTGTGGTGTACGCAAAGACGTGCGGCTCCGCTTCTCGGCATAGCCGCAGCGGGATAGTTTACGCTGTTTTTTATGTTTCCGTTTTCGATGTAGTCGGTAAGCTGGTTTGCCGCCATAACGGCGCAGTAATCTTCGGCTTCGGGCGTGCTTGCGCCGAGATGGGGGACGCATACCGCGTTCTTGACTCCCACAAGCTTTGCGTCGGGGAAGTCGGTGATATACCTTGCGACCTTTCCGCTTTCAAGCGCGGATAACATCGCGTCTGTATCGACAAGCTCCCCGCGGGAATTGTTTATGATTACAACGCCGTCCTTCATCTTTGCAATAGTGTCGCCGTTAATCATATTTTTTGTTTCGTTGTTTAGCGGTACGTGCAGGGTAATAAAGTCAGCCGTCCTGTAAATTTCTTCGCGCGAAGACACAAGCTTTGCCGAAGATGTAAGCGCGACCGCGTTGGGGGTAGAAAGATAGGGGTCGACGCCGGCAACTTTCATTCCCAAAGAAGAGGCCGAGTTTGCGACCATTACGCCTATCGCGCCTAAACCGATTACACCCAACGTCTTGCCTGCAATTTCGCACCCTACGAATTTGTTTTTGCCCTTTTCTACTAACTTCGGCAGGTTTTCGCCTTCGTCCTTAATCGACTTAACCCAGTCTATTGCGTCTATGACGTTGCGTCCGCCGAGGAAAAGTTCGCATATAACAAGTTCCTTGACGGCGTTGGCGTTCGCGCCGGGGGTGTTGAAAACGACAATTCCCTTTTCGGCGTATTCGGCGGACGGTATGTTGTTTGTGCCCGCGCCGGCACGCGCTACGGCAAGCAGGTTTTTACCCGCCGTCATACCGTGCATAACGGCGGAACGCACCATAATTCCGTCCGGATTTTCGCATTGATCCGTGTATTCGTATTTTGAAAATATTTCGTCCGCCATAGGACTTATGGCGTTTAATTTAAGTATCTTTGCCATTAAGAGTTCTCCTTTTCGAATTTCTTCATAAATGCGATAAGTGCTTCAACCCCTTCGACGGGCATTGCGTTATAAATGGAAGCGCGCATTCCGCCGACAAGTCTGTGTCCTTTTAATGACACAAGTCCCGCGTTCTTGGCTTCCGAAATGAATTTTGCGTCCGATTCTGCGTCGGGGGTAACGAACGGAACGTTCATTATCGAACGGTAGCGGTGTTCTACCGAGTTTTTATAGAAAGCCGAATTATCGATGAAGTCGTATAAAAGCTTCGCCTTGTATTCGTTTATCTCCTGTACGGCTTTGACGCCGCCTTTGGCTTTGAGATTTCTTAAAACAAGATTTGCCATATAAATGGAAAATGCGGGCGGGGTATTGTAAAGCGAACCGTTTTCGTCCTGTACTTTCCATTTAAGCATAGTGGGGCAGTATTTTAACGGATTGCCGATAAGCGAACGCTTGGCAATGACTATTGTCACGCCTGCGGGGGCAAGATTTTTTTGCGCTCCCGCATATATCACGCCGAACCTGGAAACGTCTATCTCGCGTGAGAAAATTTCGGATGACATATCGGCGACAAGCGGGGCTTTGCATTCGGGAAACTTGTCGTATCTCGAACCGAATATCGTGTTGTTGGAGGTTATGTGCACATAGTCCGCGCCTTCGGTATAATCAAGCTTGCCTACGTCCGGTATATAGGTATAAACCTTGTCGGAGCTGTCGCCTATTTTTACCGCTTCCCCGTAAATCTGTCCTTCCTGCCAGGCTTTTTTTGCAAAGTTGCCCGTAACTATATAGTCGGCTTTTCCGCTGTGCATAAGGTTTAAGGGTACGGCGGCAAACTGTGTCGAAGCCCCGCCCTGTACGAATATAACGCAGTAATCGTCGGGCACGTTCAAAAGTTCCCTTGTAAGCGCTTCGGCTTCCTTTACCACGCTTTCGTAGGCTTTGTCACGGTGTGAAATTTCGGTAACCGACATTCCCGTTCCCGCGAAATCGAGAAATTCTTCCTGCGCTTTTTTAAGCACTTCGACGGGCAGGGTGGAAGGACCTGCGGCAAAATTGTAAACTCTCATTTATATGCTCCTAAAAAATAATTGCCAAAAATATTCAGTTATGCACAAAATATTCATAACTTATACATTCATTATATACCATACTTTTACAAATAGCAAGCGTTTGAACGGGGGCTATACCCCATAATATGCCTTAATTAACGTAAAAATTTTTGCTTAATCGGCAAAATAATTTGTTTTTTATATTTACTTTTTATTTGTTTTGGTGTAAACTATATAATAGACTATATTAATATAATCATTTTCACGGTAAGAGGTGTAAATATGGCATACGGAAATAACGAAACCGAATTCGAAGGAGGCGCTCCTAAAAAAGCCGACGTGCTTATAAGAAGCACGCAGGCAATAGCCGTAAGACAGCAGGAACTTGGCGAGCAGATTAAGCTTGCCGTATCCCGCATTGAAGAGGCGATTGACCTGATTTCGAAAAATAATCAGGACTCTTCATACGTCATCAAGCAGAGCGGTGAAATATTCAGCAGTCTGCAAGACGAAAACGCAGCTTTGAAGCAGGAACTTTTATATCTTGCAAAGCAGAGCGAAAACATCTATGCCGGACTTGCCGACAAGATAAGCGAAGTTGCTGCAACGCCGCGCGCTGAGGGCGCGCCGGACGCAAGGCTCGGCGAAGTTGCCGAAAGCGTTAAAAAGACGGCGGAAGCATATGCCGGGCTTGAAGAGAGAATTTCCGAACTTACCGTCCAGAACAAACGCAACGAAGCGGTATTCGACACCGTTTTGTCAAAACTCGAAGAACTTTCTTCCCGTCTTGATTCGGTTGCGGAACGCAGCGCGCGCACCGAAAGGGAAGACGACAGACCGGCGCCCGCAATGAGTTATGAAGTTCTTGACAAAATTAATTACATTGCCGACCAGCTTAAAAAGAACGAGGGCGCGCACGCAATGCTTGCGGACAAGTTCGAGCTTCTCTCTATGCGCGTGGAACAGTTCGGCTTTGCAAGCGCAAAGGGTACGACGGTGTTTACGCAGCCTGCGGTTGCCCCCGCGCCCGTGCAGCCTTTATATTCGGGACAGATAGATTACGACAAACTTGCCGAAAAAATTGCGGCGCTTATCCCTTCGCGCGAAGCGGTGTCGCCAGACTATATCGCATCCAAGGTCGCCGAACAGATTATCGTTCCCGAAGCTGCGGCTTCCAACGTAAAAGTGTCGGTCGACAGCTATGAAATAGCAAAACAGGTCGCCGACATAATAGGCGCCGAAAACGCAGTCCGTTACGAAGCCCCCGCAGAGACCGCCGTACCCGTTGCGGTAAGCGCGGGTATCGACGAAGAAGCCGTTGCGGACAGAATTGCGGCTAAGCTCGGTATTGCGGACAGAGTGCAGGCGGCTGCCGAAGTCAATATAGACGAAGACGCGCTTGCCGAAAAAATTGCGGCAAAACTCGGAGAAATGCATGGCGAAACGGCCGCAGTATCCGCGACTGTCGATATAGACGAAGAAGAACTTGCCGAAAAGCTTGCGGCTAAGCTCGGTGCGGTAAAGGAAGAAATTACGAACAGTACCGCCGAAAGTATAAGCTTCGACGAAGAGGAGCTTGCCGACAGAATAGCTTTGAAAGTCGGCAGTTTAAGGTCGGAAGATTTTGAAATTCTTGTCGACGACGAAGGCTGTTACTCCATATCAAAAGAAATTGCAAACAGGCTCGATTACAGCGCAATATCCAACGTCGTTGCCGACAGACTGCGCGACGCGCTTGACCTTGCCGCCGCCAATGCGCCCGATTATGAAGATATGGCGGAACGCATAAGCGAAAAAATTACGGTTGCGGGCATTAACGAAGACGCCATTGCTGACAAAGCGGCGGCTGTCCTTTCCAACTATCTGCCCGAAATCGATACGGACGAAATTACGGACAAGGTCACGGGCGCCGTTATCGACGTGGTAAGCGCTATTCCCCAGCCCAATTTGGACAGCGAAAGTATCTGCAATACCATTACCGAACGTCTGCTTGAATCGCAGGAAGACCATGACTACGATATAGTCATAGACGACGAGGGTATTTCCAAAATTACCGAACTTGTTTTCGAAGGTGTAAAGAAGGACTCGGAAGAGCGTTTTGCAAAGGTCGAAGAAGAACTTGCAAAACTTTCCGAACTTGTTACCAATGCCGTGTCGGATGATTACGGCGAGGAAGAGTACGAAGAAGACTACGACGAACAGGCGGCGGCAGAAGAAGATTATTCAAGAATTTCAGAAATCGTCGCGGCGGAAATCGAAAAGGGTGTTGCGTCCCGATTCGAAAGCGTTGAAGAGAATTTCAATAAACTTACAGACCTTCTCACCGCCGAAGAAGACGAAGTTACGGAAGACGAACAGCCCGAAGAGGTTGAAGAAGCCGAAGAGGTATACGAGGAAGACTATTCCAAACTTTCCGAAATCGTTGCGGCGGAAATCGAAAAGGGCGTTACCGCCCGCCTTGACAGCGTAGAAGCAAAACTTGACGAACTGCTTACGTCCGAACCCGAAAACGAACAGTCCGAAGAAGTTGAAGAAGCCGAAGAGGTTTACGAAGAAGACTATTCCAAACTTTCCGAGATTGTCGCAGCAGAAATCGAAAAGGGTATCGAGAACGGTGTTACCGCCCGCCTTGACAGCGTAGAAGCAAAACTTGACGAACTGCTTACGTCCG
>CAJUNJ010000020.1:6928-7255 GCA_910587825.1 uncultured Christensenellaceae bacterium
AACCCGAAAACGAACAGTCCGAAGAGGTTGAGGAAGTCGAAGAAGTTTACGAAGAAGACTATTCCAAACTTTCCGAAATTGTCGCGGCGGAAATCGAAAAGGGCGTTGCTTCCCGCTTCGAAAGCGTTGAAGAGAATATCAACAAGCTTACGGAAATGCTTACGCTTGAAGACGAGAACGAACAGCCCGAAGAGGTTGAAGAAGTCGAAGAGGTTTACGAGGAAGACTATTCCAAACTCTCCGAAATCGTTGCGGCGGAAATAGAAAAGGGTGTTGCTTCCCGCTTCGAAAGCGTTGAAGAGAATATCAACAAGCTTACGGAAATGC
>CAJUNJ010000020.1:7355-23275 GCA_910587825.1 uncultured Christensenellaceae bacterium
AAAGCGTTGAAGAGAATATCAACAAGCTTACGGAAATGCTTACGCTTGAAGACGAAGACGAACAGCCCGAAGAAGTTGAGGAAGTCGAAGAAGTTTACGAAGAAGACTATTCCAAACTCTCCGAAATCGTTGCGGCGGAAATAGAAAAGGGTATCGAGAACGGCGTTACCGCCCGCCTTGACAGCGTAGAACAGAATATAAGCAAGCTTACGGAAATGATTACCGACGAAGACGGAGTGCGTCCTGTGGCAGACAGGGAAGACGACGTCGAAGAATACGAAGAAGTTATCGAAGAAGATTACACCAAACTTGCGGAAGCCGTTGTTGGTGAAATGCGCAGAGGTATGAATGCGCGCTTCGACAAGGTAGATGAAAATATCGCGGCGCTGACGGAGCTTGTCGGAAATTCCGCAAACGACGGTTCGCGTTTTGAAAAAGTCGAAGAAGGTATTGCGCTTATAAGCGGATTTGTCGCGGGTTCCGGCGGAATGAACGACAGATTCGACAAGCTTGAACAGGATATAGCAAATATTTCCAAGGTGCTTGAAGACGGTGTTGAAGTTACGTCCGACGGCGAAGAAACTTTGCGCCCTTCGTTCGATTACGAAAAAATAGAGGAAGACATCACACAGATAAAGGATATGCTTGCAAGCGGAGTTATCGCCGCCAACATTGCGGCAGACGAAGCCGCCGCGGCAAGTGCGGCACGCTCGGCGGAAGTGGTGATAGAAGTTCCCGTCGAAGTCCCCGTAGAGGTGACGGCCGAAACGCCTGTACAGCCTGCGCCCGTCGCGGAACAGACAGCTACGGTTGCACAGCCTGAGTCCGTGGAGGTTGAACCCGCCCCGCAGATACAACCCGAAGAGCCTGCCGTACAGCCCGTAGAAGTAAACCCCGCCGAAGAATTTGAAAGTTATCAAACGCTTGAAACGGTGGAACAGTCGCCCGTAGTCGAATTTATCAAACCCATAGAATTTGAAGAATTCGAAGAAGACGAAGAAGAACCCGACGACGATGACGACGATTTCAGACTTGACGTTCTCGATACGGACAGCTTCTCCGACGACGAGCTTATGCCCGGCGAAATGTCCGAATATGCAGACGGCGTCGACTTTGCGAATATGATGAAGTTCAAACGCAGCTTCATTGCGAGAATTATCCAGAGCAACGACGATTACAAGCAGTATTACGGCGAAGTAAAGCACGCTTTGCTTTCCTATAAAAAAGTAAATTCAAACGTCGCATGGGGTGCGGAACGCTTCAACAAGGGCAGAGAAACTATCGCAAGAATGAAGATACGCGGTAAGACGCTTTGCCTGTATCTCGCCCTTGACCCTACCGCTTATAAGACTTCCGTCTATCACCATTTGGACGTGTCCGACAACAAGTCGGTAGCGGGTACGCCTATGATGGTTAAAATTAAGAGCAATCTCGGCGTAAGAAAAGCCATAAGGCTTATCGACGAAATGCTTTTCGTCCGCAACGGTATCAAGAAAGAAATTCCCGAACGCGACTATGCGGCGATGTATCCGTACGAAACTATCGAAGAGCTTATCGACGACGGTCTTGTTAAAGACGTTAGGAAAAAGTAACTAAGGAAAAGCAGATAAAGGGGTTGATTGTTTATCAACCCCTGTTTGCGTAAAAAAGTAAAAAATGGAGATTGATTTTGGAAGAACAGAACGTAAAAACAGTAAAGAAAATACGCCCGAAAAGCGAAAAAGCTTCGCCCGAACGGCGCAGGATAAAACCGCCTGCCCGTACCGCCGTGCGCGGTAAGGACGAAAACGCCGTAAAACGCAAGGTAAGGGCGGTTGAGCCCGCGGCGCGCAGGGGCGTTAAGAAGAACGGGCGCAAAAACGTAAAAATAATATTTCTGGGCGGCGTCGGCGAAATAGGTAAAAATATGACCGCCATAGAATACGGGGACGATATTATTATAATCGACGCCGGCGCGATATTCCCTACCGAAGAGACCCCCGGTATAGACCTTATCGTTCCCGATTTGACCTATCTTATTGAAAATAAAAACAAAGTCCGCGGGGTAATACTTACCCACGGACACGAAGATCATATCGGCGGTGTGCCTTATCTTTTAAAAGAATTGAAAATCCCCGTCGCGGGGACTAAGCTTACGCTTGCGCTTGTAGACAATAAACTGCGCGAACACCGCATTAACGACGCAAAACTTATTACCGTCACCCCCGGTAAAACGTTGCAGATGGGTTGTTTTAAAATTTTGCCTGTAAACGTAAACCACTCTATCGCGGGTTCGCTTGCGCTTGCAATTCAGACCCCTCAAGGCGTAATTTTCCACAGCGGCGACTTCAAGATAGATTTAACGCCCGTCGCGGGTGAGCCTATCGATTTAAAGACCATTTCCGACATAGGTTCTGCGGGCGTTCTTTTGTATATGGGCGAAAGCACTAATATAGAGCGCGCCGGCTTTACGATGAGCGAAACGGTCGTCGGCGCAACGCTTGACAGGCTGTTTGCCGAGAATACAGACCGCCGTCTGATAATTGCAACGTTCGCTTCTAACGTGCACCGCATACAGCAGATAATAGACCTTGCCGTAAAGTACGGCAGAAAGGTTGCGCTGTCGGGCAGAAGTATGCTTAACGTAATAGACGCCGCCGAAAAGATAGGCGAAATACGCGTACCCGAAGGTGCGCTTATAGATATAAGTAAAATTAAAAATTTCAAGGACAGCCAGATAGTGGTTATTTCCACGGGCAGTCAGGGCGAACCTATGAGCGCGCTTACGCGTATGGCTAACGGCGACAGCAACGCTGTCAGCGTCGGTGAAAACGATACGGTTATAATTTCGGCTTCGCCCATTCCCGGCAACGAAAAACCCGTATATAAGGTAATAAACAATCTTTACCGCAAGGGCGCAAACGTCGTTTACGAAAGTCTTGAAAATATTCACGTGTCGGGGCACGCCTGCCGTGAAGAACACAAGATTATGCACAACCTTTTGAAACCGCGTTATTTTATTCCCGTCCACGGCGAATACAGACATCTTAAAAAACATATGCAACTTGCCGCACAGCTCGGTATGCCAGAACAGAAAATGCTTATCCCCGATATAGGCAACCGTATAGAAATTACCGTAAACGGTCTTAAACGCGCCGAAAACGTGCAAGCGGGTTCACGTCTTATCGACGGCGAGGGAATAGAAGACGAAAAGGCAAGCACTGTAATAGACGACAGACGCCAACTTTCTGAAGAAGGTTTGTTCATTGTGTCTGTCGCAGTGTCCGGAGGGGAAGTCGTCGGCGAGCCTGCAATCAATTCACGCGGGTTTGTATTCGATTTCCACCGCGACTATAACAAGGAAATACGCGAAGTAATACTAAGAGCAATCGAAGGTTATGACCTTGCCCGCGGCACGGTGGACGAATTGAAACGGGTTATAAAGCGCAATTTGCGCAATTATCTGATAAGAAAGACCAAGCAGTCGCCTATGGTCGTTCCCGTCGTAGTAGAGTTATAGGTTTACAAAAATTTGCGTTGCAAATTTTTCGTGAGGTTGTTGTGGTCGTAAATTCGTTATAGTGATCTTATGTTTAATTTTACGTACGCGCATAACGACACTTCCGTCGGAGAGCGCAAAACGCCTACGGCGCAATTTAATATCCCGCATATAGCGCAGTCTATTTCGGATATGCGTTTAAACGCTTTTGAACGCGGTATACCTACTGCCGACGACGAAACGTTAAACTTTCTGGTTACCCTTCTTTCCGCAATTCAACCCGAAAATATTCTCGAACTCGGTACGGCTGTCGGAATTTCGGGTTGCGTTATGCTTGACGTATGCAAATATGCACGGTTGACCACGGTTGAACGCGACGAAAATTTTCATAAAGAAGCGTGTGCAAATTTTGCTTCGCTCGGCTTTTCTGACCGTGTAACGCAAGTTTTGGGCGACGCGGGCGGGGCGATAGAGAAGCTTAACGGTCAATACGACTTTATATTTTTAGACTGCGCAAAGGTGCAGTACGTCAAATATCTTCCCCGTCTTAAAGCCCTGCTTAAAACGGGCGGAATACTGCTTGCGGACGACGTGCTTTTATACGGCTGGATAACGGGCGAAAATCCTGTCCCGCCGAAGCGCAAAATGCTTGCCGCACACATTAAAGAATACGTCGACGCCGTGACGCGCGACGAAGGGCTTACTACTTCGATAATAAATGCGGGCGACGGACTTGCCCTGAGCGTAAAGAAATGAAAACAGAACTTCTCGCCCCTGCGGGCAACTTTTCAAAACTTAAAACAGCTTTTTACTTCGGTGCGGACGCGGCTTATATCGGAGGTAAAGATTTTTCTCTCCGTTCGTTTGCCGACAACTTTACCCGCGGACAGCTTGCCGAAGCCGTAAAGTATGCCCACACCCTGAATAAAAAAGTGTACGTTACGGCAAATATTTATGCAAAGAACGCCGACCTTTGCCTTATTGAAGATTATTTTGCTTTCCTTCAATCAGTCGGCGCGGATGCTGCAATAGTGTCCGACTGCGGGGTGATTTACGCAGCGAAAAAGTCCGCCCCGAATTTACAGTTGCATATATCAACACAGGCTAATCTGACCAACAAATACGCAGTAAAATTCTGGCACGGCGAAGGCGCGGCAAGGGCAATACTTGCGCGCGAACTGTCCCTTGAAGAAATTTCGGAAATTCACTCATTCGTTCCCGAAATAGAGCTTGAAGCGTTCGTTCACGGCGCAATGTGCATTTCGTATTCGGGCAGATGCCTTCTGTCCGACTATCTTGCAAACCGTCCATCCAACCGCGGTGAATGCGTTCAGGCTTGCAGGTGGAATTACCGCATAAGAAAGCAGGACAGCCTGTCCGACAGCGGATGGCTGGATATGGAAGAAGACGGCCGTGGAACGTATATTCTGAACAGCAAAGACTTGAATATGTCCGCGCATCTCAACGAGCTTATAAACGCTGGCGTAAGCTCTTTCAAAATAGAAGGCAGAATGAAGTCCGAATATTATCTTGCTACCGTCATAAACGCCTATCGCAGATGTATGGACGGCGGTTATAACGGTGTTGTAGAACGCGAGCTTCTTACCGCCGCCCACCGCGACTATACTACGGCGTACGCATTCGGCGCCAACAACTCCACGGTAAACTATTCCGACAGTCAGGCTAAGGGCGACTGCGACTATATCGCAAACGTTACTGACGCGGGGGAAGGTTACGCCCTTGTCGAAATGCGGGGGCGGTTTAAAGTCGGCGACGTGTTGGAAGTACTTTCGCCAAATCAGAACTTCGGTAAAAGTTTTAAAGTCGAATACGCGCTTACAAGCGTCGGCGCAAGTGTTGACGACTGCAAACTTGTGCAGGAAATTTATAAAATAAACTGCCCGTACCGCCTTAATTCGGGCGATATTCTCCGTCGCAGGAAGATATAATTATGGATTATAAGGTAAAAAATGTTTACGGCAAAATCCGTAAAGACAAAGTAAACGTTGCCGTACCGGGGTCTAAAAGCATAACGGCGCGCGCACTTTTGCTTGCCGCTTTGGCGGACGGTGAAAGCGTGCTTCACGGCGTGCAGTTTTCGGACGACTGCGCAACCTTTTTAAACTGTCTTGAAACTTTGGGTATAAACTGTTCCGTCCGCACGGACGCCGTGACGGTAGAAGGGTGCGGCGGCAGACCTGAAAGAAAGTCCGCCCGCCTCAACGTCGGAAGCGCGGGTACTGCCGCAAGGTTCATTCCCGCATTTCTCGCTTTCTGTGAAGGCGAGTATTTTTTAGACTGTTCCGACCAGATGAAAGCCCGTCCCGCGGCTCCGCTTATTTCGGCATTGAAGAGCGTCGGCGCGAAGTTTTCTTTTTACGGAAACAATAATTCATATCCTTTTACCGTACGCGGCGCATCGAACCCAAATACGAAAGTAGAGGTTGATATAAGCCAAAGCAGTCAGTTTCTTTCTGCACTGCTCATTTCCTGCGTGTGCGCAGGCAAGCCTTTCGAAATAACCGTAAAGGGCGACCACGGACTCGATTACGTAAGTATGACCGTCGAAATGATGAAATCTTTCGGCGGTGATGTAAGCGTGTCGGACGGAACCTACCGCGTTTGCGGTGGCTATGCCGCCCGCGAATATTTTATCGAGCCCGACGCTTCGGCGGCTTGTTATTTTTATGCGATGAATAAAATTCTTTCTACGCGCGTGCGGGTAAACGGTCTGCCCGCCCGCAGTTTGCAGGGGGACGTAAAATTTATCGAACTTCTGGAAAATTTCGACGGCGGGAAGATAGATATGGGCGGGTTTTCAGACCAGGCTTTGACTCTCGCCGCAATCGCGCCATATCTTTCAACGCCTACCGAAATATGCGGGGTTGCGCATATCCGCAGGCAGGAATGCGACAGGATACGGGCTATTGCCGTAAACCTTAACGCTATGGGCGTAAGATGTCAAGAGCGGGCGGACGGCGTTATAATATACCCGTCGCAGCCCAAACCCGCAGTAATAGAAACTTTCGGCGATCACCGCGTGGCGATGAGTTTTGCACTGACGGGGCTACGCGCTGACGGAATAGTTATAAAAAACGCCGAAGTTTGTTCTAAGACGTTTAAAAATTATTTTGAAGTTATGGACAAGCTTTTAATTGATTTGACCTGAAATTGCAGAGAATAATTGTATGGAAAGGATAATAATTCATTCCGATCTCAATAATTTTTACGCGTCGGTTGAAAGAAAACTCAATCCTTCGCTTTCGGGAAAGCCCGTCGCCGTCTGCGGCAACAGGGAAGAGCGTCACGGCATTGTGCTTGCAAAGAGCGAAGAAGCCAAGAAATGCGGTATAAAGACGGGCGACACTGTATGGCAGGCGCAGAAAAAGTGCAAAGATCTGGTAATCGTTCCCCCGCGGTTCGGGCTGTATATAGAATATTCGAAAAGGGTGCGTGCGGTTTACGCAAGATATACCGATTTGATTGAAAGTTACGGTATAGACGAGTGCTGGCTTGACGTTACGAAAAGCACCCTTCTTTTTACGGCGTACGGCGGTGAGAAATATACCGTAGAAGACGGCGTAAAATATTATTCGGACGGATTTTTAAGACATCTGGGCGACGAAATAAGAAACGCCGTCAAGGAAGACGTAGGCGTAACGGTATCGTGCGGGGTGTCGTTTAACAAGGTTTACGCAAAACTCGGTTCCGACCTTAAAAAACCGGACGGCACGTCGGTAATTTCAAAACTCAGATACAAACAGATAATTTACGGCTTGCCCGTCGAGGACTTGCTTTTCGTCGGCAAAGCCACGGCGGAAAAACTGAGGGGGATGGGGCTTACGACGATAGGCAGGCTTGCGTCCGCAGACGACGGGCTTATGTTAGATAAATTCGGCAAGGTCGGGCAGACCCTTTTAAGGAATGCCCGCGGGCTTGACGACGACCCCGTCCGCCATATGGACGACAGGCGCGAGATGAAGTCTATCGGCAATTCCAGCACGTATGCGGAAGACGTTACCGACCTGCGCCGGGTAAAACGGCTTTTGTACGTGCTTTCCGAAAGCGTCGCTTCCCGCCTGCGGGAATCGGGGCAGGGGCTTGCGGATACCGTTCATCTGTGGGTGCGCGACAGCAAGCTTAACGATTTTTCGGTCCAGAAAAAGGTCAGGCACACAGCTCTGTGCGGTGAGATTGCAAGTCATGCTTACGACTTATTCGAAAAAAATATAAAACCGCCGTTTAAAATACGTTCGCTCGGAGTGACGGTGTCGGGCTTCGACAACGGAAAATCGCAGATTACTTTGGACGAGCAGGTTGGAAATTACGGCAAACGCGAAGCTGTGGAAAGGTGCGTAGACGTTATACGCAAAAAGCACGGTTACGACAAGCTTCAACGGGGCATAGTCGCCGAAGAACCAAACGAAATGCGTAACGACGTAAAAAACACCCATCTTATCAAGCCCGCCAAGATAGACTATCCAGACGAAGGATAATTACCGATAATTTTTGCTTATACAGGACATAAATTAACGGTAGCTATATTATGCTTCAATTAAATTGACAGTTTAAGCAGTTTAATTTATAATTGCATTGTTATTAATTTTTTGCGGGCAATACCGCCGTTAAGGAGAAAATTTTTATGAAACTTCCCGAAATGTTCGGCGTAAACGTTTTCAACGATTCCGTCCAGAAAGAAACTCTTCCCAGCGAAGTTTACAAGGCTTTGCGCGCGACTATCGAAGCTGGCAAACAGCTTGACGTGTCGATAGCGGGCGCGGTTGCATCGGCTATGAAAAAGTGGGCGGTGTCCAAGGGCGCAACTCATTACACTCATTGGTTCCAGCCTCTTACTGGGCTTACCGGCGAAAAGCACGACAGCTTTATAGAACCGGAAGGCGACAAGGTAATAATGCGTCTTACGGGCAAAAGTCTTATCGTCGGCGAGTCGGACGCGTCAAGTTTTCCTTCGGGCGGTTCGCGCGCGACTTATATGGCGCGCGGATATACCGCGTGGGATCCCACTTCGCCCGCGTTCGTCAAGGACGGCACGCTGTACATACCCACGGTATTTCTGTCCTATACGGGTGAAACGCTTGACAATAAGGCGCCTTTGCTTCGTTCGATGACGGCAGTGGATAAGCAGGCGAAGAGAATTTTAAAACTTTTCGGCATAGACTGTAAGAAGGTGTCCACCGCGGTCGGGCCCGAACAGGAATACTTTTTAATTTCCGAAGAGGAATATTACAGACGCAAGGACTTACAGCTTACGGGCAGAACGCTGTTCGGTGCGCCCGTTACCCGCGGGCAGGAGCTGGAAGACCACTATTACGGTGCAATCAAGCCCGCCGTCGGCGAATTTATGCGCGACCTTGACAACGAGCTGTGGAGTTACGGCGTGCTTTCAAAGACAAAGCATAACGAAGTCGCACCCGCCCAGCACGAAATGGCGCCAGTATACAGAATTGCCAATATCGCGGTAGACACGAACATGCTTACGATGGAATTAATGAAGAAAGTCGCAAAGCGTCACGGACTTGTCTGCCTTCTGCACGAAAAGCCTTTCGAAGGCATAAACGGAAGCGGTAAACACAACAACTGGTCGATAAATACCGATACCGGCTTCAATTTGTTAAAACCCGGTCCCAACCCTGAAAGCAACACGCTTTTCAAGCTTGTGCTTGCTGCCGTAATAAAGGCTGTGGACGACTATCAGGGAATTTTAAGGGCGTCCGTCGCTTCCGCCGCAAACGACCACAGACTCGGAGCGGACGAAGCTCCCCCCGCAATAATTTCCGTTTATCTCGGCGACCAGCTCGGCGCGCTTGTCGACAGTATAGTCAAGGGTGAAAATTACGTCACCGAAAAGGCTACGCCCGGGTCGATAGGCGTTCCCGAATCGCCCATATTCCCCAAGGACGCGACCGACAGAAACAGAACTTCGCCCTTCGCGTTTACGGGCAACAAATTCGAATTCAGAATGCTCGGCTCACAGGCTAACGTTGCCGACGCGAATATTTGCCTGAATACGATTGTCGCAGACTCTTTCCAAAAATTCGCCGACGAACTCGAAGGCAAGAAAGATTTGGAGAAGGCGGCAAACGCAATAATTACCAGGGAACTTAAAGCCCATTATCGCATAATCTTTAACCTTGACGGTTACAGCCCCGACTGGGAAGCCGAAGCCGCAAGGCGCGGACTTCTCAATAACAAGACTACGGCAGACGCCGTTCCCGTATGCTACGATGACAAAAACGTCGAAGTTTACGTAAGGCAGGGAGTGTTCACAAGGGAAGAGGCTGTTGCAAGGGCTGACATCAGACTTGAAAATTATATCAAAATTATAAATATCGAAGCTCTTACAATGATTGAAATGGCTAAACGCGACGTCATTCCCGCAGTGTCTGACTTCGTTGCCGAACTATGCGGTAACCTGTCGGCAAAACGCGCCGTGTGCGAAGATATCCCGTTCGAAACCGAAAAGGGGCTTATATCACGGCTTGCGCGTTTAAACGACGATACGAGCGCGGCGGTTGCAAAGCTTGAAAAAGACGTAAAAGCAATCGATAAAGGCGACGTTTTACCGGCTTCCAGGGCAATGGCGCACGTGGTTGTTCCCGATATGGAAGCCCTGAGAAAGTTGGTTGACGAAATGGAAACTTTGACGTCGTCCGACTATTGGCCTTATCCCACCTACTTCGATATTCTTTACAGCGTTAAATAAGACATGAAAGAAAAGTTCAAAAGAAATCTTCGTGCGTTTGCGGATAACGGCGTAAACCTTGTGCTTATAAGTCTGCTTACGGGCATATTTGCGGGCATTGTGGTTACGTTTTACAATATACTTGCGTCGATAGGCGAAGAGACTTCGGTAAGCCTTTACAGCCTTTTGCGCGACAATCCCGCATTTATTCCTCTGCTCTTCGTCGGGCTTGCGGCGGGGGCGCTTGTTATCGGCACGTTCGTCAGGTTTGTCCCGATGATACGCGGAAGCGGTATACCGCAGATCGAAGGCGCGGCGCGCGGAATTATCCGCTTTAAGTGGTACGTGACAATGTGTTCGATGTTCGCGGCTTCGCTTGCGTGCGTGTTTATGGGGCTGTCGGCGGGCGCGGAAGGTCCGTCGCTGGAAATAGGCGGTTGCGCGGGCGAAGCGGTGGGCGTGCTTTTAAAGCGCAACCGTATGACGAGAAGATTGCAGATTGCCAGCGGTTCAAGCGCGGGGCTTGCGGTTGCGTTCAATGCGCCCGTTACGGGACTTGTGTTTGCAATGGAAGAAGCTTTCCGTTCATTTTCTCCGCAGGTGTTTATCTGCGCCGCTCTGAGCGTCGTGGCTGCCCTGTTTACCCGCAATGCGATACGTCCGCCGCTGGGTTACGGCGTGGGATATACTTTCGACACGTTTATTTTTCCGCATGAATTCAGTTTTGTTTACTGTCTTTGGGTTATACCCGCCGCAATAATAGTCGCGCTTTTGGGCGTAGGTTTTTATTACGCGGTATTTTCAAGTAAAAAGCTATTCAAAAAAATAAGCTTTTTAAAGGGCGCGGGCAAGTACTTAATTCCGTTTTTGCTTGCGGGCGCATTCGGGCTTATCACCGTGTACGCTATGGGCGGCGGACACTCGTTTATTGAAGCGATAGGAACTCTCGGTACGGGAAATATAGATTTGGAACGCGTTTTCGGCATATCGGTAATTGCCACGCTTATTTTAGTCGTGCTGTTTAAATTCCTTGCAGGCGTAATGGCAATGGGGTGCGGCGTGCCTTGCGGGGTATTTATTCCTATGCTTGCCGTTGGCGCGGGTATCGGCGCGATAATTTCTTTGTTGTTCCAGAAGATGGGTATGAGCCCGGCGTTCAGCGATTATCTTGTCATAATATGTATGTCGGTGTTCTTCACTACTATCGTCAAAGCGCCGATAACCGGCATAGTTATGGTTTTCGAACTGACGGGGCAGTTTACCAATTTCCTTCCCGCCCTTTTGGGTATAGCGATAGGCTATCTCATAAGTATGCTGTTCAAGACGGAAGCCATTTACGAAAAAAATCTCGAAGGATTTATCGCCGACGAAAAAATTTACGAAAACTTCAAAAAAATTCAGGTCAGCGTTACTGTCCGCCACGGCTCGAAAGCAGACGGCACAAGCATACGCTCTATTATCTGGCCGACCAACGGTCTTGTTGTGCAGGTGATTGACGCCGACGGTAAGGTAAATGTTCCCGACGGCGAAACGGTGCTTCACTGCGGTGAGACTGTTGTGTTCGAATGCGAGACCGATTCCGAAGAAGAGCTTACAGAATATCTTTACAGCGTCGTCGGAAAACCCGAAAAATAAATATTAAACAAGCGTCCGTGCAAAATGCGCCGCGGACGCATTTTTCTTTAAAAAGACGTTTTTTTGCGTAATTATTTTTAAGTCTGCTATTGCAATTTTTGTCGAACCGTGTTATTATAAATAAAACAGATTGGAGACATATTTATGAACAGCGACATCCAAAGCATAGTGCTTAGCGAAAAACAGATTGCGGAAAAGGTTGAAAAAGCCGCAAAATGGCTGGACGCGAAGTTCGAAGGCACGCAAAGCGTACCTCTTATGATAAGCGTTCTCAAAGGCAGTGTAATGTTTTTCTGCGACTTGGTGCGTGCAATGGATACGCCCGTACAGATTGACTTTATGACTGTGTCTTCGTACGGTTCTTCGTCGGAAAGTTCCGGTATGCCGAGAATAGTAATGGATCTTGCCGCGTCTGTCGAAGGGCGCGACGTCGTTCTCGTCGAAGATATAGTGGACTCTGGCAATACTCTCGTTAAGATGCGCGACCTTATTTCGGGGCGCGGCGCAAAGTCGTTTACGGTAGTAACGCTTTTTGACAAGCCTTCCCGCAGGACGGTAAACGTAAGCGCGGACTATTCCTGCTTTGAAATAGGTAACGAATTTATAGTCGGCTACGGGCTCGATTACGCCCAGAAGTACCGTAACCTTCCCTACGTAGGCATACTTAAACGGGAAATTTACGAAAAATAATACGGCTTTTTCAAGCTGTATTTTTTTATAATTTTTTTAAACAAAGGAGAGAACCAATGGAAGAAGAGAACAACAGATGCGACGTTGCTTCCGAAACAGAGGGGACGGCGGAGCAACCGCAGACGCCGCCCGTGCGTAAAGGCTTTCTGGGAAAAGTGGACAACTTTTTCGGGATAAGCAGGGCTAAATCGACATTCCGTAACGAAATCATAGGCGGACTTGTTACCTTTATGGCAATGGTCTACATACTTATGGTAAACGCCGGTATGTTTTCGGGCAACGTACCGCTGCTTAACGAAATTTTAAACGAAACGGTAGACGGCGTAAACACTACGATATCCAGCGTAACGCAATGGAACCTCGGCGTAAGCTACGGTGCGATATACATAGCCACCGCGCTTTCGGCGATTGTCGGCACGTTGCTTATGGCTTTCGTCGCGCGTATGCCTATGGGACAGGCTTCCGGTATGGGGCTTAACGCATTTTTCGTGTATACGATTTGTCTGGGCTTTGGACTTACTTATGCAAACGCGCTTGTATTGGTGCTTATCGACGGTGTTGTCTTTATACTTTTGACCGTAACGGGACTGAGAAAGAAACTGTTTTCGGCTATTCCCAAAGTCGTACGTACGGCTATCCCCGCAGGTATAGGACTGTTTATCGCGTTTATCGGTATGCAGAACGTTGGGCTTGTAATCGGCGATTCCGCAACGCTTGTAAATCTTGCTTCGTTCAACTTCCTTGCAGACGCTACTTACGGTTCTGTAATGCCCCTTATTCTTACGGTAATAGGTATAATAGCCGTCGCCGTTATGTCAAAAAAGGGAATGAAGGGCGCGTTGCTTTACGGTATGCTCGGCACAGCCGCGCTTTATTGGGCGTTTACCGGCATAGGTTATGCGTTCGACCCCGCCTGCAAAGAAGTCATTAATAACTTTACTATGTCTAACCCGTTTACGGCGTTTAAGGACTGGGGCTTGCAGTCGGTAGGTCAGGTATTTGCAAACGGCTTCAACTTCGGCGCATATGTGGAAGCGAACGGGGCGGGCAATCTCGTACTCGTTATAATCACCTCGTCGCTTGCGTTCTGTATGGTCGATATGTTTGATACTATGGGTACCCTTTACGGGGCGTGCGCGCGCGGTAATATGCTTAATGAAGACGGAAGCATTCCAAATATCAACAAGTGTATGATCTGCGACGCGGTCGCAACTACCGCAGGCGCAATTTGCGGAACTTCCACCGTAACTACGTTCGTCGAATCTTCGGCAGGTATCGGCGCGGGTGCGCGTACGGGCTTTGCCGCTCTCATAACGGCAGGTTGCTTCTTCGTTGCTATGTTTTTAAGCCCCATTGCAGAGCTTATTCCAAGCTGCGCAACGGCAGTCGCATTAATTTACGTCGGCGTGCTTATGATGAACAGCGTGCATGATATAGAGTGGACGGATGCGGCGGAAGCCGTTCCCGCATTCCTTACAATCGCGATTATGCCCTTCACTTACAACATTTCCTACGGTATTGCTTTCGGTATAATTTCCTGGCTGTTAATCAAGTCGATTTTGTTGCTTTTGAATATAAGAAAGAAAAAGCCCGCAGAAGGCGAAATGGTTACAGTCAATCCCGAAGAAGAAAAAATAAACGTATTCACTATTGTGATAGCCGTTCTGTTTATTTTAATGTTCTTCTTGACCCACTGATAAATTCAATACTCAGGTTAATGTTACGCCCCGAAAATACTTCGGGGCGTATTGTTTATTACGCTTGACTATTCAGGGCATATATATTATAATACAAATTGTGTGTTTTACACGTAATATAACGTAATCAAGGGGTGACGTAAATGCTTACAAGTATCTGCGGAATAAATTGGGGCGACGAAGGCAAGGGCAGAATGGTTGACCTGCTTTCCCGCGATTTCGATGTCGTTTGCCGCTATCAGGGCGGCAACAACGCGGGGCATACGGTAATAAACGACAAGGGCAGGTTTATACTCAATCTGCTTCCGTCGGGAATACTTCGCGAAGACGTGGTTAATGTAATGGGACCCGGAATGGTAATCGACTTAAAGCACCTTTGCGGAGAAATACAAAAACTGCGCGAAGGCGGGATAGCCGTATCTCCCGAAAATCTTAAAATAAGCGACAAAGCCATTATAACTATGCCTTACAACGTATTGCAGGATATAATGGAAGAAGACAGGCTTACCAAAGCCACAGGCAAACCCTACGGTTCAACCCGCAGAGGCATTGCGCCCGTATATGCGGATAAGTATATGAAAAAGGCTTTCCGTATGGGCGAGCTGTTAAATACCGAACTCCTCTACAAGCGTCTTCCCGACATAGTAGAATGGAAGAATATGACTATAAAAGCGTACGGCTTCAACCCTGTGACGGTAGAAGAGATGGTTGCGTATTTCGAAGAATACGGCAAACCGCTTGCAAAGTACGTTACAGACACGGGCGTCTATCTCAACAACGCTAACGCACAGGGCAAAAATATTATGTTCGAAGCCCAGCTCGGCGCCCTTCGCGATATAGATTACGGCATAGTTCCCTATACTTCTTCGTCTTCGACGATAGCCGCTTACGCACCCATAGGCGCGGGCGTTCCCAACCTTAAATTAAGCAATTCGATAGGTATAATGAAAGCCTATTCAAGCTGCGTCGGCGCGGGACCTTTCACTTGCGAATACTTCGGCGACAAAGCCGAAAAGCTTAGGGATCTCGGAGGTGAGTACGGCGCGGCGACGGGCAGACCGAGAAGGGTGGGGCCTTTCGACGTGGTTGCTTCACGTTACGGTATACGCTGTCAGGGTGCGGACGAAATTGCTTTGACAAAGCTTGACGTTCTGGACAGTTACGAAGAAATAGAAATCTGCACCCATTACACGCTCAACGGCAAGGTTATCGACGAATTTCCGTTTACCGACGTGCTTGACGAATGCAAGCCCGTTTTCGAAAAAGTAAAGGGTTGGAACTGCGACCTGTCGCATTGCAGAACGGTTGACGATTTACCCAAGGAAGCGCTTGACTACATCAGGCTTCTCGAAAAGCTTTGCGGATGTAAGATAAGTTACGTGTCAGTCGGCGCGGAACGCGACGCATACATAAAGATGCGTTAACATAAAAAAACGCCCGCGCTAAAAAATGCCGAAAATACCGTGCAGGTATGGACAGTCTTATGGACGGAACGGTATTTGTTACCGTTCACCGATGGCAATAAACTGAAAAAGGAAAACAGGCGCGGCGTAAAGCCGAGCCTGTTTTCCTTTAATCTTCGGCTTGCCCGAAATTCCCACGGGAATGACGGTAAAGCGTACTTCCCATAGGGAATTAAAAAACTAAATTTTTTAGAGTTGCACTTTCAAGCAAGGACAAAAGCTCTCGAACGATATGTTCGAGAGCTTTTTACTAC
>CAJUNJ010000021.1 GCA_910587825.1 uncultured Christensenellaceae bacterium
TAGCGCAACGTTTTGACTCGTATCTTGCATCGATCGGATTAAACGTTGCCCAGACAGGCGCGGGGCTCGGTATGGAAATGCTGGTTGCGTCTCGTGTTGTTATGGGTGGACTCGGCGGATTCCGTAATGCAGGAAGTATGTTCCGTGGCGGCGGTGGCGGCCCTATAGGGGCAGCTGGTGGACTTGCCGGTTTTGCAGGCAAGTTTACCGACAGATTCAAAGGTAACTCATACGTTCGTGATGCCGTTGTGCAAGGCGGAGTAAGAATGGGCGCAGGCGGACCGCTCGGATTTATCGGAAGAGCGTTCGGCGGTCTTGCTGCAAAAAATGGTGCAACGCTCACAGGCGATTCTATTGCATCGGTAGCAAACAGACCACCAAATCAGTCTGGTGGAATCGCGGGAGGTATCGCAGACAGAAGTTTGGGGAATTATCTTCCAAACTTAAAGGGTAAATCTTTAAGTGGTACGCAGATTACCGGCGGAAAAATAGCAACAACAGCAACAGGAGCCGACGGAAGAACGTCGTCAATAAGTTTATACAATGCAAGTCAGTTTGAAAAACCAAACTCGCCGCACTCGGTTTTAACTGCATCAGACGGAAGTCAGTGGTATCAAATGGCAAGCGGTACAGGAGCAAGCGAATTCTTCGGAACTCCCAATTTTATGGGAGCGACAAGCGAAGCTGCGCAAGTTTCCGCAACATTCCCGAGCGCGGAAGAAGGAACGAGTCTTCGAACTGTTGGGGACGGAGTTTTGGAAGCAAGCGGAGCCTCGGGCAATTCTTTATGGTATAGCGGTGCATATTTCAACGAACCAGAAGCTCCGCATACTGTTATGCAAGACTCGAACGGGGTGGATTGGTATGCAATGAATCCGAATGCAGAATCGCCTGCATTTGAGGTTGGAGAGGCTGCCGGAGAATACAATTGTGCGCAGTTTAAGCAATTTATGCCCGGTTACGAACAAGATATATCATCAGTCAATTTCTCTGGCAGTCAGGAAGGACATTTTGAAGTTCGACATGATGACGGCTCAGGAACGGCATTCTATGACGCAACACGTTACGAAACTCCACGCGGAGATTACAATACATATGAAGATGCAAGAGGAAGTCAGTGGTACGCAATTCACGGCGATCCCGCAGTGGAGCGTAGACCGGTGTATGAAGACGGAAAACCCGTTTATGACGGTGAGAACGTGAGAGCAGTGCAGACTGAAACCGTGCGCTACCGTGCAACACCTAACAAATTTGACGAACCGCATAGCAGAAACAATAGCGAAAACCATGCGCCGAAACGTAAGTAGAAGGAGGTGTGAACATGTCGGAACCTATGAAACAACAAACAGGTGACGGTAAAGATAACTATGGTCAAGCGGCAAAGCAAATGGCAAACGCAGCAAAACAGGCTGGAAAGCAAACCGCTCAAAAAGCGGCGGCAAAAGGAGCTGAAGCAACTGTGAACGCTGCAACTGCAACGGTAAAAGCCGGAGCAACAGCGGGTAAAGCAGCTGCAAATATAGCGGCTGGTACCGCCGCCGGAGGTCCTTGGGGAGCAATAATTTCCGCTGCATGGTCAATGCGGCATACGCTATTTAAGGTACTTATAAGCATTTGTTTGGTAGTCGTTTTCATTGTAGTAACTGTAATTTCGCTTCCTGCAATAATTTTTGATAGCATATTTGGGCTGTCGGATGACTATTCCGGCAGCTCTCTTAATGCTGCTTACTTGGAGCTATCGACAAGCGTTAATCAGACGATTGTAGAAGGTCATCAATACGCGCTTGATAAGGTTAATTCGATAATCGAAGAAGGCGGATATGACTATGAAAGGTCAATGGATGCCCTTGAAGATAATTCAAATGCCGACTATGATGTATGCTATGCGCTCGCCGTTTACTCTGCATCAATGCAACAGACAGGTGTTAGCGCTGACAATATGGTTTTAAAAATGAGAAACGTAATTGACCAGATGTTCATCGTTACATATGAGATATTACAGGTGGAAATCCCGATTATATCCGATATTTTGGAATTTCTCGGGACCGAAATAATTCGCTTTGTCAAGTGTGTTATTCAGCCTTTTGACAACAGTTTTTTTCTCAGTGCATTTGGAGTCGATGTCAATGCCAAATACGGCGAGTTTGATATTACTTACGGCGAGGCGATAGATTTTATGACACAGTCGCTTAAACTGACGCTCGATGGAGAGTCCGAATTATATAAACTGGAGGGAACGTAATGGACGAAAAAGAAACAGAAAATATATATGCAATACCCGCAAACTATACGGATTCGGGAAAAATACTTGGCGGTATGTTATCGCTGAGAAACGTATTCGAAGCATTCATTTTGGTGCTTGTTTTCGGTTTTATAGAACTGAAACTGATACCGATGCAGGACACGGTGCGTATTGTAATAATGGTTGTAACACTTTTACCAATTGCGCTTGTAGCCTTGATGGGTATAGACGGGGAATCGTTGTTTCAGTACATCGGTCATGTATTCAAATTCTTAAAGCATAGAAGGCGTCTGCACTTTAAGAAAATAGGAGGCAATCGTGAAGTTAAAAGGTAAATCAATTCAGGAATTTATTCCAATAAGGCGTATTCGTAACGGCATTATTGAAACAACGGATAACCGCTATATCAAGATACTTGAAATCGAGCCTATTAATTTTATGTTACGCTCTGCAGAAGAACAGTCCGGAATCATCTCGACGTTTGCGAGCTGGTTAAAGATTTCGCCGATCAAAATGCAGTTCAAAAGTATCACCCGAAGAGCGGATTCGGATAAACATATTGCTTTGCTAAAAGAAGATATCGAACGTGAAGACAACGAACGGTGCAAAACTCTTGGCGAAGGATATATACAGCTAATAAAAGACGTTGGGAACAGAGAAGCGCTTACAAGGCGCTTCTTTTTAATATTCCAGTATGATTCGCAAAGTGCGCTCGGCGAAGAAATTGGAAAGATTTACGGTGCCTTGCAGACGGTAGAACAAAATGCACGTGCGTATTTTACTCTGTGCGGCAACTCGATTTTGCAACCGCATGACGCAGACGAGGCGGTATCCGAAATACTCTATATGTTCTTCAATCATCGGTCTTGCGTCGATGAACCTTTTTCTACGAGAGTGGATAGGGTTGTATTCGATACGATGATGAGTGAAGGAAAAATACTCGGTAAAGATCTCGTACCCGAAATTCCGGTGACAAACTTTATTGCGCCGAGGGGATTGGACTTATCGCACATTGCCTATGTGGTTATGGACGGAAGATACTATTCGTTCCTGTACATAAAGGGTGACGGTTATCCAAGTAAGGTTCGAGCGGGCTGGATGTCAATGCTCGTAAATGCCGGAGAAGGCATAGACGTTGACGTTTTTCTTACCCGTGAAAACCGTGGAAAAACAATAGACAAAGTTGCGCAAAGAATTCGATTGAACCGTACAAAGCTCAAGGGAACGCAGGATACAAGCAGCAACTTCGAGGAGCTAACGAACTCGATTCAGGCGGGCTATTACATTAAAAACGGCATTGCGAACAACAATGAGGATCTGTTCTATATGTCCATTTTCATATCGGTATCCGCTAAGACTTATGATGAGCTGGTATGGCGCAGACAGCAAATTACCGACTTTCTGAAGTCTATGGATATCTACGTTTCGGACTGCCGGTTCAGGCAAGAACAGGCTTTGAAATCGGTAATGCCGTTTGCACAAATCGAACAGACGCTTGAGAGGAAGTCAAGGAGAAATGTTCTCACGGGTGGGGCAGCATCAACTTATATGTTTACGAGCTTCGAGATGTCGGACGATTCGGGCGTGTTGCTCGGCGTCAATCAGCACAATAATTCACTATGCATCGTAGACTTGTTCAACACGAAAAAGAATAAGAATGCGAACCTTAATCTTATAGGGACAAGCGGCGCAGGCAAGACCTTCACGTTGCAGCTTTTAGCACTGCGAATGCGTATGCGCGGGATACAGTGTTTTACGATTGCTCCGATAAAAGGACACGAATTCAGAAGAGCCTGTAATCGTATCGGTGGCAGCTTTATCAGCCTTGCTCCCGGTTCGCCGCACAGCATAAATATAATGGAAATCAGGCATACGATAACGCCTGAAATGCAGTTGATTGACGAAATTGATTATTCCGAAAACGAGTCACTTCTGGCGCGTAAAATCCAGCAGTTGATGATATTTTTTTCGCTACTAATGCCTGATATGTCCTACGAAGAAGAACAAATTTTAGACGAAGCTTTAATAAAAACTTATGAGGATTTTGGTATTACTCACGATAACTCGTCGCTCTATGAAGATGTTTCTGCAACCCTGCCGAAGATGAAAGTTATGCCAATACTCGGCGACTTGCAAAAGCGTCTTAAGGACAACAATGCAGCTTATCGAATTGGCGTAATATTGAGCCGTTTTGTCAGCGGTTCGGCGCAGTCGTTCAACAAACAAACGAATGTAGACTTATCGAACAAATACATTGTTCTTGATTTGTCTGAACTAAAAGGTAAGCTCTTGCCAGTTGGAATGATGATTGCGCTCGACTATGTTTGGGACAATATCAAGTCTGACAGGACTCAAAAGAAGGCGGTCTTGATTGATGAAATATGGCAGCTTGTAGGCGCGTCATCTAACAAAATGGCGGCAGATTTTTGCTTGACTATCTTCAAAACCATACGTGGATTCGGCGGTGCTGCTATTTCTGCAACTCAGGATTTGTCGGACTTTTTCGGTTTAGACGACGGCAAATACGGACGTGCTATCATCAATAACAGCCAGAATAAAATTATTCTTAATCTCGAACCGGATGAAGCAAAGTATGTTCAGGACATACTCAAATTAACCAAAACTGAACTCCAAGCGGTAATGCGTTTTGAACGCGGCGAGGCACTTATTTGTGCGAACAATAACAAGGTCCCTGTGGTAATTAAGGCGTCAAAAACGGAGAAAGATATGATTACAACCGACCGTGCGGAGCTTGAGAATCTACTCCGCGAGAAACAGAAAATACAAAGTGAGGGCGATGAAAGCGGATAAAAAGCGAGAGCAAAGGAGGTGAAAACATGCTTTTACAAGACGAAATACACATCGTAAAATGGCTATCACAGTACGGTGCATTGCCAAAATCACAGATTATGCGAATGCTACAAAAGCCAAAAAATACTGCAGAAAAGATATTAAAAAATTTAAAACGAGAGGCAATGATAGCTGATGTCAGCGGTGGATATTATCTTGGGTTAGATTCGTTGTGCCGTCCTGACCAGCGGACGATTATGGCTGTTTGGGTACTGCTGAAATTTATAGAATTAGTAGATCCGATGGCACATTATTCGGCGGTATATCCGTCACAACTGTTCTTTCTCAAAGAGAACAATGGTTATGAAATTGTCGTTTTGTACGAAGGTGAGGAGAATCTTTTGAGACTTTTACAACCATCGGAAGACTTAAAATATATCATTGTTCTTCCCGTTATTTCAATGGTAGAGCAGCTTAAATTGCCCAAGGCTCCGTGCATTTTTGCGACCGTTGACTATCGTGGAAACGATGAACCCGAAGTAACATTTTATTCTCAGGAGGATATAAATCATGCAAAAAAGTAACCAATTTATCAAGGTGTTAAATCAGCTTGATGCTAAACTTAATCACGCAAAAACACAGCTTGATGACATGCGCTTTTTCTATGAAAGGGGGCACTTAGAGTATGCGTGCGATAAAGCATTTGATATGGAAGAGACGGTTGAAAAGGCGACATTGCTTGCTCGTGCGTTGCCTGCATATACTGGCTATCCCAACGCCCCGCATAGGGTTGAAGATATTATTAAAAGTACGGTTCCGGTTGAAATCGGTTTTACAGAGCAGGGCTGGTTTTCGGTAAGAATTCCGCTTTTACTGCCTAAGAAAGAAACGGGCAGTACGGATTATATTCGTAGCTTTCTTTATCCGGCAATGCGCGATTTCTTCAAAGAAAAACAACCCATCAGATATACAGATTGTGTAGTCATTTACAGGCACGTTTATGACCGCCAAAGACCGGAACGGCAATACAGGGATCACGATAATTTTGAAATCAACTTTGTAACCGACACGGTTGCGATGTATGTTTTGCCCGATGACAATCCCACGGTATGTACGCATTATTACTGCAGTGCCAAAAGTTCGCTTGAACGCACGGAGGTTTACATAGTACCCAAGGCGGATTTTAAGCAGTGGCTGGATATGGAACCGAACATGCCCGATAAGGGCGTTTTGCTCTATGAAAATAAGCCTTAAATCGCAAAAAAAGAGGGGTAAAAATGAAGTTCTGGCTTTATCAAAAATTACCCCTGTTTTTTTCGCTCTCTATAGAGGGGCATTTTTTTGAAAAATTTGCGCCAATGAGAGCAGTCTGTTGGCGCAAAAATTCTCACAACACTTTGCGAGGTGAAATATGATTTCTTTCCGCACGGGCAGTCATCTGCACCGTCTCATAACACTACTATCGGCAGCTGGAGAATTTCCGACGCAATCACTTTATTTGCTTGGTAATGAGAAAGAAGTTAAAGAGTTGGTTGCGAAACTTAAACAGCCTCAAACCATACGCAATTCGAAAACGGGTGAAAGCATTTCTTTTGTCAAAGTTGTAAACGTCTCGGGCAACGGACAACGCAAAACACTTCGGTTGTACAAAAATGCTGTTCCGATACTGAAATGGATAGATGCAGAAGATTACTATATGAGTTCATTTCGGTCTCACAAATTTTCAGGTGATGAAGAGCATATTGAGCGTAACCATCGAGTGGCTGAAACACTCGCTATGTTTATGGCCGCAGGCTTTGAATTCAGGAAAAACAAACTTCCGATTTTGCAGAACGTTGAAATAAGAAAGAAGCAATTTGTTCGTCCGTGTTTTTATACGTCGCGTTGCCTAAAACAAATCGGGATTACAGAAGCAAACAAAACTAAATTTACGAGAATAGTCGGCGCAGTCCTTGCAGGCAATGATTGCTATGCAGTGTACAATACTAGGAATGCTGTTATGAAGTGGTGTGGCAACGGCGAGAGTAAGACGCAGTATGGACTTGATGAAGTTATGAGGTTGAATACTGAAATTAGTAGGGTGGGCTCGGCGATACTTTTTGGGGCATCATATAAGATCGCCATTGCAACACTTGAAGAAACAGCACGCAACCAAAAACTTCAATTAAGATTCGATGCGATATACAACTGTATTCACTTCATTCCTTTAAACAAAATCGGTATGAGACAACTTTGCTTGCTTGCCATTCCAAACTGGAAAGAGCAACTGTTGGATTTATTGTTTGAAGATGAGCAGCGCTCTTACGGGCTCGGTACGTTTGATTATGACGCATGCGTTGATGGAGTTTATGTGTTGTCGCATCTGGATAGTGATCTTGGGAAACTCAGACGGTTTAAGGAAGCAATAGAAGAAGCAATAGAAAAACATAGGGGAACCGCAGATCAATACGAGGTTTTGTGCTTTGAGGACCAAGCCGCATTTCTAAAAAAGTACCTAAGCGGACTTGCTAAGATTCGGGTACTTAAACGGGCGGATGTAGAAGCTGCGCTAAATCTGAAAAGGAGGGATATTTTTGAAGAAGATTAAAATTACAAAGCGAATAGTCATCATAATCATCGCTGCAATACTGGGATTGCTTGCGTTGCTGTATCTGTGCGGTGCGCTGAGTCAGTTATACAGGAACTATGCGGACTGGAACAGTGCGGGCGGAGTTGTAGGCGTGACAATGGTTGAACCGGTAAACTGGAATCCATTCGTGTGCATTGTGAAGGCTTTCTCTCCGGACGGGCTAAAAGGACTGTTCTCGATAGTGCTTGTCGGCGGACTGATTTTTGCACTTGTAAAATTGCACGATAGGTTTGATAGCAAGGATAGAGATCCGCGAGGATTTGCCAAAAGTAAATCGGGCGCATACGGCACCGCATCGTGGATGACCAAGCAAGAAATTAAAGAGAACCTTGAAGTAGCAGAAATAGAAGGCGCTGAGGGTGTAATTCTCGGTGAGCTTGAGGGTAAGGCTGTGTGCATGCCCAAGGATACTAAACTCAACCGACACATAGCAGTCTTCGGTGCGTCAGGTACAATGAAATCCAGAGCGGTAATCCGAAACGCATTGTTCCAAGCCTTGAAGCAGAATGAGTCTGTGGTGATAACCGATCCGAAAGGTGAGCTATACGGAGATACCGTAGAGCTGTATAAGAAAAATGGGTATGAGGTGAAAGTGTTTAACCTTGTTAATCCGGAACATAGCGACTCGTGGAACTGTATGTCTGACTTGGGCGGTGATACGCTGATGGCGCAAGTGCTGACCAACGTCATAATCGGGAATACCAGTTCAGGGAAGGGAGATCATTTCTGGGACAACGGTGAAGCCAATCTTTTGAAAGCATTGGTCTTACTCATCGATCAAGATAGGACGCGTGGCTTAGAGCTTAAGCATCTTCCTGCAGTCTATCAATTATTGACGCAAAACGGGGAACGTCAGCTCACAAGTCTTTTTGAGAAATTGCCGATTAATCATCCGGCGCGTGCACCATTCAATCTATTTTTGCAGTCTAGCGACACTGTTCGTTCCGGAATCGTTCTTGGTCTTGGCACGAGATTACAGGTATTGCAAAACAAGGCGGTTCAGGCAATCACCAGCAGTTCTGATATAGACCTGACGGCTCCTGCCAAACGTAAATGCGCCTATTACATAATTCTGAGCGACCAAGACACAACGATGTCATTTTTGTCTTCGCTGTTCTTTTCGTTCTTATTTATAAAACTGACTCGGTACGCAGATTCAAGAGAAAATAGGCGTTGCGATGTTCCCGTAAACCTGATACTCGATGAATTCAATAACGTTGGCAGAATTGGTGGAGCAGAGGACGGTTCTGACTTTGCCCGTTCACTTAGCGTGTGCCGTTCAAGAGACATAAGAGTTACGCTCGTTGTACAAAGTCTTGGACAACTGCAGAATCGGTATCCAAACAATCTTTGGGCTGAAATTGTTGGCAACTGCGATATACAACTGATGTTGGGTTGTACCGATGATGTTACTGCAGAATATTTCTCAGCCCGAAGCGGGGAAATGAGCATTCAGGTAGATTCGACGATGACGATGCGCAAAACGATTGCAATCGCTCAGATGATTCCTGAATACCGACATAACGAAGGACAAGGACGGAGAAAACTCTTGACACCCGATGAGGTGCTCAGATTACCGAATGAAGAGTTACTTTGTATAATTCGCGGGTGTAACATTCTCAAGCTTAATAAACTCGATTATACGAAACATCCTATATCGAAGTTGATAAGTAAAATATCAGTATTCGACTATAACCCGAGGGCATCTCCAGATAAACCACCGATAATGGAGGTTGTTCCTAAAACAGTTCCTGTTACTGAAACTAAACCAGAATCAGAACCTGAAACTGAAACAGTTCCGGCGCCGTTACCTGAACAAATCGCACCGGAAGAAGTTAAGCCGAAGAAATTGAAAAAACTTTACTCTTCGGCAACCCCGCCAAGCGATTTTTAACTTGGCAGTTTCTAAATCAGTATTACGCCCATCTTTGCTGATGGGCGTTTTATTATAAAAAAAATTTTTAAATTTAAAGGAGAACTTTATTATGGCAAACAAAACTAAAAAAGAAAAGAACAACGAAATCGAACCCCAGACCGAAATTGAAATTGCAGCAATGCAGGAGGAGAGTGCAGACGCAGTGGCGGAGGATTTGGCTCCCAAGACCGAAACGGACGTGAATATGGAAATGGGAATGCCCGCAGCAAATCCGGATATCGCATCCGAACCGGAAGAGGCGACGGTAAAGAAACCCGCCAAGCGCAAGAAGAAAAGCGATGCACAGAATGAGTCTACCGAAGAGTCGGTCGCAATGCCCAAGAAAAAACCCGAAAAGAAACGCGCTTCCGTAAAACCGATTCAGGTAATATCTATCGACGAACAGCGCAGCGTAGAAACGGAGGCGGATAAGGAAAAGAATGACTTGATTGACCTTATGGAATCTCTGCGCGTCGGCAAAGTTCTTGCGGGAACCATTCAGGGCGTGGAACGTTCGTCCGACAATCATTCTATGGCAGTCATATATCACGGTGCATTCAAAATCGTTATCCCTGCGGAAGAGGCGGTAATTCCTCCCGACGACTACCGAGACCAGAATCCCGCCGACGTTTTGCATTATCTGCTGACCAAACGTCTCGGTGCTGAAGTAGACTTCATTGTCAAGGGCATCGATAAGGACGCTAACGTCGCAGTGGCAAGCCGCTTGGACGCAATGAAATCCAAGCGTAAGCAGTATTATTTCGGTACCGACAGGGAAGGCAACAATCTTCTGTATTCCGGTCAGTGCGCCGAGGCACGTGTCGTATCGGTTATACGCGCCGGCATTTTCGTGGACATCTTTGGTTTGGAAGTTTATATCCCGCTCCGCGAGCTGAGCTATCAGCGCATTATGAATGCTGCAGAGTACTTCAGACCGGGACAGAGAATTCTCGTAAAGATTTTGGAACTCGACAGAACCGATAAGAACAATATTAAGGTTACGGCATCGGTCAAGCAGTCGGCAGAGAATCCGTATGAGAAAGCGCTTCGCCGTTACGTTGTGGATAACCGCTATGTTGGCACGGTAAGTATGGTTGATACTAACGGGGTATTCGTCGCTCTCGACGGAGGCGTCGATTGTCTGTGCAGTTATCCCAAGCGCGGCAGACCGCCCAGAGGTGCGAGAGTAACAGTTCGTATTCTCGGTATCAGTCACGAAACGAACCGTATTTGGGGTGCGATTACTCACATAGCAACGCCCAATTAAAAATCAAGGAGGGTACTAAATGAAAGTAAAAACAAAGAAAAATCTTGTAATCGGGATGATGATTGTGCTTGCCTCGCTGTTATGCAGCGGGGTGGGTATATTGTGCGTTAATCGTACTACAGCACATGCTGCAAGTAATACGGGCATTCAAACGCTTACGGGCACCGAATATAATAATCATTATGTTTCATCAACATTGTTTAATCCTAAACCCGAACCAACAGATTATAGCGAAACAATTTCACGGAATACAGGTATTAAAATCTATGGGACGACCAACAACGGAAGTTCTTTGTCTACAAACTATCTCAAATCTGACAGTTCTACAATCTGTGTAGATTTCACAAACGCCGCTGATTTATATTTTCCGTCAGACAAATATATGACGTATTACGACAAAAACTATTCGTTTCAGATTTTAAGTGGTAGTACAGTAAAATGGCAAGCCACTTATACAGGCTCTTCGTATAGTCAGGTTACGGGCAAAGATGAAAACGGCAACGATGTTACGACAACTTACTATACAAAGATTCTCGATATCAACGGTCGCTCAACAACGACGACAAGCACGGATAGCTCATTAAGGCTTTTCGACCCTGCCGAGTTTGGATCAAACATTGTTTCGTTGAATGATGGTACTTATACTATTAAAATCAGCCGTTCGTATTTTTGGAGTAAAAAAGTGGGTTCGAGTTTTATTATCTTTCCAAATGTTCGCTATGACTCCACTTCTACTTTGACGGGAACGCTCAATGTTGATACAACTTCGCCGACACTTACTATGCGCGGCTATTCAAGCGGAAGTACGATTGCAAACGGCGCCTACAAGAATGAGCGCGTGACCTTTACGGCGTCCGACAGGAACCATAACAGGCTCTATTACAAGACGCCTACAAGCAGCAATTATAGTTACACGACGGGTAACACCTATACGAGCGGAACGACGAACGGTTGGTACTACGTTTATGCGGAAGACACTATGGGACACCGCAGCCCCGAATACTCGTTCTACTATGACAACACCGCGCCTACGGGCAGAGTGTACTCGAACGGAACGAGTATAGCAAGCGGCGCATATATCTCGAAAGCGTTTTCATATTCAGCAACCGACAACGGCAGCGGCATAGCAAGCATTTATTATAAAACGCCTGTCAGCGGAACATATCAGTCGTATTCTTCGGGAACGGTAATCCCTGCGAACGCCGGCGACGGTTGGTATTATTTTTACTCGGTTGACCGCTGCGGCAATCAGTCTGCGACAACGAGCGTTTATCTTGAAACGCAAGCCCCGCTCGTGGAAATTTACCGTAACGACGAACTTGCATACAGTAAGACGGTTACTGGCGCGGGAACGTTCGATACCGACATTTATCTGAACCCTAACGACAAGTTGAGAATATCGTGCGACACGTCTTCGGGCAAGGTAACGAGCAATTACGCGCTTGACACGAATATCACGATAGGCAGCGCATATTCGGGCAGCAATTACACGATTTCGCTCACGAGCGCAACGGGAATTACGAGCAACTTTAACTACCATATTGTGAGAAACAAACCCACGATTACGATTGACGGCAACACCTATTCGTCGGGCAGCACGCTGCATTTTAACTCGGATAAGCCCGTCCGTTTCAACGACGATTCCGTTATCACGAACAGCGGCAATACGGGCGCAATGGTAAGCTCAGAGGGCAACGTCAATCTGAACGAACACATTACCTATGCAAGCGGCAGCGGTAAGACCTTGACTACGGCAAGCGGCACGGAAACAAAATATATTCTCACGCTCAACGACAGAGCGGGAAATGAAAGCCGTTTTACCGTGTTTATCGACAAGCTCGCACCTGTCGGCGTATGGAAAGCGAACGGTGCAACGTTACCCAACGGTGGTTACACGAATAAGCCCCTTTCGTTCAATATTACCGAAGCGGGAGTAACGGCTACATACTCTTATAACGGCGGCGAATATGCCGCATATACGAGCGGAAAGACCTTGACGGCAGACGGGACCTATCACGTCGTATTGACTGACCTTGCTGGCAATAAAAGCACGTTTACCGCTTATATCGACACGGTTGCGCCTACGGGACAAATCTATGCGAACAATCAGCCCGTACAGAGCGGAACTATCACGAACAAAAGCGTGTTCTTCTCGTGGGACGGCGACATTACCGCAACCGTAAACGGTATGCCTTACACGAAAAACAGCGTACTTTCCGAAGATTCAGCATATCACTTTATCCTTACCGATTTGGCAAACAACTCTACGGAATACGTCATCACGATTGATACTGTAGCCCCGACTCACAATGCGGACAAGCTTAATAATTCACAGCAACTTATTTCCAAATGGTATGTTGCTACAATCGGAGATAAGCAGTATTCGTTTGCAACCTACGCCGAAGCGTTGGCTTTCGCCAGCAATAATGAGTTTAACCAAAACGTAACGGTGCTTACATTGAACGACATTTCAGACTTTAAACAACATCACCTTATAGCGAATGGCGATGAAGTGCGGACGGGTGAATATTGGCTATATAAATCAAAAGCAAACCCCGACAGTCTTTTATATTACTTTGACCGCAACGGCTTAAATGAAGTGGTGGAGCATTATGCAAAGACGAACGTATCAGAAGTCAATTACTTTGTGCTTGACGATGACAACTTGTACGGAGAAGTTTCGGGAAGCATGAGCGACAACTTGTTTACTGCGCCGAACGGAACAAAAGCGCCGCTCTTGAACGGCTTTGTGTTCGATAAAGCAGACGGTTCTGAACTGTTTGCGGAACTTGTTGGCGGCAACGGTACGAGTATAAAAATTGAATACGGCATAGCCTTCGATAAGCAGATAAGCGTAGGTGGGTTATATAAATTGATTGAATTTGACGATGCGAAAAATCAAACGGTATTCTACGGCTTTATTGATGTACTTGCGCCCGAAATCAAAGCAGAAGTAACGGTAATAGGCGAAGATATGCCTACCGAAATGACGGTAACGCAAGATGGACTTTCGGGTATTGCAGCGTATTACTACAAACGCTTTGCAGTAACGGAAATTTCGGACGCCGATACTTGGGTGGTGCTTATGGTAGAAAACGGAGGCCGGGTTGAACGCTATACCTACGGCGACAGATTGCCCTGCTTGGAAGTCGGTGGGGAATATTTGCTTACGATTTACGACAGGCTCGGCAATGGGTATTCGTTTACAGTATTCATTATCGGCAATCCTGCAAATATCGTATTTAACAACAACGGAGACGATACGGCATTCGATATTACCATAACGCTCGAACAGAAATTTGATACGGTTGTTTCGCTTGAAATTAAGAGAAACGGCGAAATACTTAACGGCGTTACGACGGACAAATTTCAGTATTTGTTTGACCGCACCGGCGTTTATACCGTAATTCTGCGCGACAACTTCGGGCGGGTAATTGAAAAGGAATATACGTTCAACAAGGCTTTACCTATCGGAACGCTCGACGGCGTTGAAAGCGACGGCAAGACTAAAACGGACGTAACATTTACTTATGATAATTCTAAATATAGCGTAGCCGTTACAAAAGACGGCAAAGCGGTAGAAACAGAAAATAGCGGCAAACTTGTATTTACGGCTAACGATAAAAACAGCGGAAGTTATGATATTCGCTTAACGAGAATTACGGACGAGGAAAACTTCACAGACTACACATTCGTTATTAATACGCTTGCGCCCGATTTCAGTATGAGCGTTGCTGATAAAGCGACAACTAATAAGAACGTAACCATAACTTGGACGGCGACGGACATTGTATCCGTAACCTATTCCTTGAACGGTGGTGAAGCGGTAGAGATTGAGAACGGCGCGGTGCTTACTGCCGAAGGCAATTATACCGTAACGGCAACCAACGACTTGGGAACGGTAAGTGTAAAGACTTTTACTATCGACAGGACGCTTGACTATGATGTGATTATCAATGACGCTGAAACTTTTGGCGTTGATACGACTAATAGCAATGTAACCGTGATCAATAATGAGCCGTTGTATGTGAGTGTAAGTAAGAATGGCGCGCCGTTTGAGTTTATATTCGGACAGGTGCTTTCAGGAGAAGGGTTATATATTTTCCGCATCTCTGACGATTATAACAATTCGACTTCGTTCACTATTGTTATTGACAAATCGGTGGATGTAGAAGCCAACGTGGGCAACGGCGTGATTTCAAACGAAGATGTAATTATTAGCGCAGGCGAAAAAGTAAATCTTATCGCAACAAAAGATGGCATAGAATATTCTTATGCGCTTGGTACAGCTATCACAGACGAAGGTTTCTATAAGTTTACAGTTTACGATTCTTTCGGTAATGAAAAATCGCTTTCTTTCCAAATTGTAAAGGGAACGAAAACAAAGCTCGACTATACGCTTAGCGACAGCGTGGAAATTGTATCCATTGATCGCGACGGTGAAGCGGTTTTGGCGGACGGAAACAGGCTGAACTTTACCATCGACGGAACTTATACCGTAGTGTGTAAGTCCGAAGGCAAAGAATATACCTTTATGCTTTCACTTGATACTACCGCACCGACTATAAGTCTGAACGGAATTGAGGATGGCGGTAAGGGTAACGTAACAGTTACAATTACTGATTTATCCGAAGCTGGAACGGTGGAAATATACAAGGACGGCGAGAAAATCGAATACGAACTTGGTAGCGAAATTAAAGAATACGGAAGCTATGAAGTTCGTGTATGCGATGAACTCGGCAACGAGAGAACGTATAGTTTTGTTTTAAGTTATAAGATGAGTGGGGGAATAATTGCTCTTATTACAATGTGTTGCATGGCAGCAGTAGGTGTAGGTTTATTTTTCTTCATTAAAAAATACAAAAGACACTAAAATATTAAAATTTGACTTAAGATGAAGAAGCATCCCGAACTTCGGGATGCTTCTTATTAATTTTATAAATAGGAGATTTTTTATGAAACTGAAAATGAAATTATATTTAATATTACCCACATTAATTTGTTTGATGATTTTATGTGGGATAATAGGTTTTATGTCAGTAAAACCTTTGTATGCATCGGCGGCGAGTATTGCAAGCGTACAAACGTTTATGGGAATGGAAAACACGAAGCACGATATATTCGATTCAGGGTTTGACGAAAATCCGATTAAGCCGTATTCCGAAAGTAAGCAGTTTACTACTGGGATACAGTTTTATTGTTCGGAGAATACAGGAACTAAGGCAACCACGAACATAATTAAACTGAATGCTAATTCCATAAACATAGATTTCACAAATGCACAGACTTTATATCGTCCGTCTATATCGCACTTATACTTGGAAACAGGTTACACATTCAGTATTATGAATAGTTCCAACAGAAGTGTATGGTCAGCAAGTATGAATGGACGAATTGAATACGATATGTACACTGGCGAAGAAACATATTGCAAAGATATAAACATAAACGGCTCGTATAAAAGTTCGCAAAGTCAAGACTTCGGCACATTGCATTTTTTACCGTCCGAATTTGGCAATCAGCGTGTGTACTTGGACGACGGCTCATACACAATCAAAATATCTCGTTCTTACGAATGGACCGATATGGATATGTATTGCGGTAACTCGATGATGTTTGCAACGTCGAATATGACAGGTTCACTTACCATTGATAAAGGCAAAGTTACTATGGCAATGAAAGGCGTAACGAGCAATAATGATATAGTGAACGGCTCATATACAAAAGAGCGCGTTACCGTAACTGCAAATGGCGATTCTTTTTCCAAACTGTATTATAAAACGCCGTCAAGCAGTTCTTATACGTCAACGTCAAACCGCACTTATACGATCCCTACAACGAACGGCTGGTATTATTTTTACGCTGAAAACGCTTTCGGAACGACAACCGATACGCTCTCATTTTATTACGACAGCGTTGCCCCGACAGGCACAATCAGTTCCAACGGTTCAGTCGTATCGAGCGGCGGTTATGTAGGCAAGAGTTTTTCGTATTCGGCAACCGATAGCGGCAGTGGCTTATCAAAACTATATTACAAAACACCCGTGAGCGGTGTTTACTCGGAATACAATTCGGGAACGATAATTCCCGCAATTTCTGACGAAGGTTGGTATTACTTTTACGCCGTAGACCGCAGCGGAAATCAATCCGCAACAGCATCGGTCTATCTTGAAAATACCGCCCCGCACATTGAAATCTTCCGCAACGATAAACTTGCGTTCAGTAAGGATTTAAGCGTATCGGAAAATATTGATACCGATATATATTTGAATCCAAACGACCGAATTAAAGTAACCTGCGATACTTCTTCCGGCAGAGCGACTTGCAACTATACGCTTAATACAAATACAACGATAGGCAGCGCATATACGGATAGACACTACACAATTACGGTTACGAGCGCAACGGGAATTGTCGGCAATTTTACTTATCATATCGTGCGAAGTAAACCTATCATTATGATTGACGGTAACGGTTACACGAGCGGTTCGACGCTTTACTTTAACTCGGATCAATCCGTATCGTTCATGGACGACACTATCATAGATGACAGTAAAGATACGGGAGCAACCGTGCAATGGAACGGCAATTCGGAATTCTTTTCGTATAAAAGCGGCAACGGTAAAACACTTACAACCGCAAACGGAACGGAAACAAGGTACAACCTGACCTTGAACGACAGAGCCGGTAACGAAAGTACATTTACGGTCTACATAGACAAACTCGCGCCCACAGGTAATTGGAAAAGCGACGGAACGAATTTACCGAACGGTGGATATACGAATAAATCGCTCTCTTTCCACTTTACCGAAACGGGAACGACCGCAACGTATTCTCACAACGGTGGCGAATATAACACTTACGCAAGCGGCAGAACCTTAACGGCAGACGGAACTTACACCGTGATATTGACTGATCGTGCAAACAATAAAAGCACGTTCACGGCACATATTGATACCATTCCGCCGACAGGTCAAATGTACGCTAACTATGCCTCTATCGGGAGCGGGACGATTACGAACGGAAAAGTTTACTTTACCTGGGACGGAAATCTTACAGCGACCGTAAACGGTTCTTCTTATACGAAAAATACCGTGCTTTCCGAAGACGGAACATATACATTCAGATTGACCGATTCCGCTCAAAACATGGCAACATATAGCGTAACGATTGACACGATAGCACCGACATATAATGCGGATAAATTGCAGTCGCAACCGAAAATGATTACGAGGTGGTATGTCGTAAAATTTGACGGAAAGAACTATTCTTTCGCCGATTACAACGAAGCGCTTGCTTTCGCTTGTGATAAGGAGTTCAAAGCGAATGTAACCGTTCTTTCACTCGATAGATTAGAAGACTTTAATCAACACCACCTTGTCGTAGGCGGCGACGAAGTTCGCACAGGCACTTATTGGCTTTATAAATCGCAAGCTAATCCCGACAGCAGACTGTATTATTTTAACCGCGAAAGGTTAAACGGTGTTATAGCCTATTACGCAAAGAACAACGTTTCAACCGTTAACTATTTTACCCTTGACGGCGACAATGTTTACGGCAATCCTGCGGACAGTATGAGCGACAATGTATTTACAGCGCCGGACGGCGCAAGCGCACCCGTTCTCAATGGATTTGTGTTTGAAAGAACAGACGGCTCGGAAATGTTTGCAGAACTTATGGGAACAAGCGGAACGAGAATAAAAATTGAATACGGCATTGCGTTCGATGCACAAGTAACCGTAGGCGGTTTGTATAAATTTACGGAACTTGACGAAGCGGGAAATGCAACCGTATTCTACGGATTTTTAGACTTGATTGCACCCGAACTGAAAGTAACCGCAACTATTTATGGCAACGGCTCGGAAACCGAATTGTGCATTACAAAAGACGGGCTTACAGGAATAGCGGCATACTATTACGAAAGTTTTGACGTAAAGGCAATTTTGGACGCCGATAAATGGTCGGTGCTTTCCGTAAAGAACAACGGCAAAACAAATTACTACACTTACGGCGACGAATTGCCTTGTTTGACTGTGGGCGGCGAATATCTGCTATCCGTCTATGACAGACTTGGCAATGGATATTCCTTTACTGTCTTTATCGTCGGCAATCCTGCGACAATCACGGTAAAAAATAACGCCGATGATACGGCTTTCGATTTGGCAATCACACTTGAACAGCGTTTTGACACGCTTGTATTCCTTGAAGTCCGCAGAAACGGCGTGCTGCTTGACGGTATATCCGCAAGCGTTCTGAATTACACATTCGACCGTGCGGGAACCTATGTTCTTACCCTGCGCGACAACTTTGGACGTACTATTACGAAAGAATATGTGTTTGTTAAAGCATTGCCCGAAGGCGAACTTATCGGCGTAGAAAACGGCGGCAAAACGAAATCCGATGTTACTTTTACATTTGACAACGAAAAATACTATGCTGTCGTTACCAAAGACGGACAAGCATATACCACCGATTACAGCGGCGAATTGTTCTTTAATGCGACCGACGAAAACAGCGGAATCTATGATATTCGCCTTTTTCGTTTGACCGATAACGAGAATTATTCCGATTACGGATTTATCGTTAACACACTTGCACCTAACTTCGATTTGACCGTTGCGGACGGCTCAACTACGAACAAGAACGTTACCGTGTCTTGGTCGGAAAGCGACATTGAAAGCGTGGTCTATTCGTTGAACGGCAGCGAATCCGTAACGATTGAAAACGGCGCAATCCTTTCCACCGAAGGCGTTTATATCGTTACGGCGACGAACGATTTGGGAACGCAGTTCGCAAAAACATTTACGATTGACAAGACGCTCGATTATTATGTCGTTATGGGTAATCAGCCTGTGCAGAACGTCGAAGTAACCAGCGATACGGTTGCCGTTTTCAACAATGAAGACCTTTCTGTTACGCTTACTAAAAACGGCGAGCCTTTCGATTATTTGTTCGGGGACGTGCTTTCCGATGAAGGCTATTATACGTTCCGCATAAACGACGAATTCGGCAATACGACTACGTTCTCAATCACTATTGACAAGAGCGTTTCATACTCGGCGAACGTCGGCGACGGACTCATATCGAACGGCAATGTTCAAGTTACAAACGGCGAAAAACTGACCGCAACCGTAACCAAAGATAATTTGGTTTTGGACTATGAATTCGGGCAATCTCTCGACGACGAAGGTTACTATAAATTCGTATTGCGCGATGTTTACGGCAATGAAAAATCATTTGAATTCCGAATTGTAAAAGGCATAAAAACGACGCTTGATTACACACTCGGCGAGAATGTTTCCGTACTCAAAATCGACCGCAACGGCGAAGAAGTTTTGCATGACGGCAATCGCTTAAACTTTACTGTAAGCGGAGTTTATATCGTTACGGCAGAAACGGACGGAACGACTTATTCTTTCGTTCTTGAACTCGACAACACTGCGCCTACGCTCGACCTTATCGGAGTGAAAAACGGCGGCGTTTCGGGCAAATCCGTTACGCTCGACAACCTTTCCGAACAGGCTACGGTTGACATCTTTAAGGACGGCGAGCTTATCGAATACGAACTCGGAAGCGAGCTTAAAGAGTACGGCGAATACCGCGTTGTAGTAACCGACGAAGCTGGCAACACAAACGAATATAATTTTACGTTGAAATATAAAATGGACGGAGGAATTATCGCTCTTATCGTAATATGCGTCCTTGCAGCAGCGGGCGGCAGTGTCTTCTTATTCATTAAAAAATGTAGGAGACATTAAAATTTAATCAAGAAACTGGTGAAATCCCTATAAAATCAGTATAGGAAACTGTAATACCGAAATCAAAACTTTCGGACAATATTTTGTCGAAAAATAGAAAAAAGTTTCCCAAAAGGCTTGACAATAAAATACTGTTATGCTATATTATAAGCACAGCAAGGGGTTGCGCCCAGGCTCTCGATACGTTGGGAATTCACAGCGTTAGACCTGCTCATGAAGGGGTGGGGAATCGTTACGGATTTTGCGCAATGAGCGAATCCACAATGGCGCGACTCGTTGAGAATCGAAGCCGTGAGGCTTGCAAATAGTACAGAGTCAGGGACGCAAGTGACTAATCTGCGTCGGTCCTGGCTCTGTATTTATTTTTGTAGCTTTTACGGTAAAATCTAAGGAGTACGACTATGAATTGTAATAAAAAGAAGAAAGGAGCAAAGAAGTCAGCAAACTACAGCGCACTACGTTGTCCTTATTGCGGAGGTACGGTTGTATATCGCAGCGCAGAAGGTATCTATAAAAATAACAGCAAGGGTACAATGCTTTATGTATGTTCGCATTATCCTGAGTGTGATGCCTATGTGCGTGTTCATCCTGGTACAAAAACTCCAATGGGCACGATGGCGGATCATAAACTGCGAGCGCTAAGAAATACTGCACATAAACATTTTGACAAGCTGCATATTAGTGGATACATGACACGCCAAGAAGCGTATATGTGGCTGGCAAATATAATCAATGCACCATTATCTCAAGCGCATATAGGATATCTCGGCGAGTATTATTGCAATCTGGTAATAAAAGAAAGTGAAAAGCTGCTGAGGACAAAGCAAGCGATGAAAAAAATTTAATAGGAGGCTTAGCGTGAAAAAGCGAATGATATTTCTAATCCCGGTGATTGTATTCATTGGGGTTTTAATTTTGTTTAAGACGGTATTTTTTATAGGCTTTGTACCGTCGGCATCTATGGAACCTACATTGAAGACAAACAGTGTAATATTCGGTACACGAATCTACGGCACGTTGCAAGAGGGGGACATAATAGTTTTCCAACATGAGGACGACGTTCTGGTTAAGCGCATTATCGGTGTTGGAGGGCAAGAGATTGAAGTGGAAGGTATCAATTACACTGTACCGGAAGGCTGCTATTTTGTGATGGGAGATAATAGGCATAATTCTTGGGATTCTCGGTTTTGGGAAGAACCGTTCATAAAAAAGAGCAGTGTTATTGCATTGTTGTGATAGGGCCGTAAAGCTCGTTGACTTTCGCCCTAAAATATGATAAAATTCAAAACAAGGAAGGTAATCAAAATGACTAAGAAGATATGTCCGAATTGCGGAACAGAGAATAAAGGTCTTGATTTGGTTGAAACTCAGGGTATCTATATTTGCAGCAACTGCAAGAAAGTAATCAATGCTGCGAATGATAAGATTTTAGATACAGATCAACCTGAGACGATCAAAAAATAACTAACTAAATTCATTAAATATAAAAGGGAGCTACGTTGTTTGCGTAGCTCCCTTTTTTTGTTGGGTTTTTTAATTATGTTGGTTTTTTAATTATAATGAAGAAAGGAAACATTGGCATTGCAAGATAGATTTATTTTCTGTTTATTCGGTGATTTCGAATTAGGTAGCATTAATTATTTTAGTGTATTTGAAAGTTGTAGTTGCATTCTAAGTAATTAACTTTACTGAGAGAATGTAATTTAATGGCTAATGCACATAACTTATTATGAACTTGGTTACAGTTTACTATTGACATCTATTTATTTTTCTCATAAATCAAATAAGAAAGAGTCTTATTGACTGGAATGTATATATATATTTCATTATCTAGAATTTTTGAGCCTTTTATTATAATTGGGGGTAGCTCTGCAAATTTTATATAATATTCATCGAATTCATCATCAAAATCGATAATCGATTTCATACTTTTGGTTTCGTCGCCATTAAATATGCATTCATTATCTTTAATAACTATTTTGTTGCCTATGCTATTTATAGCATTGCCAACGCCAGGGTATTCTTTTAATGTGTCTTTATTAATTTCAAGTAATATTGATTCGCCATTAACATCAATCATAACTTTTTCTACTGTATAAGTTTCTTTATCTGAATTACAACCTGTAAAAGTCATGAAAAGTGCAAACAATATAAATACAGCGCAAATTATTTTTTTCAT
>CAJUNJ010000022.1 GCA_910587825.1 uncultured Christensenellaceae bacterium
GCGACCACCGAGATCTACACTCTTTCCCTACACGACGCTCTTCCGATCTAATACGGAAAAGATAAAAAAAGACACAAGGCGTATTTAAAGGCGCTTGAAGAAAAAATAGAGCTTGCAATTTCCTTTTACGGTATAACAAGCTTTATTTCGGGTATGGCTTTGGGTGTTGATTTGGACTTTGCGGAAATTGTTTTAAAGCTTAGGGACAAAAAACATTACCCCATCACTTTGGAATGCGCCGTACCCTGCCCAAACCAGACGCTTAAATGGTCGGAAGCCGATAAAATCAGATATAATTCTATACTGCAACGCGCGGACTATGTAAACGTGATTTCAAAGTATTACTCTTTTGACTGTATGTTAAAACGAAACCGTTATATGGTGGATAAAAGCAACTTATTAATTGCCGTATATAACGGCGTTAAAACAGGCGGAACGCATTACACAATAGACTACGCAAACAAAAAAAATATAAAAACAGAGATTATAGACCTATGCAAAATAAATTGAAAATAACTGCCGTAATTTTTACCCTGCTGTTTGCCGTTATGCCCTTTACCGCTATAAATGCAAACGCGCAAACCTTTCAGCAAACCAAACCGTCTTTCGGGTTGTATTGCGAAGACTCTGACGCCGATATCAGCGGCAAAGTAAATTTTATTATAGACGAAAACGCAAACGCTGTACGATATTCGGAATACACGGTTGACACCGATGAAAAGTCTGTCTATATCCCGTTTATGTCAAACGCCTACGAATTGCCGAAGGCGGATATAACGGTCAACGGAAAAGCCGTAACAAGCGAAATTTGTTACGGCAAAGAACATTTTAACGAATATATATTAAGTTTTTATTCTTCCGAAATCGGCGACATTACAGGTACGTTATACACGTTTAAACCTTCAAACGAAAATTTTACGGTAGAATTTACTAAGCCTGAAAACCTGCGCTATATTTACCGCTTTCCGGAAAATTACGGTACGGAAGTCGACGGCAAAAAGTTTAAATTTACGTCAAGTTCAGCAAAGCCCGACTCCGAATACGAAATATTTGTAATAAACGGAGAATTTACGGAACTTTACAGCGACATACTTTCTAACACGGAAAAATTGGACGTAAAAGAATATATCGCCCGCAATTTTGCGCTTTCCGAAAATTATTACGCAGGTAAAAATATTACGCCTGAATTGCTCTATTCGTTAATAGGCAGGGCAATAGATAGCGGAAATAATTATGACTTTTTCGATTTTTTTATAGACAGCTTTTACGAACAGCGTATAAACGCTTTTAAAATAGATTTGCAGGATAATACCGCAAAAAACACTATCGTTTGCAAAATGCCTGTCGACGTTATTGAAAACAACGCCTTTTCCCCCGCAATTTATATGGCGGAACAAAAGACGTTTGGCAATTACAGTATAGATTATTCATTCATTTTAAACGAAAATTTTCCTTATATGCTTGAAAGTATTAAAGGCGTTAAAAAACAAGGCGAAAATTGTTACGCCGTGCAAAACGTAAACCAAGATTTTTATTTTGTTTTCGGTTCCTCCAAATACCCCAAAAGCATTTACGGAGATAATAAAACGGACGCATTGGAAATAACCGTAATAGTTTATGCGGTACTATCGTTTTTAATTTTTGCATCTGTATATATAATCTCCGTTATCAGACCCGAAACATTTAAATGACACTATATTCAGAAAACGCCCCTGCTTGCTCTTTGCAAGCAGGGGCGTTAAATTTATTTCTCTTTCTTTTTTATTTCAAGCAGGTAATACAGTATGTGCGCAAAGCATATTACGCCTGCCACTGCGGTAAATATCCAGAAGTACGTATCCTGAAACGCGCCCGTGCCCAAATCTGTGACGATAAATCCGCCGACATTGAACGCCGCGTGCAGTATTACGCACAGCCAAAGGTTTGAAGTTTTAAACAGTACCGCGGAAAGCATAGCGCCTATTAAAAAGCTGTACCCTACCTGCATAAGCGTAGGGCCTATGCCCGCGCCCGCAAACAAATTCAATAAGTGGAAAAGCCCGAACACCGCCGAAGTGACTGCAACCGTTTTAAGCTTAGCGTAGGGCTTTTTGTCAAACACGCCGTACACGGTAGACTGTACAAGCCCGCGGAACAACGCTTCCTCCATCAGCCCTACCGAAAGACATTTTAAAACGAACAGCCATATTAAGTCCGTTCTTTCTATAACGGCATTTCCGCTTATAAGCGCCGTAAACGGAAAATTAGCCAACACTACCAAAAAACAGGGTATGCACCAAAGCAGGTCAAAATGTATGCGGTTTAACTTGGGCAATAAAATTTTCTTTTCGCCGAGAAGAGCCGTTACCGCAACAAGAACGCCGCCAACGGCTATGCGTGGAATAAATTCCTTTAACAGCGAATTTAAAACTCCGTCGTCTGAAAACCTTATCTTGACGGCTTCGAAAACGATAAGTATGACGAATGCGGCCGCAAGCAAAACCAATATTATTATATCTTTATAATTTTTTTTCACCGCAAACCGCACCTTTAACGCAATTACTTTTGGGGATATTTTTGCTTATAACCGTTAATGCACTTTCTTATAATTTCAATGGCTTCGTACTTGTGGCATATTTCTTTGACAGCCGTCACCTTGTGTTCGAGATTTTTATAAACTTCGAAAAAATGCATCATCTCTTCGAACACGTGCGGCGGCAGTTCCTTAATGTCGTAATAGTGCTTGTAATTGGGGTCGTTTACGGGGACGGCGATAATCTTTTCGTCCAGCTCTCCCCCGTCCACCATCTTTATTACGCCTATCGGCATACAGGTTACAAGGGTCATAGGGTATATAATTTCGTTGCACAGCACAAGCACGTCAAGCGGGTCGCCGTCGTCGGCAAGCGTGCGCGGGATAAAACCGTAGTTGGCGGGGTAAACCGTCGAAGTATAAAGTACGCGGTCAAGGCGTAACATACCCGTCTCTTTGTCAAGTTCGTACTTGGCTTTACTTCCCTTGGGAATTTCTATTAACGCTTCGAAATTGTTTTCGGTTATGCGCGCGTCGTCTATATCGTGCCAGATATTCATAAGTTTTCCTCTCTTTTAAGCAAAAAAAATTTTAGCTTTCCGAAAAAGATTATATCAAACTTTTAAATCAATGTAAACAGTCCGCGGCAAAATATATTAAATTTTTTTAAATGCCGAGCCCCGCACGTTTACGCGTGCGGGGCTGTACACTTATTCAACCGTAACGCTTTTGGCAAGGTTGCGGGGTTTATCGGGGTCGCGGTCGAGAAGCAACGCCGTACGGTATGCGACAAGCTGTACGGCTATCGCCGAAAGAAGCGGCGAAAGATACATGTCGCATTTCGGAATTTTTATCACTTCCGCTCTGCCTTCAAAAGTCTTTTCCAAACCGCCGACGTTGGTTATAACTACCGCCTTACCTTTGCGCGAAAGAACCTGTTCCACGGCGTTTTCACACTTGCCCGCAAGCCTTTCGTCCGTAATTATGACTACGGCGACGGCGCGGATATCTATAAGCGCAAGCGTGCCGTGCTTCAACTCACCCGCGGGATAACCTTCGCTTGGGACGTAAGAAATTTCTTTCAGTTTAAGACTGCCTTCCAGGGCGACGGCGTAATCGATATCCCTGCCCAAAAAGTACGCCCCGTCCGAACGCGCGCACATATCCGCAAGTGTGCTTACGTCAATATTTTCAATAGTTTGTATACAAAGCTTTGGCATAACCGAAAGTTTTTCAAAAGAAGCCTGTGCGCTTACGCCTGCAAGAGTTTTTGCAAGAAGATACAAAGCCGTTATCTGACCCGTATAACTTTTTGTGGCGGCAACGCAAATTTCGGGCCCCGCCCCGACGGGAACGACCGCGTCCGCGCAACGCGTAAGCGCAGAGTACGGGGCGTTGGTGACGGCTATAACTTTCGCACCGAGCGAAAGCGCAAGCTTCGCCGCTTCAACCGTATCCGCCGTCTCGCCGCTCTGACTTATAGCTATAACCGCGGTCGTCGGCGTAATTACGGGGTTTTTATACCTGAACTCGCCCGCAATTTCGGCTTCCGCAGGCATACGGGCAAAACTTTCTATATAACGCTTTGCCACAAGTCCGCTGTTGTAAGCCGTTCCGCAACCGACTATTATTATTCTGTCAATCCCGCGTAAAACTTCGCTTACCTTTTTTTCGACCGTAAAGTAGCCCGCGCAAGTGCGTTCAACCGAAGCGGGGACTTCGTATATTTCTTTAAGCATATAGTGCGGACAGTCGCCGAGTTCAAGACTTGCGGGCGTGGCAAGATTTTTAATACGTCCGCGTTCGGCGGGCTTTAAATCGCCGTCGTAAATGCGCACGCAGTCCTGCGACACAACCGCTATATCGCCGTCTTCGAGAATAGTAATTTCACTGCATTCCCCCGCAAGGGCGGGGCAGTCGCTTGCGACGAAATTGCCGTCTTTGCCGTAACCTATTATTGCGGGGCTGTTCTTCTTTAAAACAGCCAACCCGTTAAAATCTGCGCATATCACCGCAAGCGCATATGAACCTTGCAAAACGTCCGCAACGCATTTTAAAGCAGAAAGCAAATCGCCGTCGTAAAATTCGTTTAAAAGCCTAACGATAATTTCGCTGTCGGTCTGCGAAGAGAACTCAACCCCGCAAAAAAATCTTTCTTTAAGCTGTGCGAAGTTTTCTATAATTCCGTTATGAACGACGGCAAACTTGCCTGCGCAATGGGGGTGCGCGTTTACGTCCGACGGTTTGCCGTGCGTAGCCCAGCGCGTATGCCCGACGCCCGTATTTCCGTCAAGCCCGCCTATTAAGCTTTCAAGCACGCCGACCCTGCCCTGTTTTTTTCCGACAAAAATTTCACCGCCCGAAAGAGTGGCAATTCCCGCAGAATCGTAGCCCCTGTATTCCAGCCGTTTAAGCCCTTCGTAAATAATTTCCGACGCCTTGCGCCCGCCAGTGTATCCGACTATCCCGCACATAAATTCACTCTCCGACGACGTCGCGCAGACGTCCGCACGCACCTATACAGTTTTCGTAATTTTCGCCTTCCGCCATAATGCGTATGACGTTTTCGGTACCAGAGGGGCGGACGACCACGCGCACGCCGAGGCTTTTTTCCATTTCCCCGGCGCAAGCGGAAAGTTTGGGCATAACCGAAAATTTATCCTTAACGGGAATATCCGAAGAACATCTCGGCAAACTTTTATAACCTTTCAAAAGGTCTGCAAGCCCGCGTTTGCTTTCTACGACGGCTTCCATAATCATAATTGCCGTGACAAGCCCGTCGCCCGTGCTTTCGTATTTGGAAAAGATAATATGACCGCTTCTCTCCCCGCCCAGCACCGCGCCGGACGCATTCATTTCCGCGCATACGTTTTTGTCGCCGACGCCGCAGACAGAACAGCTAATGCCCTTATTTTTAAGGCTTTGTATAAGCCCGCCGCCGCTCATTACCGTGCAGACTATTTTATCGCCCGCAAGCTCCCCGCGGGATTTAAGCCAGTCGGCGCAGATATACAGTTCTTCGTCGCCCGTAAGCGTATTTCCGCAGCCGTCCACACAGATGCACCTGTCGGCGTCGCCGTCGAACGCAAAGCCCAAATCAAGCGAATTTTCCCTGACGAGCGCGGCTAACTTTTCTATGTGGGTAGACCCCACGCCGTCGTTTACGTTTGTGCCGTTGGGGGCGTCGCCTATCGTAAACGTCTTTGCGCCGAGCGCGTCGAACACGCTTTTCGCAATCTGCCAGGCGCTGCCGTTGGCGCAGTCCAGCCCGACCCGAAGCCCCTTATACGAACAGGTGGAGAGGGATATAAGATGACCTATATATCTGTTCCTGCCCGAAATATAGTCTACCGTCCTGCCTATATTCACCCCGCTTGCAAGCGGTATTTCGACAAAATTCCCGTCGAGATAGTCTTCTATCACCGAAATTACGCTATCTTCCAGCTTTTCCCCCTGACCGTTCATAATTTTAATGCCGTTGTCGTAATAGGGGTTATGGCTGGCGGAAATCATAATTCCGCAGTCGAAGCCGTCGCAACGGGTAATGTAGGACACCGACGGCGTTGTGGTGACGTGCAGAATATACGCGTCCGCGCCTGCCGCCGTAAGCCCCGAAGCAAGGGCGTATTCAAGCATATAGGAAGAAAGCCGCGTATCCTTGCCTAAGACGGCGCGGCATTTGCCCTTTTCTCTGCCGTATAAATAACCTAAAATCAAGCCCACCCTGTAAGCCTGTTCGGCTGTTAACGTGACGCCCGCTTCCCCGCGGAAGCCGTCGGTTCCGAAATACTTGCCCATAATCTGCCTCCCATACAGAACAGCTTATGCCGTCGGCTGTAAAAAAGGTGATTTTGAAAGGTTGACAATTAATTTGCAAATACTTATAATGAGATAGTGTTATCCGCCGACCGCCTTTAAACAAAGCGTAACGCCGACGTAACGCATATGACGCAGTCCGCATTTAAGCGGCGGACAAATCGATTATACGGCATATGCGCCGCCGCAGATATGGGTACGGATACAAGTGATTTTTAAAGCAAATGAAAGTTAAAAAAAAGCTTAAACTCTCTGTCTGGCAATTTCTTGCGCTGGCTTATCTTATAGTAACGCTTTTGGGAAGCGTGCTTCTGATACTGCCGTGCGCAACCAGAAGCGGGCAACAAACTTCATATTTGGGCGCACTGTTTACGGCGGCGTCGGCTGTATGTATTACGGGGCTTTCCCCCTACGACATCGCCACCCACTGGACGCTGTTCGGACAGATTGTCATACTCGTACTCGTTCAGGCAAGCGGACTCGGATTTATGACGCTGGTATCGGCGGCTTTCCTAATCTTCAAACACGGAATGGGCATGGACAGCAGAAACGCTTTTATGCTTGACTCCCGCGGGAAGCCGAACGGCATTTTGACAATGTTAAAGAGAATAGTCATAGGAACGGCTATCTGCGAAACTATCGGCGCGCTTTTATTAATGATACGGTTCATACCGCAGTTCGGCGCGGGTAAAGGAATTTATTTTTCGATATGGCATTCGGTGTCGGCGTTCTGCAATGCGGGGTTCGATTTGATGGGCACCGCCGCAAACGGCGGAAGCTTATCGCTGACGGGCTATGTAACCGACCCGCTGGTCACCCTTACCATTGCCGGGCTTATCATACTCGGCGGACTCGGCTTCGCGGTATGGGGCGATATGATAGACTGCAAGCTCAGGTACAAAAAATTCCAGCTTAACACCAAAGTCGTAATCGTGGTAAACGCCGCGCTGATAATCGTGGGGACTCTCCTTTTCCTGCTGTTCGAATGGAACAACCCTTCCTACGAAGGTTTTAACTTCGGCGAAAAGCTTTTGGCTTCGTTTTTTGCGGCGGTAACGCCACGCACGGCGGGCTTTGCCACCACCTACTGCACAACCCTTTCCGACAGCGGTTATCTTTTAACGATAATTTATATGTTTATAGGCGGCGGTTCGGGCTCGACGGCGGGCGGTCTGCGCGTAGGCACGTTTGCGGTAATTATAATGGGTATGCTCGCCGTTTTCCGCGGACACAGAGATATAAATATAGGCAAAAGACGGATAGAATATTCGCTTTTGTCACAGGCGTTAGCAATACTTGCCGCCTGCCTTATGGTCGTTCTGGTATCCACGCTTGCAATATGCGCCGTACAGCCCGACGCAGGATTCAAAGAAGTGCTTTTCGAATGTTTTTCGGCATTGAGCAACTCGGGGCTTACACTTGACTTTACTACCGAGCTTACCGTCGCTTCAAGCGTAATAATAATTATTTTAATGTACGCGGGAAGGGTCGGAATACTGACGCTTGCGCTTGCGCTTGGAGAGAAAAAGACAGCCGCGGAAATACGCAGACCTATAGATTCGCTGCTGATCGGTTAATTTAAACGGAGAATATAATGAAGACTGTTTTACTTATAGGAATGGGAAAATTCGGGCAGACGCTCGGACAGACGCTCATCAATATGGGCGACGACGTAATGATTGTCGACAAGGACGAAGACGTTATAAATTCGCTTGCGCCCAAATATGCTAACGCACTTATAGCCAACTGTATGAACGCCGATAATTTGAAGGCAATGGACATACCCTCTTTCGACGTGTGCATAGTTGCTATAAGCGACGATTTCCAGTCGTCGCTGGAAATAACTTCGATACTCAAAGATTTAGGGGCGAAATGGGTTGTATCCCGTGCAGATACCGAAATACAGCGCAAATTCTTATTCCGCGTGGGCGCGGACGAAGTAGTTTACCCCAACCACGACATAGCCGAAAAACTTGCGGTAAAACTCAATTCCGAAAACGTTTACGACTATATAGAAATAGACAACGAATATTCTATTTTCGAAATAGCCGTACCCGAACGCTGGAACGGCAAAACACTTGTGGATGAAAATCCCCGCGGCAAATACGGGCTTAACATTCTGCTTATAAAAAAGGGCAAAAACATAGTGCCTTCACCGGGCGCCAATTACGTATTCGAAGACGGCGACCATATCCTCGTATTCGGCTCAACCGAAAAAATACTTGCGTTTACAAACAAGAACAGCCAAAGCGGCAAACTTAAAGCAAAAAAGAGAAAGAAAGACTGATTTTCAGGCACAGAAAAACGCCTTGCGCTTTAATTAAGCGCAAGGCGTTTAAATTTCATATTTTACAATATTTCTTCCGCTGTTTTAAGGGCATTTTCTATAACCTTATCCATATTGTAATAGCGGTAATCGGCAAGACGTCCGCCGAGAATATACCCTTTCTCTTTTGCCATAGCGATATACTTCTCCGCCAAAGCGTCGTTCTCACTGTTGTTTACGGCGTAATAAGGTTCGTCCCCTGCTTCCCACGTCTTGGGATATTCGCGCGTTATAACAGTCTTGGGCTGTTTGCCGAACTCGAAATGCTTATGCTCGATTATGCGCGTATAAGGCACTTCGTGCGAAGTATAGTTGACGACGGCGTTGCCCTGAAAATTGCTTTCGTCCAGAATCTGAGTTCTGAATTCGAGAGTGCGGTATTCGAGATTGCCCAGACAGCTGTCGGATAACGCGTCCACCGCGCCCGTGTACACAACTTTATCTGCAAGCTTGTCCAGCTCTTCCCTGTTTTTGAGATAATCGCAGTTAAGCCTTACGTCGCTGCCTTCAAGCAACTTTTCTACGATGGGCGTATACCCACCTACGGGTATGCCCTGATAGGGGTCGTCGAAATAATTATTGTCGTAAATGAAGCGGACGGGCAGTCTTTTTATTATGAACGCGGGCAATTCCCTGCAAGGCCTGCCCCACTGCTTTTCGGTATAGTCCTTGACGAGTTTTAAATAAATATCTTCGCCGACCATACTTACAGCCTGCTCTTCCAGGTTTTTGGGCTGTGTGATGCCGGCTTTTTTAACCTGTTCCGCAATCTTTTCCTGCGCTTCCTGCGGGGTCTTTACTCCCCACATACGCGAAAACGTATTCATATTGAAGGGCAGATTGTACACTTCCCCGTGATAAAACGCAACGGGAGAGTTGATATAGTTGTTGAACTCCGCAAAGCCGTTTACAAACTCCCACACCTTTTTGTTTTTAGTATGGAAGATGTGCGCACCGTACTTATGCACGGTTATACCCTCGCACTTTTCGGTATAAACGTTACCGCCAATATGCGCCCGTTTTTCTACGACAAGGCACTTCTTCCCTTTCTTAACGGCTTCGTGCGCGAAAGTCGCGCCGAACAGACCCGCGCCTACTATAAGATAATCGTATTTCATAATCACTCCATCCAAAGCGCGGCTGCGCCGTATGCACCCGCCCTGCTCCCGAGCGAAGCCTTTACAACTTTAACGGGCGCAAAATCCGTCCCGGCAAAAAGTTCTTTGTCAACAAGACGCTGTACGGGTACGGTAAGCCGTTCGCCCTGCTCGCTTACGCCCCCGCCGAGCATTACAACCTGCGGTCTGAAAACGTTGGCAAGATTGGTAATTCCGCACGCAAGGTGCTTTACGTACCAGTCCACAACCTGCTTTGCGGCTATGTCCGTTTCGGCATACTCGAAAGGGGTTTTACCCGACACCGTCTGCGGAGTGTAGGTCTTCCACATTTCCGAACCCGTGTCCTCTTCCATTGCGTCCTTTGTCTTACGCATAAGCGCCGTTGCCGAAGCGTAACACTCGAAGCAACCCCACCTGCCGCACGTGCAGGGATAACCGTTTGTTTCTATAACGGTGTGCCCTATTTCGGTACCCGCGGACTTACCGCCTTCAAAAAGTTTTCCGTCTATTATAATTCCGCCGCCGACGCCCGTGCCGAGCGTGACGAGTATACTGTCCGAATATTCCTTGCCAGCGCCGAACTTTGCTTCGCCGAGAGCCGCCGCATTGGCGTCGTTTGTCACCTTTACGGGCAGACCGACTTTGTTGGATATCGCCTTTCCGAGAGGGAAGTTTTCAAGCCCAAGATTGCCCGCAAAAACTATTGTTCCGTTTTTGCTGTCTATAAGCCCCGGACAGCCAACGCCGACCCCCACCGCTTCCGAAAGGTTAATTTTGCTTTCGTCCGCCATTTTGGATATAAGCGCCGCAATGTTTATACACATAGCGTTGCCGCCGTCCTTGCTGCCCGTTGCAATACTGCCCTGCGCAAGCGGACTTCCGTCGCGTTCCATAATAATGCCCTTGACGGTCATTCCGCCGATATCGATACCTATATAATATTTCTTTGCCGCTTCTTTCATTGTATTATCCCAGTTTTATTTTTTTACAGAGAAAGTTATAGCCCTTTGTCATAACCCAACCGCGGAACTTCCAGCTAAGGTAGTTTACCGCCGTCGCGTAAGAGTTGCTTCTTAACTTTCTGTAAAGCTTTTTATCCTTTGATTTTATATGTTGCCACATCTCCTTCAACGCCTTTCTCCGCTCGGGCGAATCTTCTGCGCAGGTGAAAAAGATAGTATTCATCATAATCACTTCAAGACTGTGCCACATATATCTTTTAAGACCTTTGGGCATCTTCTTAATTTCGTCAAGCGTATACGCGTCTGTCATACACTTCATCACGCGTATCTGCTGTTCGTACCGTTTTACGAAATTTTTACGGTTGACCGACTGATCTTCACGCCCTATAAAATAATGGTACAAATCGAGATTAAGATAACAGACCGTCTGCATAAACGGAAGGGGTTTATATGCAAAGAGATTGTCGACGTAAAAGGTGTGTTCGGGCAGAACCGTACCGCTTTGCAACAGTTTTTCGCGCTTGTACAGAAGGGCGTGCATCAGCATCATATGCGACAGATTGAATTTTTTAACTTTGTCCCAGCCGATAATTTGCCCTTCTGGCATTTTGTCCCCGTACGCGCTGACGTACTGCGTACCTTCGCTTACTTTGTCGTAAATAAAATTTGTGACGTACAGGTCGGGAAGGGTTCCCTTTTCCTTATGTTCCCTTATCTTTGAAAGCAACGACGCAAGAGCATTATCGTCCAGCCAGTCGTCGGAGTCCACTACTTTGTAGTAAAGCCCCGTTGAATTAGCCATACCGGCGTTTACCCCCGATCCGTGTCCGCCGTTTTCCTTGTCAATGACCTTGACAATGTCGGGATATTTTTCGGCATACACGTTTGCAATGTTTATCGTATCGTCGCGGGAACCGTCGTTTACGATAATAATTTCAACTTCGTCCCCGCCCGTAAGCAGACTGTCTACGCATTTGCGCATATAGTCCTGCGAATTATAGCAGGGAACTGCAAAACTTATTAATTTCATACTAATTATTCTGTGTATTTGGCTTTCAAAATTTCAATATCTTCGTCGGTAATTTCAAGCACGGTTTTACAGTAGCCCGCAACGCTGCCGTAACGCTTTTTCATTTCTTCGATTATGCTTTTCAGATATATCCGTTTGGTGCGCATAAATCCGAAAAGTATGTGCTTGAACCTGAATGATACGGGAAGAATTACCAACCCGAGTCTGTTGGCTATATATTTCTTCTTTAAAAAACGGCGGGAAGCCAAATAATCTTCGTAAATAATATGCTCGTCAACGCCCAGAAGACTTTCAACAAGCATAGCGCATATTCCCGCCCTGTCCTTTCCGCTGGTACAGTGCCACAAAACACATCCGTCGTTTTCTATTATCAGGCGCAGAAATTTTTTAAGTTCTTTCTGCGGCTGCTCGTTGAAAACTATACTTCTGTACGTCTCTGTCATATACGCGTCCGCGCTTCCGAACTCCTGCTTTATCCTGTAACTTTCCAGCTTCATTGTACGGCGCATAGACTTTTCTTCCGTAACCCCGACGGTAGGCGTACAGAGTACTGGAAGCCAATGATATTCAACGCCGTCGATAACCGTATCGGGATTTTCCGCACGTTCTGTTTCGATTCTTAAATCTATTACCGTCGTAAGTCCCGTTTGCTTTAATTTATCAACTGTGCTTTCAGGCAAATCGGTAAGCTTACCGCTACGGATAAGCTTACCTGATTTTACCTTTCTCCCGTCCGACGTTTTAATTCCGCCGAGATCACGGGTGTTATTCAATTTTTTAAGCTTTAAACGCTTAACAAACATCCTTTAACCTTTTAAGATTAAGCCGCCGACACCGCATTGAAAGCGGCTTCTTTTTCATACTTTGCATTGATTGCGTTTACAGCAGTTTCGAAAGCCGCGTCAATCTTTGCGGGATATTCGGCTTTCTGTTCTGCGGTAAGCTTTTCGTTGTTCGAAGCTTTAACAAGCGCGTTATACTTCATAACCGCCGCATTGACCTGCGATTTAGCCTTGAAGTATTCGGATTCCGCATTGGATTTAGCCGCCTTGTCTTCCCAAAGCTTCATTTTGTTTTCGGCTTTGACCAACTTATCGGTAGGAGCGTTATTAGCAACCAACTTGTCGTAAGCGGCTTTGGAACTCTTTGCCATTTTGTTGTTGTCGGGGAATATTACAAGGAAGATGAAGAAGAAAATAACTATCGATACGCCGCCCGTAAGCACGGTTTTGATAAGTCCCGCAATCGTTGCAAGCCCTTCCGCGCCTTTGAGGTACCAACCCCAGTGGGTGAAGAATACGTTGCATACGCCCCATACGGCGTTTGTGAATACCGATACAAGCACCCATCCGATAAAATACCACATAGCCTGCATATAGGGGTTGCCGTGCGAACGGTAAGTGATATTTCTTTGGAGAGGGAAGTTTATGCACTGCGCCGTGAATACGGCTATTTCAAACGCAAGGAAGTAACCCCAGCCGTTAGCGTCGCCGAAAATTACGTACGTCGCGCCGTTATTGGTAAAACTGCCCATAGGCACGTTCGGCCACCCGACCGACACTTGCGGGAACGCGCCCGTAAACGCGTAGGGCAGGAATGTCATAACGATAAACTGCCAGATTGTAACGCCTTCGGAGAAGACTACAAGGAAGAAAATTTTGTAGATAAGGCTTGAACCCTTGGGATGCTTATCCGCAAATCCGTACCACACGCCCAGCCACCAGCGCCATATTTTCTGCCAGAAGCGCACAAACGCATTGCCCGACAAAGGCTTTATTTCTTTCTGAATATCCTCTACGGTATATTCTTTTGCCGTTGCCTCTCCCGCCCCGACGGGTTCGGCTTTGACTGCCTCCGCCGCTTCCGCGGCTTCGGCGGTGTTTTTTACTTCTTCACTCATTTTTAAGCCTCCTTTTTAACTTTTTTGACTTTTTCTTTTGATAAAAATCTGCCAACGCCCTTAAAGAAATGACCGTTGAACATAAGAAGTAACCCTTCCATCTGTCTGCGGCTCATACCGCCGAACTTTGCAAGCCCCCTGACGGGCTGGTGCAATACGCCCATTACAAGGGTGTTTGCCAGCGTCCTGTTGCCGAACGCCTTTAAAAGTTTTATTGCAAAACGGATTATGCCGGAGAACGCCCTGCCTACCCAACGCTTGGAGTATCTGAGGTCGGCAATGGTGCAGTTTTCGTGTATAACCATACGCGTCTTGCGCTTGTTAGAGAAGTTGTAACCGGGTTTGGGAATTTCCCTGCCTAAAAGAGCTGTAAACTCTTCGTCGCCTACGTTTGCCACTTTACCGCTGTAATATGAGGGCAAAGCCGAACTGTCGTAAGGCAAAACGTCGGTAGTGCCTTGGCGCTTTACGCTTGCCGTAAGACGTATATCCGCAGAGCTTGCGCCGATATAAAGCTGATATTCGCCCTCTTCGACTTCCCACTTATTTGTCTTTACGTTGAAATAACGGAAAGTTTTGTCGTCGAAAGGAATGGTTACGGTTGCGCTTTCGCCCGCCTTTACAAACACTTTCTTAAAGCCTTTAAGTTCCTTGGCGGGACGGAACACTTTGCCGTCCTTTTTACCGACGTAAAGCTGCGCCGCTTCCGCGCCGTCGAACGCGCCCGTGTTTTTGATTTTGAAAGTAACTCCCTTTTCGTTTGCAACCGCGTCCGAATATTCGAAAGTCGTATATGACAGACCGTAGCCGAACGGATATGCCACGGGTACGCCCGCCGTATCAAAGTATCTGTAACCGATATAGGGACCTTCGCGGTATTCCACCGTCATCTGCTTGCCGGGGAAATGCGAAGCCGAAGAACAGTCGCCGTAAGATACGGGGAATGTTTCGGCAAGTTTGCCCGAAGGATTGACCTTACCGCAAATAACGTCAAGCACCGCGCTTGCGCCCGCCTGACCCGAAAGACAGCCGTATACTATGGCGTCCGCGTCGTTGCACCAGCCCGTTTCAACCGCGCTTCCGCAGGAGAGAACGAGTATAAGTTTTTTGCAGTTTGCCCTTACCTGCTTGTAAAGCGCAATCTGGTTTGCGGGAATATTTATATGTTCCCTGTCAAGACCTTCCGCTTCGGACACTTCGTCAAGACCCAGACAAAGAATTACGGTATCAACTCTCTTTGCAAGTTTTACGGCGTTTTTAATGAGGCCGTTTTTCTTTTTTCCGTATCTGTGGAAGCCCTTTTCGTAACCGATGAAGTTGACTTCGTGTCTGTTTTCGAGTATGGTGGTAATTTTCGTGGGGTTGACCACGGAAGAACCTGCACCCTGGTATCTTGGAAGATAAGCGAAATCGCCTATAATCGCAGTTCTCGTTTCCGAAGGCAAAGGAAGAACACCGTTATTCTTCAAAAGCACTATGCTCTCTTCCGCGCACTTTTTAGCAAGCTCGTGATGGGCTTCGGCATTGAAAGGCTTACCTTTTTCTGTTACGGTCGTCTTTTCTATGAGGTCGAGTATGAGTCTGACGCTCTCGTCGACGTATTTTATGTCAAGCGAACCGTCTTCTACCGCTTTGACTATATCTCTCGAACCGTACTTGCAGGAAGGCATTTCAAGGTTGCTGCCCGCAACGGTTGAATTTACTTTATTGTTCGTACCCGCCCAGTCGGAAATAACCACGCCGTCAAAGCCCCATTCGCCGCGGAGTATATCGCGGAGCAGGTGGGTATTCTCGTCTGCGTGCGTTCCGTTTATAAGGTTGTAGGAAGACATTATGGACTGCGTTTTGCCTTCTTTTACGGCAATTTCGAATGCGGTGAGATATATTTCACGAAGCGTCCTTTCGTCAACGACAGAGTCGTTTACCATTCTTCTCTCTTCCTGATTGTTGCAGGCGAAGTGCTTTACGCAAGCCGACGTGCCCGCGGACTGTATACCGCGTATGTAGGAAGCCGCCATTTTACCCGCAAGATAGGGGTCTTCGGAAAAATATTCGAAGTTGCGCCCGCAACGCGGGTTGCGCTTCATATTCGTTCCGGGACCGAGCAATACGTTTACGTGCTGTGAAGCCGCTTCTTCGCCGAGCGCCGCGCCCATTTCCTCGCCCAGCTGTTCGTTCCAGCTGTTCGCCATAGTCGCCGCCGTGGGGAAACACGTTGCGGGAATACTTGCGTTCAGTCCGAGATGGTCTGCCGCGGCAGCCTGTTTTCTTATTCCGTGAGGTCCGTCCGAAAGAAAAATCGAGGGAACGCCAAGTTCGGGAAAGTCATGCGTCTGCCAGAAATCTTTACCCGTCAGAAAGGCCGCTTTCTGTTCAAGCGACATTTCGGAAATAATCTTTTCTTTATCCATATATCCACCTTATAAATTTCGGCTTGCAGCCGTTTTATCTTTTTTTAGAATATCACAAAAAACGAACAATTTCAACATCTTTTACACAAAATGTCAAAATTTAGCACTAAATTGCATATTTTACCTGTAATCGTCCGTAAAACGGTGTTTTACGCCGTCCTTATCCTTGTACGCGATAAGAGTTTTCAGACTTACGTTTTCAACGCTTCTGAATATATTCTGCTCTATCCCCGCATCCTCGGCTTCGAGCCTGTGAATTAAATTTTTGACTTTAAGCCGTTTGGAATTTTCCTCGTGTGAATTCGCGTTGCTTTCGGTAAACTTGCAAGCGCACTGTATAAATTCAAGCCCGTTCGCATCCCGCCACTGAATAATGTGTTCTTCGCGTATAAGATACATAGGACGTATCAACTGCATTCCTTCGAAATTTTCGCTTTTAAGCTTGGGCATCATCGTCTGTACCTGTCCGCCGTAAAGCATACCCATAAGTATTGTGGAAATAACGTCGTCGTAATGGTGTCCCAAAGCTATCTTGTTGCAACCAAGATCTTTCGCCCTGTGGTAAAGGTGACCCCTTCTCATCCTCGCGCAGATATAGCAAGGCGACTTTTCTATGTTTGATACGCTGTCGAATATGTCGGTTGAAAATACCGTTATGGGAATATCAAGTAATTTTGCGTTGCGTTCTATCGCGCGGCGGTTGGCTTCGTTATACCCCGGGTCCATTACGAGAAAAACAAGCCCGAACGGAATTTTGTTGTGCCGCTTTAATTCCTGAAAAAGCTTTGCCATAACAAAGGAATCTTTCCCGCCGGAAATGCAGACGGCAATTTTGTCGTCGGGCTGTATCAGGTCGTATTCCACAATGGCTTTCGTAAACCGCGAAAACAGTTTTTTGCGGAACCTTTTTCTTATGCTGTCCTCGACGCGTTTGGCTGTATCGTCTTCGGAAATAATTTTTTGAGTGGATTGCTCAGTTTTTTCGTCTATCATATGCAGTATAATTACATTATCTGTATTATTTTATCACACATTTACGCCTTTGTCTATACCTATTTTGAAAATAATTTAAATTTTTTTGTCGGTAACGGCAGTTTTTTTTACAGCGTATACTGTTTATATGGAAATTTTGAATTATGACAGAACGGCGGTCTACAATTACGCCAAAAAATGGGCTTTCGGCAGAAACCCCAAATTTTACGATTTCAGCGCCATCGGCGGCGATTGCACAAACTTTGCTTCACAGTGCGTCTATGCTGGGGCGCAAATTATGAATTATACCCCCACCTTCGGCTGGTACTATACTTCGGTAAACCAAAGAACGCCCTCCTGGACGGGCGTCGAATATTTCTATAACTTTTTGGTAAACAATTCCGAAGGCGCGGGACCTTTCGCGGAAGAAAGACCGCTTGACGAATTGGAAATCGGCGACATCGTGCAACTCGGCAGGGCGACGGGCGACTTCTACCATTCTCCCGTTGTCGTAAGGATTGACCGCGGAAAAATTTTTATAGCCGCACACTCTTACGACGCGTTCAACCGCCCTCTGTCTTCGTACAATTTCGAAAGGGCGCGGGGCATACATATACTCGGCGTAAGAAAGCTTTAACCTTCGTCCCTGCCCTCCTTTAAAATCCGACCGGTTTCGGTCGGATTTTTTTTAATAGTTTCAAAGCCCCGGTCTGTTATATTATCGAGCCCGCAAAATATTTCGGCGTATCTTCCGACTATCTTTTGGGTTTAAAAGATTAAAAACAGTTGCATTGTTAAAAAAAAGCTGATATAATAAACAGGCTTTCGGGTTATAACCGAAATTCGCGGGGGCATAGCTCAGTTGGTTAGAGCGCTTGCTTGACATGCAAGAGGTCGATGGTTCGAGTCCATTTGTTCCCACCATAATTAAAACCGTCCGTAAATCTCGGACGATACGGGGATATAGCACAGTTGGTAGCGCGATACGTTCGCAACGTATAGGTCTGGGGTTCGAATCCCCATATCTCCACCA
>CAJUNJ010000023.1 GCA_910587825.1 uncultured Christensenellaceae bacterium
TGAGGCGTAGCGCAGTTGGTAGCGCGTATGGTTCGGGACCATAAGGTCGTGGGTTCAAATCCCGTCGCCTCAACCATAATACGGCAGACGGCTTTTACTGTCTGCCGTATTATTTATTTTGAGCGGTTTAAAGAAGACGACGCGCTTTTTACACAGAAAATTTTTGCCGAAGTTATGCCGAGAGTCGTTTAAAAAACTTACCGTTGCGGATAAATTCAGATTATATTGAAATGGACGCCTGTTGAAATAAAATAGACGCAGTTGAAAATAAAATCAACGCTTACTGCCGTAATAAGCGTTACCGCAGTTACGGTGCGCACGCTTTCCGTCATACTGTCGGCTATCCAAACGAAAAGGCGCCAAAGCGTACACATCCCCACCGTTATCAACACTCCCCACAGCAGGGAAAAATCAAAGCAGACGATATCCATAAAAGTACGGTCGAAATTGCCGTAATACCAAAGCGGAACGTCCGCCCACTTTATGAAAATAAGACCGACGGTAAATTCGGCAAGCGTCGCAAGCAAAGTCACGGAGATAAAATACAGTGAAAACCGTAATACGTATTTAAATACGGTACGCGGAAGAGAACGGCTACCCGCCGTTATGCGGGCGCAAAAGTCGGCAATTCTTCCTTGAAAAGGCGTACCCAAAAGAAAATATACCGCAAGCGTAACCGTGCCGTATAAATAACAAAAAGGCAGAGTTAAAAAACCCCTGTCGTCCGGCGTCCATAAAATTGCAAAGCTTAACGTTTCAAACAGCCAGCCGAACAGCGAAGCCATAGAGCACACGAGAAAGTATTTACAGAAAGTTTGAAATGCAGTGTTTTTGCGAACATCCACGGTATTAATATGTTCAAAAAAATTAAATATAGACAGAAAGAACGGCGTTCAAAGAACGCCGTTCTTCCGTGTTAATTAAGAAGGAGAAAAATGAAATATATCAACTACCTGCTTTGTCGTCGGGTGAAGAACCGTCGGTTGCATTGCCGCTTTCGGTTGCAGGTTGTTTTTCCTTTTTCCAGCGAAGCACGATAGCGGTTACACCCCAAGCCGTAAGACCTGCCGCTATTACGCCTACCGCAATAAGGATAAGGTAGTAATAAGCGAAGGTGTCGCCCGTCGTACTGATGCCGTGAACGTAACCGTTCATAGCGTTAGAGTTGGCTACCATATACAGCGTGTGCTTCATTGCCTGCTGAGTATAGTAATTCTTGACCTGGCTGTTTACGCTGTAAGAATTCATATACTGCGTAAGCGCAAGGTCGCCGCCCGCACGCAGGAACTGGTCGACATTCATATAACCGCCGTTGAAGTAGTCGGTAAGAACAGCGCCCTTGAAGCCCCATTCGTTACGGAGAATTTCGGTAAGCAGTCTGTAATCGCCGCCCGCCCACGTTGCGCCTATACGGTTGAACGATGACATTACCGCAGTTGCAACGGGCGTTTGCGCCGTCTTTAACGTATATACGTCTTCGCCTTTATCATTTACGCTGTGTTCGTAATATTTTGTTTTGACCGTACCGCTGTTTTCGACAGCCATCTGGAAAGGTTTAAGATAGATTTCACGGATAGTCTGTTCGTTTGCGAATGTAGCCATACCGTTACGGTGGTCTTCCTGATCGTTAAGCGCGAAATGCTTGATGAACGAATACATACCCATACTGCCGGCGCCCTTAATCGCTTCGGTAGCAAGCACGCCCGATATGAAGCTGTCTTCCGAGAAATATTCGAAGTTTCTGCCCGCAAACGGCGTACGGTGGATATTAAGTGCGGGAGCATACCAGCCCGAACAAAGCACGTTTTTACGCAAGCCGTCCATACCTACCGCTTCGCCCCAGCTATAAGCTATTCCGTCATTCCAGCTTGCCGCAATATTTACTTCCGCGGGATATGTGATAGAATAAGGCGTATGCGCAACCATATTGTTGAGTCCCGAAGGTCCGTCAAGGTCGATAGCCTTGGGTTTGTCGATTGACTTAGCCGCATTGGTCTTATAACCGGCAAGCGCAATCATAGAACCGACTTCGGAAGGAGCCATCTGGCTTATTAATTTTTCCCAGCGTTCGTCTTCGTACGAAGCCCCTCTGAGGTCGACAAGTTGGAGGTCGCCTTCCTGATTGTAAGGCTTTGCCTTTTCAGCCGCTTTTGCGTCGGTCAAAGGCGTGTTTGCCGCTTCCGCAGTGCCTACCTGTTTGATTTTGTCGACGATAGGCTGCGTTACTTCCATATAAAGAGTTTTGCCGCCGCGTTCGCTGAACGAACTGTCCGTTGAGGAAGATACGAGAGTTCTGGGGAAAGTATCCGTCCAGTTATTACGGCTGAGATAATCTTTTCTGTCCAGAAGATTGCTTGATAACCCGCCGTTGCCGTCGGAGCCGAACCTGTTGGTTACGGTTTCTCCCGTGGAAGAAGTTTTATAAGTTTGGCTGTCGGTCGCCGCCTGATTGTAAACGCCTACGAAAGTTTTGTCGCCGTCGGCGGTCATACCGTTTGAGGTTGTTTTATTATTGTATGCAAGCACGTTATTGGTTGCCGAGTGCGCGTCTTTTGCCGCAGTTACGAGATAGTCGCCTTCTTCGAGTATATAGGTCTTATAGCCCACTTCGTCGTAAGAAATGAAATCTTTAAGGTTTACGGTGACCTTTACGGTTTCGTCTTTACCCGGTTCTATGTCGCCCGTCTTTGCATAGCCGACAAGGCTGACAGCCGATTTTTCGAGATAGTTCTGTTTGTCGTAACTTGTATACGGAGCATTTACGTAAATCTGTACTACTTCTTTACCCTTTACCCCGCCGTTTGCAGCCGTTGCGTTGGTTACCTTAACCGTTACGGTCATATTGCCGTCGTTGTCGGGTTGGGTAAACTTAAAGTCGCTCCAAGTGAAGTTTGTGTAAGAAGAACCGTAACCGAAAGGATACTGTACCTGCGACGCGTAGTTATAATCTCCTGCGTTGCCCTGATCCATAACCTTATCGAAATAGCGGGTTTCATAATATTTATAGCCTACGTAAATACCTTCTTCGTAAGATACGCCGTAGCCTCCGTCGCCGTTATTCTGACCTACGGTTATAGGCTTGCCGTTTAAGGTAAGGCGTATATCGCCCATATTCTGCATTGCGGGCGAAGAGAACGCATCGTAAGCAAACGTATCTACAAGTCTGCCGGAAGGGTTGACTTTGCCGCTAAGCACATCAACTATCGAGTTTGCCGTTTCACCGCCGCCGCCAGGCGCCCAAAGCACTGCGGAAATGTTGTTGTATTTTGCAACCCAACCCAGCTCGAAAGCGTTGTTTGTGTTGACGATTATTACAACGTTTGAGAAATTATTGTTAAGATAATCTATTATTCCGAGTTCTACGGAATCGGGTTCGAGATAGTGTTTGGACTTATCTTCTTCTATTTTCGTCCATTTGCCCATATATCTGCCGAGGTCTCTGCCCTCGCCGCCCGTACGCGAAATAACGAAAATTGCCTGAGTTCCGTTTGCCGAAGCGAGAACGTTGTTCGATTGCAGCACGCTTAACGGACATTCGTTTATAGACCAGTTTTCGTCTCCGCCGTAACTTATCGCGCCTGCGCCGCGGACGTACGATTTGCCTGCGCCCGTTTCGTAGAAGTTCCAAAGCGTTTCGTTAACGGTGTAACCTTCCGCTTTGAAAGCGTCTTTAAGGTTGCTGGACACATAGCTGACGCCGGAACCCGTACCGCCTGCAAGAAGGTCTACGGAAGAATGCGAAAACATACTTACCGTCTTTGACTTTGCAAGGGGTAAAGCGTTGTTTTCGTTCTTTAAAAGGACGTAACCTTCCGCACCGCTTTTGCGGACGAGGTCTTTTTCGTATTCGTCGAGATTATCGGCGGTAATACCGTTTTTATCCGAAATTTTGTTGTAGACCTTGTCAAGTTTGTCGGTTATCTCGTTGCCGCCAGAAGTACCCGATTTACGCCCCGCCGTACCTAAAGCATCGCGCATAACCGCGTCAAACTGGGTTACGAGAACTGCGGGCAATGCGATTGCAAACGCAATAAGCAAAGCAAGCAAAGAAGCTATTATTATCGTAAAAGTTTTAGCCGTCAACTTTTTACGCTGATTTTTCTGCATATATACTACTCCTTATATTAATTTAAAAATAGTCGTCCCGCCGCCGTGATGTACGGCGGGACTGCGATTAATTGTCCGCAAGCGGACAATATCGTTCTGAATAATTATTGCCGTAAAGCGGTAAATTATTACCTTATTGCTGAGGAAGACGGTCTGAGTTATCGGTCTTGTTAAAAGTGATTTCCGCACTTGAATTTACGGTAAGACTATCTACATTGAAACCGCCGGTAACTACTTCGAGAACTATTGTGTTTTCACCCTGTTTAAGATTTGTCGTAGCTGTGTATTCACCGCAATGTATGACGCTGTAAACGCCCATTATCGCCCAAGGATTTCCTTCTTCAAGTTCAATTGTAGTACTGGGCAAAGTACCTTTCATAGTTACTTCCGCATCGTTTACTTTAAGAACCGAACCGCAATCCGCTGCTTTAAGCTCGGATATATAGCCCTTAGCGCCTTCATAGTTACCACCTAAAGATCCTATATCCACGATTTCACCGTCTGCGTTTTTAGCCCCGAACAAACAAGAAGAAGCCCTGAGTTTAAGCGTAACTTTGCAATCCGAAGCCGCGTTTACTTTCCAGGTAATGGTTTGACCGGGATTTGCGAAATAACTTACAACAGTCACTTCCGCGCCGTCGTTGTTTGCACTCCATTCATTTCCTTTTTGTACTTGCAAACCTGTGTATAATTCCGCATCTTCCGCCTGGAAAGTATAATCGGTGCCCTTTCCGCCGCATCCTGCAAGTACTGCCGCACCCATTGTTACGCAAAGCGCGCCTGCGGCTATTGCCGCCAAAGTCTTTTTAAGTTTCATAAAATTTTCTCCTGATTTATTTTTTTAATTTGCGGCAACGGCGGAATACCACCACGACTTTTCCGCCGATGCCGAAAGTTTTAACCTTTTATATTGTTTACGGGGACGTAAGAAAGTTTTACGGTCGTTCCGCTTATTACGATTTTGTCGATATTGATTTGCGGATTTTCCGCAGGAGCTTTCAAAACAACTGTATTTGCACCTGCATTGAGATGAATTGTTGCAGTTACGGTACCAACGTAATTTGCATAATAGGAATAGTCTTGCATTGCCGTCGGAGTTATGCTGTCAAGCCCCGTTACCGTACCGAGAAGCGTCACGTCGCCGTTGTTTACTTTGAGTGTTACGGGCTGGCTTGCGTTTGTAAATTCCACGGGCCGAATTCCTACAACGACATCCTGAGGGAAAGTACCCCACTGAGTTTCTACGTTTTGCTGTTCGGTTTTCGTAACAGAAGAAGCCGCCCAAAGGGTCAAGGTTACGTCGCATTCCTCTTCCGCCGTTATCGTCCAGGTTATGGACGCGTCTTCGCCGGAGAAGTATCCTATTGCGCTAACCTCAGCGCCCTTCGTTTCATCGCCCGTGTAAAGCGTTTTTGTTTCTACCGCAACGGTATCGTAGCCGTACCACTCGTTTACCTGAACGTGCCGGGAACCGGCAAGAACGCCGTTTTCGGCTTCAAACGTATAAGTTTCCACAGATCCCGATGCGGGAGGAGGCACATCCTGACCGTCAATCTTTTGTGATGCAAGCCACTGCCACATATTGCCGTCCTTGGTGCAGTTTTCGGGGGTAAGGTAGCTTTGCGAAGTTACCTTGGAATTGTCTATTTCCTTTTTAACGTCGTCATTGAAAGCGCAAATCCACGACCAGTGACCCATATAGCAACCTGCCTGACCGCCCCAGCTTGAAGGATTGGGGTCGTCTACGCCGGGGACGTTTTTCTTGTAAGTTAAGTGAACGTTTTCCGCGCCCGCCTGCAACAGTCTGTAATAGAGAGGTATGGTATATTTTTCGGGGCTGAGCGTGGTATCGTCTTCGGACAAGAGGAACCACATATTCAGGTCTTTGAGCTTTGCAAGCATATCGTCGCTGATATTACCGTTTAAATATCCCTGACATATAGGGTAATAAGCCGCGAAATAATCGCCGTGTTCAAGAGCGAGATTAACAGTCATATATCCGCCGTTGGAACATCCGCCTATGTAAATTCTATCGGTATCTATATCCGAGTTATGGGATACGTAATCGGTTATAGCGCCCCAAAGAGCTTCCGTATAATAAGAAACCTGAGGTTGGCCCGTAGCTTCGCCGTTGGCTGCCGAATTACCGTAATGCCCCTCCCCGTCTTCGTCCATCCACATAGTGGGCGACTGGACTGCGAGAACGTACGCGCCCTTTATTGTAGAAGTTGTAAAGTAGCTTTGTACGTTGGTTGCGTTATCCGCGGTAAGAGCGGTCACTTCGTTGCCCAAAAGCGCAATATCTATATCCGTACCGCCTTCGCCGCCGCCGTGAAGCCATATTACAAGCGGGTTTTTACCGCCGTCGGTCTTTGCTTCCGCAGGCGTCCAGCTTGCGCGGGAAAGAGTTATATCCTTTCCTTCACCCTTATAGTTGTAACTGTCCTTATTCCACGTCGCCGTCTGGGGGACGAGTCTGTCGCTTGCCGTTACGGTGTACTCGAATTTATCGCCGTCAAGGTATTCCTTAGTACCCGCCTTAAAGCTTTTTCCGCTGTTTACTTTAACCGTTACGGGTAAACTGTCGTTCCATTCGTTTCTCGCCGATTGCTGGTTATAGTTGAAAGGACTTGCTTCACCGTATTTGACCGACATTTCAATAGCAATGTATTTTGTCGCCGTCGTTACCTTATTGCCTTCCGCATCGCAGGCATACGCATCGGTTACCGTACGTTTGGATTTGGAAAAGCCGGAGCCCATAGATACGGAGAACGTATCTTTCGAAACTCCGCTTACGTCGCCGTTGAGTTCGACTATGATTTTGGGAATTGCGGGCCCCCACTCGTAACCCATTACGATGATGCGCGTCTTTTTCGCGTCGATAGACACGGCGGTGTGTGTGCCGTCTCCGCCTACGTTACCGTCGTTACCGCCTTTTCCGCAAGCCGTAAAACCGACCGATACTGTTCCCGCAACCGCTATCGCAAGCAAAGCCGCGGCAAACTTTTTCGTTTTCATTTACTATTTCTTCCTCCAAATTTATTATTCCGCGCCCTGATTCCCGCGGTTCATTGCGGATAATAATACAAAAAAGGCAACCCGTCAATAGGGTTGCCCTAAACTTTCATTTTTTGTCTTAAATTTACACTTGCGAAGTTATGCGGCGGTTGCCGCGCGTGAAGAAGACAACTTTTCGGGAAGCATTATTTTCAGACTGAACACGCCGTTTTCCTGCGAAAAGTAAATTTCTCCTCCGTACTTTTTAACGAGCATAGACATACTTTTCGTGCCGAAGCCGTGGACGGATTTGTCCGCTTCGGTAGTCTGCGGAAAGCCGTCTTTGATTATAAGCCCGCCTTCCGTATAGTTTAAGCAGTCTATCATAGTCATACCGGCAATCCGCTTTACCGTAAGGTCTATAATACGTCTGTTTAAGTCGTCTATTCCCACTACCGCATTTATTGCGTTGGAAAGCATATTACCGAAAAGCGAATACAGCTCCGACTCGGACAGATGCCAAAGTCCCGAACAGTCCGCCATACAGGTAAGCTTAATACCTCGCTTTATGCAGATTAAACTTTTTTCGGTCAAAAGCACGTCTATCGGAGCGCAGCCGGTCTTTACGGTTCCGTCGTAAATTGCGGTGCAGTTTTCTATTTCTTTAAGTTCTTCGGCGGAAATTCCGCTTTCGGAAAGGCGGAGCGACTGAATTTTATGTTTCAGGTCGTGACACTTTATATTTATAATGTCTATGTTTTCTTTGGCAAGTTCGTACTGGCGTTTGTCCTGCTCCCAAAGACGCCTTACGGCGGAAATTTCGTTGCGCAATCCGACGTTTTCAAACATACCCGAAATTATGGTTATTACGAAAAGATTTGAAAGTATAGTAAAACAGTAATTTACTATGCTAAGCTGATACTGCCACCAATACGCGTTTGTGTATGAACACAGCACAAGCGTTATGCTAAGCGTTACCGCCGAAATAAACATTACGTTGCGGCTGTAAATATTTTCTATCCCCTTTGCGTGTATGCGCCTTACAAACAGAAAATAAGCGGCCACATACGCCGTCAGAAGAACGGGCGCATATATGAGCCAATATGCAAGGTTGTAATTTCCGACAACCTGCGAAAACCGCCAGACCGTACCCGTAATTTCAAACAGCGACATTACGCGGTAAAGCATATTTTGCAGACTGTACGCCGCAACCCCGCACAGGACGAGTATTTTTATAGGGCAGTCGAAGCACATTTCCATTATTACTATCGTAAACGCAAACAGCACAAAATACGGCAACGCGCCAAGTAACGGATAGTCGGGAATAAACGGCTGCAAAAAGGCGATGAGAACGGTTAGTGCGGAAAGGGTGAGAACACCGCAAATCAGCCTTAAAATAAATAGTTTTTTGCGCCTGAGAGCGAATACCAACATTATTTCGGGAAGTACTAATTGCAGAAGAAAGAGAAAATAAGTCCTTATATAATTTATTATTACGTCTATCACCATTTAGTTTACCCCCCCCCCTCCGAAATAATCCATAAGCTCTTTTACAAACTGCTTACGGCGCGGATGGCTTATTTTCAGGTTGTAACCAGCGACGTCTAAGTCGTAACCGCGTATAGCGTCTATAAACCGCGCGTTTACCAGATAGCAGGAATTACAGCGGAAAAAACCGTTGTCCTTCAACTGTTTTTCGGCGGTCGAAAGCGAACCGCGCGTCTCCACGGTTCCGTCGACAAGCTGATATTTAAGCTGGTGCCCCATTACTTCCACAAATATTATCCTGTCGGTGGAGAGGCAGGTGTAGCCGCCGTATACCGGTACTATTACCGTGCGCGCTTCTACCGAACGCGCGACGTTTAACGCCTTTTTCAGTTTAAGGCTGAAATCCGCATAGTTTAGCGGTTTTATCAAGAAATCAAGCGCATCGACTTCATACCCCTTTTGCGCGTACTGCGCCATACGGGTAAAGAACATCAGAGGTACGGTCTTATCCGTAGCCCTCAATACCTTGGCGGCATTAAGCCCGTTCATCCCCGGCAATTCTATATCCATAAATATTATGGAATAGACAGACGGTCTGTACCCGTCAATAAATTTTTCTGCGCTGTCGAAATGAACGGTGTCGATACTTACGTCGTTTTCTTTACAGTATTTGGCGACAAAGCTTTTAAAGGATTCCGCCGTGGCGGCGTCGTCTTCTATGATTGCGATTATGATATATTTCTCCTCCCCGTAAAAAATTGTATTTTTCTCCGTAAAGATTATACAGCCTGATTGGCATTAAATCAATAAACTTGCCGAAATTTGCCCTAAGCTTGCAAAATACGTCCTAAACTTAATTTTACGTTGCAAATGCGCGCCCGACGCAATGCTTAAAAATTGTAAATAAGAGGCAGTTGACAAAACTGACGTTTTGTAATAAAATATTTATGCTATGAAATTACAAAGGTGCAATGAAATTGCGCTGAAAGTCTGCACGGGACTGCTGCTTGCGGTTGCGCTTGTACTTACTTTCACCGTTTCCGATTATTACATATTCAACAGAATAAAAGAGTACGGCGTAATTTTTTCAATCTGTCAATGGATGAAAAAAGCGGGACTGCTGTTAATTCCGCTTGCCGTATTCTACAACAAAAAATGCTGTTCGGACATTGCAAAGTACGTACTGCCGCTCTTTGTTATAGTATCCTGCTTTACTTTCGGCAACTTCTTCGACGCGACTTCTATAACCGAAAACAGCACGGGCGCGGACTTATGTTTTGCGCAAATAAACGAATTTATTACCAAAGCCGCGAATATGGCGCTGTTTTTCATTTCAAACGCGCTTTACCTGTTAATTTGCGCGGGACTGTTTTTACGCGACGGGTGGAAAGTCGGGGCGAAAAGTTTTATATTTTTACCCCTTGCGATAATTGCGTGTATGCCCCTCAACATATTCGAAAACTTTTTCGACGCGGAAGATTTCCGCGGGACGTTCTGGTGGTTCAGAAATTTCACGGTATGGCACCTGCTTGCCCTGCTTACGCTTGTAGGATTCACTGTCGGGGCTTATTACTTTTTAAAAAGACAGGACCTTAAAAGACAGCACGAATATCTTGTTGCGGGCGCAATAGTCCTGCTGATACAGTATCACAGCAAAGATTCTGTCCTGCTTGGCGACGGTTACAACGTATATACTTATGTCTTTTCGGCGGTTCCGCTGTTCATTTGCAACATAGGCGTATACGTGGCAAGCCTTTCTGTTATTCTGAGAAAACGCCCGCTGTACGCAATTTCGTTTTTCGTACACGCAGTAGGGGCGTTGACGGTATTTATATACTTCGGCAAGGACGAAATGTCTAACTACGGAATTATAGCAAGTTATTCAATACTCTTCTTCTGCCTTACACACTGCCTGCTGTTTGCGCTGTGCGTTCTGCCGAGCGCGTTGGGGCATTACAAGTTCAGGGTAAAGGACTGCATTATTCCGCTTATTTATTACTGTATAGTAATAATACTTGCGACGGTTGCAAGCGCGGTAGTGTCGTCATTCCTTGAAGGTTACACTTATAACGGATACACTTTAAGCTTCGAAAACGGCGATTTCAACCTGCCCAACTATGCGTTTACGCAGGTAAATCCCCTGCCCATAGAAGTGCCTATGATTCCCCTGAGAATATGGAAATGGGATATGAACGTGCTGTACGTCATACTTGTTTACGTCGCGTACGTCTGCCTGTTCTGGGCGTGGACGGGCGTTTACTACGCTTTCCTTGCAATACGCAAAAAAGTACTTGCAAAAATTCACGGGGGTGCAGTTACCGAAGAATTGCAAACAGCGGCAGCCGAAGCCGCAATAGCCGATGTTTCCGACGGCACGCCCGACGGCGATACTTCCGATAACGCGTGCGGAGACAATACTTGCGACGTCGCAGACGAAGACAAATAAAATTAAGGGTATTAAAAAAGCTTTCACACATTCGGGGTGAAAGCTTTTTTTGATTGACCTGTTATTTTTGCTGAACGGCGCCGTGTCCGTAATCTTTTACGGAGTTTGCGATATTGTGCATATGATCGCCGATACGTTCCATATTGACGGCAAGCTGTAAGAACAACGCGCCCGCTTCCGCACTGCATTTTCCGTCAGCCATACGCTGTATGTGCGCCTGCTGCATCACCTCGTTCATACGGTCTGTTTCCTGCTCTTCGCGTTCGACGTCGACCGTGTACTTTAAATCGCTGTCGGCAAACACGCTGCAAACGTATTTGTACAGATTGGATATATGCGAATCCATTTCGCGAATTTCGTCCTTGGCGGAGTCGGTAAATTCAACCTTGTCTTCGATAAGTTTCTGGGCGTATTCCACTATGTTTTCCGCATAGTCGCCCACTCGCTCTATATCCGACACGACGCGGAAAAAAGAGCTGACTTTCTTTTCGTCGAGTTCTGAAATTTCGGTAAGCGAAAGCCTTATAAGAAATGACACAATGTATTTGTTGGCGGCGTTTATGTTATTTTCCCTTTCGGCAAATTCGTCTTTGCGGGAAAGGTCGCCGGAAAGAAGCATATCGAGTGAAAGCTTATAGTTAGTGAACGCGTCTTCGCCCATTTTCAGAAGCTGTTTGCGTACCTGACCGACGGCTATGGCGGGGGTCTTTAAAATACGCAGGTCGAGAGTATCGGAATCTTCCTGTTCTTCCCCGCCATTCTTTTCTGGAACTATAAGGCAGGCAAGCTTGACGAGATATTTAAGGAAAGGTAAAAGTAACGCCGTAGTAAGCAGATTGAACACCATATGGAAAATTGCAATCTGCCACTGTGTCTGAGGGATTATTCCGTTTAAGAACTGCGCTATGTACTTGCCCGCGAACGCGACGGGGAAAATGAAGATAAGACAGCCCGCAACGTTAAAAAGAAGGTGAACCGCCGCCGTGCGCTTTGCGTTGACGCTTGCGCCGAAAGACGAGATAAGCGACGTAAGGCAGGTCCCGACGTTTGCGCCGAGAATTATGCACATAGCCATCTGCAACGAGATGAGATTGGAACTTGCAAGAGAAATAATAATTGCCGTAAGCGCCGCGGACGACTGCATAAGGGCGGTAAGCAACACGCCGAGAAGGAACAGTACTATTATTTCCCAGGTCAGTGTTTCTTTGCCGTTGCCTATGGCGATGAACATACCTTCTATCGCGCCTTCAACGTTTTCGTTGTCAAGCATATCGCCGACCGCGCCCGACATTACGTTAAGACCTATAAAAATAAGCCCTATACCTTCAAGTATAGCGCCGACCTGCTTAAATTTGTCGCTTTTGCCGACAAGGGTGAACACAAAGCCGACGAACGCGACGAGGGCGAACACAGCCGCCGCAGAGAAAGAAGCCCCGCCCGCAGACGAAAGAGCCATTATAAACGCCGAAATAGTAGTACCGATGTTTGCGCCCATTATTACGGACGCCGCCTGCGTAAGCGTCATAAGCCCGACGTTTACGAAACCGACAATCATAACCGTGGTCGCCGCCGAACTGTTGACGATTGCAGTTACCGCCGCGCCCGTTCCTACGCCGACAAACCTGTTTTTGGTTGCTTTGCCCATCAGTCTTCGCATAGATTTGCCCGCGGCTTTTTCTATGTTGCTGCCCATCATACTCATTCCTATCATAAACACGGTTATTCCGCCGAGTATGAAGAACATACTGCCGACAACGGTAAGCACGTCTGAACCGTTGAGCGCAAGAAGTGAATTTAACATCCCCTGTTTTTCTCCGAAAGCCTGAATTATTTGTAAAAAATTTATTACATTTTAAATTGTATCAATTTTTATATGTACTGTCAATAAAATATAATCAATTAACCGCCGACAATTAATTGCAAAATTCGCGCGGTTAAATTAAAATAATTTACGGAAGATAAAGGAGATGAATATGTTCAATATTGTTTTGGTTGAACCCGAAATTCCGCAGAATACGGGAAATATAGTAAGAACCTGCCACGCGACGGGTTGCGCTTTGCACCTTGTGCGCCCGCTCGGTTTTTCCGTAACGGACAAATACTTAAAGCGTGCGGGGCTTGATTACTGGGACGAAGTAAGCATAACGTACTACGACGGCATAGACGAACTGTTTGCAAAGTACCCTTCGGCTAAGTATTGGTTTTTTACGACGAAGGGGCTTAAACGGCATTGCGACGCAAACTTTTCGGAAGGCGACTTCCTCGTCTTCGGAAAAGAGACGAAAGGGCTGGACGAAAATCTTTTAAAAGCGAATAAAGAGCACAGCCTCAGAATACCTATGTTGGGAGATACGCGTAGCCTTAACCTTTCAAACTCGGTTGCGGTTGCCGTATACGAAGGTTTAAGGCAGCTTGACTTTGACGGATTCAGAACACAGGGACAATTACACAATTTAAAGTGGTAATTATCTTTACATTTTTATAACTTCATTGTATAATACTTATATGGAACTGAATAAATTAGTCGTTGCAAGCGGCAACGAACACAAAATTAAAGAAATAAGAGAAATTTTCACGGGTGTTGAAATTATACCGATGAAAGATTTGGGCTTTGACGGCGAAATCAATGAAGACGGGGAATCGTTTTTGGAAAACGCCGTAATCAAGGCGAAATTCATCGCCGAAAAATTTTCGGTGCCTGCGCTTGCGGACGATTCGGGTCTGTGCGTTGAAGCGTTAGGCGGACGCCCCGGAATATTTTCCGCAAGATATTCGGGCGGCGGCGACAAGGAAAACAGGGCGTTGCTTTTAAAAGAACTTGAAGGAGTAGAAAACCGCAAAGCTTACTTCGAATGCGGCGTTTGCCTGTTCTGTCCGGACAGAATATACTATCTTGCCGAAGGCAGAACGTACGGACGCATACTGACGGAAGAAAGCGGTGAAAACGGGTTCGGTTACGACAGTCTGTTCTATTCCGACGAACTGAAAAAAAGTTTTGCAAGCGCGACGGCGGAAGAAAAAAATTCGGTATCCCACCGCTACCGCGCACTGTGCGATTTGTGGAAGCAATTATGAAAACCATTGTAGTGCTTTCGGATACGCACGGAAACAGAAAAGCCATCGACGGCATAGACGGGGTGCTTGCGGAGTGCGACACCATTATCCACCTCGGCGACACTTCGTCGGACGGAAGTTATATATGCGGAAAATATCCCGATAAAACGGTTATAGTAAACGGCAACTGCGACATACCCAAGCTCGGCGGGGAAGAAGCCGTTATAGAAATAGAAAATTTACGCATTTTTGCCTGCCACGGACATACCTATTCGGTTAAAACGACGCTTGCGCGCCTTGCCGAAAAGGCAAAAAAATCCGACTGTGCGCTGGCTTTGTACGGACACACGCACGAAGCGCGTGAAGATGTAATTGACGGCGTTACGCTTATTAACCCCGGATGTATGACTAATTACGGCAACAAGAGCTATCTTTACTTAGTCGTAAACAGGGATAAATTCACCGCAAAAAACGTACCCGTAATCTAAGGAAAAAATTATGAAATTCAAGCATACTGTTCAGGTCTTTATAGACAACTTTTCGGTAACGTATAAACAGCTTTTATACAGGCTGGTTATTTTACTTGTCGCGGCGGGACTGTACGCGGCGGTGTGTATTCCGTTTATAAACAGTCTTACCGGCTCTCCCGATTACGTTAGCCTTATTTCCGGAATTAAAGCGTTTGTAAATAACTTTTTGGAAGGCAAAATAAGCGAAATAGGCGAAGCGAGCGCACAGATAAAACACGCGTTTGACGCGCTTTTGCGTTTAGTTGCCGAAAACCGAGAACAAATAGCCTGGGGCATAGTCGGTTGCGTGGCTATTTATCTTGTGCAGAAATTTTTCGAAGGGCTGGGCAATTACGCCACGACGGCGGTAATAAACGACAAAATGGCGTTGCACGCAAATTCGCCGTTTATGGTTACGCTTTTACACAATTTCAAAAGCGCGGCGCTTTACAGTCTTATATACTCCCCCATATCTTTCATATACGACGCTTTGTGCTGGCTGGGTATGTACTTCGTAATATTCAGACTGCTGTCCTTGATTCTCGTACCCCTTCCCATTCAGATTTTTCTTTACGTTACGGCAATAATAGTTATTGCAACCGTAAAAATGACCTTTACATCCGACTGGATGCCTGCGCTGATACGCGGAAAAATGAAACAGAAAGAGGCGTTTTTATACACCTTCGACAGGCGGCGCAAACAGTCGTTTAACGTCTTTTCGAATTACGTTGTGCTTGTGCTTATAATCTTTGCCGTCAACGTCGGCGGAGCGCTTTGCACATTCGGCGCGGCGCTGCTTATAACGGTTCCGTCAAGTTATGTCATTCTCGTCTGCTTCGAGTGCGTAAACTATTTCGACAGAGAAGAGCTTAAATACTTCATAGACAAGTACACAATTATAAAACCCGAAAAGGAACGCACCGTCACCCGCGAAGAATTTTTCAAAGGCGAACAGTAAACTGAAAAAAATTAAAAAAAACTGAAAATTATTAAAGTTTTTTAACTTTCCCACTTTACAACGGAAAGTTTTTTTTATATAATATAGTAAATGAAATTTATTTGGAGAGATATTGATGACCTACACTGAAATTTATGACAGTTGGCTTAACGATAAAAGACTTAATGCGGAAGGCAGAAAAGAGCTTGAAAATATAAAAGACAGTAAAGAAGAAATAGAATACCGCTTCGGCGCGGAGCTGGAATTCGGCACGGCGGGTATGCGCGGCATTATAGGCTACGGCACGAATATGATGAACGTATACACCGTCAGACGCGCCACACAGGGACTTGCGCAGTTTATCGCAACCCTCGGCGAAAGCGCTAAACAGCAGGGCGTTGCAGTGTCCTATGACACAAGACTTAAAAGCGACGTGTTCGCGCGGGCGGCGGCGGAAGTGCTTGCGGCAAACGGCATTAAAGTTTACCTTTTCGACGACGTACACCCCGTCCCTATGCTTTCGTTTGCGGTCAGGTGCCTCGGCACGGTTGCGGGAATTATGGTTACGGCTTCGCACAACCCCAAACAGTACAACGGCTACAAGGTTTACGGCGCAGACGGGGCGCAGATGAGCCCCGAAGACACCGAAGTCGTGGTAGGATTTATTAAGCAGACGGAAGATTACTTCGCCATACCCTCCCCCGACGCGGAACAGATTAAAAAGTATATTAAACCCGTACCCGCCAAAGTAGATAAAAAGTATTATAAACAGCTTACCAAACTTACCCTTTCCAAAAAGGCGGTCAAACAGTGCGGTAAGGATTTAAAACTCGTTTACACCCCCGTTCACGGTTCGGGTTACGTACCTGTCACCACTATCCTCAAAAAGATAGGCATTAAGGCTACCGTCGTAGAAGCGCAGACAACCAAAGACACGGACTTTTCCACCGTCGAAGTTCCCAACCCCGAATATAAGGAAACCCTTTCGATGGGAATTGCGCTTGCGCAGAAGATAGGCGCGACTGTCGTCTTCGGAACCGACCCCGACAGCGACAGGTTGGGCGTTGCGGTTAAAAACTCCGAAGGCGAATTCGAAGCGCTTTCGGGAAACCAGGTGGGCATACTTCTGCTTGATTATATCCTTACAAGGCTTAAAGAAGAAAACGCCCTGCCGTCAAATGCGGCTGTCGTCAAGTCGTTCGTTACGACGGGTATGGCAAAAGCTATATGCAGACAATTCGGAGTAGAACTGTTCGAAGTACCGGTAGGCTTCAAGTTTATAGGCGAAAAGATTAAGCTTTGGGAAAAGGACAATTCGCACACGTTCGTATTCGGGTTCGAAGAGAGCTGCGGATACCTTCGCGGAACGCACGCGCGCGACAAAGACGCCGTAGTCGCCTCTATGCTGTGCGCCGAAATGGTATGTTACTACACTTCGGTAAACAAGACCGTATACCAGCGTCTTATGGAAATTTACGATACTTACGGTTACGTACTCGACTGCAATATTTCGATACCTTTCAAGGGGCTTAACGCTATGAAAGATATGAACGCCGTAGTCGACGGGCTTAAAGAAAACCCCGTCACCAAGTTCGACATTTACGAAGTCGCGGCGGTACGCGATTATTCTAAGAATATCAAAAAGGATATCAAGACGGGCGAAACTTCCGAAATAGGCTCTCCCCTTACCAACTGCGTTTATTACGAATTGGAAAACGGAAGCTTTATATGCGTGCGCCCTTCGGGTACAGAACCAAAGCTTAAAATTTACTTCTCCGTCAAAGCCAACAACAGGGCGGACGCGGAAGCGGCGCTTGAAAAGATGCAGAACGCCGTCAAAAAGACAGTAAAAGCCTGAAAGGTTAAAACGCCTCCGTATAAAGCGCACTTCCCATAGGGAATTAAAAAACTAAATTATTAAGAGTTATACTTTCAAGCAAGGACAAAAGCTCTCGAACGATATGTTCGAGAGCTTTTTACTAC
>CAJUNJ010000024.1 GCA_910587825.1 uncultured Christensenellaceae bacterium
GGCTAAGCCTATTTTGAACCACGCGACTATCGCGTGGTATTCTTTATACAAAAAAGCAATGAAAGATTATATAATCTTTCATTGCTTTCATCTCTATGAATTAAGCCGTAAAAGTGCTTAATTTTGTTGCTTTAAACTGATTTTTAATAATTATGCCACACATAGTACTTAATAAAACTAAATATTTATCAAAATATTGTAGAATTTATCCATATTTTTATTGACCAAGTCGTAATAAAAACATCTGCCGTCATATCCGTATTGACTGTTATAACGGTTGATATTAAAGCCCTGATACCCCTGCCGAACTTCGATTAACAGTTTTTCATAGGGCATACCGTTGCTTTCATACGTCTTATCAAAAGCAAACTCCACCCACAGCCCTTCGCTTCTCGCTTCCATAGTAAGATTATTGATACTGACACCGAAAGCAGGCATCTCGTGCGCGCCGTCTATCATTTCTTTAAAACCGTTAAGCACAGAGTTAAATACGGGCTCACCGCAACCGTATGTTGAACATTCGCCCTGATTGTATATATTGATTTCCTGCGCGCAGTCAAAAGCTTTTTCAAGCCCGATACAAATACCCATAAATTTATTTTTCATAATTTTATACTAATTATACTTTGCAGTCAAATATTCGTCTATGGCTTTTGCCGCTGTCTTTCCCGCTCCCATAGCAAGTATTACAGTTGCCGCCCCGGTAACAGCATCACCACCGGCAAAAACGCCTTGCTTGGTAGTTTTTCCCGTGCCCTCTTCTGCGATAATTCCACCGCGAGCATTTACGTCAAGACCGTCAGTCGTATTTTTTATAAGCGGATTGGGGCTTGTTCCTATCGCCATTATTACGCAGTCAACGTCTAAAACATATTCACTGCCCTCAACCTCAACCGGCTTTCTTCTGCCCCTTTCGTCGGGTTCGCCAAGACGGCATTTTCTGACTTTAATACCCGTTACAAAACCGTTTTTAATGTCACGTCTGTTATCCGGGTTGTTATAGCCCAATATCTTGACGGGATTGCGCAGAATTTCAAATTTAATACCTTCTTCTTCCGCGTGTTCAACCTCTTCCTTTCTTGCCGGAAGTTCATCCATAGAACGTCTGTAAACTATGTAAACGTTGTCTGCACCAAGCCTTAAAGCAGTCCTTGCGGCATCCATAGCCACATTTCCTCCGCCTACCACGGCAACGTTTTTTGCGTGCATTACAGGAGTTTGCGAATCTGACTTATAAGCCTTCATAAGGTTTGCCCTCGTCAAAAATTCATTTGCCGAGTAAACGCCCTTTAATCCTTCGCCCTTTATACCCATAAATCTCGGAAGTCCCGCGCCCGAACCGACAAATACCGCTTCATAACCGTCTTCAAACAGTTCGTCTACGGTTATCGTTTTACCTATTACGACATTTGTCTGTATTTCCACACCTAATTTTTTTAAAGTTTCGACTTCATTTTTGACTATATCTTTGGGAAGTCTGAATTCGGGAATGCCATAAACGAGAACACCGCCCGCAACGTGCAAAGCTTCGAATACGGTGACTTTATAGCCCTTTTTCGCAAGGTCGCCCGCACAGGTCAGCCCCGAAGGACCTGAGCCGATTACGGCGACTTTACGCCCGTTCTGTTCGGGAAGCACAGGTTCGCCTTTAAAATTAGTATTGTGATAATCGGCAACAAACCGTTCAAGCCTGCCTATGCCTACAGGTTCGAATTTAATACCCAAAGTACACTTGCTTTCACACTGTGTTTCCTGAGGACATACGCGCCCGCACACGGCAGGCAACGATGAACTTTCGGCAATTACCGAATAAGCGCCATCAAAATCCTTTTGCTTGATTTTGGAAATAAAGTCTGGAATAGATATATTGACGGGACAACCTTCCACACACGGTCTGTTTTTACAGTTTAAACATCTCTGCGCTTCCGCAACCGCCGTCTGTTCGGTATAACCAAGCGCGACTTCTTTAAAATTGCGGGCGCGAACATTTGCCTCCTGTACGGGCATCTCGTTTTTCTTAGGTTGAACAGCCATTATCCTATCTCCTTTTTGAAAAGATTGCAATGCTCCCTTTCCCTGTTTTCGAACTCACAGTACATATTCGAACGAGCCATAGCTTCGTCGAAATCAACTTCGAATCCGTTAAAATCGGGTCCGTCGACGCACGCAAACTTAGTTTTTCCTCCAACGGTAAGCCTGCAACCGCCGCACATTCCCGTACCGTCTATCATTATCGGATTCATAGATACTGTCGTGGGTATACCGTAGGGCTTAGTCGTGGCAACGACAAACTTCATCATAATAAGCGGACCTATAGTAATGACTTCGTCATACTTTTCACCGCCGTCAATCGCCTCTTTAAGCGGTAATGTAACTACACCCTGTCTGCCGTAACTTCCGTCGTCGGTCATTATTGTAAGTTTATCGGAACAAGCTTTAAACTCTTGTTCGAGAATAAGCAAATCTTTGTTTCTGAACCCGATTATAGAATGAACTTCCGCGCCGAGTTCATGAAATCTCTGCGCAACGGGCAAAGCTATCGCACATCCGACTCCTCCGCCGACTATACATACTTTTTTAATGCCTTCCGTCTTGGTGGCGCAGCCTAACGGTCCGACAAAGTCGCTTATCGACTCGCCTTCTTTTTTATTATTAAGACGCATAGTCGTTCCGCCGACTATCTGAAAAATTATTTTAACCGTTCCCGCTTGCCTGTCGTAACCTGCAACGGTAAGCGGAATTCTTTCCCCGTCCTCGTCCACACGCAGAATTATGAATTGCCCCGCCTGCGCCTTTTTTGCCACAAGCGGTGCGTATATATCCATCATAGTTACTGTGGGATTCAGTTCGCTTTTTTTAACTATCCTGTACATCAAAACTCCTTTTTACAAAACTTCTTATACTTTTTATACTGTGTAGAGGGTAAGGCGCATTATATTCAAAATCATACCTGACCTTTCTGACAATTCCTTCCTGTAAATTATTGTGTCTGCCAAGCGGTGCAATTACTTTGTCTCCTTCCTTAATGCCTTCAAGCGGGCTTATATACCAATAAAAATAACCGGCAACGTTCGGATCATCAACAAATTCAATAGCCGCAAAACAAAGTTTTTCTTCATCCATAATTACATTATAACTATTTTGCGGATTAAATGCAAGAAAAAAGACTTGCATTAATTTGCAAGTCTTTTCAAATTTATCCGTTATTCGTAATCTACTACGTCTATCCACTTATGCAGAAATTCACGTTCGCTTTCGGGCGCCTTGACAAGTCGTGAAGCAGCAACAATAGGTATCCATCTCTGTACATACTGAATTGCCGTATCACTTTTACGACAATAAAGTTTAAGATACTTCTGTGCAAGATTTTCTTTGCCTACAAGGTAGAATAAAAGGTAACTTCTTGCCACGTCGGCAGAAGAGTTGCCCTGTGTGGCGTGCGACCAGTCTATAATGTACGGCGTTCCGTCGGCAGTAATTATAATGTTGGAAGGGTTGAAATCGCCGTGACAAAGATTTTTGTGCTTGGGCATAGAATCAAGACGGGTATGAAGCTCGTATCTCGTTGTCGCATCAAGATCTGCGGATGAGATTTTCGCATTCATTTTATCTTTAAGCTTATTGAGCATAGGCACTTTTTTAGAAAGAACGGTGCGTTGTAAATCAACGAAAAGATTTAAATACTCGTCTTCCTTTTCGGGATGTTTATCCATAAGCGACTGCAAGGTTTCGCCTTCGATATAGTCAAGTATAATCGCCCATTTACCGTCTACAACTTCTATCGACCTGATTTTAGGCACGTTGAGATCGGTCTCTTCAACTCTTGCGTGGTTTAACGCTTCGTTAAGTATGTTTGCTTTGGAATAGCTTCCGTCAAACAGCTTGATAAGCTTGTCGCCGCTCATATAAATCTTTTTGTCGGGTCTTGAAAAAATTAAGTTTTCTTCTTTCATTTTATTTTCCTCCTTTTATTTACCGTAATACGCATTGAGATACATTTGTTTGATTTCGCTCATCAAAGGATATCTGGGATTTGCGCCCGTACACTGGTCGTCAAATGCCTGTTCAACCATATCGTCAAGACGGTTAAGGAAATCCTGCTCGTCTATGCCGTAATCTTTAATGGTCTTTTTAATGCCGACCTTGCCCTTTAATTCGTCTATTGCCGAAATCAGATTTGCTATCTTCTCGTCATCGTTCTTTCCGACAAGTCCGAGGCATTCAGCAACTTCGGCGTATCTGCGCTTTGTGTGAGGATAACCGTACTGGCTGAACGTGCCCATCTTCGCGGGAGCGTCCGACGAATTGAATTTAATTACTTCGTTGATAAGAAGCGCGTTCGCTACGCCGTGAGGCAGATGATGGAATGCGCCAAGCTTATGCGCCATACTGTGGCATACGCCAAGGAAAGCATTAGCAAAAGCCATACCCGCCATTGTAGCAGCGTTAGCCATTTTCTCCCTCGCTTCAACGTCCGTCTGACCGTTTTCATAAGCCGAAGGCAGATATTTGAATATAACCTTCAACGCCTGAATTGCAAGCCCGTCGGTATAATCGGTTGCAAGCATCGAAGCATAAGCTTCAAGCGCGTGCGTAACCGCGTCGATACCGGAAGCGGCCGTAAGTCCCTTAGGCGCAGACATATGCAAGTCGGTATCTATAATCGCCATATCGGGCAACAGTTCGTAATCGGCAAGAGGATATTTCACTCCCGTTTTTTCGTCTGTAATAACGGCAAACGGTGTTACTTCCGAACCCGTACCCGCCGACGTGGGTATTGCGATAAAGTAAGCTTTTTCGCCCATCTTGGGGAAAGTGTAAACCCTCTTTCTTATATCAACGAAGCGCATTGCCATATCGAGGAAATCGACTTCGGGATGTTCGTACATAACCCACATAATCTTTGCGGCATCCATCGCGCTTCCGCCGCCGAGAGCGATAATCGTATCGGGCTTGAACGCATTCATTTGCTTTGCGCCTTCAATCGCACAGGCAAGCGTGGGGTCGGGTTCAACGTTGAAGAAAGACGTATGCGCCATTCCCATTTCGTCAAGTTTATCGGTAATGCACTTTGTAAAGCCGTTTTGATAGAGAAAATTATCTGTTACTATAAACGCTCTCTTTTTGCCCATAACGTTTTTCAGTTCGTCAAGCGCAACGGGCAGACAGCCTTTCTTTAAATATACTTTTTCGGGAGCCCTGAACCACAACATATTTTCTCTCCTTTCCGCAACGGTCTTGATATTTATAAGATGCTTTACGCCGACGTTTTCAGACACGGAGTTACCGCCCCAGGAACCGCAACCAAGCGTAAGCGAAGGCGCAAGTTTAAAGTTATATAAATCTCCGATACCGCCCTGCGAGGAAGGTGTGTTTATCAGAATACGGCAGGTTTTCATTCTTTCGCCGAATTCAGTAATTTTGTTCTGAGAAGTTATAACGTTTACGTAAAGCGAAGATGTATGACCGTATCCGCCGTCCGCAATCAGTTTTTCAGCCTTATTGAGTGCGTCGCCGAAATCCGACGCGCTATACATTGCAAGTACGGGCGAAAGTTTTTCGTGCGCAAACTCTTCGGAAAGCTCCACCGAATCAACCTCGCCGATAAGAACTTTTGCCGTTGCGGGAACTTTAACGCCTGCAATTTCGGCAATCTTTCTCGCGCTTTGTCCGACAATTTTAGCATTGAGCGAACCGTTGATTAAAATAGTTTTTCTGACTTTTTCAAGCTCGTCTTCTTTAAGAAAATAGCAACCGCGTGCAGAAAATTCTTTTTTAACTTTGTTGTATATCTTTTCCGCCACTATCACGGACTGTTCAGAAGCGCAAATCATACCGTTGTCAAAAGTTTTGGAATGTACGATAGAGCTTACGGCAAGCTGAATATCCGCGCTTTCATCGATAATTGCGGGAGTGTTGCCGGCGCCGACGCCTATAGCGGGCTTACCGCTTGAATAAGCCGCCCTTACCATACCGGGACCGCCTGTTGCAAGAATAATGTCTACTTCTTTCATCAAAAGATTGGTCATTTCAAGAGTAGGCACATCTATCCAGCTTATTATGCCTTCGGGCGCACCTGCGGCAACAGCCGCTTCGTAAACTATTTTAGCCGCAGAAATGGTGCTGCTCTTTGCACGCGGATGAGGGCTTATTATACAGCCGTTTCTTGTTTTAAGACTTATCAAGGTTTTGAATATTGCCGTAGACGTAGGATTGGTTGTGGGTATAACCGCGCCGACTACGCCGATGGGTTCTGCAATTTTCTTAATTCCGTACGCCTTGTCTTCCTCGATGACACCGCAGGTCTTAACATTCTTGTATGCGTTATATATATATTCCGCAGCATAATGGTTTTTGATAACCTTATCTTCCACCACGCCCATTCCCGTTTCTTCAACGGCAAGTTTGGCAAGCGGAATTCTTGCCTTATTAGCTGCAGACGCGCACGCAAGAAAAATTTTATCAACTTGTTCCTGCGAAAATGTTGCATAAATTTTTTGCGCTTCTTTGACCCTTTTCAGCTCTTGCTCCAACTTTTCAACACTGTCGCAAATGCCGTAGTTCAATTTAAAATCCATTCTGTCCTCCTGAAATTTTATTGGATAAAAATAATTGTTATTTATTTATCGATAAAATTATATCAAATTATTTACTTATATGCAATAACACTAAGGCAACTTTTTTTAAAAATTATACTTTGTTATTTATTTAAACAATAAGTTAAAAACAATCATATAAAATATGGCGGACTTAAAAGCCCGCCGTTTGACGTATAAAATATTCAGGCTATTTATTTTTACGGAAATAAACTATTATTTCGCCTACGATACCTGTAAAACCGCAAAGAACTCCGTCAAAAACAATTATTACCCAATACGGATGCCATAAACTAAATATCGCACCGAGAATTAAATAAGTTATCAGACTTATAAGCATCAATGTACCGCATATTGCGCCTATAAAAGGATTTTCACCCTTTTCATAGTTCTTTCTTCGCTTTTCCTTATTGAACAGGTCAAAAATAATTCCCGCAATTCCGCAAGAAAGCGCGCCTACGGGAATAATTACCCAATAAGGATGCCACAAATTCTTCCAAGCGCCGAGAACAAAATAAGCGGCAAGCGATACAAACATTATAAATGCGCATACTGCCCCGCCAATCCTGTCTATCATTTTCGTTTCCCCGTCGTTCTTGCCACGCTTGAACAGATGATCTTCGATTACAAATTTATCAATCTCTTCCTTCCCGTTTTCCTTTGATATATCGGTTCTGCATCCGTTAAGCAACTCATCTACGGTAACGCCGAATATGCGCGAAATCGGCACCAAAAGTCCTGTTTCGGGCATTGCTTCATTCGTCTCCCATTTGGATACGGCTTTGTTAGACACGCCGAGTTTTTCCGCAAGTTCCGCCTGAGTCATTCCCTTTTCTTTTCTCAATGAAAACAGAAATTCACCGAAAGTATTCATATTCTCTCCTTACAACGAATTAATTTTTACTAAATAATAGACTAAATAATTTCTTTTAGCAATAGAATTAAGTCGAATTTAAGTAGAATAACCATTTAAAGCGGAAAATTATCATTATAACAGCGTTTTGTATTCCCTTTTTGTTTTAAACGAACTGTTATAAATTATCCCTACCACAAAACCGCTCATCATAACATAACTCCACAGCAAAAACACGAAAAGCGAAGCGATTCTGCCGTACAGCTTTTCCGGATTTGCATACTGCATATACACGGCAAAACCTATTATAAACACAATCCATAACGCAGTTGTCAGCAAGCTGCCCGGTACGGCTTCTTCGGCTTTGAGTTTATAAGGGCTTGTAAAAAGATTTAACACTAAAACAACCGTAAAAGCAATGGCTATTAAAAAGGTGTAAGTTATTATATCTGAAAAATAGTAAGGCATGAATTTGTCAAGCAGCCAGGACCCGACAAAAGTAATTACGGCAAGTACGGCAATTAATAAAAACGTAATAAATATTAACAGAAGCGACACCAAGCGCAATTTTATACCGCCTTTTACACGCGATGAGTTATAAATAATTTCTCCGCTACGCCTTAAATGGTAAAAAAAGTTGGTCGATGAATATAAAGTTGTGACAAGTAAAATTATACCGGCACCGCTTGCCGCGCCCTCCGCCGATGATTTCAGATAATGTAAAAAAGGACTTACGTTTTCAAAGAGTTCGTGCGACATTATGCGTTCCACGTTTATACTAACGTTGCCGAAAACCAGCGTAAGCCATAAACTGAACGGCGCAATACTCATCAATAAAAAATAAACAAGAGTACCCGCAATCGTAGAAAAACGTTTATCCGAAAAATATTTAAAGAGATTTACCGCGTTACGCATAATATTATTCTTTGCAAATTACAAAAAAATAAGGGTATCCTTTTAAGGATACCCCGTGCAACGAACGTCAGTTGTTACAACAGCTATTACAGCCGCACGAACAGTTGCATAGTCCGTACTGCCGAGCGTAATACGCATCGTAACAGCCGCAACCCGAAGACCTGTTGCAACCGCAAGATACGTTATTCAAAACGCCGAAAGTGTTTGACGCATCATTGAACGTGCGCGAATTTCCGGAACAACCGCAGGAATTACAACCACAGCCGTTTCTGTTGTTCCAGCAGGAGTTGCAGCCGCAACCGCTTCTGTTGTTCCCACAGGAGTTGCAACCGCACCTGCAATTACAGCCGAAAAGCAGATTGAAAAGACTGCCGCAACCGCAATTATTTCTGCAATTATTATTACAATTATTACACATTTGTACTCAGTTCCTTTTATCATAAAGTTTGGGCAAAGGTTTTCCCCCTTGCCTATAATCCATTATATGAAAAAAACACGACCTGCGTGCGGTCGTGTAAATTTTTGTTTAATTTGTGATAAAATTTCTTACTTGAAAATATCTTTTAATCCATAAACGAATTAATTTACTTTTTTGCTTGCTCTTCAACCAATCCAAGTAAATAATCTGCAGAGATATTAAAAATCTTACACAAATCTATAATGTGTTGAGTAGCAGGTAATCTTTTATCTTTTTCCCACAAGGATATACTATCTTGCGTTACACCCACCATTGTTGCAAGCTCACTTTGTTTTAGATTTTTTGCAATTCTTTCTTCTTTAATTATTATTCCTATTGTTCTCATACAATTATAATACTACAATTAATATTATTTTGCTTGACAAACGACAAATTATCGTATATTATTTTATATATACGACTAATTGTCGTAATGATCAAAAGGAGCAACAGAAAATGGCTAAAAAACTTGATAAAACACTTAAAGAATTGGAAAAAGATATTATATATTTTCTCACAATGTGTACGAACAACGACTTGAAGTTATACATATCTGACCCGAAAGAAAAGAAAATTGAAGACTTTGCGCGCTTTGCCTGCCTTGGACTTGCATTCAATTTAAGGGGCGTACATTTAAATGTTTATGCGCAATATGAAAATGTCGGCGATATTAATGACCTTTTAAACTATTTAGATGCGGTAACTTTTGAACGTGCGGAAAAGTGGATAGAAAATTTTATAGTTAATATAAAAGAACCTATATTAAAAAACTGCGCACAGTCAATATGGGCAGAGAAAAAAATATATTTTGCAAGTCATAAATTTAAAATACCAAACCTTTTTTAAGTAAAAAGGAGCAGTCGTAAAAACCACTCCCTTTTTTAATTTAATTTTAGTCTAATTTTTTTTAATTATTTTCCGAAATATCTCTTTAAAAGACCGGCAAAGCCAGCTCCGTGCCTTGCTTCGTCCTTAGCCATTTCGTGTACGGTATCGTGAATAGCGTCGTAACCGAGCTGTTTAGCGCGCTTTGCAATAGCAAGCTTTCCTTCGCACGCGCCCGCTTCCGCCGCGGCACGGAGTTCAAGATTTTTCTTGGTCGAAGACGTTACAACTTCACCGAGAAGTTCCGCAAATTTAGCCGCGTGTTCAGCTTCTTCATAAGCATAACGCTTGTACGCTTCCGCAATTTCGGGATAACCTTCACGTTCAGCCACTCTTGCCATAGCAAGATACATACCTACTTCCGTGCATTCACCGGTAAAATTAGCGTGAAGACCTTCCATAATTTCCTTGTCTTCAACCTGACCGTCGCCTACTCCGTGTTCGCAAGCATATACGGTCTTTTCCGTATTGATAGGTTCAAACTTGGTTGCTTTGCAAACGGGACAAACGTCTACGCCGTCTTCAACAATTTCACCGCAAACAACACATTTTTTCATAATAATTAACTCCTTATGGTTAAATTTTGTAATTGCATTATACCACGTTGATAATAAAATTTCAATAAAAATATTAAAGTTTTAAAAAAATTCACAAGTTTATCATTTCTCCCAAAGATGCAAACGAATCGGCAAATTCCCGACCTCCTACTGCCGCAAGCTGCATTTGGCTTCTGAACCCCCACAACGTTGAAATACATCTTATGCCTGCATTTTTCGCTGTAATTACGTCGGTATCCCCGTCGCCGACGAAAAGACATTCCGACTTATCTACGCCGAATTTTTCTATGACGAAATTTACCGCCGAAGGGTCGGGCTTTAACGCAAAGTCGTCAGACTGCCCTATGACATAATCAAAATAATTTTCTTTGAAAAATTGGCTCATTACTTTATCGCACGCCTTTTGCGGTTTATTGGTAACAACAGCCATTTTTATACCTTTTGCCTTTGCCCTTTGTAAAAAGTCTGTTTCACCGTCATAAAGTACGGTATCCAAGTTTGCGCATTCGGCAAAATTAACGCGGTAATCTTCATAAATTTTGTCTATAAGCTCCGAATCATACCCGACCGTTGCACGCTCGACAAGCTTTCTTGCCCCGTTGCCGACGTATTGTATAGTCTTTTCAAGCGAAAGACAGGGCACCCCGAATTTTTTCAAGCTGCCGTTAAGAACGTTGCATATGTCCCGCAAGGTATTAAGAAGGGTTCCGTCCAAATCGAAAATAATTGCTTTTACCATAATTACATTTTATCGGGTACGCCTATACCAAGTATGGCAAGCGCATTTTTAAGAGTTTGCAAAACCGCCTTTGTAAGCGCAAGTCTGAATTGCTTTGTATCGCCTTCTGCGTTGAGAATTTTGCAGTCGATATAAAATTTATTGAATTTCTGCGCAAGGTCGACGGCAAATCTTGCTATATAGCAGGGTTCGTACTTGTCCGCAGCTTCTTTAAGAGTATCCGGGAAAGAAGCAAGCTGTTTAACTACCTCGAATTCCAGTGCGTTGGGTTCATACCCTTCGACAACGCAACCGCTATTCCCTGCCTTTGACAGCACGGAATTTGCACGTGCGCAAGTATATTGGACGTACACGCTTGTTTCCCCTTCAAAGCTTAAAACTTTGTCATAAGAGAACACAATGTCCTTGATTTTGTTATTGTATAACGCGCCGAATATTACTGCACCCAACCCTACTTTTTCCGCTATTTCTCGCTTGTTTTCAAGGTCGGGGTTCTTTTCTGTTACAACGGCGTAAGCCTTTTCGACGCACTTGTTTATTACGTCTTCCAGCCATACCACTTTACCCTTACGCGTAGACATAGCTCCGTCTTCAAGCGACACCATACCGTATGCGACGTGAACGAGGTCTTTCGCCCATTCTTTGCCCATAAGTTCCAAAACTTTGAAAACTTGTTTGAAATGCAAATTCTGCTGATAGGCGACAACGTAAAGGCACTTATCGAAATTATAAGTGTTTTTGCGGTAAATTGCCGCGGCAAGGTCGCGTGTGGCATACAGCGAGGCCCCGTCCGATCTCAAAATAAGGCAAGGAGGCATAGAATAAGCTTCAAGGTCGACAATCTGCGCCCCTTCGCTTTCTTTAAGCAAATTTTTACTTTTAAGCTCGTCGATGACGGGCTGCATTTTATCGGTGTAAAATCTTTCGCCTGCATAGCTGTCAAACTTGACGCCAAGCTTATCGTATATTTCCTGTACGTATTTTAACGTAAGCGACTTGAACCATTCGAAAATTTCATTTGCTTCCTTATCCCCGCTTTCGATTAAACGGAAATATTCGCGGGCTTCGGCTTCCATCTGTTCGTCGGCTTGATTGTTAAAGCGGACGTACAAATCGTTTATGGCGTGTATTCCGCCCTTTTCCACTTCTTCCCTATTGCCCCAATGCTTGTATGCGCAAATAAGTTTTCCGAACTGGGTACCGTAATCTCCGAGGTGATTTATGCCGACAACGTTATAGCCCAAAAAGCCGAACAGCTTGTACAATGCTCCGCCGAGAACAGTTGTAGACAGATGACCTATATGAAAAGGTTTGGCAATATTTACGGAAGAATAGTCTATACATACGGTCTTGCCTTTACCGCATTCGGATGAGCCGTATTTATCGCCTTTTTTGAAAATTTCGCCGAGAACTTGCTTAGCAAGTTCTGCTTTATTGACTTTGAAGTTGAGATAGCCGTTGACCGCAGAAACCTCGCTTATTACGCCGTCGGTCGCAAACCCCGACTTTAACTCTTCGGCGATAACCGCAGGACTCTTCCGCAAAACCTTGGCAAATTTGAAACAAGGCAAAGCGTAGTCGCCCATTTCGGAATTCGGAGGAAGCGCTACCGAAGAATAAATTTCTTCACGGCTTACTCCGTCGATTTTAATTTTTTCAGCAATATAATTTTTGTAATCCATCTGTCCGTACCGTTTTAATTTTAAATTATTTTAACACAAAAGCTAAAATTTGGCAACTTTACCGCCTAATTGTTTTGATTATTTTTATCTATTATATTATAATTTAATAAAAAAGTAATCAAGGAATATAAAACAATGAAACTCGGTGTTGTGGGACTTCCCAACGTTGGCAAGTCCACGCTGTTTAACGCAATAACGCACGCGGGCGCAGAAGCCGCAAATTATCCTTTCTGCACGATAGAACCCAACGTCGGCGTGGTCGCCGTCCCAGACGAAAGGCTTGACAAGCTTGCCGCACTGTACGACAGTAAAAAAGTCACTCCCGCAATCGTGGAATTCGTCGATATCGCAGGGCTTGTAAAGGGCGCTTCCCGCGGGGAAGGTCTCGGCAATAAATTTTTGTCGCACGTCAGGGAGTGCGACGCAATCGTACACGTCGTGCGGTGCTTCGAAGACGAAAACATAACGCACGTTAATAATAAAATAGACCCAATCGCCGATATTCAAACTATTACGCTTGAACTTATACTCGCGGACATAGAAGCCGTTACTAAACGTCAGGACAGAATAAGGAACACTGCCCGTGGCGGTGCCAATAAAGAAGCAGCCGCCGAATATGCGCTTTTGGAAAGGCTTGAAAAGTTTTTAAGCGGGGAAAAACCCGCAAGACTTTTTGAATGTTCGGAAGATGAAAAACCTGTAATTGACAACCTTTTCCTGCTTACAAACAAACCTGTTATTTATGCGGCAAACATTTCCGAATTCGATATGGGAAAATCCGAAGACGATATTCCGTTGGTGTGCACGGTAAAAGATTATGCGGCTAAAGAGGGCAGTGAAGTTTTGGTAATTTGCGCCAAAACCGAAGAAGAACTTTCAAAAATGGAACCCGAAGACGCAGAAATGTTCTTGAAAGAGCTTGGGTTACAGGAAAGCGGTTTAAACAGGCTTATCAAAAAAAGTTATGCGCTGTTGGGGCTTATCTCCTACCTTACCGCCGGCGAAAAAGAAACGCGCGCCTGGACCATCGTCAAGGGAACCAAAGCCCCGCAAGCCGCAGGAAAAATTCACAGCGACTTTGAAAAAGGTTTTATACGGGCAGAAATTTGCGACTGGCAAACACTTTTGGAATGTAAAGGTCTTGTCGGCGCAAGAGAAAAAGGCAAAGTACGTTCCGAAGGAAAAGATTACGTCATTAAAGACGGCGACGTAGTTCTCTTCCGCTTCAACGTTTAACCGAAAATATAAAATCAGCCCGTCCGAATTTTTCGGACGGGCTATATTTTATTTGATTACTTCAATTCAGCGAAGTATTTGATAGTTCTTACCATCTGTGACGTGTAAGAATTTTCGTTATCGTACCAGGATACAACTTTTACGAGAGTCGTACCGTCGCCGAGAGGCATACACTTCGTCTGGGTTGCATCGAACAACGAACCGTAGTTCATACCTACGACGTCGCTGGATACGATTTCTTCTTCGGTATATCCGTAAGAAGCCGAAGCAGCAGCCTTCATTGCCTGATTTACAGCCTTAGCGTCAATGTCGCCTTCGCAGACAGCGATAAGCTGTGTAAGCGAACCGGTGGGTACGGGAACACGCTGTGCGCAACCGTCAAGCACGCCGTTGAGTTCGGGTATAACCAATCCGATAGCTTTTGCCGCGCCCGTCGAGTTGGGAACGATGTTAACGGCTGCGGCTCTTGCTCTTCTCAAATCACCCTTTCTGTGGGGTCCGTCAAGAACCATCTGGTCGCCGGTATATGCGTGAATAGTGGTCATATAACCTTTCTTGATTTTGCAAAGCTTGTTAAGGGCGTCAGCCATAGGTGCAAGACAGTTGGTCGTGCAACTTGCCGCGGAAATAACCGTATCGCTTGCTTTCAAGGTCTTTTCGTTTACGCTGTAAACTACCGTGGGAAGGTCGTTGCCCGCGGGAGCGGAAATTACGCACTTCTTTGCGCCCGCTTTGATATGAGCGGATGCTTTTTCTTTCGAGCAGTAGAAACCGGTACATTCGAGTACGACGTCAACGTCAAGGGCTTTCCAAGGAAGATTAATTGCATCTTTTTCTGCATAAATCTTAATCGTTTTGCCGTTAACGGTGATATTGTCTTCACCCGCAACTACGGATTCAGCGTACTTGTATCTGCCCTGAGCCGAGTCATACTTTAAAAGATGAGCAAGCATTTTGGGGCTTGTCAGGTCGTTGATAGCTACAATTTCATAACCGTCGGCGTCAAACATCTGTCTGAACGCAAGACGACCGATACGACCGAAACCGTTGATTGCTACTTTAACATTTGCCATAAAAAATAATTCCTCCGAATTTTTATTTTTAATTTTACCGTAAACAAGTATACCAAATTTTTCCGTTTTAGTCAACAGCTTTTTTAAAATTTGTTTAAACCGATAATTTGATACTTATTCCGTTCTTTTTAATTATAAACCATATTTACCTCTTTGAAAAGTATTTTAACATATTTTTTCAAATGTTTTTTTATAATAAATTTTTTTGATTATTATTACGATTTGACTTGAATTTTAAAGAGCAATGTCTTATACTTAAAATAAGAAATAAAATAAACTTTTCGGAGGTTCTTATGGCACTGGTATCAGCAAAACAGATGCTTGAAAAAGCAAGGGACGGCAAATACGCCGTCGGACAGTTCAATATAAACAATCTTGAATGGACAAAATCCATTTTACAGACTGCACAGGAACTTAACTCGCCCGTAATTCTCGGCGTGTCGGAAGGCGCAGGCAAGTATATGACTGGCTTTAAAACCGTTACCGCAATGGTAAAAGCTATGATTGAGGAGATGAATATCACCGTTCCCGTTGCGCTTCATCTTGACCACGGTTCCTACGAAGGATGTTATAAATGTATCGAAGCGGGCTTCTCTTCGATAATGTTTGACGGTTCGCACTTTCCCATTGATGAAAATATTGCAAAGACGAAAGAACTTGTCAAAGTCTGTGCGGAAAAAGGTTTAAGTCTTGAAGCCGAAGTCGGCTCTATCGGCGGCGAAGAAGACGGCGTTATAGGTCAGGGCGAATGCGCCGACCCCGACGAATGTAAAAAGATTGCAGATCTCGGCGTAGACATTCTTGCCGCCGGCATAGGCAATATCCACGGCAAATACCCCGCCAACTGGACGGGACTCCGCTTTGACGTCCTTGAAGCAATAAAGAAAAAGACGGGCGATATGCCCCTCGTCCTTCACGGCGGCACAGGTATTCCCACCGATATGATTAAAAAGGCAATTTCTCTCGGCGTTGCCAAAATAAACGTTAACACCGAATGCCAGCTTGCTTTCCAGGAAGCGACAAGAAAATATATACAAGAAGGCAAAGACCTTGTCGGCAAGGGCTTCGACCCCAGAAAACTTCTTGCTCCCGGCGCACAGGCAATTAAAGATACCGTTAAAGAAAAAATGGAAATTTTCGGAAGCATAAGTAAAGCGTAAAATAAAAAACAGCCTCCGCATAACGGTAATTCCCATTGGGAATATAATAAAACGCAAATAAAAAGATTTAGGCATAGCGTTAAGCTGTGCCTTTTCTGTACTTTTTTTCGTGGACGAACTAGGCTACTCGTAGCCTAGTGAGATATAGATATGTTTTATATTTCCCGCAAAATTCAATCAGTTGCGCTCTTTCATTTTTCGTGATATAATGATTGTACGATAAACAGTAATTTATAGGTGTAAGATGGAATATAAAGAATATGGTTCAAAGAATAAAGATATTATAATTTTATTGCATGGTGGTGGTCTTTCTTGGTGGAATTATATAGATGAAATAGGATTGCTTGAAGATGAATTTCACATAGTCATTCCTATACTAGATGGACATTCGAATAGCGATACAAATTTTACTTCTATTGAAAGTAATGCTTTAGAAATAATAAATTTTATAAATGATAATTATAATGGGAAAGTAAAACTAATTGGAGGGCTATCATTAGGAGGACAAATATTGTTAGAAATACTATCTAAAAATCCTAATATATGTGAATATGCTATTGTTGAAAGTGCTTTGACAATTCCTATGAAATTTACTTATAAAATGATAGCGCCAACATTTAATTTATTATATTGTTTAATAAGTAAAAAATGGTTTTCAAAACTACAGTTTAAAAGTTTAAAACTTAAAAACAGTTTGTTTGATATGTATTATGAAGATACTTGTAAAATTACAAAAGATAATTTAATTGCTTTTATGAAGTCAAATTCTAGTTATGAAGTCAAAGATACTTTATCACATACTAGAGCAAAAGTTCTTGTATTAGTTGGAAGTAAAGAAAGACCTATTATGAAAAAATCGGCAACTAAAATTGCTGATTTAATACCAAATAGTGAACTTGATGTATTACAAGGGTATTATCATGGGGATATTAGCATAAATCATGCAGATGATTATGTTGAGAGGGTAAAAAGATTAGTTCGTTAAATTTCAATTTATCTTTGAAAATAATGTGTATTTAAAAAAGCTCTCGAACGAAATGTCCGAGAGTTTTTTGTATAAAGAATACCACGCGATAGTCGCGTGGTTCAAAATAGGCTTAGCC
>CAJUNJ010000025.1 GCA_910587825.1 uncultured Christensenellaceae bacterium
GCAAGCGTCGAACAGCGCGTTTGAGTGCTTTGTAGAATTGCCGAGCCGGAATATCAGAGCAAGTAACTGTAACAAAGCGTTAGCGAAAAAAGTCGGGACTCCTTACGGAATCTCGACTTTTTGTCAACATATTTAGAACGTTAAATTGAAATTTATCTCACATTGGTTTTAGATTTTTATTAAGCCGTTCTACCATCCAAGCAATTCGCTTTTCGCGCCCTGCATCCGTTTTGGCATCCAAATAGGCTTTAACATACGTTTTCTTTACCGATAATGACATTGCCGAAAAATTAGCATAGGCAGGTTCATAGGCTTTCAATATTTCGGCAAGCTCGGAAATTTGTTCTTCCGTAACCGCCGCAGGTTTCGGAGCATCCCATTGTCTGTTTAGTTTGGCTTCTTCTATTTTATTTCTGCCGAAATCGGTCATAAGTCCACGTTCTTCAAGAACTTTTACCAACGCCTTATTTTTCTCCGACCACTTGCTATTCGCTCGGCGCATAGAAAAATACTTTTTATAAGTATTATCGTCAATGCTTTGCATTTGTCCGTCTATCCAACCAAAGCAAAGAGCTTCTTCCAACGCTTCGTCTGCTTTTATCGTTTTCGGGTTACCGTGCTTGCCGAACAAAAGCCAAACGCCGTCAGTAGAAAGACAATTTGCGGTCAGCCAATTTCGGAATTGCGCTCTATCAGAAAATATCAATGTATCGTTCATTAATTTTACCTTGCAAATTACTGTTTATCGCATAATCATTATAGCAAAATTAGAGAGTAAAAGCAAGAAAAACGGACAATGAAAAAGCCGCTACACAAAGTAACGGCTTTCTATTTGATTAAAGATATACGTCAACAATTATTTCTTCCCATTGAGATTCGCGCGTTAGCACATTTAGAAATTTGTGACGATACTGCTTGGCTTCTTCAAAGCTAATGGAGAATGACCAAAACGGCTTATTTTTTGTTCTCCTTGCTTTGTTTAATAGCAGCCTGTGCAAAAGTCTTACTACGAGTGACGACAATTATCTTTTAATTAATATCAAATCATCCTCGTGAACGGAGATATCCGCTATATCTTCCGCCGTGCTTTCATCCGTAAATATTACGTAGTATTCACTATCTATACAGTAGTCTTCCATAACTACGCCTTGCATTCCTTTATGAACTCCGTAATTAGCATATTTTTCTTTTTCAGCAATCAATTCTACCAAATCAAATTCTATAAACTTCTGTGGGATAAAGCTGTCTTTTTTGATTTTATTTGAATTTTTAAATCTTTCCCAATTCGGTATGTTTTCTTCCTGTTCGTGCCTGTAAAATTCAAGATATTTGCCATTTATATTTACACAAGCGTAATCCCCTATATTCTTTCTGTTTCTGAAACGAACAAAACAGTCATCTGCTTTTATTTCCAAAATGATTCCTGTACATCCCTTATGTACTCCCCTTTCTGCTAAATCTTTAACTTCAATATTTAATTTTACGTTATCATACATTTTTAATTTCATTTTATTTCTCCAGTGAACGGTGTTGCGCAAGTTATCAAACCTAAAGGATGCATCATCCAACCCGTCTTTATTTTAACATTTCTATTTTTTGTTTTCAACTCTATTGCAATAGTTAATCTCTGTCCATGTACGTCTAAAAGTTGTAAAGAATAATCGCCGCTCATATATTTTTGCTTTGCCTGTTTTTCATATTTACTTTTTAAATTCTCACTATCGTCAATGGTATAACCCCAACTATCAAAAAGTTCCGTTTTCCCTTTACTCTTATCCTGTCGGAATATGTAGCCGACAAATTTTTCCAAAGCGCAACTTGCAACCGCTTGCGAAGTCGGTTTTGATATTGAAAACAACATACAGTCACAATGCGGGTGCTGTGGATATAACGGCATATTGAACGACGGAAAATAATCTCCAGATAATACCTCCCGCATTTTATGTAAACGCGAAATAAATTAAACATATTTTCGCAAATTTTATATGTTCAACTTGTGTAGAAACAGCTGTTTCGAAAACCGTTTTTTTCCCTTATTAAAAAAATTTCAACATAAAAATAAGGCCTACCCCTTTACGGAATAAGCCTTAAATTACTAAATAATGTTGTTAGCGTTTCTTCGAAACACCAAATACTCAATACAATTACTTTCTCGGGTTCTTGATATTCGCTTGTGCTGCCGCAAGACGCGCGATGGGTACGCGGTAAGGCGAGCAGGATACGTAATCAAGTCCGATTTTGTGGCAGAACTCTATGGACGAAGGGTCGCCGCCATGTTCGCCGCAGATACCGCAGTGAAGCGACTTTCTTTCACCCTTGCCGAGTTTAACGGCAGTTTCCATAAGTTTACCTACGCCGACGGTGTCAAGACGTGCAAACGGGTCGCTTTCGTAAATCTTATTTGCGTAGTACGAAGGAAGGAATTTGCCTGCGTCGTCACGGCTGAACCCGAAAGTCATCTGCGTTAAATCGTTGGTACCGAAGCAGAAGAATTCGGCTTCTTTTGCTATTTCGTCAGCAGTGAGCGCCGCACGGGGTATTTCAATCATAGTACCGACTTCGTATTTAAGATTTACGCCAGAAGCTTTGATAACTTCATCCGCAGTCTTTACGACGGTATTCTTGACGAATGCAAGTTCCTTGATTTCGCCTACAAGGGGAATCATTATTTCGGGAACGACTTTCCAGTCGGGATGTTTCTTCTGAACGTTGATTGCCGCTTTAATTACAGCCTTGGTCTGCATAACAGCAATTTCGGGATAGGTAACCGTAAGACGGCAGCCGCGGTGACCCATCATCGGGTTGAATTCGTGCAAATCGGAAATAAGCTGTTTAATCTGCGCAACAGACTTGTTCTGTGATTTTGCAAGAACTTTGATGTCCTCTTCGTCGGTGGGAACGAACTCGTGAAGGGGCGGGTCAAGGAATCTTATTGTCACGGGCTGACCTTCGAGAGCTTCCATAAGTCCTTCGAAGTCTGCCTGCTGCATAGGTTCGATTTTAGCAAGAGCCGCTTCTCTTTCTTCAACCGTGTCGGAGCAAATCATTTCTCTGAACGCGCCGATACGCTTGGGGTCGAAGAACATATGCTCGGTACGGCAAAGACCGATACCCTGTGCGCCGAATGCCGCCGCCTGCTTAGCGTCTGCGGGGGTATCCGCATTGGTTCTTACGCCGAGCGCCTTATATTTGTCTGCAAGGCTCATAATTCTGCCGAAGTAACCGGAGTTGGGATCTGCGGGAACCGTGGGAATGATACAATCGTAAATTTTACCCGTGGAACCGTCAAGCGAAAGCGCGTCGCCTTCCTTGAACACCTTGCCTGCAAGGGTGAACTTTTTGTTTTCTTCGTCCATCTTTATATCGCCGCAACCCGATACGCAACAGGTACCCATACCGCGCGCAACGACTGCCGCGTGGGAAGTCTGTCCGCCGCGTACAGTCAGTATACCCTGCGCATACTTCATACCTTCAATGTCTTCGGGTGAAGTTTCAAGACGTACGAGAACGACTTTCTTGCCTTTCTTGCCTTCTTTAACCGCGTCTTCCGCAGTAAACACGATTGAGCCAGCAGCCGCACCGGGGGAAGCCGCAATACCTTTGCCGACAACGTTGGACTTGTCCGCATTTTTAAGCGCCTTAACGTCGAACTGGGGATGAAGAAGCATATCAAGCGATTTTGCGTCAATCTGCATAAGCGCTTCTTTTTCGCTTATCATACCTTCGTCGATGAGATCGCAGGCAATTTTGATAGCTGCAGCCGCGGTACGCTTACCGTTACGGGTCTGCAACATATAAAGTTTTTTGTCTTCGATGGTGAATTCCATATCCTGCATATCGCGGTAATGGTTTTCGAGAGTTTCGCAGACTTTCTGGAACTGTGCGTAAGCTTCGGGGAATACTTCCTTCATCTGCTGGATAGGCATAGGCGTACGTACGCCTGCAACGACGTCTTCACCCTGTGCGTTTACAAGGAATTCGCCCATAAGTCCCTTTTCGCCTGTTGCGGGATTACGCGTGAACGCAACGCCGGTACCGGAAGTGTTGCCCAGATTGCCGAACGCCATCATCTGTACGTTTACGGCAGTACCCCACGAATAGGGAATGTCGTGGTCCATACGGTAAATGTTTGCACGGGGATTGTCCCAAGAACGGAATACCGCTTTAACCGCTTCGAAAAGCTGTTCTTTGGGATCGTCGGGGAAATCTTTGCCGAGCTGTTTCTTATATTCGGCTTTAAACTGGTAAGCAAGTTCTTTAAGGTCGTCGGCGGTGAGGTCAACGTCGAATTCGATACCCTTCTTAGCCTTCATTTCGTCGATAAGTTTTTCAAAGTATTTCTTGCCGACTTCCATAACGACGTCGGAGAACATCTGGATAAATCTTCTGTAACAGTCCCAAGCCCAGCGGGGATTGCCCGATTTAGCCGCAATAGTATTAACAACGTCTTCGTTAAGACCGAGATTGAGTATGGTGTCCATCATACCGGGCATAGAAGCTCTTGCGCCGGAACGTACCGACACGAGCAAGGGGTTGACCTTATCGCCGAACTTCTTGCCGCAGACCTTTTCCATTTTGTCAATGTAGGTCATAATTTCTTTCTGAATGCCGTCGTTGATTTTACGTCCGTCTTCATAGTACTGCGTGCAGGCTTCGGTAGAGATAGTGAAGCCCTGAGGTACGGGAAGACCGATTTTCGTCATTTCAGCGAGGTTTGCACCCTTACCGCCGAGAAGCTCGCGCATACTTGCTTCGCCTTCGGTGAAGAGATAGCAATATTTTTTTGCCATTAAACTTTTCCTCCAAAAAAATAATTTTTTTTACCTATATATTTTAATATATATCAAAGATTAAATCAAGTGTTTGCGGAAAAAAATGGAAAATAATTTTAATTTCCGAAATCCGCATACGGGCGGTTATTCAAACGCGAGGGCGTCCGTCAATTTGTCGCTTGACAAAATAGTACCCGCCCCTATTACCGCGGCAAGGCGGGGTTCTTCCGGCATATTTACGGGTATGCCGAGTTTGTCGCGAATGTATTCCGCAAGTCCGTCCATTTTCATAAGCCCGCCCGACAGGTATATGCCGCCGCGCATAACGGCGGAAGACACTTCCGCGGGAAGCTTTGAAAGCACAAGCGACACGTATTCGAGAATTTTATCGACGTATGTTACGATAATGTCGTAAACCTGCGACGAATTGACCGCAAGCGAAGCGGGCGCACCGCTTTTAACGTCCCTGCCCTCGGCAACGGTCATTTTATTGTCGTCGTCCAACAGACTGCCTACGGTGTTTTTTATGCGTTCGGCGGTGAGGGCGCCTATTTTAAGATTGCGGTTTTCGGCAAATTCGTCAATAATATGAACGTCTATATTTCCGCCGCCGAGATTTACGTTTATGCCCGAAATAAGCCCCGCCTGCGAGAAAGCGGCCATATTTGTTATTCCGTAGCCTATGTCAAGACTGAACACGGGCGTGCTTTCGCTTACGGCGACGTTATGTCCGAGTACCGCTGCAAAAGGCGTATATGTAAAATACACCCCGCTAATTGCGCACTCCTCTGCCATTTTCTTATACTTTGCACGAAGCTCTTGCGGGCTTCCGCAGGGAAGAATAAACATAATTTCCGTACGCTTTGCCCTGCGTTTGGTAACTTCCACTTTTTCGAGAAAGTATTCAAGCAGGCAGGCGGCAAGGTTTTCGTGAACTATGTCGCCTTCGAATACGGGGTTTACTATATGGGTATTCAAAGCCGCCCTGCCCGACAGAGCGCGCGCCTTGTCGCCGTAGGCTTTGACGTTAAGTCCCTTGACGCCGTTTTCCGTATACTCTTCAACGGCAATGCAGGTTGCCTCGGTTAAAACCGCACCGCAACCCGCCATATATATTTTAGTCTCGCTTGAACCGAAATCGATTGCAAGTCTTATCATCCGCGTACCTCTTCAAGCATATTTTTGACAAGCGACACGGGCAACCCCACGACGTTGGTATAACTGCCGTAATATTCCTGCACCAAACCTTCGTCCTGAATGCCGTAACTGCCCGCCTTGTCCATAGGCGAACCGCCGTCCACGTATGTTTTTATAAATTCGTCAGAAAGGACGTTGAACTTGACTTCCGTCTTTTCGTATTTTGTCAAAGTTTTGTATTTGTTGCGTACGCACACGCCCGTTATGACGTAATGCCTCTTGCCCGAAAGCCGTTTAAGAGTGGCAAAAGCGTCGTCCCTGTCTTTGGGCTTGCCTAAAATTTCGCCTTCGAACACGACTAACGTATCGCAACCGATAACAGTTTTTCCGCTGTTGGAAGCAAACACTTCCGCGCATTTATGTTCGGCAAGCGAACAGGCAATCTGTTCGGGGAAAAACGATATATTCACCTTTTCTTCCGCAGTTGCCGGAATTACTTCAAAATAATTCAAAATCAGCGACAAAAGCTCTTTACGCCGCGGAGAAGCGCTTGCCAAAACGTAATCCATATTTTCCAATCCCGTTAAATTACGAAAAATTTGCTATGCGTAACGCAAGCAAATTTTTGAATTTATAATATTTCCAGATTTTTATGGAAGGATTTTTTAAACTCCGAACAAGCCGTCATTGCGTCGCGTATTTCAAGGGCGGCGTCCCCGTCCACTTCGGTTTTCATAATTACGGAATCGCCGAGAATATCGCAGTTAATCGATTTTATGGTGCCGGACATAGACCTGTCCAGACTTTCGGCAATGCGGAGCATTACGCCCAACCTTCTTACGATTTCTATATCGTCTTCGGAGAGTATATCTCTGTAACGCGCCCAGTCGTAATTATTTATATCTTCCTTTTTGTGACAGCAAGCGGTAAATGCGGCAAGAACCATATCCCTGTGCGACACGCCGTACAGATTGGCGTTTAAAATCATATAACAACTGTGGCGCTGGTGATTGTAAAACTTGATGCGCTGACCGCAGTCGTGCAATGTGGCGGCAACTTTCAAAACTTTGAGATACTGTCTGGGGAACTTATGCAGAACCCTCAACTGTTTGAATAGCTGTATACTTAAATTGACGACGTGTTCAACGTGCTTTTCGTCGCAACCGTAATACTTTACAAGCGTCGTAAGCGAATACGTAAGCACGTCCGAAATGGGCTTTTCTTCTGTAATGGGAAGCGCCTGATTGAACATTATGCCTTCCCTAAGCCCCGCGCCCGACATAATAAACCGGTCGAAATTGAAGAAAGTTACAAACGATTTGATTAACGCAAGCGCCGCGGGGAGAATATCCGCACGTTCCGACGACAGCCCCTTTATCTTCTTCTTTTTATCGAGGTCGAGAACCTTTATCATATCGTAAACGGGCATAAAATCTTCGGCAAGCATAGTGTAGTTATGCACTGTGTCGAGAGGGTATTTATGCACCATTTTGCTTATTTTGAAGAGGTTTCTGAACGAACCGCCCACACCTATCATCTGCACTTCGGGGTCGACTTCGTTTATCCATTCAATCTGTTTAAGCTGTTCGGTAAAAAATTCTTCTATCTTCAACGCCTGTTCTTCGGGCTTTAAACCGTCTTCCGAGAAAAGCCCCGTAAGCGTAACCGCACCGAATGGCAAAGTTGCGTGGTTGATTATATTTCTTCTGTTGTAATAAACGATTTTGGTAGAACCGCCGCCGATTTCGAGAATAATCCCTTTGGGAACGTCCATCGTGTTAATAACGCCGCGGTACACGTAAACGGCTTCTTCCTCGGCTGTCAAAACGCGTATCTTGATGCCGCAGTTTGCCTGTATCTCGTCAAGGAAGCTGCGCTGGTTTTTCGCACGGCGAACAGCCGCGGTTGCAACGGCAATTATACGCGTTACCCCGCTTGCGTCGCAAAGCTTGCGGAACATCTTCAAAGTCTTAATGGTTTCCGCAACGCGCTGGGGCTTCAAAAACCCGTCGCGTTCCATATCCTGACCGAGCCGCACGCTCTCCTTCAACTCGTCAACCACCATAAAGTAGTTGTCTGCGAATAGATTTACTATGACAAGTCTTGCCGAATTCGAGCCTAAATCTATAATGCCTATCTTTTCCAAAACGTACTCCTAAGGCGCAGTCCGCGCCTGTGTTTCTACATACTGAGCAGTTACTCATATTTAGTCAATTATAACATATTTATCGGAACTTGTACATATTTTTTAAAAAACTTTGTGCAATTTGCACAATAAAATTTTGTTAAAAAGCCATTAATTCAAGTCTAAGCCAAGCTGTTTTAACGGAATTTTCACAAAATCACGGTTTTTGCAGTCGGGATGGGGAATTGTCAGCCTTTCGTCGCATATTTTTTTATTGCCGAAAAGAATTATGTCTATATCGAGAGTTCTGTCCCCCCATCTCTCTTTACGCACCCTGCCGCACGCTTCTTCTATGCGGTGTATTTCGTCAAGAAGGTTATGCGGTGAAAGAAAAGTTTCAACAAGCGCGGCGCAGTTCAAAAACTCGTTTACCGCCGTTCCGCCGTAAGGTGGGGTTTTTATACTGTCCGACACCTTGACCACCCGCACCCCGCGGGTTTCGTCCAAAAGCTTTATTGCCTTATCCAGATAAGCCTGCCTGTCGCCCATACTCGAACCGAGCGACAGCCATACCCTTTCCCTGCGCATTCCGACGGTCACGCCGACGCTTGAAAATTTAAGGTTTACGGGCGCGCTCGGTTTGCTTACCGTAAGCTTTACCGCATTTACCCTGGGGAAATTTTCCATTACCGCAAACGCGCATTCGTACGCAAGCCTTTCTATTAAATTATATACTGTACCCCGCGTTATATTATCCAACAGTCTGCACACATCGGAATAGCTGACCGTAGCGTCAAGAACGTCGGTTTTGCCCGCTTCGTAAAAGTCGGTTTCGATATCTGCGTCGAACACAAAAGGCTGTGGAGCGACTTTTTCGAAGCCGTGCACGCCGTGGCAGGCGGTAATTTCAAGACCGCGAATTAATATTTCGTTCATATTCTTCCTCTATCGCAAGGACGTTTTCCTTTACGTCGTGAACCCTTACGAACAGCACGCCCTGCCTTACGGCAAGTTTTGTGCTTTCAAGCGTCTTTTCAAGCCTGTCTTCGGGATTGCCGCCGAACATAGATTTACGGCTTGTCCCCAAAAGCAGGGGATAGCCGAGCGTTGCCAGCCGCGAATAGCCGTTTAAAAGTTCGAAGTTCTGTTCCTTATTCTTTGCAAAGCCTATTCCCCCGTCAAGACATATCGCGTCCTTGCTTATTCCCGCGTCCAGCGCAACGGACACGCTTTTAGAAAGAAAACTTAAAATGCTTTCGAATATATCGCCCGAAAGAAGGTTTGCGGCGTTATGCATAATACATACGGAAGCGCCGTGTTTAGCCACGGTCTGCGCCATATTTCCGCGCGTAAGCCCCCACACGTCGTTTATCATATCCGCGCCCGCGCCGAGCGCAAAGTCGGCGCATTCGGGGAAATAGGTATCGACGGATACGGGAATATCAAAGTTGTCCTTAATCAACCTTAAAGGGCGTTCGAGGCGCGAAATTTCGCATTGTGCGCCAACTTCCGTATAACCCGGGCGGGTTGACTGCGCACCTAAATCGATAACCGACGCGCCGTCGGTTATTGCCCTTTCAACCGTTTTTAATACGGTGTATTCGTCGTTACGGCTCATTTTCCAGAAGCTGTCGGGCGTGAGATTGACTATCGCCATAACGTAAGTTTTATTTTGAAAATTCGACTTGCCTATTCTCATTTTATAAGAGCGAGAGCCTCCCTCTTTTTATCTTCGGGAAAATCGCCCGCAACGCTGTAAGAAAGCGTTTTGCTTCCCGCCTTTTTTATTCCGCGGCAGGTCATACAGGTATGTTCGGCTTCACACACCACCATTACCCCCTTGGGGGCAAGACAACGCATAATTTCCTGCGCTATCTGGCAAGTAAGCCTCTCCTGTAATTGAAGACGTTTGGAAAAAACTTCTACTGTACGGGCGAGCTTGGAAAGCCCGACAACCCTGCCGTCGGGAATATATGCAATAGCTATTTTGCCGAAAAACGGCATTAAATGATGTTCGCACGTTGAAGAGAAAGCGATATCCTTTTCTATGACCATATCGCCGCTGACACAAGCGAAAGTTTTGGAAAGATGTTCTTCCGCCGTCGCTCCTTCACCCGAAATAAATTCCGCAAAGGCGTCGGCTACCCTGCGCGGAGTGTCTTTAAGGCCTTCGCGCCCGACGTCCTCTCCAAGCGCTTCCAAAAGGTTTTCCACCGCCTTTATTGCCTTTTCTCTATCCATTCCTTAGCCTCCTTCAACAGCGTGAACGAACCGCACACCGCAACCGTACGCGCGTCCGCCATACAAAGCGCATCACACACGCCGCCCGCCGTTTGCGTTTCGGTGAAATATTTTTTACATACTTTTTCTATATCTTTAAGCGCAAGCGCGCGCGGACTTTTGCACTCTACGGCAATAATGCCGTCCGCCGTACCCGCAAGCATTTTCAAATTGCCGTCGGAGTCCTTATCTGAAAGACAGCCGTAAATTATAATCTTTTTGCCTGCGGTACTTTCAAGCATTCGCCTTAACTGTACGAACGCGGCGGGATTGTGCGCCCCGTCGAGAATATAGTCCGTATCTCCGCAACGCATACACTCTACCCTTCCACACGGGCGGGCGTTTTTAATTCCGTCGTAAATATGCCTTTCGTCTATGCCGAGCAGGCGAGCGCCTTCGATAGCCGTTGCCGCATTGTAGGGCTGTAATTCCCCCGGTGCGGATAGCGTAAAAGCCTTGCCCTTGTAAATAAATCCGCCGTCTTTACATATTACGCCGTCGGCAAACGTCACGCCGACGCTTCCGAAATATCCGCGGGCTTCTTCGCACTGGTATGCGTTGACTATAACGGGACAGTCCCTGATTATTCCCGCTTTCTGTGCGCAAATCTCTTTAATTGTACCGCCGAGATACGCCGTGTGTTCAAGAAAAACGGAAGTAATTACGGCAAGGCGCTTACGGCTTATTGCGTTTGTCGCGTCGGTAAGCCCGCCCATACCGCATTCGATAACGGCATATCGGCAGTTTTCGCACGCGAAGGCGTAAATTATTCCCGCCGTCTGCACTTCGAACGGCGTAGGGTTTAAATCCTTTGAAATTTCCACTGCCTGCGAAAAATACTTTTCGCGTACAACAGCGTCAAGCTCTTTACCGTCGATGCGGAATTGGTCGCCGTAGCGGTAGACTGCCGGCGACGTGAACGTCCCTGTCTTTAAGCCTGCGGAAACCAGTACCGAAGTAAAAAATTCCGCGGTGGATCCCTTTCCGTTTGTCCCCGCTATATGAATTATTTCAAGCTTTTTATCGGGACTGCCAAGCCTGTCAAGTATTTCGCGCGTTACCGCCGTACCAAAGCGCATAACATTTTCATTAAAATCAAAACCGCTCATTTTCAGTTGTAATATTATAGCACACGGACGGAGGATAATCAAGAATATTGAAAATAATTTTGAACAAACTTATATTATGGCTCTGATTTTCATACGTACTGTAATTATATTTATAACTTTACTTATCATAATGCGTCTTATGGGCAAAAGTCAGGTCGGAGAAATGCAACCGTTCGAGTTTGTCATATCGCTGTTGATAGCCGAACTTGCCTGTATACCGATGGCGGATTCATCCATACCTCTGCTTTACGGCATAGTGGCGATAATCGCAATTTTCGTAATGCACCAGATAGTCGTCATTTTGGATTTGCTGTTCAAGCCCGTCAAAACGGTTATATGCGGAAAACCTTCGGTAGTAATAAACAAGAACGGTATAGACGAATTTCAACTGAGAAAGAACAATCTTGACGTAAGCGACCTTATAGAAAGTATGCGCGGGGCGGGATATTTCAGTCTTGACGACGTTTATTACGGGCTTTACGAAGCAAACGGAAGCTTTTCGGCGTTGGAAAACCCGGATAAATCTTCGTCCTCTCTTTCGCTTCTGCTTATCGAAAGCGGAAAAGCAGACAAAAAAAACCTAACCGCGTGCGGTATCGGACAGGCGGAGCTTGATAAATTTCTAAAAAAACAGAACGCCAAGCTTAAACAGGTTGTTGTTATGACAGTAAACGGCGACGGCAGGGTTTACTTCCAGAAGCGCGGCGAGAAATACAAAATACTTAATATGGAGGTGCGCGGGAAATGGTAAAGTCGATAATTTATACACTTACCGCTCTTGCGCTTTGCGTCGGGCTTTTTATCGGAGTCGAAATTTATCTCGGAAAACAGTTTGACGAATTTCACACCGCGGTTGAAACGCTATACAAAAAAGTAGAAGACCGCACGGCTAACCGCGAAGACGGGTTTGCCGTGCGTGAAATGTGGACGGAAAAGAAAAGCAAACTGCATATCTTCGTTCCGCATAACGATATTTCTTATATCGACTACTGGCTGAACGAAGCATGCGGTTTTATTTACTGCGAAAATTACGATTTGGCGTTGGGCAACCTTGAAGTTTTGAAGGAAATATCCAAAAATCTGCCCGGCGGATACAACCTTAAAGTGGAAAATATTTTCTGAGAAAAATTATTCGTACTCGTCGTAACTGCGCCTGTCGGGCGGGTACGGCGGGCAAGGCGGCGGGCAGTTGTCGGACGGACGTTTTTTGGGTGGCTTAGGCGGACATTTTTCGCCGTTGTCGGTCTTGACAAGGACGGCGTCTTCGCCAATTTTGACTATACAGCTTACGGGAATAAACATATCCTGATGCATAAACCTGAATCCGCGCCCACCCGTAACCGTTATGCCCGTAAGCTTGTTTTCGGGCCAGACGTAAGTCACGTCGCACACCCTGCCCAAGTTTTTGCCGTCGTTAAGGTTGATAACGTCCTTTTGTTTGAGTTGAGAAAAAGTAAATTCCATACGCGTTTTTTCGACAAATATTTTGTAATAATATATGCGGCAGGCAACTATAAATTGCCTGCCGCATTAAATTTAATTTTATTTATACCGCCGGAGTCATCTCTACGGGTATTCTGATTTCTATTCTGAAAAGCACTTCCAGAATTTCAATCAACGGGTTGTTTTCATAGAACCAGTCGAGTTTGAGCTTACTGCCGGAAAGCATTTCAATAAAGTTTGCTTCCGCCGTTCCGCCTATCATACAGACTATCTGGAACACAAGCATAACCGTAAGAACAAGCGCTGCGAGAAATATAACCATACCGAAAAACCTGTTTATTATTTTTACGAATACGTTTTCTATCTCAAACGCCCTGGATATAATGTGAACGATAATTATGCGTACTACCTGAACGATTATGAACAGCGCAACATAGTATACAATTATATCTATTCTTATCGCAAGCAATACGTCGCAGAACGTGTTCTTATCCGTCAGCGCGGTTACCAGCATACCCAAAAGGTTCTGCACGAAATCGAATTTGATTATCAATCCGCCGAGAAAGTAACAGAATATTACCGATATTATAAAACCGAAAATTCCCTTAGTAAAAAAGCGTAAACCCCGTCCGAAACCGAGAAGCAAGCCAAGTACGGCGAATAACAGTATTAAACCGAGCGCTACCCAATCCGCAATTAACATACGTCTTCCTCCTTGCCGTTTTTATTTTCAACAGGTAAATTATTTGCCAGCCGATATTTAAAATATACGTTGAAAACAGGTTTTTTAATAAAAATTTACGCAAAAAACCTGCGAACGGCTATTAACCGCCCGCTGAAAGCATTTTTGCCGAAAAAATCAGCCGAGTTTTTCAAGTTCTGCCATAAGTTCGTGCATATGCGAACGCTCGTTCTCAATCTGCACGGTATACTTGTTGAAGAATTCGATATCCGCTTCGTCGGGCGTGGTATGATTTAAAAGCGCGTAAACAAGCGCTGCCTGCGAACGCGTGCGCTTCTGTTCAAGCGTGGTAATCTTTTTTCTGCTTGCGTTTATTTCCTTCTTCAATTTAGATTTCTTTAACATATATAAGCTCCTTTGCTTTGAAAATAATTTTTTATAACATCTGGATACACGCTATCGTAAGCGCATAGTCCTTTTTTACCTTTTTGAACAGCGGTTCTATGTCGTCGCCGTACTCCGTTCTGCCACGGAGAGCTTCCGTAAGGTTGCTTGAAGAATATGCCAAATTGCTGAGCGATAAGTTTTTGGATACGCCTTTAAGCGTGTGCGCGGCACGGAAAGCAGACTCTAAATCTTTCTTTTCCAACGCGTTGCACAGCTCTACAAAGCTTGTATCGTCGGGAACGCGCATAAGAAATTTTTTAATCCTTTCGTCCGTTCTCAGACGGCTTAAAACGTCGTCATAGTCGCCTTTCATAATTTCATAACATTCTTTAACGGTCATAACATCTCCACTTAGTCCCTGTCCGTCACGACGTCTTTAAGCGTTTCGTCGTAGAAGCGGTAAGAATTTTTCCCTCCGCGCTTGACAGAATAAGCCGCCTTGTCCGCCATTTCGAACAGAGTGTCGTAATCCCCGATACTATCGTCGACGCAGGCAACACCCATACTGACTTTCAAAGGGAAGCCCTTAAATTCACCAGTAAGCGAATTGAAAATTCTTTTTACAAGCGGTTCGACGTCGCCTTTATAACCTAAAAAGATTATAAATTCGTCCCCGCCCATACGTGCGGCGATATCCGAGCTACGGATATTTTTTTTGATTGTTTTTGCAATATGTTCAAGCACTTCGTCGCCGAACAGGTGTCCGTAAACGTCGTTTGCCTGTTTGAAGTTGTCAAGGTCGAAAAATACCAATGCGTGTTTTCTTGTACTTGGGGTACCGAATACGGCGGATATTCTGCTTTTTGCCGCTTCGTGGTTCAAAAGACCCGTTCTGAAATCGAGATTGGCTTTTTCTTCAAGATGCATCATCTCCTCGGTTTCGTCGTTTATATCTATAATTTTACCGATTGCGCCTTCGTATTCGGGCGGTTCCGTATCCGACCACATAGCCTTTGCCGTAATTTTACACCAGGTCTTTGCGCCTTTGATATTAAGCATATATTTTGCCGTCACCGCAGGACTGTCGGGTTTTGAATTTTTAAGACTGTTTAAAAGATTTTCAAAGTCTTTGGGTTTGAATATGACTTTACCCAAATCGCTGTCCTTAGGCTCTATCACGGTCAACGGAAGTCCGAGATAGTCCGCGCTCCACTCAGAAAGTTTAATCATTTCCGGTGCTTCGGAATATTCGAAAGTAATTTCGCGGGAAAGTTCCGAAAGGATATTTGCCCTCGTCCTTTCGTGTTCCAGAAGACGTACCGTTCTGTTAGACACGTCCGTGCCGTCGGTTTTGAGCGTGTGCGCAACAAGATTATGTATTTCCCTGTCTGCGGCATTGCCGAGGGATATGACGTTAAGTTCCTTTTTAAGCTGTTCCTGACTCTCTTCAAGGCATTCCAAAAGCAGTGGATTGAACGCTCCGCACTCTCCGTGTAAAATCATTTCCATTGCTTTTTCGTGCGAGAAAGCCGGCTTGTAAACACGTTTCGCCGTCAGTGCGTCGTAAACGTCCGCAAGCGACACGACCTGCGCCGCTATGGGTATTTCTTCACCCTTTAACCCGTCGGGATAACCGCGTCCGTCATAGCGTTCGTGATGCCAGCGGCAAATCTGATAGCCTATCTTTATGAGAGGTTCGTTACCGCGGAAAGGTATGTCTTTAAGCATTTTCGCGCCCTCGACGGTATGCCCTTTCATAATTTCGAATTCTTCGGGGGTAAACCTGCCGGGCTTATTTAATATTTCAGACGGAATTGAAATTTTGCCGACGTCGTGCAATGCCGAAGCGTTGCAGATAAGCGTTATTTCCTGCTGCGTAAGCGGGTATTTATCCGTCTTTTTTCTTAGCGCCTTTAAAAGAATTTCCGTAATAGTGTGGACGTGAAGGACGTGCAAGCCGCTTTCCCCGTTACGGAATTCGACTATATGGGAAAGAATTTCAATCATAAGACGGTTGTCTTTTTCTTTCTCGTAAATCTGTGCCGAAAGGCGGGTAGAAAGCGAACGCTGCTTTTCGCCGAGTATTACGTTGCTGTCCACGCGATGACGCACCGTTCTTTCGTCGAACGGTCTTGATATGTAATCCACCGCACCCAAGCCGTAAGCCCTGTCCATATACGTTGACGCCGTTTCGGCGGAAATCATAATTACGGGAATATTTTTTATCCACCCCTTCTTATTCATCATAGTAAGGGTTTCGAATCCGTCCATTACGGGCATAACGATGTCCAGAAGCACAAGGCATATGCCAAGCTCCTGTTCGCTGAGTATAGCGGTAGCCTCCATACCGTTGGCCGCTTCAAGAATTTCATAATCGTCCGAAAGCATATCTTCCAGAAGCGCACGGTTCATTTCGGAATCGTCAACTATTAAAATCTTTTTCCTTTCACTCATACAAACATCCGTTATTATATTTCATATTTTCCCCCAAAAATACAAAAATTCAACAGAATATTCAATTATATAATAATATATTTTGTTTAATTTGTCAATAGCTTTACAGCAAAAAACGGCCCTGCGTTACCGTAATTCCCATAGGGAATATTAGGTAAGCCGTAGGCGAACGAGAATTAGGCGCGGCGTGAAGCCGCGTCTTTTCTCTTGTCTTGGTTTAATAAAATTGTAATATCAACCAAATCTGCCGTTGATATAATCGTCTGTTTTTTT
>CAJUNJ010000026.1 GCA_910587825.1 uncultured Christensenellaceae bacterium
TTTCTGTTAATTATTTTCTGCCAAAAATTTTAAGTCCCTTGCGTCTGCCTATTCCGCCACACAAGCATAAAAATTTTTATTTCTAAACGATTGAAATTATAACAAACAGAGCAAAAAATGTCAATCTTTTTACAAACAAAACTTGCCCGACGGAAAAAAATATGATATTATGGATAACGTTAAATTATAAATATTAAAAGGATAGCAATGGAAGACACGCAAGACGAAGAGGTTTTGCAGGAAGCAAAGCCGACCAAAAAACAACAGTTTTTACAGATACTTAAATTTACCGGCTTTTCCATTTCGGCGGGAGCGATACAGCTTTTGTCGTTTTCTATACTGTACGAATGGACGGCGTGTTTGCCCTGGTGGCCTTCGTACCTGATAAGCATAATTCTTTCGGTCATTTGGAACTTCACCTTCAACCGCAAATTCACGTTTAAAGCGGCAAATAACATACCGCTGGCAATGACGCTTGTTTTGATATATTACGCCGCATTTACTCCCGCTTCGGTTTTCGGCGGCGACGCGCTGGAAAAGTTATGGGGGCCCGATTTCGGAATACTTGTAACGGTTTTGATGATGGTTATAAACTTTGTGACGGAATTTGTATGGGACAAATTTATTGTCTTTAACGAAAAAGTGACCGATAAAATAATACGCATTTTTAAACGCAGATAATTAAAATAAAGCGGCATATAACGCCGCTTTATTTTAATAGTGAAATACTTAGTACGTAAACCGATTTATAAAACCTTTTCCCGCCCGATTAAAATGTCTAATGTGACTTTAAGATAATCAGCAAGTTCAATTAAAGATAAAATATGCGGGTCTGCCCCGTTTTTCCAATCAACAAAATGCGACGATTTAATCCGTGTATCATTATTAATCTGATTTCGGGTAATACCTTTACTTTTTAATAATTCTCTAAAATACGGATAGAAAGGCGGACAAGTTTGCGGCTGAAAATCTAAAATCTTATCGGAACGACCTACAAGAAAATCGAGAGAACACATAAAATAATTAGCTATATTCACAATTTGTGAAAGTCGCATATATTTTGAATTGTTTCGCCACCTGCTTACAGTACTGACGTTTACGCCAATGTTTTCAGCAAAAATTTTATTGTCGATTTCTTTTATAGTTAACAGTTCTGTTATTCTTTCGCCTATTTTCAATTCTTCGTCCATAAAATTACACCACCTAAAAAGCATTATAGTAGGAATGTGCAAAAAATGCTTGACTTTTGCACATTCCTACGTGTATAATTATGTTATGCACAAACCTACGTGTAAATTATTTGTTTGGAGAATAAAAATGAGTGAAGAAAAAGAAAACAAATGCAAAAAATGCCTGTATTGCGGAAACTATGAGGGATATTACACAAAAGGGCTAAGACGCTTTGAAAGCATTAAAAAAGGACATTGTCAAATGTCGGATAAAATTGTCGACCATAATTCAGGTTGCGAAAATTGGAGATCAAGCTATCGCAAGTTTAATTTCAGAAAAAGAGTGGCAACAAGAGCTTTATATGAGATTTTAATGGACTTATCCGCAATACGGCAAATTTTACAAGAAAGCCAAGATGAGGGAAAAAATTTGAAATGAACAACAAAGATAAATCAATTAAATGTAAAAGTTGCCGCAGTTTTAACAAATTATACGAAAAATGCGTATTTAGTTATATTAAAACAGATGCAGGCATTTGCTGTTTAGACCAAGTAATAGTAAATAAAGACAGTAAATGTGAATTTTATAAAAAACGTATAAAGACAGAAAAGACGGTACCACTTGAACACATAGACGAAGTAATCGAAGATATTAAAATACTTGAACGAATTTATTACAATGACGGTTGTTAACTTAATTTGCGGGGCGGCAGTCCGCGCGGCTTAACCGTGCGCACTGCCGCCCCATCGATAAAACAAAATTTTCCGCTTCTGGTCTTAGAAATTATAACGCACGCCGTAAACTTGTCGTTTTACGGCGTGCGTCTTTTTAAACTATTCTTATTTGTCTTTGGCTTTCGATTACGCTGACTTTACCTGCGTCGGGCGAAAGAAAAACCGTTCCTTCGATGTCTTTATCCGCCTTTACGTACAGCGTTTCATCGCCGACCCTGCACTTCGCAAATTTTTCTTTGCCGTAGTCAAGCATTTTTTCGACTTCCGCCTTTAAGCCGCTGTCCGCAACAGCGATATCGTAAGGCGACCACTCATACCTGAACTGCGAATTGTATACTTTACGTCCCGTAGTCGCCGCAAACATTTTGGAATAAACTTCTTCGGGCGCGGCAAACTTTACACCGTCTATTAACAGGCTGAATATCTTTTCGCCCCTGTTTGCTCCCTTATCGGCAACAAACGTACCGTCAAGCCCGTTGGTTAAAGGCATAGGCAAAATTTCCTTTCCGTCGGTTTTTAATATAAGTTTTTTAAAATCTATGCCTATGTTTACGATGCCTTCTTCTATTACCTTTTCGGAAAGCGCATATATCCTGCCGCCGTTAATTTCCAACGATAAAAGAATTTGTCCGTTTATATTTTCACTGCCGAAAACTTTTGCCTTTATACCGCCGTCGAAATTAACCGCCGACACGGGAATCAGCATTTCGCCGACTCCGTCACCGCATTCTATCGCGGGAGGTAGCGGAAGCGTGTTGCCGAGGAATGTAATATTTCCGTTTTGCACTTTGCAGTCGAGATAGTTGTATTCGGGTATCCTAGGCATAATGCTTTCTTCCGTATCCTTATCGAAAAGATGAATGGCGTTTATATCCAACGCCGCTTCGCATACGGTATCCGGCATATACTCTTTGAAGCCGCCCGATTTAATGATTACTCTCGTACTTGTTTCGGCAAAACCGTCGCCGTCCATATTTATATCGCCGTACACAAGCGTTTCCGTTCCAAGCTCTTCGGAGTGCGATATTCTTACCTTAATTTTTGCCGGACTTTGCGCAACCCTTTCGGGCTCTAACGTAACGTCCTCCGCACGGAAGCCGATATAAACGGTTTTCGTTCCGTCGAGATATTGCGGCGTGGTCTTCATCAACATCGAATACGGTACGGTAATTTTCGCGTCCGAGTACGCAAAATCTATGATAACTTTATCGCCGTCTTTTTTTAACGTTCCCTCAAAGAAATTCATTTGCGGTGTTCCGATAAAGCCCGCAACAAATTTATTGGCGGGATATTTATATAAATTCTTCGGCGTATCTATCTGCTTTACGAAGCCGTCCTTCATTACGACTATACGCGTTCCCATAGTCATTGCTTCGACCTGGTCGTGGGTGACGTAAATAAACGTCGTCTGTAACTTCTTATGCAGTTTGACTATTTCGCTACGCATCTGGGTACGCAGTTTTGCGTCGAGGTTGGATAGCGGTTCGTCCAGAAGCATAACTTTCGGCTGTCTTACGATTGCCCTGCCGAGCGCAACCCTCTGCCTTTGTCCGCCCGACATCTCTTTGGGCTTGCGTTTCAAGTATTCCGTTATGCCGAGTATTTCGGCGGCTTCGGTTACTTTTTCGTCAATTTCGCGCTTATTGTACTTGCGCATTACGGGTATTTCTTTACCGTCTTTGCCGAGTACGGGTTCGCCCGCTTTATGCCCGTCTTTATCGTCCTTTTTATAACGCTTTATATCGGGAATTTTTCTCATCCGCAAACCGAACGCAATATTCTCGTAAATAGTCATATGCGGATACAGTGCGTAGTTCTGGAAGACCATAGCTATATCCCTGTCCTTAGGTTCCATTCCGTTGACGACTGTATCGCCGATTTTGAGTTCCCCTGCGGTTATTTCTTCAAGCCCCGCTATCATACGGAGAGTTGTGGATTTACCGCATCCCGACGGACCGACGAACACAATAAATTCTTTATCCGCAATTTGCATATTAAAGTCGTTTACCGCTTTCGCGCCGTTGGGATAAACCTTATAAATATGTTTCAAACTTAAATTTGCCATAATTGTTTCCTCCGTTGATTATTCCTTGACGGCGCCCGCAGCCATTCCGTTTATCATATACTTAACAAGACAGAAGTAAAGCACGATTATGGGTATGGCTATGAATATAGAACCCGCCGCAAAACGTGCAAATTCCGTTTCGCCGAGCGACATAAGCCCGACAGCCACCGTATACAGGTCTTTGTCTATTAAAAGCATTTTCGGCAGTATAAAGTCAGACCAGGGCCAGGTAAAAGACGTAAGCGCGGTGTAAACGAGCATTGGCTTTGACAGCGGAAGTATAAACTTTACGAACACCGTGAAGTTGGAAGCGCCGTCTATTCTCGCCGCCTCGTCTATCGAATAAGGTATAGTATCGAAAAAGCCTTTCTGTACCATATATCCCATAGGCGCCTGCGCAGAATAAATGAGTATCAAGCCCCACTGCTGGTTTATGAGATTGAACTGCGTCATTATCAGATAGACGGCTATCGTACCCATAAACGACGGGAACATACCCAAAAGCAAAGTTGTTTTCATCATCGCTTTTCTCGATTTGAAGCGGAAGCGCGACATACAGTATGCCGTAAGTATAGTTAAAAGCGTTCCCAAAACGCAACTCATAACCGCAATAAAAAGCGTGTTTAAAAACCACTTGGGATAATTGTACATTACCGTATCGGTGAACAACGCCTTAAACGCGTCTAACCCGTACTCCTTGGGAAAGAATCCGTCGAACGAATATATAGAACCCGACTTCGAAAACGATGCAAGTATCAGCCATAAACACGGGAAGAAGAATACGAACGCCACTATTATAAGGATACAGTAAGTAATAAGAACGTTGAGTATTTTTTTGGTTTTGGCCTTGGCGACTTTTGCCTTTGATTTATTCATCTGAACGTTTCCTCCTGTTTATACGACGGCGACAGCACGTAGACCGTAAGCGAAATTACCGACGTAATTATAAATATGACAAGGCTTATAGCCGCGCCTATCGAATAGTAATTATTGTCAATAGACATATTGTACAGCCAATTTATTAAAAGGTCCGTGTCGCTTGCAAGGAAGTACCCGTCCACGTACAGTCCGCCCCTGAGGAAGTAGAAAATACCGAAATTGTTGAAATTACCGATGAACTGCGAAATGAGAACGGGAGTGGTTGCAAACAGAACGTAAGGAAGAGTTATTTTTATAAATTGCTTCCAGGCGCTTGCGCCGTCCACCCTTGCCGCTTCGTACAAGTCGGTATTGACATTGGAAAGTATACCCGTTGCCAGAAGCATTGTGGACGGAATGCTTATCCAGGCGTTTACCGCAAGCCCTATAAACCTTGCCGACCACTTGGCATCGAGTCCGAGAAAACCGACCGCTTCCCCTCCGGCTTGCTGAATGTAATAGTTTATGGGTCCGCCGTAGGAAAACATAAACTTGAAGCCGAGTAAAGTTATAAACCCGGGGATTGCGTATGCGAGAATGGGAAATGCACGCCATATTGCTTTACCCTTCACGCACTTTTTGTTGAGTAGAAGCGCAAGCCCCAGCCCCGCAAAATAGTTGATAGCCGTAGAAAGAACAGCCCAAAGCATATTCCAGCCGAATATTTTAAAGAAGGTGGGCGCGAATTGACCCAATGAAAGAATTTTGCCGAAATTGGCAAAACCCACCCAATCCACCAACGCGGGCGGCACTATGTTGTCGCCGTAGTTGGTAAACGCAATGAGTATCATAAACACGATGGGCAGAATGCTGAATACGCATACGCCAATAACGGGCAACGCCAACGCAGTTTTATAGAAAGATTTATCCAAAAGCGCGGATATTTCGCTTTTGAACGCCAACGGTTTTTTAAGACAGTCAACGGCACACTGCGTGCGGTATACGTCTTTGACGTTGCTTATATACACCGCTATATACAGAATTAAAATGAGAATTGCAAGTATGCCCATTATGAGCATAACAACCGAATTGTCGCCTTCTATTCCGTACCAGGCGTTGCCCTCGCGCGTGCCTAAGGTGAAGAAACCGAACAGGTCTGTCGCGCCCGTCAGAATAAAATAGGCAATAAAAGCAATCTGTATAAACAGGAACATAAAGCCCTTGACCCACTGTCTGTACATAAGCTGTCCCAGCCCCATAACGAGCATAGAAGCCGTGACCTTGCCGTTGCCCTGCGTAAGAATTTCTTTCGCCCCCGCAAAGCGGGCGGAAAGTCTTGACGGAATGCCCTTGATTTTTTGAGGCAGTCCCTTAAAAAAGTTTTTTATTGCGGAAATCCCCTTCATTTTATCCCTCTCAACCGCCGCCGAGCGTATGAATTGCGGCATATATCTGGCTGTCGACGTTTTCTATGCCCTTTTTAAGCGCTTCGTCCGTTACGTATAAATTCTTCGCAATAGGTCTGCAACGGCGTCCACACTTGCGCCAACGCCCTTACGCTGGGCATAACGTATATTGTACCTTTGTTTAAATTGTCGTTTATAACCGAGTTAAGCCCGCCGAGTTCGTCCGCAAGGTCGCTTCTCGCGGGGGAAATGCCCAGCAGTTCCGACCTGAGCTTAATCATCTTATACGACGTGGCAAAGTTGACGAAAGCAAGCGCGGCGTTGGGCGATTTGGTATACGAACTTACCGCATAACCGTTTACCCCGCCCATTACCGTCATATCCTTAAAGCCTTGGCTTTCGTCTTCGAGGTCGCCGCTTACGGGCAATTTGGGTACGTTTTTCATTACTACGTTTTCCCTTGCATACTCTTCGGTGTACCCCGCGTTTACCATTTCCTTTATAAACATAGTGTACACGTCGGGCGTAGTCATCGTTGCAAAATACGCGCCCTGCGCCATACGCGAATACGAGTTTTTTGTAATGGTGTCTTCGGTACATTCGAGATTCATAACCGAAGCGAGCTGACGGATTATCTTTGCCCCCTTAAACCCGTCGTTTTTTGAAAATCCGACGTCCGAAGTATCCTTTCCGTCCTCTCCGCCGAAGACGTATCCTCCGTACGAAAAGAAATAGCCCGATGCAAAATATCCGTCGTTGAGCGACTTCATATAACCGTATTTGCTTCCTCCGCTCTCCGTCCTTATCTGCTTGGAATAGCGGTACATCGCCGACCAGTTTTCTATAATGTCGGGAACGCCGTTTTTATCGTCGTCCCATTCGTTTTCCCAATCGGCAGGCAACAAATCTTTACGGTAATAGAGCAACGGCTGTTGAATATTTACAGGCACGCCGCAGTAAAAGTTTTGGTTTTCTATGGTTACCTTATATGCGTCCCACGCCCTTTCGTCTATGTATTCGTAGCAGTCGAGTTCTTCTACGGGCAAAGGCAGGATATGTTTGCGCGTTCCGTCGACGTATTTCATCAACGCGTCGTTTGCCTGATACAGGACGTCCGGTCCGTATCCGTAAGGGCCGCCCGTTTCAAGATCGGTGTATTGGTCCATATTCGCGTCCACGGCTTTGATTCCGTATTCCGCGTATTCGGCGTTGAAAGAGTCCAATAGCTCTTTAAGATAGCCCTGTTCTTTCGCCGTATCGTTTTCGAGAATACGCAAAGTTACGCCGCGCTCCAATTCGCCCGTAAACTTTTCGCTCCCCTCCGCGGCGGCGCCCGAAGCGATTATGCCGAGTATTCCCATAACTACTATCAGCGCAAGAATCAACGCGATATGGGAAATTAAGGCGGGCAACGTTTTTTTCATCTTTACCTCCCTTTTGCTTATATTCCTTCTACGGCAAAACCGCCGTCGTCATAAACTGTCAGGTTATACTTTCCGCGGCTTACCGTAAGCCTACCGCAACCGGCGCTTATAACCGCCCGTGCGGCGGCAAAATCCGGCGTGCGTTTTAAGGCGGTCAACCGCTTTATAAGCGACTTCACCTCGTTATCTTTGTTTTCAAGCGACCAGTCGAACGTTCTGCGGCAATCGGGGTCGTACCCGCCCTCCATAGCGTTTTCGGTACCGTAATATATGCAAGGCACCCCCGTGAAAAAATAGGTAAGCGCAAGCGCGCTCATAAGCTTTTTCTTATCGCCGTTTACACGGGTGAGAAACCTGTGGGTATCGTGCGAGTCGAGCAAGTTAAGCATCATTTTATTGACCGCATCCGTATTGCGCATAAGAATTTCGTTAAGCTTACAGGCGAACTCTTCGACGCCGAACTGTCCGAAAGCATAAAAATCCAGACAGGCTTTCGTAAAGGCATAGTTCATAATAGAGTCGAACTGATCTCCGCGGAGATAAACGTTGGCGTCGTGCCAGTTTTCGCCTATCAAAACGCAATCCGGCTTTATTGCCTTTACCGCCGTCCTGAACTGCCGCCAGAACGTATGCGACACTTCGTCCGACACGTCCAGCCGCCAGCCGTCTATGTCGTACTCTTTTATCCAATAGGTCGCAATACCGATAAGATATTGACAGACTTCGGGGTTGGAAGTGTTGAACTTGGGCATATACTTGCAGGAAGCAAAACACTCGTATTCGAGGGGATTATCGTTTGTAATTACAAACCAGTCGTAATAAGCAGATTTTCTGCCCTTTTGCAAAACGTCCTTAAATTCTTTCAAATTTTCGCTGCAATGGTTAAACACCGCATCCAGCACGACTTTTATACCCATAGAATGGGCTTTTTCTACAAGTTCCTTCAAATCGGCTTTACTGCCGAAATTTTCGTCTATCTCGTAATAATCGCTTATGTCGTACTTATGGTTAGACACGGAACGAAATACGGGAGTAAGGTACAGGGCGTTTATCCCCAGCCCGTTCAGATATCCCAATTTTCGGGTTATGCCCTTTATATCCCCGCCCGCAAAACTTTTGGGGTCGGGGATATCCCCCCATTTGAGATTGATGTACGATTTGTCTTTGCTTGCGCCGCCCATATTGAATCTTTCGACGAAAATCTGATAAAACGTCGCCGTATCCATCCAGCCGACGGGTTCTATTATATCGCATTTATTTATGTAAGCATACTGAAAACAGTTATAATAACTCAGTTCGAAATCGAATTTTTCGGTCAACCCGTCCTCCGAGTAAAAATACACGTTTTCGCCGCAGGTAATTTCAAACACGTACACCAGCCGCAAATCATTCAGCTTTAATACGGCGGAGTAATAAGCAAACAATCTGTCTTCGCAAATCCTTTGCATTTGCGCGGTTTTGCGGACCGTCGCATAAGTATATTTGCCCCCGTAAACGACGTTTATACGGTCGGGATTATCGGACTTTGAAATTCTCAATCTCAGACAGACGGTGTCCTGACCAAGCGCAAAGCAGAATTTGGATTCGGGATAATGAAGTAAGGCATTTTCATCCATAACGACACCTTTAATTGACTTTTTATTTTTCTATTGTTATAATTACGGATATGGGAAAAAGAATAACTATACACGATATTGCCAGAGAAGCGGGCGTATCCGCCGCAACGGTATCTTACGTGATAAACAATACGCAAGGGCAAACGATAAGCGAAGAGACTAAAAACAAGATTTGGCACGTAATAAATATGTTTAACTATAAACCCAACGTGTTCGCCAAAAACCTGCGTTCTTCCACCTCTAAATTAGTGGCTGTCTGCACCCGTACGGGCGGCTATGCGGAAAAGGCGGAATTTGTAAACGTTCTCGAAGGGCTTTCCGCGTCGTTACGCAAAAATTTCGGGCTTATTTTTTGTCCCCCGCCCTTCGGAAATATTTCCAACGCCGACGCTATAATCGCGTATAACGTATCGAAAGAGACCTTTTACGAAATAGGTAATTACAACTACATACCGCTTATCGCCGTAAACTGTCTTGTGGAAGACAAACTTTTTTTCCAGATTACCGTAGACTATTCAAAACTGAGGCGGAAAGCCGACGGGTATTTTAAAAACGGGTATACCTTTGTCTGCCTGGAACCCGCCGACTCCGCACTCAAAAACGAAATACTTAAAACGTTTGAACACGTCGTGTTTATAGGAAGCGGCGTAGGGCTTCAAAACGTAAAAGCCGAAAACATACTTACGTCAAACGGTTTTATTGCCGACTTTTTATCACAACGCAGCGCCGACGTTTTATACGAAGATTTGTATACCCCGCTTTGCAAACAGACCGCGGACTGCATAAACAAAGCGCTCAGCCACGAACAATTCGACGTTCACTCCTATAAAATTTAATTTAAACGGGCGTCCGCAGGAACGCCCGTTTTTTTACGGGCTTTTTTTTATTACGCGCCTTTTACCGCGTAAAAATCTGATTTTCCCGTCGCAATAGTGAACAAATAATCTGCCGAAAATCCGCGGCAACACGCATTGACGTTAGAACATCCGATGTAAATATCCAACGTTTTATAATTTTAGTTATGCGCTGTTATTGTAATCATCTTTGCATAACTGTCGAAAGTAATATCGTAATTTCCCGCGGTTTTTACCTTGATATTGTTGTTGCCGTTGCCGACCGCTTCAAACGCCGCTCCGCCGTCGTAAAGATAGGTATAGTTGTAACTTCCGAGCCCGTTGTAGCTCTCCGTTCCCCATTCGCCGCGTTCGGTAGAACCCGCCTTGAACGCCTGTATTATTATCTCCGAGTCGGCTTTAAGCGCAACGTTTTTAATTTCGTAAATGCCCGAGCCGGCGGTAGTTTCCGTCAATTTGAATTTTTCATTGAAGCAATATCCCGACCAATTATCAACGCCTTCCGCAAACGTTCCGTCAATATAGTAATCTGTCGCAGCGGGAACCTTAGACGCGTCGAAAGCAACCGACATAACGTTTGTCGCCTCGGTATAGGTAAACTTATAGCTGCCAGCCGCTTTGGCTACCATATTGTAAGAAGCGGTTTGGTCTAAATATGCCTTGCTTGCCTCGTCAAGAATGTCAGCACGTAAGTAAATATTGCCTGTTCCGACTTGGCTTCCTACCGTAAACAATGTGGTAAACGTAAATTCTTCTTTCTCTTTAAGGTATACTTCGAGAGTGTACACGCCGTCGGAGCCGTTCATCTTGGTCGCAGCATTGTACATATCCTTCCAATTAGTGATACCCGCGCCCTTTATGTAATAGTCTACCACTTTTTCGGCGGTCTCGATTACGTCGCCGTTGCGAACCCAGCTTATTTTATCCAACGGGTTTATGTTGAAAGCTTCTTTCTTTGCCTCGGTATATTCGGGGTGAGTGCTTTCATAAGTATCGTCGTCGGGGTGGGTTGTCAGCGTAAAGGTATAATTGCCCGCATATTCGACCTTTATGTCGTTTCTGTAAGCCGAGTTGTCGCCTATCGTAGCCGAACCGCTGAACGCCACCGTGCCGTTGTCAAGTTTTGTGGTTGCAAGGTAACCCGCTCCGCGTTGGTTGTGCCAGCTTTCGTTAATTGCAAACTGGAACTTGTCGCCGACCTGTAAGTCTAGCGTAAACTTATATTCGTTCTTGCCGGCGGTTTTGGTCATTCTCGTAGTAGAATCGAACACCTTACCCCAGTTACTCTTTAAAAGTATAGGGCTTGTGCCGCTGCCGACTATATAATATTCTCTCGTATCTTCGCTCTGATTTACCGAAACCCACTGCGCGAATGCCGACTTGTTTTCGGTAATCGGTTCGTCAAACTTGAAAAGATGCGCAAAGTTGGGCGTAGCGTACCAGTCGACAAAATTATAATCTGTTTTCGTGGGAGTCCATTTTGTTGCCATTTCACCCTCTTTTACCTTTTGCGTGTCAAGAATTGTCGTACCGTCGTAAAAGGTAACGGTGTATTCTTCCGTTTTGGTGTCGTTGCAAGCCGCAAGCATAGCGACCGAAGTTACGCAAACTGCCGAAGCTATTACAAGTCCGATCCATTTTGTAGCCTTTTTCATCATTTCTACCTCTATTTTCGTTTTTCGGTTTTGTGTTACTTAACCGATTAAGTAGATTATAATCGATAGTCAGTGTTTTGTCAATACCTTTTTTAAAAATTTTTTTGAAATAAACAAAAATTGTTTACTGTTCACAATACCTGCTGGCGTGTCGAAAATTAAGCATTGAAAGCACAATATATAGTTTTTTAAATCTATTTAAATAAAAATATAGTGTATTTTTACCTCTTAAAAATTTTATTCCCCAATTACTCCCCAAATTATATTCAAATTTGCCGATGATGTTATGCAAAAAGACGGACTAAATCTTCCGTCTTTTTTTAGGTTTTGCACTTGCATAACTTTCGTAATTGTGATATAATTTATTCACTTTTATAACTAGGATATTGCTATGCTTTTTATAATTATTGGGATAATCTTAATAGTAGTTATCGGCGGCTTAGTTATTTGGCTAAAACTTCCGTCAACACGTGGCAATCTTGGAGAAAATGCTGTTGCTAAAATGTTAAGTCAATTCGACGGAACTACATTTAATGACTATATTGTGGTAGACGAATTTAATAAATCTCACCAGATAGATCACATTTATGTGGGCAAACAAGGCGTGTTTGTCATTGAAACCAAAAATTATAGCGGAGATATTTACGGTGGCGCAGAGCAAAAAGAATGGACACAAGTTTTAGCCGGAGGAAACGTAAAAAATATATTTTACAATCCAATAAAGCAAAATGCCACTCACGCATACCACATTAAAAGTTTATTGCCGAAATCAGTTTGGGTGAACTCCTGCGTTGTATTCGTTCAAGGGAATATTGCTCATATTCATGCAGATAATGTTTTTACAATCCGCGGTTTGCAAAACCGAATCGCTACTTCCACAGATACGCTTTCAAATGCGGAGATTGAAAACATCGTAGGTGCTTTAACACGAAATAATGCAACCGATATTTCAAAGAGAGAACATATAAAATCTATTCACGAAACACAGCGACAGATTGCTCAGAATATTTGTCCAAGATGCAATGCCCCGCTTGTTTTAAGAAAAGGAAAGTACGGAGATTTTTACGGTTGTAGTAATTACCCGAAATGTAAATTTACAAAAGATATTTAAAATTAACGGCTCACGTACCCCATCAGTTCCGCCACACTTATGCCTCTGTCTGCGACGAAACGCGGTTGCGGTATACAAATTTTATATTGCCCCACTTTTGGTATATCATTAGACTGCTCTTGCCTTTCAAATATCCCATAAATCCCGCAACGCTCATTTTGGGTGGTATGCTTACCAATATATGTATATGGTCTGGGCATATTTCTCCTTCTATCACTTCAATGCCATTCCATTGGCATAGCGTTCGCAAGATTTCTCGTATTTCTATTCGTTTCTCTTCAAAAAATACTTTTCGTCTGTACTTAGGTGCGAACACTATGTAATACTTGCAATTCCATTTCGTATGTGCTAAACTATTTGTGATGTTATTCATAATGTCCTCCGATTGTGTTCTTGTTTGACTGGCGGGTCAACTTCTTTATTTTACACAATCGGAGTTTTTATTTCAATGCTCATCGGTAAACCTTTATTCTACCCCGCGTCGTACCGCTGCGTAGCAGACTATCGCGGGGTTTTAGTTTACACAATAATAATCCACCCGCATAGCGGGTGGTATTTCATTTTCGGGCATAGCCCTA
>CAJUNJ010000027.1 GCA_910587825.1 uncultured Christensenellaceae bacterium
CTTCACATTTTGTTTTTATAAAGCTAATTTTTTATAGAAATATAGCTATTTTATAATTATAAATTAGTTAAATTGACAAAAATTAAATGTAACCTTTCAGATATGGAACGCTCGGAAGAATTTAAACAACGATTTATGGAACTTATATCGGATTTAGACGGTAAAATATCTGATATACCGAAAATATTGAATATCGATTATAATGTTTATATTAAAATCAAAGAGTTAGGTATTATACCGAAACCTATTATTTTAATAAGAATTGCCGATTACTTTAATATTTCAATCGAATATCTTTTAGGTAGAACAAATAATTCTTATTTTGAAAAATCTAATATGAAATTATCATTTTTAGATAGGTATCAAGCTCTTAAAGCTGAAAAACATTTGACCGATTATGTAATTGCGCAAAAACTCCATATTTCTACAAGTTATACAACTAATTGGAAAAATAAGCACTATATACCGTCAATTATAAATCTTATTTTATTATCAGAAGAATTAAAAGTATCTATTGATTATTTGCTTGGCAGAACAGACGACAGAATTTTCTATAAATAAAAAGATGCCGTTTCCTGCGGAAACGACACCGCAGAACATACCTTTATTACTGAGTTGTCAGACTAATTACAATTTCGCTAATGGGATTTGTAAACAGCAACTTGGGTATAGCTCTACCAAAACTATGCCCATTAGCGGAAATCTTTATTAAATTAATCTGACAATTTTATATTAGCAAAAAAAAATTTTTATGTCAATAAAATTTTTTATTCTTTCGTGTAGCGCAGGGCAATAGTTAAAACGAAAAGCCTTTCGGGCGGTGTCCTGTACAACAACAAGTTTTTTGCATAGATTTTCCAATAAAATATACAAATTTACGCTTTAACACTAATAATACATACATTTTAACACGCATTAAAATTTATGTCAACAGTTATAAAATATTATTGCTAACATATAATATCGGTAAAATATATGACTGTACAGGAAAGAATTGAAGAATTATTAAAAAAAAATAATTGGACTAAATACAAGCTTGCGAAAGAAGCTGGTTTTTATCCGACTACTGTTTATGATTGGTTTAATGAAAAGCACTACACGCCTGACAGAGCTTCTATTGAAAGCGTATGTTTAGCTTTTGGAATTTCGCAGGCGGAATTTTATAGTCGGGTAGATGAGAGCGAATTAACTTCCGAGCAAACAGCATTGTTAGAATTATTTGCAAAAGTGCCTGAAAGCAAAAGAAAGGTTGTATTTGATTTATTGCGTAATTTATCGGATGAGAATAAAACGAAATAGGCACAATTATTAACCCCCTGCTTGCAAAGAGCAAGCAGGGGGTATCTTTTTTTGATAAACGTATCAAGAAAGGGTAGTAAGTTTTCCGCTTTCGAATGAGTAGCTGTAAACGGCGGTGTTGTCGTCAAAGTTTTCGTTTGCGACCCAAAGCACGGTTTTCTTTGTCAGGTTAAACACCGCGCTGTGTACGGTGCATCCGCCGCCCCCGTTCCAGGTGCGTCTGCCCACGTCGGCAAGTATATCCATAGCCGCGTTTTCGTCGGCAACAACTCCCTTGCCTTCTTTAAGTTTGGCGTAGATATGTTCGTAACGGTCGTAGCCGGGTTTGCCGTCGTTGTTTTCGTAATAGCTTTCGTGTCCGTTTACTATAAAGTTTGTTATCCACTGATATTTAAATTCGTCTTCGGCGCGCAAAGCGTCGTACATAGGGTCGTCGTTATAGGTTACGACCAGCTTTCTTGAAGAGCCGTCGTTGTCGGTGGAGTCGGTTCCGTTTTCGGGCAGCCATTCCAAAATTGCGCTTTTACCGCTTGCATCGGCAACCATATAGTGGAACGAAGTGTTTGCCGAATCGTGTAAGTTGTACTGCTTTATAAGTTCTACGGCTTCGTCAACGTCGTCGGCGTAATCGAGAACCATTCTGAGCATAGTGGTGGAAGTAATGTTCTTTTTGCTTTCGTCTTTCTGGTCTGTCGCAACGGTGCCTTCGGTAGCCGTTCCGCCCTGATAGGACATATATATCCCGCAGCTGACGCCGGCGTCGTTAATTCCGTCCAAAGGGGTGAAGGGGGCGGCAAGGCAGGTTATCTTGTTCATAAGTCCGTTGACGTCCCTGTCAACGTCCATTCCGACGTAATTTAAGTCGACGGAGGAAAACGATTTATGTCTGCCCTTGCCGGGGTCGGCAAGCGTAATGCAGACGTTGGTCTTTGCAAAGTCGTAGTTGCGTGCGAAAAGTACGTCGCCTTCGGGCGTTTTCGCGGTGAACGAAGCGCAGCCTATATCCGTTTCGCCGATGTCCATTTTTATAAGCCCTTTGGTAATTTTGCCCGTGATAAAGTTTATCAGTTCTTTATCGCTCGAAGCGCCCTGCTTTAAAAATTCGTCGAAGTAGAAGCCGCCCTTAACGTCCATACGGTAAACCGAACCCTCTTCGTTGGCGTCGTTTCTTTCACGCAGTTGTTTAAAACTTGCCACCGTTGCAATTTCGTTGCCCCAGAGGCAGGCGACGGTTATGCCCAGCGCCGCGGCTATCGCAATGAATACCGCAAGCACTATGCAAAGTATTTTAAGCAAAAGTCTTTTCTTGGTATGTTCCATTTCCAGCTCCTTTAATGTTGATTAATCAACAAGTATTATATCATATGACAAGCCATAAGTCAAGCAAAATAGTTGATTAATCAACTATTTTTGTGCGCGTGCACGGTTTTGCTGTTAAATAACGGAAATAGAATTATAGAAGAAGTAAAAATAATTTTCCTATATTTTTACGCATTGCGATTGAGTTGACATACGCGTTGCGGCGTGGTATTATATGGTCAGCTAAACAGACAGTTCGTTTGCGCCATCCTGTCTTTAAACAAAACCAGGGCATCTGAATGGGAATAGTCTTTTTAGGTGCGGTCGTTTTGTTCGGCTGCACTTTTTTTGCTAAAAGGGAGAGATATGTATTACTTAAAAACTTCGGCTTGTTTTGATAGCGCGCACTTTCTTCACGGATACAACGGCAAGTGTGCAAATATTCACGGTCACCATTGGATTGTGGAAGTAAAGATATGCGGTGACAAGTTGCAGGGAAAAGGCGAAAAGCGCGGTATGCTTCTGGACTTCGGCGATTTTAAGCAAGCGGTAAAAAAGCTTGCGGAAGGATTTGACCATACGCTTATTTACGAAAAAAATACCCTTAAACCCGCGACGGTTGCCGCGTTCAAAGAAGAAGGCTTTTCATTGGTTGAAACGGAGTTCAGACCTACTGCGGAAAACTTTGCCGCGCACATATACGACGACCTTTACAAAAAGGGCTTGTCTGTTTCCTGCGTAACCGTTTACGAGTCGCCGGAAAACTGCGCGATGTACGGTGAGTGATATGCGCTGTTTTAAAGTTGCAGAAAAGTTTGTCAGCATTAACGGCGAAGGTCCGCGCGCGGGCGAGCTTGCCGTGTTTTTGCGGTTTTGCGGCTGTAATCTGAATTGCGGTTACTGCGATACGCGCTGGGCTAATACCGCCGACGTGAAATACGAATTTGCTTCTGCGGAAGAGCTTGTTGCATACGTGAAATCAACGGGCATAAAAAACGTTACCCTTACCGGTGGCGAGCCGCTTTTGCAGGCGGATATTGCGTATCTTATAGAACTTCTGGGCGCTTCGGGCGCAGAAGTCGAAATAGAAACCAACGGAAGCGTGCCGTTGAAAAATATCGTTTCCCTGTCGCCCCGTCCCGCCGTTACCGCCGATTATAAACTTCCTTCAAGCGGAATGGAAAAATATATGCTGACCGAAAACTTTTCTTACCTTACGTTACGCGATGCGGTAAAGTTTGTCGTCGGGGATAAGTGCGATTTGTTGCGTGCGGAAGAGATAATAAACGTATACGGACTTACAGACAGGTGCCGCGTTTATTTCAGTCCCGTGTTCGGGAAAATCAAGCCCGTAGAAATAGCCGAGTTTATGAAAGAGCGTAAGCTTAACGGTGTACGCCTGCAATTACAGTTACATAAAATTATCTGGAATCCCGATATGCGCGGGGTATAGGAGAGAATATGGATATTAAAGCAATAGAAAAACATATCCGCGGGTTATTGGTTGCCATAGGCGAAGACCCCGACAGG
>CAJUNJ010000028.1 GCA_910587825.1 uncultured Christensenellaceae bacterium
ATTGTTTAAAATATGAAGAAGAAAATAAATTGCTTGTTCCGCTTTTTAATGCTCCTACAACCGACGTTATCTTAAACTATATCAACGAAACAATTCTTGAAATTTATATTTATGATAGAGATAACAACACGTCCTTTCTTGAAACACTATATCAGTATTTACTAAATAATAAAAGCTTAAATGAAACGAGCAGAATTCTATTTGTACATAAAAATACAGTAACTTATCGTCTGGAACGAGTTAAAGACTTGTTTAATATCGATTTCAATAACGTTGAAAATAACTTATCGTTTATGTATTCTGCCTCTATAATAAAATACTTGGATTCGATAAAATGCAAAGCTCTTTCCGAACTGAAAATTTTCAGTTAGATATTGTCTATTATTGTAACCTTGCGGTAAGTGATGATTTACTATTTATAAATATAAAACAGCCGATAGAGCAATCAAACTCTATCGGCTGTTGCCGTTGTTTAGGTTTATGATATTCGGCGCAACCTCGTCACCGCTAACTCCGCTTTATGCCGTTTGTTATTTCAAACGGCAATTTCGCTACGTTGCGTTTCCTCTTCCCACAAAAATACTTCGTCTTTTTGCGTGAGCCCTATTATGTAACTCTTTTATTTATATACCGCTCGCTTCGGCGGTTTTCGTTATCCGTCTTTTTCAACGGCTATCCCTATACGATTTAACGGGATTCCTTTTTATTGAGTTTATTATTCAGTTGTCGTTGTTGCCTTTCGGCTTGCCACGTCGCAAACTCTCTTTGTCCTTCTTCGGATTCAAAGTAGTTGTTATTCATAATGTCCTCCGATTGTGTTCTTGTTTGACTGGCAGGTCTTACTTAATTCTACACAATCGGAGTTTTTATTTCAATACTCATCGGTAAACCTATATTGAACCCCGCGTCGTACCGCTGCGTAGCAGACTATCGCGGGGTTTTCGTTTACACAATAAAAAAAGCGGACAGTCATCCGCTTTTTTTATTATCTGTTGTCGATTTTTTCGGGATACATATCGTGGTGTGAAAGTCTGTCCCAGGCTACCTGTTCCCACTCGGTCCCCTTTTTTCCGTAGTTGCAATAGGGGTCAATGGAAATTCCGCCGCGGGGCAAAAACTTGCCCCATACCTCAATATATGCAGGGTCCATCAAATCAATCAGGTCGTTCATAATTATGTTCACGCAGTCTTCGTGGAAATCGCCGCGGTTTCTGAACCCGAAAAGATACAGCTTTAAAGACTTGCTTTCAACCATCTTTTTGCGCGGTACGTACGAAATATATACCGTGGCAAAATCCGGCTGACCCGTAATCGGGCAAAGGCTTGTAAATTCGGGACAGTTGAACTTTACGAAATAGTCCCTTCCGGGGTGTTTGTTTTCAAACGTTTCCAAAACGGACGGGTCGTAAGTCTGCGTATATTCGGTTTTGTTGTTCCCGAGCAGGGTAATACCTTCACTATTTTTTTCTCTTGGCATTTTATTCTCCTTTTATTGCAGGGTCTTCTATTCCGTTGGCTTTAAATGCGGCGGCGCGGTCGCGACAGGTAGCGCATACGCCGCAAGGTTTTGCGCCGCCGGAATAGCAGCTCCAGGTATATTTATAGGGAACGCCGAGTTCAAGCCCCTTTTTTACAACCTGAGATTTGTTTAAATTTACAAAAGGCGCTGAAATTTTAAGCTGTCCGCCGCTACCCGTATAAATAGCTTCACCCATAGCGGAATTGAACTTTTCGCTGCAATCGGGATAGGCGTTACCCGCCGCGTCGTCGCTGTGCGCGCCGTAATATATCACCTCGCACCCGTGAGAAAGCGCCACGCTTGCCGCCGCCGAAAGAAACAGCCCGTTACGGAAAGGGACGTAAGTCGAAACGGGTTTGCCGCCGGTTACGGAAAGCTGTTCTGCATAACTTTGCATAGGTATATCATTGGGCGAATCCGCCAAAAGCGGACAGTCCGAACCTTCGAATATGACAGAAAGGTCAAGCCTCCTTAAAATAACGCCGTAAAAGTCGGCAACTTTTTGCGCCGCGTCAAGTTCTTTACTGTGGGTCTGACCGTAGTAAACCGAAAGTGCTGAAACTTCCGCCGCACCGTATTTTTGAACCGCCAGCCCGAGGCAGGTTGCGCTGTCCACGCCGCCGCTCAATAAAACAAGCGCCTTCATACCCTGTCCCCCAAAAGATTTTGCAGAGAAACGTCGTCTTTGAACGCGCCCAAGTAAGTTTTGGTAACCGTTTTTGACGATACGTTTTTTATCCCGCGCGAAGTCATACAGCTGTGGCAACCTTCTATCCTTATGCCGACGTCGGGCGATAAAGCCGCAAGCGAAATTATCTCGGCAATGTCCCGTCCCAGACGCTCCTGCAATTGCAGACGCTTTGCCGCCATATCGCAGATTCGTGCAATTTTACTGAGTCCCAGAACTCTTCCGTGCGGTACGTACGCCACGTCGACTTTCATATCGTACATAAGCGCCAAATGATGCTCGCAATAACTGAACACGCTTATGTCCTTTATGACTACCGTGTCGCCTGAATTCGGGTCGGACGGAACTTCAAACGTTTTTCCGAACATTTCCGCAATTTCGCCGTTGGTGTATTTAATTCCTTCAAACGCTTCTTCATACATTCGCGCAACTCTGGCGGGCGTTTCGCGCAAACCTTCCCTGTCGGGGTCTTCGCCTATGGCAACCAATAACCCGCGGATATGTTTTTCTATT
>CAJUNJ010000029.1 GCA_910587825.1 uncultured Christensenellaceae bacterium
GACAGGCGGGCGAAGGTATGGATAGGCGTGTTAAGAAAGGCGAGTATAATTTTGACGATAAAGAAATCCGCGACCTTAAATTCATTTCGGAGCACTATAAAAACACCATACTTGTTCTCAATACGGGTGCATGTATTGATGTAAATCCTTTGCTCGAGATGAAGCTCGGCGCAGTCGTTTTTATGGGGCAGGCAGGGCAAAACGGAGGTTTGGCTTTAGCACATTTGTTATTGGGAAAACAAAATTTTTGCGGAAAGCTTGCTGCAACTTGGGCTAAAAATTTGCAAGACCTTCCTTGCTCTGATTCGTTCAGTTATTTGGACGGAAACACAGACAGAGAGCTTTATAAAGACGGTATTTACGTCGGATACAGATATTTTGACACATTCGATATCAAGCCTAAATATGCTTTCGGATACGGGCTTTCCTATACCGAATTTGAAATAAAAGCAAAGGCGGAATTATCGGGCGGGGAAGTTACGGTAAAAGCGCAAGTTGAAAATATAGGAAAAACAGCGGGTAAAGAGGTCGTCCAAATATATTTATCTTGCCCGTCAGGGAAAATCAAACGCGAATATCAGCAGTTAGCCGCCTTTGCAAAAACCGATTTGATAGCGGTTGGAGAATGCGGAACGGTAACGTCGGGATTTGAATTAAAAGATTTTGCAGCGTACGACGAAACGCGTTCCTGTTTCATTTTAGAAAAAGGTAATTATATCGTCAGAGTCGGTAACTCTTCCCGTAATACAACGCCGGTCGCAACTATTGTGGTCGATAGGGAATTTATTGTAGAAAAATGCAAACCGATTGAATTTGCACAATGCAGAGTTGAAGAAATTGCTGCGCCCGTTCGGTATGTGGAAGAAGAACCCGTAGGCGATATTCTGCATTTGGACGAAAATGCGATACAGTTTGTTCAAAATAATTACGATGCTCCCAAAGTGAATATTTTGCCCGAAACGAAAAAAATGAACGCCAAAGAATTAACTTGTCTGTGCGTTGGAGCTCCAACTTTGATGAGCGGCGGAATACTCGGCGTTGTCGGCGCAAGCGGACAAATAGACACAAAGGTTTGTAAAAAATACGGATATTATCCCACCGTTATGGCGGACGGTCCTGCAGGAATAAGAATTTCGATGAAATACGCCGTTGAACCCAACGGCAAGATTAAAACAGGCGGCAAATTGCCACAGGACTTAGTGAAAGCTAAAAAACTGTTTAGATTTTTAGACCGCTTATGGAGTAAAACAAGTAAAAAGGCACAGCTTGTTTATCAGTTTTGTACGGCATGGCCGAGCGCGACGGTTCAAGCGCAGACTTTTTCACCCGCTTTAGTCAGGCAAATCGGTATAGCTACTTCTTGCGAAATGCAACAATATAAAGTAGGAATATGGTTGGCGCCCGGTATGAATATACAACGGCATCCTCTTTGCGGAAGAAATTACGAATATTATTCCGAAGACCCTATACTTACAGCAGAAATGGCAAGCGCATTGACGTTGGGCGTTCAGAGTAATGAACGTTGCGCAGTCACTATTAAACATTTTTGTTGTAACAATCAGGAAGATAATCGTATGAAATCGTCCAGCGAAGTCAATGAGCGTGCGTTAAGAGAGATTTATCTTAAAGCGTTCAAGCTAACGGTAAGAAAAGCACAGCCGAAATGCGTTATGTCAAGTTACAATAAAGTAAACGGTACATACGTTAACA
>CAJUNJ010000030.1 GCA_910587825.1 uncultured Christensenellaceae bacterium
AACATAATTCTTAAAGTTAATCCGCACTATACGCCGGCAATGGGCGAAGAGTTCAAATTCTATATCCCTCAAAGCGCCGCGTATCTTTTTGACGCGGAGACCGAGCAGATTATCGAAAACGAAGTCGTAAGGCACTGAGAGGAATTTATACTATGGAATTATTGAATAAAAACTTACTTAAAAATCCCGCGCCTGCAAGAAAGATTAAAATTATGCAGTTTGGCGAAGGTAACTTTTTGCGCGCTTTCGTTGAATGGATTTTGCAGGATTTAAACGATAAAGGCGCAATTGACGCGGGCGTGGTCGTCGTTCAGCCTATGCCCTTCGGCAGGGTTAAGGAACTTAAAGACCAGGACGGATTGTATACTTTGCGCTTAGAGGGTATCGACGGCGGCAAAAAAGTTAAAAAAAGCCGGATTATAGACGTAATCGGCGACTGCCTGAATCCCTTTACTGAATATGAAAAGTACCTTAAATACGGCGAAAGCGAGGATTTACAGGTTATTATTTCCAACACAACCGAGGCGGGTATTGCTGTTGACCCTGCGGATACCGACTTTTCAGAATGCCCCAAGAGCTACCCCGGAAAGCTTCTGGCGCTTTTAAAAAGACGTTACGACCACTTTAAAGGCGACAAAAATAAGGGACTTTGCATTATTCCCTGCGAACTTATCGACGACAACGGCGACGAACTTTACCGTTGTTTGACCGAGCTTGCGCGCATCAATAAAATGAGCGCGGCGTTTATCGAATGGTTGCAAACGGCAAACCACTTTACTTCCACGCTTGTTGACAGAATTGTTCCCGGTTATCCCAGAAACGAGATTGAAGAAATCCAAAAGGAAACGGGATATTTGGATAACAACGTTGTAAAGGGCGAAATTTTCCACCTTTGGGTTTTGAAGAAAGAGCCGAAGATACAAGCCGTTTTACCCGCGGATAAAACGGGGTTAAACGTAATTTTCGCCGACGATATTCACCCGTACAAGCAGAGAAAAGTTAAAATTTTGAACGGTTCGCACACGGCGATGGTGCCCGTTGCATATCTTGCCGGCATCGATACCGTAGGCGAGGCGGTTAGCGACCCCGTAATCGGCAAATTCGTGCGCGACTTCATTTTTGAAGAAGTAAATCCCACGATAGCTCTGCCGAAGGACGAGATGACGGCGTTTGCAAACAGCGTTATAGAAAGGTATCAAAACCCCTATATCCGCCACGAGCTGATGTCAATCGCGCTCAACTCCACCACCAAATTCAAAACAAGGCTTTTGCCCACGTTAACGGACTACGTTAAAATTAAGGGCGAACTTCCTAAACATTTG